>NZ_JARAKC010000001.1:0-950132 GCF_049887195.1 Mesorhizobium abyssinicae
TGTCGGTCCACGAGGCATTGGCATCCGGCACCGCCATCAGCGCCATCGCCATCGCCTTGATCACCATGTCGTTGACCGAGAGCTTGTAGGCGGGAACCTCGCCCTTCTCGGTCTTCTTCACCGGTGCGGCGGCATTGAGCTGCGTGCGCAGCGCCAACAGCGCGTCTAGCTCGCAGTCGAGCGTCAGGTAGAAATGCGGGATGGTTGACTTGGCCTCGACCAGGCGGCGCGCGATGGTCTTGCGCATATTGTCGTGCGGCACGAGTTCGTAGGAGCCTTCGGCAAACAGCTTCAGCACCTGGTCGTCCGACATCGGCTTCGGCGCTGCGGCGGATGCAACTGCGGGAGCCTCCGGAGCGACCCTTGGGGTGGCGTTGGCGATCGCCGCGTCGATATCCGCCTTCACCACACGGCCGTACGGGCCGGTTCCAGCAATATTGGAAAGCACGATGCCCGCCTCACGAGCGAGACGACGGGCCAGCGGCGTTGCACGTGCGCCCCCCGGCGATTGGCTGATCTCCCCCCTCGTGGGGGAGATGGCCAGCAGGCCAGAGGGGGGCGCGACAGAATGAGATGCTGGCGGGACAGCGCCCCCCTCTGTCGGCATCGCCGACATCTCCCCCACGATTGGAGCCTCATCCTGCTTCGCCACAGCATCAGCCCCATAAGCCTCGCCGTCAGCATAAATCCAGGCAACAGGCGCGCCGACCGGAATGTCGACGCCCTCCTTGCCGGTGACATCAAGCAGAATGCCGCTCGCCGGCGCATCGATTTCCATCGCCGCCTTGTCGGTCTCGATCTCGAACAGGACGTCGCCCTGCTTGACGACGGAACCCTCGCTGACAAACCAGCGCGAGATCTGGCCGGTCGTCATGTCCATGTCGACCTTGGGAAGGATGACTTCGACGGGCATCGGCTAGCGCGCTCCCCTGACCAGATCGCGCGCCGCCGCGACAATGTCGGGCACTTGCGGAACCGTCGCCCTTTCCAGGTCGGGATTGTAGGGGATCGGTATCTCGGCGCCGCCCAGCCGCACGATCGGCGCATCGAGGAAGTCGAAGGCTTCGCTCTCGGCGATCATGGCGCTGACCTCGGCGCCGACGCCCAGCGTCTTCACTGCCTCGTAGACGCAAAGCAACCGCGAGGTCTTCTTGACGCTTTCGATGATGGTGCGCTTATCCATCGGCCGCACGGTCCTGAGGTCGATCACCTCGATGTCGATGCCCTCGGCTTGCAGCGCTTGCGCGGCCTCCAGTGACTTGTGCACCATGATCGAGGTTGCCACGATGGTCAGGTCGCTTCCCTCGCGCCGGACATCCGCCTTGCCGATCGGCACCGTGTAGTGCCCCTCGGGCACCGGCCCCTTCATCTTGTAGAGCAGCTTGTGCTCGAAGATCATCACCGGATCCGGATCGGCGACCGCCGCCAGCAGCATGCCCTTGGCGTCGTGCGGCGTTGCCGGCTGGATCACCTTCAGCCCCGGCACATGGCCGAGCCAGGCTTCCAGGCTCTGGCTGTGCTGCGCGGCCGCGCCGGTGCCCGAGCCGGCGGGAAAACGCATCACCACCGGCACCGAGACCTCGCCGCCCAGCATGAAGCGCATCTTGGCCGCCTGGTTGACGATCTGCTCCAGAGCAAGCGTGGCGAAATCGGAAAACTGGAATTCGAAGATCGGCCGCAAGCCGGTCATCGCCGCGCCGACGGCGACGCCGGCGCCGCCGAGTTCGGAGATCGGCGTGTCCATCACCCGGTCGACACCGAAACGCTCGACCAGATCGCCCGTCACCTGGAAGGCGCCGCCATAAACGCCGATGTCCTCGCCCATCAGCAGGACGCGCTCGTCGGCCTCCATGGCGATCGCCATCGCCTCCTGGATCGCCTGCGCATAGCTCAGTTCGCGCACCTCGGCATCCATCACGCCAGCTCCGTATAGACGTAGTTCTGAAGATCGCCGATGTCCGGAGCGGGGCTCGCCTTGGCGAATTCGATGGCCTCGGTGATCTCTTGTCTGACAGCTTCGCGCACCGCTTCGATGCCCCTGTCGTCGATGATGCCGAATTCCTTCAGTTCCGCCTCGAACAGCGTGATCGGATCGCGGTTCGACATCCAGTCCTCGATCTCCTCCTTGCTGCGGTAGCGGTTGCGGTCGCTCTTTGAGTGGCCGCGATAGCGGTAGGTCTTGGACTCGATCAGCGTCGGTCCCTCGCCTGTCCGGGCGCGCTCGATGGCGGCATGCGCGGCCTCCGCGACTTCGGTGAAGCTGTTGCCGTTGACGATGACGCCGGGCATCGAATAGGCCGCCGCCCTGTCGGCGATGTTCCTGACAGCGGTCGAGCGGGCGGTCGATGTCGACATGCCGTAGCCATTGTTCTCGCAGACGAACACCACCGGCAGCTTCCAGATCGACGCCATGTTCAGCGCCTCGTGGAAGGCGCCCTCATTGTTGGCGCCGTCGCCGAAGAACGAGACCACCACCTTGCCGGTCTTCAGCCGCTTGGCCGAAAGCGCCGCGCCGACCGCGATCGGGATGCCGCCGGCGACGATGCCGTTGGCGCCGAGATTGCCCTTGGCGACATCGGCGATGTGCATCGAGCCGCCGCGCCCTTTGCAGTAGCCGGTGGTCTTGCCGAAGAACTCCGCGAACATCTTTTTGACCTCGGCGCCCTTGGCGATGCAGTGGCCGTGGCCGCGATGGGTCGAGGTGATCTGGTCATCCTCGGCAAGCGGCATGCAGATGCCCATCGCGCTTGCTTCCTGCCCGATCGACAGGTGCATGGTGCCGTGGATCAGGCCGCGCATGTAACAGTCCTCAGCGCCCTCCTCGAAGCGGCGGATGAGGTACATCTTGCGCAGCACTTCCCTGAGCTGGCCGGCGTCGTAGTGCCGGTAGGCAAAGGGCAGATTGGTGGGCGCGGCCTTTTCCAGCACGGCTTTCCTGGCCATCGTCATGCCCTCCCGTAGACCAGCTGGTCCTGTCGTGCCCTGAGCTCCGCGATCCTTGAACCCGGCGCGGGCGCCGCATTGGCATAGGTGATGAGATCGCCCTTCCTGATCGGCGCACTCACCGAGGCGCCTTGCAGCAGGCCGCAGGGAACGGCTCCGGCCGCCTTCGCCTCCGGCGCGGTCATGATCCAGGCGCGGTAGCAATATTCGCCGATCGCATCGAGCCGTTCACCCGGCTGCATGTCCTTCTTGGCGACCGCGCAGACCTCCGCCACCGGCTTTGCCAGCGGCACCATGTCGGCCTTGCCGTAGAGGACGACGCGCGCGCAGGTCAGCGGCACTTCGAGCGAGGTCAGGTGATAGGGACGATGAAAGGTGAAATATGGGCCCTTGCCCATCTTCAGGTCCTCCATGCGCTCCGAGATGCGCGGATGCGACATGTCGGCGACGACGAAGACACCCGGCGCGACGCCCTTGCCGATCGAATAGTCGACGACGCCGACCTTCGACAGCACGCCGCCATCCTTCTGCGGCACCAGCACCTTCGACAATTCGCCAAGCGTCGCAGCGGGCCCGTGCATGCCGGGCCTGTCGGGCACCAGTCCGGTGGCATTGGCGATCGCCGCCATCTCGACCATCGTCTTGGAGCCGTCGACGAATTCCACCAGCATGCGAACATTCATGTGGCGGCGCGCGGCCTCCTCGGCATAGTCATGCGGGACGGCGTCGATGTTGAGCGGGTTGTTCTTGCCTTTGCCGGCGGCGACGATCGGATGCCCCATCGCCGAAACGAACTCGATCAGTTCCATGCAGGAGGACGGCTCGTCGCCGGCGCCGAGCGAATAGGTGACGCCCAGCCTGTCGGCCTCGCTCTTCAGATAGGCGCCGATGGTCACGTCCGCCTCGACATTCATCATCACCAGATGCTTGCCGTGCTCCATCGCCCGCAGGCCGTATTCGGCGCCGACCGCCGGAACGCCGGTGGCGTCGATCACCACATCGATCAGCTCGTTGTTGATGACGAGGTCGGCATCGCCGGCGATCGCGACCTTGCCGGCCTCGATCGCCGTGCTCATCGCCGCGACGCTTGAGACCTCGCGCGAATGGCCGCTCTCCTGAAAGGCGATTTCGACCGCCTTGGCCGCCGCCGGAAGGTTGAGTTCCGAGATCGCGCCGATCTCGATGCCGGTCATGTGGGCGACCCTGGTCACGATGTCGGTGCCCATCTCGCCGGAACCGATCAGCCCGATGCGGATCGGCTTGCCGGACTTCGCCCGCTCGGAAAGATCGCGCGCAAGGCCGGTCGGCGCGACGTTGATGGTCATTGCTATATCCTCCCAGGGGCGTCTTGCCTCCGGTCTGACAAATACTGAACATCTGTCTCCATATCAAGACGAATGTACAAATCTTTGCGGCAAAATCCGCAGCAGGAATTGCCGGCCGGATGAGAGGTCACGCACCTCGCGAGGGCATTGCTGCTTTCCGGCCCGAGGACCGGTTGCCCTCGCCTGAAAAATCAGATCGAATCGCGCGGACGTGGCTGCCCGAACGCATCGCCGGGCCGTAGGGCGACAAGCCCGGCGCGTAGGCCGATTGGGCTGAACCTGCTCCCTGGACCGGAGCGCCGACAGACCGACGCAGCGGAAAACGCAAGAACGGACTCGGCGCGCCGCAGCCTATCTCGTCGCTGCCGGAGGCAGGCGGTCGAGCGCCGTTTCGCGGGGAGCGGCGAGCGCCTTCTTGATCGCCGCCCTCTCCTGCGCCATCGCCGGGAAGAGCCAGTTCGGTTCCAGGCCGACGAACTGGTCGAGGAAGGCGATCGACATGTTCGGATCCTCCTCGGCGTTTTCCCGATAGGACCACCAGACGCGCAGATCGGAGGCGGCCTTTTCGAGATCGCGGGATTGCCCGAACTCCTGTTCCTGGACCGCGGCAATGCCGCAGACGCAGAAATTCGTATAGAGAAAGCCTTCCGGCCAGAACCGCGCGATCTCGAGCGTGGCCTTGTCATCCGCCTCGCTCGTCCCGGCATCCGAAACCATGACCGCCGGCTTGGTCCGGATCAGCTCGCGCAGGGCTAGCCCCGCGACGAAGACGATGTAGTCGGCCCGGTCGATCGCTGCCGAATCGTCCTGCTGGTCGATCGCCGCCAGCCAGTCGAAGAAGACCTGGTTCAACAGCTTGTCGTCGATCCGGTAAGAGAAGCCAAAGTGCTCCTTCACCAGTTCCGCATTGTTCCGGAAGGCCTTGGAAAACCACCGCAATTGGCGGAGCCGGTGCCGCAGGTCGGGTATCGAGGACAATTTGTCCTTGGGTGTCAGATCCATTGTCCAGTTCCAACTGAGGCGCCCGCGATACCCAACCGCGACAGGGCATCAACATGTACATCTGTTGCACAAAAAATGCAAAGGTTCATCTCCGCCAATTTCGCGACAACCTCTCGCGAACGACCCGCTACGGAAGATGCGGGATCAGATCGGCAAAGACCCGCGCCAGGTCTCCAGGCCGATCCTGGCTTGCCAGCGCCTTGCTGAACAGCACGTAGCGCGCGTCGACCGCAGCGCAGACGCCCGCATAGATATCGTCATCCGCCGTGACGTCGGCGCTATAGCTGGCGACGGCGGTGGCCAAGGCGAGTGCCGCCGCGACATATATGCCCGTGTCCAGCATCCGGCCGCTGGCCGCGTCATCGATGTATCGCGGCGACTCGACCGGACGGGCGCGAAGAATGGCATGGGCCATGGCGGCCGCCTGCAGGGCAATGTCGTCGAGCGAGGCATCGTCGGCGCCTTTCGATCGGCCGGCCGGGGCCGGCTGCTCGGTTCTGGCCGCGAGGCGATGGGCTTCGCCGAACAGTTCCTCGCTCAGCCGCGGATTGGCGACCCCTTTCGCCAACAGGATCTGCTTGGCGGCGAAATAGCAGTCGCGCGCGAACAGCGCCTGGGAGGTCGCATTCTGGGTATCGAAGTAACGGCCAAGCGGATAGGCGGACGCGCTGCCGAAATGCGCCTTGGGGTCGGAAGAGAGCAGCCCAATGGCGACAGATTCCAATGCCGAAAGCGCGCTGTCGGAGAAGTCGGCGATCGCCGTCACCAGCCCGGGCGGGCCGGCGGCGCGGTCGCTCCGTTCCGGCGACTGGTCGTCCTGCCCCTTGCGGGTGGTCGCACGCATTTCGCGCGCCACGAACCGGGCGTCGCGCAAGCGCTCCTTCACCTTGGTCCGCAGTTCCTCCGGCAAAAACGGCGCCATCACCTCGGTCCCTTTGACTGCCAATCGCTACTCCTTGCAAAGATAGACAATTATGGGCTGCAAAGCTATGACATCGTCATCCGCGCATCCTGTGTTCCGGCTGTGACAGGTGGGCTGGAATGACGGGAGCCAAGGGGACCATGCGCCAGAGGAAACGGGGCTCGAAAGATCCCGAGATGCCGTTTGGCGAGAATGTCCGCGGCTCGAGTCAGGCCGACCGCGTCCGCATCCGGACCGCCTGGATGTACTATGTCGAGCAGCTCACCCAGAGCGAAATCGCGGCCATCCTCAATGTCGGCCGGGTGACCGTCGTCAGGCTTCTGGCCGATGCCCGCGCCCGCAACGAAATCAAGATCACGATCAACGCCAAGGTCGCCGACACGACCGAGCTGGAGCGCGGCCTCGAGGAACTGTTCGACATCCAGAAGGCGATCGTGGCGCCGCTGTCCGGCCCGCAAGCCGATCCGGTGCCCGTCATCAGCGCCGCGGCGGGCGACTATATCTCGCAGATCGCGACATCGAACATGCGCGTCGGCGTCGGCTGGGGACGGACCCTCTACAACACCTTGCCCTTCATCAAGGGCCAGTCGCTCACCGGCTTCCGCGTCTACTCGCTGCTGGGCGGCATCATCCAGGCGCGCCGCTTCAATCCGGCCGAGTTCGCCTGGCAGCTGGCCGAGCTCTTCCAGGGCGAGGGCTTCCTGGTGCCGGCCCCGGCGATCGTCGACAGCGTCGAGACGAAGCGCACCCTGATCGAGCGCTGCGGCCTCAACACCATCTTCGAAATGGCCGAGGATCTTGACGCCGTGCTTCTCAGCGTCGGCGGAACCACGTCGACCGCCACCTCGTACCAGGTCGGCTACCTGACCGATGCCCAGCACGACTCGCTGGTTGCGGCCGGCGCGATAGGCGACCTTTTGTTCCACTTCTTCGACGAGCGCGGCAACCTCATCGATCACGAGATCAACGACCGCGTCATGTCGGTCGGCCTCGACCGGCTGCGCCGGGCGCCGATCCGGCTGCTCGCATCCGGCGGGCCGGAGAAAGTGGGCGCCCTGATCGGGGCGATGAAACTGGTCAACCCGACGGTTTTCATCACCGACGAGGTCACCGCGGCGAGCATGATCGAAAAGACGCGGCTGAACGGATCGCGGAAGAAGGCATAGAGCGCCGGACGGCACGGCCGGCGCCCGAGCCGCGCCTCAGGCGGCGAGCGTGTTGGTCTTTTTCCTCGTGCGCCGCGCGAAGTCCATCGTGTGCTCGAACGACACCACTCCGGCCTGGCTGCCGAGCCCGGTTGCGTTCAGCGCCGAGGTCGCCTGCGCCAGCGTGACCGCGCTTTCCGCGTCGAGCCCGCGATGCAGGCCCGCCGCGAAGCCGGCGTTGAAGGCATCGCCGCAGCCGCAGGTGCAGATCACATCGACCTCGAAGGCCGGGATATGGAAGCGCGTGCCGTCGGCATGGTGATAGTAGGCGCCGTGTTCGCCAAGCGTCAGGATGCAGCAGCCCACGCCGCGATCGAGCATGAAGCGCGCCACGTCCTGCGTGTCGGTGAGACCGGACAGCAGCCGCGCCTCCTCGACCGAGGGCAGGAAATAGTCGACATGCGGCAACAGCCTTGCGATCATCGGCATGTCCTCATGCCTCGCGGAAGCGACGTCGAGCGTGGTCACGCAGCCGCGCTTTTTGGCGCGCGCCAGGAGGTCGACGGTCGGCTCGCCATCCATGCGATCCATCAGGCCCGCGCCGCCGACATGCACGAACGACGCATCGAGCACCCGGTCGAACTGGTCCGGCGTGACTTCGAAGAAGCCGGTCGCGCCCTTCATGTGCATGGCCGGCCGCTGGCCGTTGTCCTGGACCGCGACGATGCTCGACGAGGTGCCGACACCGTCGATGCGCTGCATCATGCTGGTGTCGACGCCGTAGCGGTTGAGCCGGCCAAGCACCCAGTCGCCCATGTCGTCGGCGCCGACGCCGCCGACGCCGAGCACCTTCATTCCGTATTTCGCCGCCACGATCGCCGCCGCCCCGGCGGCGCCGGAAACGGCGATGGTGATCTCCTCGAGGAAATCGAATTCGGTCGGACCCGGAATGCGGCGCACCGGCCGCCCGAGGCAATCGAAGGTGAAGAAGCCGATTGAGGCGTAGTCGTAGAGCACGGTGATTCCCGTCAGTTGAGGCGGATGCGCTGGCCCGATTCCGCGTCGAAGAAATAAAGCCGCTCGGGGTCGAGCTCAATGGCGATCGAGGTGTCGAGCGGCTGCCGGAAATCCCGGTCCGCCTTCACCTCGACGACCATCGCATCGGTGCGAACCGAAAGGAAGGTCTGGTCGCCGGTCGGCTCGAGCCCGTAGAGCTGCCCCTTGAGATGAGCGGCCGTGCCGGTCGCCACTTTCGCGTCCTCGGGCCGCACGCCGAGAATGACGGCCCGGCTGTCCGGCAGGTTGATGCCGGCGACCTCGACCCCCGGAGCGGAAAACCGCTTGCCGCGCACCTCGCCCTTGATCAGGTTCATGGGCGGCGAGCCGATGAAGCTGGCGACGAAGGTGTTGTTGGGATTGCTATAGATCTCGTCGGGCGTTCCGAGCTGCTGGATGCGCCCCTTGTCCATGATGACGATCCTGTCGGCGAGCGTCATCGCCTCGACCTGGTCGTGGGTGACGTAGATGGTGGTGATCTTCAGCTGGCGCTGGACATGCTTCAGCTGCACCCGCATCGCATTGCGCAGCTTGGCGTCGAGATTGGACAGCGGCTCGTCCATCAGGAACACGCGCGGCTGCCGGACAATGGCGCGGGCAAGGGCCGCGCGCTGCCGCTGTCCGCCCGACAGCGCGCCCGGCTTGCGGTCGAGGTAGGCTCCGAGCTCGACCATGTCGGCCGCCCGGCGCACCCGTACGTCATGCTCGGCCTTCGGGATGCCGCGCATCCTGAGCGGAAAGCGGATGTTCTCGTAGACGGTCATGTTCGGATAGAGCGCGTAGCTCTGGAACACCATCGCCACATCGCGGTCGCGCGGATCGAACTCGTTGACCAGTTCGCCGTCGATCCAGATTTCGCCCGAGCTCAAATCGTTGAGGCCGGCGATCATGCGCATCGTCGTGGTCTTGCCGCACCCCGACGGCCCGAGGAAGACCATGAACTCCTCGTCGCGGATATCGAGGTCGACATTGTCCACGCCGACGACCGATCCCCACCCCTTGGTGACCTTCTTGAGCTGAATCTGAGCCATGTTCGTCTTTCCGGTTCTTTCTTTGGCCGCGCCGGAGCCCTTTGGGCCGGCGCGAAATCTCAGCCCTTGACCGCGCCCATGGTCAGGCCTCGCGACAGGTGCTTCTGGATCAGCACGACCAGAAGCATGATCGGCACGAAGGCGAGGAAGGCGACAAGCGCGATCGCGTTGTAGATGATGCCGTCGGACCCGCCGGTGAAATTGGCCAGCGCCACGGACAGCGTGTAGGCGTTTTTGGTCGACGCGATCAGCAGGGTGAAGAGGAACTCGTTGACTGCGAAGATGACGGCGATCACCGCCGCGGTGATGATGCCCGGCAGGCACATCGGCACGATGATCGACACCAGGATGCGCAGGTCGGACGCGCCATCGGTGCGGGCCGCATCCTCGATCTCATGCGGAATGTCGAGCATGTAGGAGCGGATGATCCAGGTCACCAGCGACAGGTTGATCGCCGCATAGACCAGCATCAGCGCCCAGACCGTGTCGAGCAGGCCAAGCTGGCGGAACAGGAAGAAGATCGGGATGGCGACGATCGCCGGCGCCATCATGCGGGTCGACAGGATGTAGAAGCCTATGTCCTCGCGGAACCGGTAGTTGTAGCGGGCGAGCGAATAGGCGGCCGGGATCGCGAGCAGAAGATCGACAACGACGCTGCCGCCGACCGCCACGACCGAATTGCGCAGATAGTTGCCCATCGGCCAGTCGGTCCAGATCATGTCCCAGGCATCGAGCGAGAAGCTCGGCCAATAGATCGGCTGGGCGGCGATGATTTCGGTCCTCGGCCGCAGTCCGATCGACAGGAACCACAGGATCGGCGCCAGGCAGAACACCGCCCAAGCGCCAAGCACCAGGTAGCGCAGCAGCAGCCTTTCGGAGGATTTCGCTTTGGCGGCCATGGCTATTCCCGTCCCGAGCGGAAGAAGCGTTTCACGAACAGCTGCGCGACGATGACGGTCATTGCCAGCATCACCACCGAGACGGCCGAGGCGTAGCCGAAGTTGAAGGTCTTGAAGCCGATGCGATAGATGAAATAGCTGATCGTCTCGGTGGCGCCGCCGGGCGTCCCGCCGGTGATGATGAAGACCGAGGCGAACATCGTGATGATGTCGATGGCGCGCAGGATCAGCGCGACGACGACGATCGGCATCATCAGCGGCAGCGAGATGTTCCAGAAGATCTGCCGCCATTTGGCTCCGTCCAGCCGCGCCGCCTCCTCCATCTCGGCGTCCTGGCCCTGCAGCGCGGCGACGAAGATGATGAACAGGAAGGGCGTCCACTGCCAGACGTCGGCGACGATCAGCGTCAGCCGGGCAAGCCAGACCGAACCCAGGAAATCCAGGTTGCCATCGATCAGCCCCAGCCGCATCAACAGGTCGCTGACGACGCGGCCGTCGTTGAAGGCAAGCTTCCAGATGAAGGCGACGGCCGAAGGCATGAACAGCATCGGCATCAGGAAGATGATGCGCCACGACCGCACCCAGGGATCGCGATAGGCGAAGGCCGCGATGCTGATGGCGATCGTGCATTCGAGCGCGAGCGCGATCGCGCCCATGACGAAGGTGTTCCACAGCGCCTGCCAGAATTCGGGATCCGACAGCAGCTTGCTGTAGTTGTCGAAGCCCGCGAAGGTCCAGTTGTTGAAGCGGACGTGGAAGAAGCCCTGATAGATCGCATAGATGCCGGGATAGAGCGTGATCCCCAGCAGGAAGATCACCGAGGGCGCCACCAGAAGATAGGGAAAGGCCTTGCGGCGCCACCGGCTCCGGGGTCGGAGCCTGACGCCGGGATGAGCGGCCTTGGCCGCCCATCCTGTACTGTTCTGGACCGCGGAGTCCTGCATTACGTGAAGTCTCCCTGGACCAGTCGGCAAGCCAGCATCGTTCAATCGTCAGACCGGCGGGGTCTTTCCCTTGCCGGCCCAGGTCGCCGGAGCCACGGCGGCGTATTTGAAGGGTTCCTTGTCCGAGAAGAAGCCATTCTTGGTCATGATCTCCTTCCATGCCTTGGCACCGGCATCCAGCGCCTCCTTCGGCTTCGCCTGGCCGACGATCGCCTTGTTGATCTCGTTTCCGAGCGCCTGTTCCATCTCGAACATGCCGGGAATGCGTGGCGCGCACCAGGCATAGTCCAGCGAGTCCGCCCAGACCGCGGCGGGCTGGGAAACCGACCGCAGCTTATCGTTCTTCAGCACCGACTTGTAGCCCGGCGCGACGCCATTGGCGTTGGCCTCGTTCATCGCCATGATCGATGCTGTGGTCAGGAAGGCGAGCATCAGGAAGGCGCCCTCCGGGTTCTGCGACGTGGCCGTCACGCAGGAGGTCGATCCGGCAATGTTCGGCGGCGCGAAACGGGCGCCTTCGATCTGCACGCGCGGCTCATAGATGGTGAGCACGTCGCCGACGATGCGGCTCTGGTCCGGCCGTGTCGCCTGGGTGCCGGAATCCTGCCAGGAGATGTTCATGGCGAGCTGGCCGCCGAGCCAGGCGGCGCGGTTCTCGCCCCAGCCCCATCCGGCCACGCCTTCCGCCGAAGACGCCTGCAGCGCCAGGATGGTTTCCAGCGCCTTGACGCCGGCATCGCTGTTGAAGACCGGCTCCCAGGAATCGTTGAACAAATCGACGCCGTGCTGTGCGGCGATGTGCTCCCAGGTGTAGGTGGACCAGAAGCCGCGGGCACCCATCAGGCCGACGCCGGCAACGCCCTTCTCAACCTTGTTGAGCTCCGCCGAAAGCCGGATCATCTCGTCATAGGTCGGCACGGTCAGCTTGGTGTCGGCATCCTTGCCCGTCACCTTCCTCAGGAGCGACGGACGCACATGCACCATCTGGATGTCGCAGTCGAACGGGATGCCGTACAGGCCCTGGTCGCCGAAATAGCCGTAGTTCAGGCGATAGGTGTCGTAGAAGTCGTCGAGCGGCAGCTTCCACTTCGCGGCATAGTCGTCGAGCTTGGCAAGGAAGCCCGGGCCGGCGAAGTCGCCGAGCCACGGCGAGAAGAACTGCAGCGCGTCGAAGCTGGCGTTGCCGGAGATGAACTCGGCCAGCACCTTGTCGTACATCGAATCGTCCGGGATCGGCACCAGCTCGACCTTCATGCCCGAAAGCTGCTCGAAAGGTTTCAGCCCGTCCGCGGCCGACTCCATGTCGGCGGCGCCGATGGCGAACTTGACCGTCTTGCCGGAGAATTCGCTGCGCACCTTCTCCCAGTCGACGGTGCGGATCCAGTCCTTCGCCGGATCCCAGAGCTCATCGCCATCGGCGAGCTTGTAGAGATCGCGGTATTCCTTCTTGACGTAGCCGCCGACGTTGATCTTGGCGAGAATGTCGGCGGGGTTCGCGGCTTCCTGCGCGAAGCTGCGCCGCACATTGAACAGCGACACGCCGCCGGCCGCCACAGCTGAGGCGCCAACCGCCGCCGTCGACATCAGAAACGACCGACGCGATACATCCTTCCTACTTCCAATAGGCATTGCAGATCCTCCCAAACGCCCGCCAGAAAAATCATGCACCGTTGCGGGCCGACGACGATGCTAGCTTCGCGGACAGGGCCGTTGCGGACCCTGCATTGATTCAACCAATCACGCCATATCTTGCCCGGGCCGCGCGGAAATCGGTCCACGCCGGTGCAATCTCGAAACAACACGAACAGACATGTGACTGGGCCCTCCCAACTCCCCCGATTTCAGCCGACGTCACTTGCCTCTGCATGAACATCGTTATTCTCACAAAGTCAAATGTTCATATCAGCGGGGCGTTGTCAATACGCTCTCGACGGACTTCCGCGCATCTTGGCGAGGCTAGCGCCGGTTAGAGATTGCATGCGGGAAGTGGCGCAATTCGACGTGCTGTCATCCGCCTTCGCCCTCACCGATGGCCGCGCCAAAGCAACGCCTCCGGATCCGTCCAGACCGGGCCGGTGAGCAGGGCCTTGCCGGTCACGTCCAGACCGGGGGCGATGGCCGCCCCGCAGGCGCGTTGGTGTGACTATTCGAACGAGTAGGTGAACCCGTCCGCGGAAGCGCCGACGGTCACTTTCGTCATCTTGGCGCCTTCCAGCGAACGGTTCAGGACGCCACGGCTCAGTTCCGGCAGCAGCGTGTTGGTCAGGATGGCGTCGATCATCCGTCCGCCGGATTCGATCTCGGTGCAGCGCGCCTTGACCAGATCCATGACGCCCTCGCCGATCACCAGCTCGGCATCGTTGGTCGCCCGCAGCCGGCGCGCGATCTTGCCGAACTGGTGCCGGGCGATCGCCTCGATCATCGAGTCCGAGAGCGGGTAGTAGGGTATGGTCACGACACGACCGAGGAAGGCCGCCGGAAAGACTTTGAGCAGCGGGCCGCGCAACGCGGTATCGAGATCATCGATCCCGGTCCGCACGGTGCCGTTCTTCGTACGGTCCATGATGACCTCGGAGCCGACATTCGAGGTGAGCAGGATCAGCGAGTTCTTGAAATCGATCCGCCGGCCCTCGCTGTCGTCCATCATCCCCTTGTCGAAGACCTGGAAGAAGATCTCGTGCACGTCCGGATGCGCCTTCTCGACTTCGTCGAGCAGGATCACCGAATAGGGTTTCCGGCGCACCGCCTCGGTCAGGATGCCGCCCTTGCCGTAACCGACATAGCCGGGAGGAGCGCCCTTCAGGGTGGAGACCGTATGCGCTTCCTGGAATTCGGACATGTTGATGGAAATGAGGTTCTGTTCGCCGCCATAGAGCGTCTCGGCGAGCGCCAGCGCGGTTTCGGTCTTCCCGACGCCCGAGGGACCGCAGAGCAGGAACACGCCCACCGGCTTTTCCGGCGCGCCGAGCCCGGCGCGGCTGGTCTGCACGCGTCTGGCGATCATCTCCATCGCGTGATCCTGGCCGACCACGCGTTCGGCAAGCGTGGCGGCGAGCTTGAGCGCCTTCTCGGTCTGGCTGGACAGCATCCGTCCTGTCGGGATGCCGGTCCAGTCCTGCACCACGGTGGCGACCGCGTTGCGGTCGACGGATGGCAGGATCAGCGGCGTCTCGCCCTGCGCCGCGGCAAGTTCCGCCATCAATTCGCGCAGTCGTGCCAGGTCGGCGGCGGAATCCGGTGGCGAGGCGACGACCTCGGCAACGGGCGCCTCGACCTTGGCTGCCTTCGTTTTCGCGGCCTTCGCCTTCGAGGTCTTGGTTTCCGCCGCTTTCGCCTCCGACGCCGTGGCCTCGGTTGCCTTCTTCTCGGGCGCCTCTGCTCTCGTCGCGGCAGCCGTTTCGTCGCCGGCAGCGCCCTCGGCGTCCACCGGATCGAGCGGCACGCCCTCGCCGCGCAACCGTGCGCGCAGCTCGAGGATCTCGGCCACCAGCGCCTTTTCCCGGTCCCAGCGTGCCTGGGCGGCGGACAAAGCGGCTTCGGTTTCGGCCAGGCCGGCCTCGACCCTGGCCTGCCGGTCGGCCACCTCGATGCCGATAGCCGCCTCGCGGCCGATGATGCCGCGCTCGACTTCGAGCGCCTGGCGGCGACGCAATATGTCCTCGACCTCGGCCGGCGTGGCATGCTGCGAAACGGCGACGCGGGCGCAGGCGGTGTCGAGCAGGCTGACCGCCTTGTCCGGCAGTTGCCGCGCCGGAATGTAGCGATGCGACAAGGCAACCGCCGCCTCGATCGCCTCGTCCAGGATCTGCACCTTGTGGTGCTGTTCCAGGACGCCGGCGACGCCACGCAGCATCAGCACGGCCACGACTTCCGACGGCTCATCGATCTTGACCACCTGGAAGCGACGGGTCAGCGCCGGATCTTTCTCGATATGCTGCTTGTATTCGGCCCAGGTCGTGGCCGCGATGGTGCGAAGCTCGCCGCGTGCCAGGGCAGGCTTCAAGAGGTTTGCGGCATCGCCGGTTCCGGCGGCACCGCCGGCGCCGATCAGCGTGTGCGCCTCGTCGATGAACAGGATGATCGGCGTCTCGGAGGCCTGGACCTCGTCGATCACCGCCTTCAGCCGCTTCTCGAACTCGCCCTTGACGCTGGCACCGGCCTGCATCAGCCCGACGTCGAGCATGCGCACGCTGACATTCTGCAGCGTTGGCGGCACGTCGCCCTGGGCAATGCGGAGCGCAAAACCCTCGACCACCGCGGTCTTGCCGACCCCGGCCTCGCCGGTCAGGATCGGGTTGTTCTGCCGGCGTCGCATCAGGATGTCGACGATCTGCCGGATCTCGGAATCGCGGCCGACGACCGGATCGATCTTGCCGTCATGGGCGCGCTGGGTCAGGTCGGTGGCATATTTCGCCAGCGCCGAATCCCCGCCGGGGCCGCGTTTCATCGGCGTCTCCGTGGCTGGGGTGGCCGGGGCAGTGCCGGCCTCCAGCGAACCTTCCATGACATCGGCGAAGCGGGAAATGACGCCGTCCGCATCGATCCGGTCGAATTCGGCGCTGATCTTCGAGACCAGCCCCTCCAGCACCGGCGTCTTCAGGCAGGCAAGCAGGATATGGGAGCTGCGCACCTCTTCCACGCCGAACTCCAGTGTCGCCAGGTTCCAGCCTTCCTGGATGGCGTGGAAGATGTGGTCGGAGAATTCCTCAACCGAGGTGGCGCCGTAGGGCAGCTTGTCGATGGCGCGGGTCATGTCCGCCGTCAGCCGGCTGGCGTCCAGCCCGGCATCGGCCACAATCATCTGTACGTCCGAGCGCTCCGACAGCACCAGTTGCTGAATGAAATGGACGAGTTCGACATAGGGATTGCCGCGCAGCTTGGCCGTGTCGGCCGCGGCCTTGAAGGCACGCACCCCCGTGGCATTGAGCTTGGCGACCAGTTCCTTGCGCTTGAAGCCCTGCGATGACCGGCGCTGTTCCATCGAACGTGCTCCCGAAATCAGCCAGCCGATACCCTGCCATAGAAGCGGCAGGTTGACAAAGCATGTGATGGACGATGCGCCTCGATCCCCGATTCGGCTGGCATCTTCCGTTTTAAGGAAAGCCCCGCATCCCCAAGCAAACAAACACGAAATTGCCCCCGCCTATGCGAGGCATTTCACATACGGCGCCGGACAATCACGCCATGGGTTTCGACGACAGAACGGCCGCGTTTAGCTTCCGTTAGTTTTTGAGCAGTCCTTGAATTGTGATAAAGTGACGCAGTGTGATAACCTCACGTCACGCAAGGTCTAAAGGCCGCTCCTGGGGGTTGGTGTGATTGATCTCGCACTCTGGCTGAATCCTCTCGACGGTGAGAATCCGTCAGGTGAGGATTTGCGCAACGACCCGGCTTTTCATGAGCTGGAGCGCCTGACCGAACAGCAGACCAAAGTCGAGTATGACGAGCGCAACAAGCCGTCCGCGGAAGCGATCATCCCGATCGACTGGCCCGCCGTGCTTGCCAAGACCGAGGAATTGCGTCCGCGCGGCCGGGATCTGCGCCTTCTCGTCATCGTCACGCGTGCCTTGGCCAATGAATACTGGCTGGCCGGACTGGCCGAGGGCCTGAGCCTGATTGCGCAGACGTTCGACGCCCACTGGGAAACCCTGCACCCGGCGCTGCGATCCGCTGCGACGCCGCGCGACGCCGCCTTGCGTCGTATAAATGCCCTGCTCGACCTCCAGAACGGCCAGGACGGCCTGCTGGCTAACCTGCGGCAGATGATCTTTTTCGCGCCGCGCCCGATCGGGCCGATCAGCGGCCGCGACCTTGAACAAGGCGCTCTCGACGAGCGCGTCATGCTCCAGGAGGCGGCATCCGGGCTGAATGCGACCGAAAAGGCAGCGCTTGCAAGTGCCCACAGCCAGTTGCTGAACCGGGTGCGCAGCGGATGCGCGGCGCAGATCGATCAGGCCGGCGCAGAGATGACCTCGCTTCTGGCCGACGCCCGCGCGGCGATCGCCGCTCTCGATGCGATCGAGACCGCGCTCAACGCCCGCATCGAAGGCAACGGCCCTGCCGTCCCGGACTTGAAACGGTTCCTGCAGCGTTTGCTGACCACGCTGGAAAGGAATTCGGCCGGCGCCACGGTGGCGAATGGCGCGGCCAAAGCATCTCCCTCAACTGCGGAACCGGCAGTGCCTGCTCGAAACGGTCATGGAGCCGATACGATGGCAAGTGTGGCAAGCTACGCGGAACAGAGCACCGGGCTGCCCGACCGGATTTCCTCGCGCGACGACGTCGTCAAATGCCTCGACCTGGTCGTCGCTTTCTATGACCGCACCGAGCCGTCCAGCCCGATCCCGCATCTCGCCCGCCGTGTGCGCCGCATGGTGCACATGGATTTTGTTGAACTGATGGAAGATCTCGCCCCGTCGGGACTGAAGGAATTCCGGCTTCTGGCCGGCGTTCCCGATGCCAAGAAGACGGCCCAGAAGGATGAAAGGTAGCAACACATGCCAGCCGAAAGCAAAGCGAAGGTCATCGAACGAAATCGCGCGCCGCGGGTGCAGATCGCCTACGACGTCGAAACCTACGGCAGCCCGACTACGATAGAACTTCCGTTCGTCATGGGCGTGATGGCCGACCTTTCCGGCGCTTCGCAGACCAGGGAGGCTTCAAAGTCGCTGCTGGACCGCGCCTTCGTCGAGACCGACGCCAACCGCTTCCCCAAGTTCATGGAGGCGATGGGGCCACGCGTGAAGGCGCGGGTGAAGAACACGCTGCCGCAAGCAGAAGGCGCCGAGAAGGACGAGGAACTGGCGCTTGATCTCACCTTCACCAAGATGGGTGATTTCGCGCCGGACAAGATCGCCGAGCAGGTCCCGCAACTGGCCGAGATCCTCAAGATGCGTCGCCAGCTCGAGGAGCTGCTCGGCTTCATGGATGGCCGTGTCGACGCGGAGAAGCGCATCGCCCAGCTTCTGAACAACGAGCCGCTTCTGAGCAAGATCGCCAGCCAGGCAATGTCTGACGACGACAAGGTTGGGGAATAAGTCATGGCCGAACAGCAAAAGACCGCAGCCGTCACCGCCGAGGCGGAAGCCATCGACCTCGGAGAGTTCAGCGGGCTCCTCGAGAAGGATTTCAAGGTCAAGAAGGACGACAGCGAGAAGCTGCAGCAGCTCGTGCGCAATCTCGCGCTGGCGGCGCAATCCCGCTCCGAGACCACCACCATCTCGTCCAATGCGATCAAGTCGATCAAGTCACTGATCGCCGGCATCGACAAGATGCTGACCACGCAGGTCAACGAGATCCTGCACGCGCCGGAAGTGCGCGAGATGGAAGGCACGTGGCGCGGCCTCTGGTATCTCATCAACAACACCGAGACCGATGCCAAGCACCTCAAGATCCGGGTGATGAACATCTCCAAGGAGCAGTTGGCCGACACGCTCGAGGATTTTGAAGGCCAGATGTGGGATCAGAGCCCGATCTTCAAGAAGGTCTACACGGACGAGTATTCGATGCTGGGCGGCGAGCCGATCGGCTGCATCGTCGGCGCTTACGAATTCTCCAACCATCCGCGCGACGTCGGCCTGTTGCGCAACATCTCGGGCATCTGCGCCTCCGCGCATACGCCCTTCATCGCGGCCGCCTCGCCGCGCCTGTTCCGCATGGACAGCTGGCAGGAACTGCCCAACCCGCAAGACCTGCAGATGATCGTGAACAACCCGGCCTACGCCTCGTGGCAGTCGCTGCGCGAGAGCGAGGATGCGCGCTACATCGGCCTCACCATGCCGCGCGTGCTGGCCCGGCTGCCTTACGGCACCGAGACCGTCCCGGTGAAGGGCTTCACCTTCGAGGAGGAGGTTGAGGGCGACCACAACAAATATGTCTGGATGAACGCCGCCTTCCCGATGGGCGTCAACATCAACCGCAGCCACAAGCTCTATGGCTGGGGCACGCAGATCCGCGGCGTCGAGAATGGCGGCACCGTGCTCAACCTGCCGGTGCATGCCTTCCCGACCGACGACGGGTCGATCGCGATGAAGTGCCCGACGGAAGTCGCCATCGACGACCGCCGCGAGGCTGAACTGGCCAAGCTCGGCCTGATGCCCATCCTGCACCGGAAGAACACCGACCTCGCGGCCTTCATCGGCGCCCATTCGCTGCAGGACGACGAGACGCGCGCCGGGCGACTGGTCGATCCCGACGCGCAGTCGAACGAACGCCTGAGCGCCAATCTGCCTTACCTGTTCCCGGTGTCGCGCTTCGCGCATTACCTCAAGGCCATCGCGCGCGACAAGATCGGGTCGTTCAAGGAACGCTCGGACATGCAGATCTGGCTGACCGAGTGGATCAACCGCTACGTGCTGGCCAACCCGGCCTTCGCCGACGACAAGGCGCGCGCCAAGCGTCCGCTTGCCGCGGCCGAGGTCCAGGTGGACAGCGTGGAGGGCCGGCCGGGCTACTACAACGCCCGCTTCTATCTGCGCCCGCATTACCAGTTGGAGGGCATCAACGCTTCGCTCCGGCTGGTGTCAGAACTCCCGTCAGTGAAGGGTTGAACTGCAGCAGTGTGATCTTGTTTCGTTTTGAGAGCGGTGGAGAAAGACAATGCCTGTGAAGATCGATGGATTCCTGAAAGTTCCGGATATCAAGGGTCCGAGCGTGCGAGACGGCCACGAGGACGAGATCGAAATCCATGGCGTCGACTACAAGATGGTCGCGCCATACGATCCGAATTCGCTCTCGCGCCGCGGTCGTGTGGCCTTGGGGATGATCAAGTTCACCAAGCACTACGACAAGTCCTCGCCCTATCTGAAGAAGGCGCTGTTCGAGAACAAGGCTCTCGACGAGGTGGTGTTTTCCGCGCGCCGGACCATCGACGGCGAGACCAGCGACTATCTGGTCGTCACGCTCACCGACGCCTCCATTATGGAATACGACATGCAGCAGGCCGAGGACGAAGCCGACCTGATCGAGGAGGAAGTCAGCTTCGCCTATAAGAAGATCAAATTCGTCTACGACAAGGACGACGAAATCGAAATGGATGTCTATGTCGGCAAGTGAGGTCCGGCGGCCCGGCGCGAACAAGCCGCGGCTTGCCGGCAGTTCGCGAGCGACGCGCGAGGCGGTCCAGCCCTCTCTCTGGGACCGCCTCGTCAACGACCTGCCCGGGCTGACCTCCGAGATAGACGGGCTGCGCCAGCTCCTGCAGGACGAGCTTGGCGCGGACCGCCTGGAGACATTTCTTGCCGGTAGCGCGCGGGCCATCGACGCCGATGCGGAGCTGACACCTGACCAGAAGCGGCGCCTGCACCGTTTGACCTTCCAGACCCAGCATCGCGCCGAGATCGAGAGCCGCGGCGTGGTGGTGTCGGCGCGCGTGCTGAGGGAGGCCGTGCGGCGCGACATCGAGGCCCTGTTTAACACCGAGCGCTTCGAATCCGTTCCGCTGTTTTCCGATCTAGAGCGCGAGCAGGCGTTGGACGATCCGCCGTCGCTGGCGGATTTTCCGGAAGTCCGCCGAAGCGTGGTCAACTACGGCGTGCCTTCCTTCTCCGGACGTTCATCGCGCGACTTCGACCGCGACGTGCTGGCGCGCGAGATCCGCGCGGTGCTCGCCACGTTCGAGCCGCGCCTGAAGGAAAGCGCCACCACGGTCACCGTCACTCTTGGTGACAAAAGTGTGGGTCTGAAGATCGAGATAGACGCGGTGCTGATCATGACGCCGACGCCGGAGCGGCTGCGCCTTCGCACCACGATCAATCTCGACAACGGCCTGGCGCGGACCGAATTCGGGGAAAGCTGAGATGGATCGGGTCTTCGTAGAATATTACGAGGAGGAACTGACCCATATCCGCGGGCTGGCAGCGGAATTCGCCGACATGCATCCGGCGATCGCCCGCAACCTTTCTCTCGATACGGTGCCGTGCCCGGACCCCTATGTCGAGCGCCTGCTCGACGGTGTGGCCTTCCTCGCCGCGCGCACCCGGCTGAAAGTCGATGCCGAGCGCTCCCGCTTCACCCGCGCCGTGCTCGACGTCCTCTATCCCGATCTGGTCACACCGGCGCCGGCGACCGCGATGGCGGTGCTGAAACCCGGCCAGCAAGTCCAGTCGATGATTGCGGGGCATGTCGTCAAGCGCAACACCAGGCTGGTTTCCAGCCTGCAGCCCGGCCTGTCGACACGCTGCACCTACACCACCGCGCAAGAGATCACGCTGTGGCCGATCGCGGTCAGTTCCGTCAGCTATTTCCAGGATCGCAGCGGACTGGCGGCGGCCGGTATCCCGCCGATCGGCGGCGTGGCCGGCGAAGCTGCGCTGCGCGTGGCATTCACCCGGACCGGCAAAGGCAAATTGAACGAACTCGCGCTCGATCGGCTTGATCTCTATTTGGCCGGCCGCGCCAAGGCGCCGCTGATTTTCGACGCCATTTTCGGCGCCTGCTCGGCGGTTGGCGCACGGGCCGAAGGCAAGACCAATCCGATATCGCCGCTGCCAGAGCCCGAAATGGTCGGTATCGGCGACGACGAAGCCTTGATGCCCCGTACCCGCCCGACATTCGAAGGCTACCGCCTGCTGCGCGAATATTTCATGATGCCCGAACGCTTCCACTATGTGCGGGTATCCGGCCTGCAGCCCGTCATGCGCAAATGCGACGGCGGGCTCGAGATCATTTTCATGTTCCGGCGCCCGGTGCCCGAGCTTGCCGACCTCACGCCCGCCGATTTCGAACTCTTCGTCACCCCGATCATCAATCTCTTCGAGCGCGAGTGCAACGTCGTCGAGCTCGACCCTCGCAGGACGCGGCAAGTGCTGCATGCCGACCGCACGCGCGCGCGCGACTTCGAGATCTACCGGGTCACGCGCGTCGAGGACGCCGAGAGCGAAGGCAGCGACGCCGAAATACCCGAGCTCTTCAGCCTCGGGCAAAACCGCGGCAGCGGCTGGGTCTATTCCACCGAGCGCCGCCCGCGCCGGGCGACCGAGGATGAGCGGCGCGATGGCCTGACCCGCACCTCCTACACCGGGGACGATGTCTTCCTGGCGATCTCCCGTCCGGTCACAAGCCCGGCGAACCGGGCCATAAGGCGGCTCGACGTGATGGCGCTTTGCACCAATCGCGACCTGCCGATCCTCGACGACACCCCGACGCTGACGCTGGAGACGGCCGATCCGGTCGACGCCGTCAGGCTCATCGGCGCGCTGCGGCCGCCGCAGCCGGCGATCCCCGCCGCGTTGCCCGCGGGCGCCGAAGGTGAATCGAGGGCCGACAATCTCGCCTGGCGGCTCGTCGCCCAGCTCGGGCTCAACTTTCTCAGCCTCGCCAAGGAAGGTCGCGGCATCGATCCGCTCCATGCCTTGCTCGACCTTTATGCCGACCGGGGCGATCCGGGCCTTGCCCGCAACGTGCATTCGATCGTGCGCATCGACTCGCGCCCGGTCATCGAACGGCTGCAGATCGACGGACCGATGTGCTTCGGCAGAGGCACGGAAGTGACCTTGCATGTGGACCAGTCCGTGCTTGCGGGGCAAAGCACGCTGCTGCTTTCGGCCTTGCTTGCGCGGCTGTTTGCCCGCCACGCCGGGATAAACGGCTTTGTGCGGACCCGTACACGGCTGCTGCAGAAGCAGGAGGATGTGCCATGGCCGATGACGCCCGGCAATCGCTACCTGATCTAGACAAGGTCGGACCGGACCGGACCGAGGATTTGTCTCAATCGTTCGACTTCTTCGAGCTGCTGCGCCGGCTTGAACGCAGGGGTGGCCTGTTCGGCTATTCCGGCCGCTTGGAACGCGAGCCGGCAAGGCTCGGTCAGCATGTGCGCCTGAGCTTTTCGGCCAGGGACGTGGTGGACTTCCAGGAAGCAGCCGACAACGCGCCGGCGCGGGTCACGGTTGCCAATCTTGGCCTGATGGGACCCGAAGGCCCGCTGCCGCTGCATCTGACCCGCTGGGTGCTCGATCGCCTGTCGCAGCGCTGGTTCACCGGCGCCGATGCCAGGCAGACCAGCGACACCACCTTTGTCGACTTCGCCAACATTCTGCAGCATCGCATGATTGCGCTCTACTACCGGGCCTGGGCGGATGCCCACCCGGCGGTGCAGGTCGAACGGGCCGTCGGCGGCCGGGTTCGCGCAATGCTGGAAGCGATGGCCGGCATTGGCCTCCCCGGCACCCAGAATCCCGAGCTCGACACAGTCAGGCTGCGCCAGGCCGCTTCGCTGGCCAGCCAGGTCGACGGCCCCGAGCGGCTCACCCTGTTCCTGGCCGAAGCTTTCAAGGTGCCGGTGCAGGTCAAGGAGTTCATTGCTGCCTGGATTCCGCTGCCGGCCGCGCTGCAGAGCAGGCTTGCCAAGGCCTACGCGGTCCTCGGCCGCGGGGCGACGATCGGCCCGCGCGTTTTCAGCCGCCAGAGCCGGATCGAGCTGCGCGTCGGTCCGCTCGGCCTGGAGGATTTCAAATCTTTCCTGCCGGGCGGCCAGCGCCTGGCGCTGTTCAAGCAGGCGGTTCGCGAGATGCTCGGCGAAGCGCTCGACGTCGACCTGCGCATCGTGCTCGCGCGCGAGGCCGTGCCGCCGCCGCGCATCGGAACCGTGCAGCTTGCCCGCACTGCCTGGCTTGCGCGGCCCGCCGAAAGGGGGGATGCTGACGATCTGCGGCTGCGCACGATCGTCGGATGGCGGCCGGAGATAGCGGGGGTCGCGGCATGAGTCTGCTGCTTACGCTGGAGCAAGGGCCACGCACCCAGGCGGTAAGGCAGACCCGGCTGGACGAGGGTGAGCTGGTGATCGGCCGCAGCGCCGATGCCGGCTGGCAGATCGACGATCCGGACATGTTCGTCTCGCGCGCCCATTGCAAGATCACCGGCGGGCAGGACGGCTATTTCGTCACCGACACGTCGAGCAGCGGGCTGTTCATAAACGATTCCGACAGCCCGCTCGGCGCCGGACGGTCGGCGCGTCTGCAAAGCGGCATGCGGCTGAGGCTCGGCGACTACATACTGTATGTCGACCTGCAGACGCCAGCCATGCAATCGCCAGCAACCACCACCCAGCCGGTCGCCGAACGGTCGCCACCCGCGTCCCGCGCGCCGTTGAGCATCGGCAACGACGATTTCTTTTCGGCCAGGGCCGAGGAAGAGCCGCGGCGGCCGCGCCCGGCCGATCTGCCCAACCCGTTCGAGCAGCCGCTGCCGGGTGCATTCGAGCGCGCCAACGCCAACCAGGGCAATTCGCAGGCCTTCGACGACCCGTTCAGCCTCGACCCGGTGCCGTCCCTCAACGGCGGGGCCGAATCCGCCCCGGCAAAGCCGTCGGCCGTCGAAGACGATTTCGGCTTCGGGCCGGCCGCCCCCCCCGCTTCGGCGCATGGCGAATGGCCGGCGGGCCAGCGCGAGCGCGTCGCCGAAAGACCGCAACCGGCGAACCCATGGGATTTGCCGGCGCAGGCGCCCGAGCCCCCTCCCGCGCCGCGTGTGGCCGCCAGTCCACGACCGGTCCGTCAGCCGCCGGCGGCCCCGTCGCAGTCGCACTCGGACATGGCGCTTCGCGCCGCCTTCCTGCGCGGCATGGGCGTCGAGGAAGCCGATCTCGCCGGCCGCGACGCGATCGCCGAGATGGAGAAGTTCGGGCGCGAGTATCGGCTGATGCTGGAAGGCCTGATGCAGCTTCTGCGCAAGCGCTCAGAGGAAAAGGGAAACGCGCGTGTCGCCCAGACGATGGTCGGCGCCTCCGAGGTCAATCCGCTCAAGTTCCTGCCGACGGTCGACGACGCAATCGTGACCATTCTTGGCGAACGCAGCCCCGGCTTCCTTGCCGGCGAAGCGGCAATCTCGGATGCGGTCCGCGATCTCGCGCAACATCACGTGCGCGCCTGGCGCGGCGTGCAGGCCGCGCTTCGCCAGATGGTCGACCGCTTCGACCCGGCGGCGATCGAGGAAGAGCTGAAATCGAATTCCGCGATCGGCACGCTGCTCTCGGGCGGGCGTGGCGCCAAGCTGTGGGAGCTTTACCAGAAACGCCATCGTGAAATCGCCGAGAGCGCGGAAAAGAGTTTTCTCGGCGAGGTCGGCGCTGATTTTAGGGATGCATATGAGGAGGAGTGAGACATGATCGATCGACGCGAATTCATCATTGCCCTTGGCGCCACCGGGCTGGTTTCAGCCTGCCAGAGCGGTCCGCCGAAACCATCCGTGATCACGGTCAATGTGAGCGGCGGCGCCGGCATGAATCCGGGGCCGGGCGGCGGTGACCGGCCGGTGACTGTCCTGGTGATGCGGCTGAGCAGCACCGGCAAGTTCAATTCGGCCGACTATTTCGCGCTGCAGGGCGATGCTGGGTCCGCGCTCGGGGCCGACCTCATCGGGTCCGACACGGTCTCGGTCGCGCCGGGAAAGACTGCGGCCAAGACCATCACGGTCGAACCGAACGCGACGGCGCTCGGCTTCGTCGCGCTGATCCGCGAGCCTGGCGGGAGGAACTGGCGCACGACCAAGTCGGTCTCGCCGGGCTCGAAGTTCACCATCAACGTCACGCTCGGCAGCGGTGGCATCTCCGCCTAGCGGCCGGACAGGAAGTGGCTCCGTGCGGAGAGTAACGGCATGAGCGATGCAAACAGGGTGCTGTGGTCCGAGGGCCTGTTTCTCAGGACCCAGCACTTCCAGCAGCAGGACCGGTTCTTCGAGGCGACCGTGCGCGGCGCCTTGCAGGCCGGGCAGCTCCACACGTTCGGCTTCCAGCAGCTGACGCTCGACCAGTCCCTGCTCGACGCCGGCCAGATCTCCATCGTGTCGGCGCGCGGCATCTTCCCGGATGGCACGCCCTTTTCCATTCCCGAGATGATGGACGCGCCACGACCCTTGCCGGTCACCGCCGACACCGGCGCTGGAGCGGTGCTGGTCGCGCTGCCGCTCGAACCGCCCGGCGGCGTCGGCTTCGATCCGGCGCACGCCGCATCCACGGGCGCGCGCTATCATGGGCGGATCGTCTCGGTCCGCGACGCGGTGCACGGAGGATCGGACCCGGAGGAGATCGAGATTGCCCGGCCGCAGGCAGTGCTCTTGGCGCCGGGCAAATCGGTCGGCGGCTACACCGCCCTGCCCGTCGCCGATGTCAAAGGCGTGCGTGCCGATGGCGGCGTCTCGCTGGATGAGGCGTTCCTGCCGCCGACCCTGATCACGGGCGCGGTGGCCTGGTACCGGCAATTGCTGCTTGAAGTCGTCACCGGCCTCGACCAGATCGCCGAGGCGCATGGCAAGATGGTGATGGGCGGGCCCGGGCGCAGCGTGGAGGACCTGTTGATGCTCCACCTAGCCAATGCGGCACGACCGCGGCTGGCGCACATGCTGGCGCAGGACGTCTTCCACCCGGCCGAGCTCTACCTGGAGCTTGCCGGCCTCGCCGGCGAGATGGCGACCTACGGTTCCAGCTCGCGACGGCTGGGCGAATTGCCGGCCTATGATCACATGGCCCCCGGCCCCGCCTATTCGGCGCTGGCCGACGCCTTGCGCTCGCTTATCCTGAGCCTGCGCTACATCGAGCCCAAATCGCGCGCGCTGCCCGTCATGCGGCATTCGACCAATGTCTGGAAGATCCGCATCGACAATCCGAAGCTGCTGGTGGCGAGCCGCATCGTCATCCGGGTCGGGTCCGAACTGTCGGAAGATGCGCTGCGCAAGATCTTCGTCAATCAGGCGACGGTCGGCGCGGCCGACCAGTTCGAGGGCCTGTGGAAATCGCGCCTGCCCGGCATCCCGCTGAAGCCGCTCCATTCGCAGCCGCGCGAAATCCCCTACGACGGCGACCGGCTGTGTCTCGAGCTCGATCAGAAGAGCGAGCATTGGGCCTCGCTGCTCGACGCCCCCGGCTTCGTCATCGGCGTCTCGGGTGTCTTGCCGAGCGAGCCGCAGGTGGACTGCTATTCGGTGAACAGGTGAGATCATGAGCCGGGATGATCCCTTCGGACTGTCGGAGGATCGCGAACGCACGCGCATCAGGCTGACCGGCGCCCAGATGCCGCGGCCGACGGCGCCGATGCTGACGGGTGTGCCTATCAAGCGCTCGCGCACCCATCCCAATGCGCTCATCAACGCCTTTGCGCCGCTGCTCGAATTCGCGCCCGAGCTCGAAAGCGCGCTGGCGCCGGAGAACCCTGAAACGTTGCGCACGCGTCTGCTCGAAGAGCTGGTTCGGGCGCGCGATGCCGCCATGACGTCGGGATCGTCTCTGGAGCGCGCCGATCAGGCGGCCTGGGTGGTGGCGGCGCTTCTCGACGACCTCGCGCTCAACACGCCCTGGGGCGGCGCCAGCGCGTGGCCGCGCCAGCCGCTGGTGGTCATGCTGCGCGGCGACGTCGATGCCGGCACCCAGTTCTTCACGCGCCTCGACGAGCTGGAGCGCCACCCGAACCGGGACCGCGAGCTATTGGAACTGCAGTACCAGTGCCTGGCGCTTGGCTTCCGCGGCAAATACCGGGTGCCCGGCCGCTCCGGCGACCGCTCGCTCAATGCCGTTCGCGTGGCGGCGGCGCGCTTCCTGCGCGATGCCGACGCCGAGGGCGCGCCGCTGTCGCCACATTGGAAAGGCGTGATCGCCTCGGACGAGCCGCAGCGCTTCATCGTGCCGATCTGGGTGATGGCGCTCGCCGCCGCAGTGATCGCCACTGTGGTCCATATCGGGCTCTCGATGGGTCTGAGCAGCCAGGCCGTCGAGCTCTCGGCGCTGGTCCGGGCGCTGCCGCCGCCTGCGCGTGCCGATATCACCCGCGCCGCGCCGAAGGTTGACGCGCCTGCGCCGCCCGAGCCGGAGCCAGTCGATTTCGCGCTGCTGCCGGAATTCAAGGCCGAAGCGCCGGACGACCTCAGGGGGGCGCTCAGCGGCACCGAGAGCGTGTCGCTGGCCAAGCTGGTCATCCAGGCCTCCAACCCCGAATTGTTCCAGTCGTCGCGACCGACACTGACGCCAGGCTTCGAGCCACTGGTCGAATCCATCGCCAAGGTCATCCTCGCCAACCAGGAGCTGATCGGAAACATCACCGTCGTCGGCCACACCGACAACGTGCGTCTGCAAAGATCCAACCCGCTGTCGACCAACCAGCGGCTCTCGGAAGCGCGGGCCGAGACCATAGCCGACCTCCTGGTGCGGGCCGGCGTGCCGCAGGAGCGTATCCATTCCGAAGGGCGCGCTGAGACCGACCCGGTGGCCGACAACTCGACACGCGAGGGCCGCGCGCTCAACCGGCGCGTCGAGGTCCTGGTCGAGAAGAGGCTCTGAGATGTTCATCCTGCGCTTCCTCTGGGCAGTGCTCACATCGCGCTTCCTTTGGACGCTGATCGGCATCGCGCTGCTTTCGCTGGTCATCTGGATCTTCGGCCCGATCGTCCAGGTCGGCCCCTATTCGCCCTTCGATTCCGACAATGTGCGCATCGGCATGATAGCCGGGCTGATCATCCTGTGGCTGATCTGGCTGATCATCGCCCAGCGCCGCGCGATCCGCGCCAACCGCATGTTCGTCGCCGAGATCGCGGCGCCGGCGGCGGAGAAGCAGCTCACCCCCGGCGAGGAAAGCGTCGCCGCCGTCGGCGCCAAGTTCGCCGATGTGATGGCCGAGCTGAGGCGCCGCAAGCTCGGCGGCCGCAAATTCCTGCGCGAAATGCCCTGGTATGTGATCGTCGGGCCGCCGGCGACCGGCAAGACCACGGCGCTGCGCCAGTCCGGCCTGAACTTTCCGATCGACCTCACCGACGACCTGCAAGGCGTTGGCGGCACGCGAAACTGCGACTGGTTCTTTTCCGAAAACGCGGTGCTGATCGACACCGCCGGCCGCTACGTCCAGCAGGAAAGCCAGCCGGATGTCGACGCAACCGAGTGGCTGGGTTTTCTCGACCTGCTCAAGAAGCACCGCGGCCGCCGCGCGCTGAATGGCGTCATCGTCGCGCTCTCGATCGACGCGCTCTCGGAAGGCGACGAAGCCATCAAGGCGCACGGCCGCAAGATCCGCCGCCGGCTGGCCGAGCTCAACGACCGGCTCGAAATCCGCCTCCCTGTCTACCTGATGCTGACCAAGGCCGATCTGATCAAGGGCTTCGAGGCCTTCTTCGGCGGCCTGTCGACCACCGCGCGCGAGCAGGTGTGGGGGACGACCTTCGCGCTTGACGCCCGCGTCGACGCCAAGACCATCGAGAAGGAAATCGCCACGCTGGCGACCGAACTCGAGCGGCGCCTGGTGCCGCGTCTTGAGGACGAAGACAAGCTCGCCACGCGCGCCGAGATTTTCCGCTTCCCGGCCCAGCTCGCGAGCCTTTCCGAACCGATCCAGGTGCTGATCGAGGCGATGTTCGGCGAAAGCCGCTACGAGGAAGCCGCCTGGCTGCGCGGCCTTTACCTGACGTCGGCGACGCAGGAAGGCGCGCCCATCGACCGGCTGACCGCGGCGTTGTCTTCATCGTTCGGTCTTCCGCCGCGCCGCGCCATGCCCACGCCAAGGGTCGAGAAGCGCAGCTTCTTCCTGCGGAATCTGCTGACCGAGGTGATCTTCAAGGAAGCCGGCCTGGGCACGTTCGACCCGCTGGCGCAGCGCCGCCGCGCCTGGATCTGGCGCGGCGCCGCCACCGCCTGTGCGGCAGCGGCCTTGCTGGCCGCCGGCCTGTTCTCCTGGTCCTACTACGATAACCGCACCGCGATCACCGCGCAGGCTGGCCAGTTCGAGGCGCTGCAGGAGCCGCTGACCGCCGTCACCGCCGCACCGGCATCGGTGGAGCAGCCGGCCATCGACGACGCGCTGGCCGCAATGGACGAGGTCGCCAACGCCCGCACCGCGCCGCCGGATGCGCCGCATGACCTGCTCGGGCCATCGGCCTCGGCGGAACTGGTGCGCGCGCAGGCCGACACCTACGATCATGCGCTGCGCAACGTCCTAGAACCCCACATGGTCGCGCTGCTCGAGGCGACCATGTGGCGGCAGATCCGCGATCCGGACTTCATGCTGGGCGCACTGAAGACCTATCGCATGATGACCGGCCTGTCGCAGATGGATACCGACTTCGCCCAGGGCTGGTGGGTCAACAGCCTGCCCGAATTCGCGCCCTCGCCGCCTTTTCCTAGCCCGGACGCGGAAGAGCACCAGTTGGCCGCGATCCGTCGCATGGCGGTCGACGACAACTACATCGCGCCCGACAAGGAACTGGTCGCCGAGGCACTGAAGACGGTGTGCACGATCTCGCTGCCGGCGCGCGCCTACAAGCAGTTGCTGGCCGATCCCGAAGTGGCCGGAGTGAAAGAATGGATCCCGGCCAATTTCGCCGGGCCGAACGGCGCCAAAGTGTTCGCGCGGCGCTCCGACAAGACGTTGCGCGTCGGCGTTCCGGGCGCCTTCACCTATGCCGGCTTTCACGATGCCGTTCTCGACCGGGTCGAGGACGTGGCCGCCCAGGCGGCACTGGATCGGGCGGTGTTCGCCGGCGGCTGCTCGGAGAATTCCGAAACCTCCGTCTCGGCGCTGTCCGAGGACATCCTGAAGCTCTACTACGACGACTACATCGCGCAATGGGACAGCTTCCTGCGCGATATGCGGCTCGCGCCGTTGGCCGACCTCAATGTCGCCAGCGAGAACCTCAAGGACCTTTCAAGCGCCGATTCCGCGCTGAAGCGCCTTTTGACCGCGGTGGTCCAGGAAACCGACCTTACCCGGTCCGACGAAGCGCCGGCCGACGACAAGGCGGCCGCGAAGGGCGGCTCGAAACTGCTCGGCAAGCTCGGCAAGCTGGGCAAGGTCGTCAAGACCGGGGCAAAGCTCTTGCCGCGCGCCGGTTCTGCCGACAAGGTGGACTTGACCGGCAGCCTGGTGGCCGAACACTTCAAGCCGCTGAAGGGCGCGATCGCCGAGGTCGACGGCCAGCCACCTGCGCTCGACGCCGCGGTGGTGGCGCTGACGGCGCTTTCCAATGTGCTGCAGACGGTGACCGCCAATCCCGACCCGCAGGACGCCATCAAGAAACAGGGCGGCCTGGCCGAGCTCACCGGCGCCGTCGCCAGGCAGGCGCAGATCCTGCCCGACCCGATCGACGACTGGCTCGGCGGCATCGCCGGCGACACCAGCGGCCTGACGCAGAAGGCCGTCACCAACGAGCTCAACGCCATTTGGCGCGCCGACATCCTGCCGTTCTGCCAGGCGGCGCTCAACGACCGCTATCCGTTCAGCCCCGAGAGCGCGGTCGACGTCAATGTCCGCGACTTCGCCCGCCTGTTCGGACCGGCCGGCATGATCGACGCTTTCATCAACGACCATTTGATCAGCTATGTCGACACCGCCAGCCAGCCGTGGAAATGGCGTGCCGACTTCGGCCTCGACCCTGCCGCGCTGGCGGCGTTCGAACAGGCCAGGCACATACGCGACGATCTCTTTCCGGGCGGGACGGGACCGGTGATGAGCTTCACGCTGGAGCCGAAGGACCTGTCGCCCAACGTCACGCGCGTGACGCTCAATCTCGACGGCCAGAGCCTCGTCTATTTCAACAACGCGACGCGGCCGCAACCGATGACGTGGCCCGGCAAGGACGGCACCGGCGTGATCTCGCTCGCCTTCCAGCCGGTCGACGGCTCGCCCGAAATCATGCTCAACGAGACCGGCAGCTGGGCGTGGCTGAGGATGCTGCGCGCCGGCCGCTTCACCGGCACCTCGCTGGCCGATGTCTACAGCCTGCGCCTCGGCACCAAGGGCATGTACGCCGATTTCGAGCTCAAGGCGGCAAGCGTCGAGAACCCCTACAACCTCGAAATGTTCAAGAAGTTCACATGTCCGCCGCAGATATGATCCTGCCGGGCTTCTACGGCAAAATCCCCGCCACCGGCGATTTCGTGTCGCGGCGGCTGACGGGAGATTTTGTGCGCGTCTGGGATCGCTGGCTGGCGCAGCATCTTGTTCCGCTGATTGGCCTGGAGTCTTGGCCGCGCGCCACCGCACTGCGCTTCCTGGCCGGCCCGTCCTCCTTCGGCGCGTCGGCAGGCATTGTCGTGCAAAGCGCCGACAGGGTCGGCAGGCAATTCCCCTTGAGCATCGTCGCGCAGCTTTCCGAAACCTCCTTCGAGTTGGCGCATGCGGAAGCGTGGTTCGCCGGTATCGAGGAAACAGCCATTGCCGCGCAGCAGGGCGGGTTGACGCCCGACGATCTGGAGGCAGCCCTGACGGTGCTGCCGGTGCCGCCCGTCGAGGCCGGCGATGAGGTCGTTGGCGACCTGGTGATGTGGACGACCTATTCGGATTTCTTCGACATCGATCCGCAATCGCCGCAACCGACGCTGGAACAGATCCTCGCCGCCACCTGGGAGACCAGTTGATGGATATCTGGAACCAGATGGGTTATCCGCACGAGTTCACCATGGGCATGGACAAGGCCGGCCATGAGTGGATTGTCGTGGTGGTCAAAGGCACGTTCGATTTTCCAACGAAGCCTGGCGGACCGGTGCAAAAATCGGCGGAGCAGGTTCCGTTGGTCATGGCTGACACCCAGACCGGCCCGCCCGGCTATTCGGCAACCCTGTGGGAGACGGACTTCGCCTTCCGTAAGCCGCGCTGCGACGTGATCGCCAATGGCTGCGCTTACGCACCAAACGGCGGACCGGCCGAGCGCGTGCCGGTCGGCATCAAGGTCGGCAACTGGTCGAAACTGTTCGAGGTTGTTGGCCACCGCGAATGGCGTGCCATCGGCCCGGTGTTTACAGCCACGTCGCCGCAGCCCTTCCTCGAACTGCCCATCTCTTATGACGTCGCCTGGGGTGGGGTCGACCGGCTGGACCCTGAGGACAAACTCCCCGCCAGCTACAAGTACAACCCGGTCGGCACCGGTTGGTCGCGCACCAGGAACCAGCGCCTCATCCCAGGTTTGCGGCTGCCCAATACGCAGGCGGTCGACGAGGAAATCCGCTCCCCCTTCGGCGACTACAAACCGATGAGCTTCGGGCCGATGGGTCGCGGTTGGCCCGGTCGTATCGAATATGGCGGCACCTATGACGACAACTGGACAAAGAACATCTTTCCTTTCCTGCCGCCGGATTTCGACGAACGCTATTTCCAGATGGCGCCGGCCGACCAGCAGATAGACCCGCCGAAAGGCGGCGAGGAGGTGGTGCTGGTGAACCTGACGCCGGAGGGACGGGTGAATTTCCGGCTGCCGTCGACGGCGCTGCCCATGACCTTGTTCAAGGCCCGGGAAAAAAGCCTCGAGTCAAACGTCTACCCGGATACAATTCTCTTCGACCCTGAGAATCGGCGCTTCTCGCTCGTATGGCGCGTATCGCAGCGTATTCAGAAAACCATCCTCGATTTCAGCGAGTGCTGGATTGGCCCGCCGACCGAATCGATGCTTCGGGCTCAGGCCTCCGGACGACAATATCTGCGGGCAACCTGGCCCGTACCGGCGGACGAGAACCAATGACCTCGACCCTTGAAATCGCATCCATCGGCATGGTCACAGCCGTAGGGCTCGACGCGCCGTCGAGTTGCGCGGCCATGCGCGCCCGATTGGATGGGTTTCAACTGACGGCATTCGGAGGCGGCGACGAGGCCCGACTCACCGGGGCGCCGGTGCCGCTGCCAAGGAACTGGATCGGCGAAAAGCGTATGGCCCATCTCGCCGCGGCCGCCATCATCGAAGCGTTCGAAGCCGTCCCCGACGCACGTGGTCAGACAGCCCTCATTCTATGTCTCCCCGAAGAGGCTCGCCCTGGAAAACCTTTTGGCGACAGCTCGAATTTGCTCCGTCGGATAGCCAACATAGTTCAGGTCGCACCTCACGATCGGTCACGCATAGTGGCGCATGGACGGCCCTCCGGCCATGTTGCCCTCGACTATGCGCGTAAGCTCATATCCGGAGATCGGCTCCAGTATGTCATGATCGCGGGCGTGGACAGCTACCTCACAGTAGGTTCGGTATCGGCCTACGCCGGGCAAGAGCGACTCCTGTCCGACGACAACCCAAACGGTTTCATACCTGGAGAGGCCGCTGCCGCGGTGCTGTGCATGGCGCCAGGAGGTCACGGCCTTAAGCTTTGGGGGCTCGGCCTCTCGCGTGAAACGGCATCGATCTACAACAGCCAGGATTTGCCCTTGCGCGGCGACGCAATGACCGCCGCATATGAAGCCGCGCTCACCGAGACGGGTATCGACATGAACCGCATCGGCTATCGCATTTCGGATCTAATCGGGGAGCAATACTGGTTCAAGCAAAGCGCGCTCGCCAGCATGCGTCTGCTGCGCGGTCGGCATGATTTCCAGGACATCTGGTCGCCCGGCGAGTCGCTCGGAAATGTCGGCGCCGCGGTCGTTCCGATCATGCTCGGGATGGCGTTCACGGCAGCGCGCAAAGGCTATGCTGCTGGAGATCCGGTTCTGATCGAAGCCTCCAACGATGCGGGCGCCTGCGGTGCCGCCATCCTTTCCGCGCGGGTCGCGTAATGGGCGACGTATATGCAAATGGCTTGGAGATCTCGGGCAAGGCCGTGAATGCCAAGACCATTGCCGTATTTCCGGATGTTTGTTTCACGCCGCCGGAAAATCCGGCGACACCGCCCGGCGTACCGATCCCCTATCCCAGCTTCGGCATGGCGAGCGACACGGAGCAGGGAACCGGGACCGTCAAGATTGGCGGCGAGACCGTAAATATCAAAAACAAATCCGACCTCTCCAGAACGTCTGGAACCGAGGCCGGCTGCGCCGCCAAGAAAGGCGTCATAACCTCCAAGAATACCGGCAAGGAGTATTTCAACTCCTGGTCAAACGACGTCAAATTTGACGGCGAGCCAGTGATCCGTATGACGGATCTCGCCACCAACAACCATGCATCGCCAACCGGGAATACGGTGACATGGCCGCACATGGCCAAGCTGAAGGCCGGCCGCACCAACTGCAAGAACTTGCTCAACAAGCACAAGATACGGCTTCATCAGCACTCGAAGGCGAAATGCCCGCCTGGGCAGGAGTCCGAGCACTTCATACGCGTGGGTTGTTTCCAGAGCAGCCGCCGGAAGAACAAGTCTTTCACGAAATGGAAGAACTACAACAACAAGACGGCGCCCTGCATCTGCATGCCTGCTCGCAAGCGTAAGCCTGGGGGCGGCTTCCAGTCGGGTCCTGGAGCGAAGACGGGGACCGCCCACAACAAGAAGACCAACCAGGAAGCTGATTTTTTCCGCAAACAAAAGGCCAAGAAAAAAAAACCGACATTGCGAAACGCGATGGAGAAATCGCTGGCGGCCGTGGCGGCGCACGACCCCACGATCAAGGGCGCCGATGACAAGACCAAGGAGAAGATCCTGGAATGCCTGCGGCTGGTGATGATCAACTATCTCCAGCGCGTGGTCCGACCGAGGAAAACGCAAGCTCAACTCAACGCGATGACGGTGGGAAGATGATCGACGACGATGATGACGACGACGAGCCAGTATTTGATGAAATCGAACCCGACGAGATTGATATTGAGGCAATCGATGCATTTCACCTTGGTGGCGATCGCTTTGCAGTCTCCGTCCAGCTTAGCGATCAGTACGACGAGGTCGCTCGCTCATATCTGCTGGAGTTGACCGTTGGCAAACAGGTCAAGTCCAAGGTTCTTCTACAAATTGAAGATCTGATCCTGTCCCACGCAAGCATTGCTGCGGATTGGCACGTTGCTCTCGAGGTCGGCGGCGTTACACACCACCTGCGCAACCGCAGGCAGAAGATCGGTCAGGGGCCGGAACCGTTCACCAACAAACTTTGGCACCTGGATCCAGAAACCATATTTCTCTACGGGGAAGCCGGCACAACGTGCCTGGCGCGGGACAACGAATGGATCGAGATACCGCCAGCTACTCCCGCATTTTTGCGCACGATGCACGGTCCCAGCCGCAATCTGATCCATGTCGGCGGTGACGACGGCGCCTTGCTGAGGTTATCCGGCGATGCCTGGACGCCGATCCCGCTTGGCTTCAATCGGAGTATCTCGGCCCTGAACGTCTCAGCGAGCGGTGAGGTGTTCTTCGGGTGCGAGGACGGCTATTGCGCTCGCTATGCCGACGAGGAACTAACCGATATTGCCGGGCCGGGCACGCAGATCTTTTCGATCTGCGAGTTTCGCGGTGAGCGCTACTGGTGTGACGACGAATACGGGCTTTTCATTCAGAAAGGGTCGAGGCTCGAGCGATTCAAGCCGCTGGGCTACATCTACAACATGCACTCGACTAGCGACTTCCTCGTGACGGCAGCCTGGCGGTATGTGTTCATCTTTGACGGTGAAAGATGGGCGGGTGTCGAACTGGGATACGACGGCGACCTGTTCGTTCGGAGCGTTGACATGACCCGCAACTTTACCTGACGGCAGGTCCATCGGCGCGTATCTATTTGGCGACGATCGGCCTCAGGCCGCGGATTTGGGCAGGTTCGCCGCGAGGTAGAGCCGCACTTGGTCGAGATCAATCGAAGTGACCCGAAGGTGTGGAGGCCCTGCTAGCATCCTTATGACGAAAAGTTCACCTGGCTCGGGAAATTCGGCATAGCGCTCCTCCGCAATCCGGCGTCCCGCTTCCCCTGCGGTCCGCAGGCCATCGAGATGTGCTTCCAGTCTCTCGACAAGACGCGCCAGGCGCTCCTCATCCATGTCTGGATTCTCGTCGGGATGAAGCAAATGGTGGTCATAGACTGACCACAGAAATGCTGCCATCTCTGCGTGCTGACGCACAATCTCTCGCAGGACTGGGGCCACCATCAGTTGAGGTTCACCGAACCGCCACGGATGCGGTTGGCAGCAGTCGCATGGCTCGTAACGTAGGTGCCGCGGATGGTGATGTGGCCATCCTTCTCCATGATGATCGTTGCCTTCCCACAGCGCAGTTCGATTCGTTCTTCCCCAACGATCTTCACCTGTTCCCCATCACGTATCACCTGCGGAGCATTTGTCTTGCGATCCGGTTCCACCACCCGGCCGACAATCAGCGGCCGGCGGACATCGCCGTTTTCAAATAGCAGCGCCACCTCGGCTCCTATCATGTCGGGACTCATGGCAGTCAGGCTCCGCGCCCTTATGGCGGTGTCCTTGGCATTGCCATGGAATATGACAAGCGGTGCATCTCCGTCGAAGCCAAGAAAGATGCCTAGTATCACCCCTTCGACCCGCTTTGCGGTCCTGGTCATTGCGGCCCTCAATTTTGCTTGATTTCGGAACCCTTCATCGTGATGTCGCTCGACGCCTTCACATTGATCTTGCCGGAGCCTTTGACGGTAATATCCTTACCTTCGATGTTGATGGTTCCGTCCTTCTTCATCGAGATTGCTGCCGAGCCGCACTTGATGACGATAGAATCGCCGGCGTCTATCAGCAGATCCTTGCCTATCTTGATGGCGCCGGATTCTCCGACGTCGACGAGACTCCCCTTGGCTATCTTGAGCGCGCGGTCGCCACCAACTTCCGTCGTGTCGCCATCGGCGATCTTTGTGCTCCTGGCCTTCCCTATCTCGTTCGATTGCGCGCCTCCAACGGTAAAGCTCTGATCCGCGCCAACGGTGACGCTCTGCTCCGCCGCGATGTTCCAGCTGTCTCCCGCTCCGATGTCATGGCTCTGCGCCGCACCCACCGTCACGCTCCGCGACGCCCCGATCGTGTTCGACTGCACCGCGCCGACGCTCCTCGTCTCCGAAGCCCCCACCGTATCGATGCGCGCCGCGCCGACGGTGACGGTCTGGACGATGCCGACGGTCTGCGAATGGTTGGCGTCGATATTCTCCGTCGAGTTCGAAACGACGTGGATCGTCTCATTCGCCATCACCGTCAGCGAGCGGTTGGCGCCCACCGTCTCGGTGTCGTTGCTGCCGATGTTCGTCGTCTGGTCGACGCCGATCTTGACCGTCTTGTTGTTGCCGACGTCCTCGTCGAGGTTGTGGCCGACGGAGTGCTTGGCGTCATGGTCGATGCGGTCGGACTGGTCATGCTGGACCAGCTTCGTGCGGTCGTGCTTGATCAGCAGGTTGTGATCCTTCTGGGCCTGGAAATTGACCAGCTCGGAACCGGCCTTGTCCTCGAACATCAGCTCGTTGTAGCCGCCGCCGCCCTTGGACGAGTTCGATTTCCAGCCCGATTGCGTCGCGTTGCCCGGCAGCCCGTAGGGCGGCATCTGCGAGGCGTTGTAGACCCGGCCGGTGATGATCGGCAGGTCCGGATCGCCCTCGATGAAGTCTATGATGACCTCCTGGCCGATGCGTGGGATCTGGATGAAGCCCCAGCCGCTGCCGGCCCAGGTTTGCGAGACGCGCACGAAGCACGAGCTGTTCTCGTCCTTCTTGCCCAGGCGATCCCAGTGGAATTGCACCTTCACCCTTGCATATTTGTCGGTGAAGATCTCTTCGCCGGAAGGGCCGACCACGGTCGCCGTCTGCGGCCCGCGCATGATCGGCCGCGGCGTGATGCGCGGCGGGCGATAAGGCAATTTGGTAGGCGCGAGGCCCATCACGATCCTGAAATTCTCGCTATGCCCCTCGTTCTGGGTCCGGTAGCCCGGATCGAACAGCCGGTACTCGGCGCTGAGCACCAGATAGTCCTGGTTCTGGTCGTCGCGCGGAAAACTCTCCAGCTTGAACTTGCAGCCGGCAAAGAGCCCGCGCACGGTGCCCACCGCGGTGCCGCGCTGATGCACCGCCTGAAGTTCCTCGCGCCTTATCCCCGCAATCTTGTCGCCGCGTCCGACATCCAGATGCGCTCCGGGCTGGCGGTAGTTTTCGCCGGCGGCTTCCTTGTGGCCGAAGGGCTGCGCCGATTTCGCCATCAAATCCGCGCCGGGCTTCTCGAAATCATAGTCGGTGTGGGCGTAGGCGCCGGGCCGCACCGAACTGCCTGGAATCCATTCGGTGATGTATTCGACATCGCGCCGCGAGGCCTGCCCCTCGAAATTGTAAAGCACCTTGTCGTAGCCCGGAGCCGGCTTCAGCTTGCTCATCGCATCGCACAGAATGAGCGTGTGCTTGCCCTCGTCATATTCGAAGAAATAGAAGATGCCTTCGTGCTCCATCAGCCGCTGCACGAAATCCAGGTCGCTCTCGTCGTACTGCACGCAGTATTCGCGCTGCGGATAGGACCCCTGCAGCCGCTTCTCGAATTTCGCGATGCCGTATTTCGAGAATATCTTCTCGATGATCTCCACCGCGGTCATGTTCTGGAAGATACGGCAATCGGTGGTGTTGCCGAGAAACCAGAGCCACGGCCTGATGACCGCTTCATAGTAGGCCAGCCGGTCCTCGATGCGGGTGAGCCGGAACTCGGAGACGAGGCCGCTGAACCAGCGCTTCGGGTCGGACTCACCCTCGATCGAGACGGAGCCGCCCAGCATTTTCAGCGGATCGACATCGTGGTTGGTGCTGACGAACCCGATCGTATGGGCGAAGCAACGGCTGATCTCATCGCGTCCGACGAGATGGGTGAAGGTCAACAATTCGGCGCCTAACGGCGTCTGCACAACCGTGGCACGTTCGTTCGGCATGGGTCGTGCCCCTCCAGGACGCGGCCGCCAGTGTGATGGATTTGAAGTTGCCCCTATGTTAACCGCATCACGTTCGGGGACTTCCCGGATTGCCACACTAGGCTTCGTTCAGCCTACCATATGTTTTCCCACCGGCCAAAAGGAACGACGGGCGGGCAAAGCTTGCGCCGGAGGCAGTTGTGAAAGGCTGCTGTCGTGTTGTCCTCGCAAACTGCTAGAATGGCGAAATAGATCAGCGGTCCGCGGCCAATTCATATGTTCATCAGTCTGCAGATCAACAATGTCGAGGCCGTGCCCGCAGGTCTCCCCCTCGGCTACGGATCGCGGGACCGCAGCTTTGAAATCGGGCGCGAAAATTGCGACTGGACCTTGCCCGACCCGGACAAATTCATTTCCGGCCGGCATTGCGAGGTTCGGTATGAGGCGGGAGCGTTCTGGCTGCACGATGTCTCGCGCAACGGCACCTTCATCAACGGATCGAGCAAGCGCCTGGCCGCGCCGCATCGCCTCGGGCACGGCGACCGGCTGCTGATCGGCCGCTACGTCATCTTCGTGTCTCTCGACGACGAGCGCGGCGCGACGGGGCACCCTCATTCGCGATCCGGTTCGACGCAACGCGAAATGCCGGCCCCGACGGGCCGGCCGCAGGAATTCAGCAACGAGCCGTTCTTCAGCCCGCGCGACCAGCGTCAGGCGCCGGCCTCGACGTCCTCATTGCGGCAGGCCGCCCCGCCGCCTTCGGCCGCGCAGCACCCCGGCGCGGACGAGATCCTCAGGGATATCGCGCGGGCTGCCGGTATCTCGCCGGACCTGCTTCAATCGCGCGACCCGCATGAAGTCGCCGCCGAAATCGGCGCAGTGCTGCGGACGACGGTCGAGCAACTGGCCTTGCTGCTGAAGGCCCGCGCGGCCGCCAAGATCCTGGCCAAGAGCACCCACCGCACGATGATCAGCGCGGCCGACAACAATCCGCTCAAATTCGTGCCCGGAACCGACGACATCATGGAAATCATGTTCGCGCGGCGCAGGGCCGGTTATCTTGACGCCAGGCACAGTGTCGAAGACGCCTTCCGCGATCTCAAGACGCACGAATTGGCCACCTATGCGGCCATGCAGGCGGCGCTCTCCCGGCTGCTTGACGACCTGTCGCCCGAGGCGATCGGCAAGAAGCTACCGCCCACGTCGTTCAGCTCGAAGAAGAGCCAGGCCTGGGATGCTTTTGTGGCCACCTGGCGAACCATGGAGGAAGCCCACGAAAACGGCATGCTGGACATATTCCTAGCCTATTTCGCCGAAGCCTATGCCAAGGCCGACAAGCAAAAATAGCGTGTAAAATCCGGCGCTAGGGCCGGATCTCTACACCGCCGCCGTTAAGAATAATCTGGGGCCATTCCGCGCATATGGTTCCAATCGGCGGCTTCTGAGATTACGATCACATACGACAGTTCGCCAGGCGGTTACGGCTGAATGACCCAGGGGTCTGCGGCAAATGTCATGTTACGGCGGGATCGCGTTCTGTAGCCTAGCTTCCACCGGACACTCCCCGCGTCAGCAGGGCATGCATTCTTTGCTTCTGCCCATGCCCGGTCTTGCGCGCTGGCACGGCGGCCATGCGGGAACGGAAGGCCAGCAATGAGCTCGAAGGACGATCCCTTCGGCCCCGCCGGCAAGACCGTCATTCGCGCCAATCCGCGACGCAGGCAAAAGCCGGCGCCGTCGCCGCCGGCATCCGCCGATGGCGGGCAGTCCATGCCCGTGCGGGATTCGACGGTCTTCGATCCGCAGGGCGGACAGCACATGCCGCCGGGCTGGGCATCCGGAACCGTGATCTATCAAGGAGCGGCGTCCAATGCCGGCCCCTTGGAGACCGCGCCCTCGTCGGGGCCGCAGCAGGACGTCCTGCTCGACGCCGCCGGCAGCATCACCTACCCCACGGCAAACCCGATCCTCGCCGCCGCCGCGCCTTTGCTGCTGCTGTTCAGCCAGCTCAGGCTCATCCCCGTCGAAAGACATGCCGAGCCGCTCGCCGGGCATATCGCCGAGGCGATCGAAAAGTTCGATCGGACGCTGCAGAAGTCAGGCATCGCCGAAGAGGACGCACGGATCGCGAAGTTTGCGCTTTGCGAAACCGCCGATGATCTTGTCGGCAACCTGCCCTGGCCCGAGGGAGACGGCTGGGCAGGACATGCCATGCTGTCGCGGTACTTTCACATCAAGTCCGCTGGCGCGGGTTTCTATGAAGCGCTGAACAAGCTGCTCGCCGCGCCGGAAGCGCATTACGATCTGCTCGAACTGATGCATGCCTGCCTGTCGCTGGGGTTTGAAGGACAATACCGCGGCCTGGCGCGCCAGGGCGACAATCTCGAACGTATCCGGCGCGACGTCTTCGACACGCTCCGCTACTTCCAGCCGCCTGCCTCGCAAGACATCTCGCCGCGCTGGCAAGGCATGGCGGCCGTCATGACGCAGCCGTCGGCCCGGCTGCCATTGTGGGCCGTGGCGGCCGCCGCGGCGACGCTGGTGACGGCGGCGTTTTTCGTGCTGCGCGTTCTCATCACCGAGGAGGGCGATGCGACGGCCGGAGAGCTGCTGGCGCTCAATCCGTCGACGCCGGTCACCATCGAGCGCGCCGGCGTGGCGCCGCTGGCCGAACCGGCGAAAGTGGCTCCTCCCCCTCCAACTCCCGTCGCGCTCACCCAAATCAACCGCATCCGCGCAGCGCTGGCGAAGGATCTGGTGCGCGGCGGGCTGGCGGTGGGCACGCAAGGCAGCTTCATCGTCGTTGAGATAAACAACGTCCTGATGTTCGAACCCGGCAAGGCCGAGCTGAAACCGGAGTTCCAGTCCGTTGCCGCCGACATCGCCGGGGCGCTCGACGCCGAGCCGGGACCGATCAGGATCGTCGGTCACACGGACAACGCAAAGCCACGCAAATCGAGCACGTTCAAGTCCAATTTCGACCTCTCCGTCGCCCGCGCCAAGGCTGTCGAGGCGCTGATGGCGCCCGGGTTCAAAGACCCGTCGCGGATCACGGCCGACGGCAAGGGCGAGGACGAGCCGATCGCCGACAATGCGACGCCGGAAGGCCGCGCCACCAACCGCCGCGTCGATGTGATGATCCCCAAGGAGGAGACATTATGAGCGCGGCCCGCCGGAAGCGCCCATGACGCAATGGCTGCTGCGCATACTCAACGCCCTCGCCTTGGCCGGTTTCGCGGCAGCCGTCTGGTTTGCCGGGCCGTTGATCCGCTATGCCGATAGCCGCCCGCTGGGCCCGGTGTGGCTACGCGCCGCGATCATCGGCCTGGCCGTGGCCGCGGCCGTACTCTTCTACACGATCCGGTTCTGGCAAAGGCGAAAGGCGCAAAAGGCGCTTGAAGCCGCAATCGTGCGCAACGACGCCGGCAATGACGATTCGCAGGTGCTCGAGGCCCGCATGAGCGAGGCCATCGCGACGCTCAAACGCTCGAGCGGCAAGCACAATTTTCTCTACGACATCCCCTGGTACATCGTCATCGGCCCGCCCGGCGCCGGCAAGACCACGGCGCTGGTCAATTCGGGCCTGAAGTTTCCGCTCGCCGGTTCCGGCACGGCGCAGCCGGTGGCCGGCATTGGCGGCACCCGGTCCTGCGACTGGTGGTTCACCGACGAGGCCGTGCTGATCGACACCGCGGGACGCTACACGACGCAGGATTCCGACAAGGCGCGCGACAACAAGAGCTGGCTCGCCTTCCTGTCGCTGCTCAAGAAATATCGCGCCAGGCAGCCAATCAACGGCGTCATCCTGGCTGTCAGCCTGGCCGATCTCATGAGCCTCGACGACCGGCAGCTTGATGCGCATGTCACCGAGATACGCAGCCGCCTGCGCGAAACCCATGAAACGCTCAGGATCCAATTTCCGGTCTACCTGCTTTTCACCAAGGCCGACCTCGTCGCCGGTTTCATGGATTACTTCGGCGGCTTCGACGAGGCGCGCAGGCGCCAAGTGTGGGGCGCTACCTTCCAGACCACCGACCGCAACAAGAACATGACCGGCGAGGCGCCGGCCGAATTCGATGCGCTGGCGGCGCGCCTGGCGGACGAGGTGGCCGACCGGCTGCAGGAAGAGGCGGATCCGGTCGCGCGCATATCGATCTTCGGCTTTCCGGCGCAGTTCGGCGCCTTGCGCAACCGGGTTGCCGGCTTCATCGGCAGCCTGTTCGACCCCTCCCGCAGCGAGGTCAATGTCAGCCTGCGCGGCCTCTATTTTTCCTCGGGCACGCAGGAAGGAACGCCGATCGACCAGGTGCTCGGCGCCATCGGGCGCAGTTTCGGCAGCAGCGCCCAGGCCCATCTTTCCGGGACCGGCAAGAGCTTTTTCCTCCACGATCTTCTGGCCAGCGTCATTTTCGCCGAAGCCGGCTGGGTTTCGTATGACAGGTCGGCCGAAAGACGCGCGGCGATCGCCAGATATGGCGGCATCGGCGCAATTGCTTTGGCCGCCGCCGTCGCCCTCGGCGCGTTTGCGCTCAGCTTTACCGCCAACAGATCGCTGCTCGCCGCAACGACGCAGGCGATGAGCCAATACCGCCAGGCGGCGGAACCGCTGCTCAACAGCACCGAGGTCGCCGACGTCGACCTCGAGAACGTGATTGGCCCGCTCGACCAGCTACGCAACCTGCCAGCCGGATTCGAGACCGGCGACACGCCGACGGCTATCGAGGAGACGTTCGGCCTCGGCCAGCGGGAGCGGCTTCTTTCAGCGTCCAAAACGGCCTACCGGCAAGCACTGGAACGAAGCTTCCGCTCGCGCCTGCTGCTGCAGGCCGAGCGCACGATCCAGGCCAGGATGGCCGATCCGGCGGCACTCTATGAGCCGCTGAAGATCTATCTGATGCTCGGCGGCAAGGCGCCGAAGGTCGACGACGAGCTGGTCGTTTCCTGGATGAGGCAGGACTGGGAGCAGAACCGCTATCCCGGCGAAAACAACCGCGAAGGACGGGCCCAGCTCGAAAAGCACCTGCGCGCCATGCTTGCGCTGGACGATGCCTATGATCCGGTCTTTGAGCTCAACCAGCCGCTTGTCGAAGCCGCCCAGCGCTCGCTCGGACGCATGAGCCTCGCCGATCGCGCCACGGCCCTGATCAAGTCGGCGGTCTACGCCGCGGCCCTGACCGATTTTTCCGTCTCGGCCAAGGCAGGGCCGGAAGCGCCGCTGCTGTTCGAGCGCGCCGACGGCAGCGATCTCTCTGGACTTCGCATTCCCGGCCTCTATACCCATGCCGGCTTCAACGATTTCTATCTGCTGCAACTTTCGCGCATCGCGCAAATGCTTGTCGACGACCGATGGGTCCTGGGCGGAGGCGGCGAGCAGGGCGGCATCGATCAGGAATTGCTCAAGCTCGGCCCCGAGCTTCTCGATCGCTATGCCAAGGAATTCGCCGCAGCCTGGAACGGCGTTCTCGACCAGCTGCGCTTCAAGGCGATGCTGAAGGACAAGCCGCAATATATCGCGCTTTCCGCCGCGGCTTCGCAGAACTCGCCGATCGATCAGCTGTTCAGCGCGATTGCCGATGAAACCGCCCTGACCCGGCAAAGCCAGGTCGCAAACACCGACGCAGCCACGGCCGGGCAGCCAGACGCCGCGGCCATCGCCAGGGGCCTTGCCCGCATCGGCATCCAGATGGCGATCGGCAAGTCGCAAAGCCGTGCCGGCGCCGGCACGGCGAGCGCGCAGGGCCCCGGCGCCAATGTCGAGGCGCAGTTCAGGTCGTTCCAGGCCCTGGTGGGCGGTCCCGCTGGACGCCGCCCGATCGACGCGTTGACCCAGAACTTTCGCGACATCTATCAGAGCCTGAAGCTGGCGGCGGACGTTCCCTCCGAGACCGAGCGCGTCAGCACGAACCTGCAATTGCAGGTCTCGACGCTGCGCGCCAACGTCTCGCGCCTGCCCAAGCAGCTTGCCCGCGTGGTCAACGCGGCGGCCGACGAGTTCGAGGGCAACGTCGCCGAAACCTCGGTGGCGAATCTGAACCAGTTGCTCGACCAGACGGTGACGCGCCCCTGCGAGGAGATGGTCAACGGCCGTTATCCTTTCGCCGCCGGCAGCACGCAGGAGATTGCGATGGCGGACTTCGCCAAGCTGTTCTCCCCCGGCGGATTGATGGACCGCTTCTTCGCGCGAAATCTCGCATCCATGATCGACATGACCGGCCAGGACTGGAGCTGGAAGCAGGACCAGCGTTTCGGGCGCGATCTCTCGAAAGCGACGTTGAAGACCTTCCAGTCGGCGGCGGAAATCCGCGCCGCCTTCTTTCCGTCCGGTGGTTCGGTGCCTTTGGTCAACATCACGTTCACGCCCTTTTCGCTGCATGGAGATGCCGACAGCGCGGTGCTCGATGTCGATGGCCAGACCGTTCAAAGCAGCCAGACGGGCAACGCGCCGAGCACGCTGAGCTGGCCGAGCGGCGCTGCCTCCGGGTCCGCCAGCCTGAGCCTTGCGCCGGAAATGCCGGGCCGGGAATCCGCCATCAAGTTCGACGGCCCGTGGGCGCTGAAACGGCTCATGGATAAGGCATCCGTCAGCGGCAGCGCAGGCAGTCTGGAAGCGCGCTTCGTGATCGGCGGACGCGACGCGGCTTATACGATCCAGAGCAATTCCGATCCCAACCCGCTGTTCCTTCCGGCGCTTGGCGCGTTCAGTTGCCCGAAGGGATTCTGAGATGTTTTTTCCGCTCCCCGCCCCATCGATGACAAAGCCGGCCGGCCGGCGTACCGGCCTTGATTTCGGTACTCTAATGCTCGCGCCTGTGGCAGAGTGGCGCGAGCGGCGGCCCGAGGGTGCGGCGCGAAGGACGCTTGAGAAGCGCTTGGTGGCAAATTGAACAATGTCGCCCTTCCCTTTGAAAGCTTCGGCGTCAGCCACAAAGGCTGCGTGCGCGACCTCAATGAAGACAGCTATCTGGTCGAGCCGCGAACAGGCCTCTGGGTTGTGGCCGACGGCATGGGCGGACATGATGCCGGAGAGGTGGCTTCGGCAAGCATCGTCGATCATCTGGCGACGATCGGCATCGCCAGTTCCGCGCCGGATCTTCGCGCACGCTTCGAGGACAGGCTGAGCCGGGCCAATGCCGAAATCCGCGGCATATCCGAAGCCCGCGGCATAACCATCGGCTCGACCTTCGCCGCCCTCTTGGTGATGGACGGGCGGTTTGCCTGCCTTTGGGCCGGCGACAGCCGCGTGTATCTTGTCCGCAATGCCTCGATCTCGCAAATCTCGAAAGATCACACTGAAGTCCAGGAACTCCTCGACAGAGGCATGATCAGCGCCGCCGAAGCGCTCACCTGGCCGCGCCGCAACGTCATCACCCATGCGGTGGGCGTCAGCGACGACGTCGTGATCGACTACCAGCAGGGCGAGACCATGCCAGGCGACATCTTCGTGCTGAACACCGACGGGTTGACGGCGCATGTCAGCGATGCGGAGATCGAGGCGGCGGTGTTGTCGGCCGCGCCTCAGGCGGCGTGCGAGAACCTGCTGGAAACGGTGCTGGCGCGCGGCGGAACCGACAATGTGACCATAATACTCGTGAAGATCGGCGATCGTCGCAACGGCCAGGCGGCCGGTCCGCATCCCGCCACAGCCGGAAGTGGGGACCGATGAGCGCCGACGACAAGACGCGCGTCTCGCCGAGCTTTGCCAGCACAGGCGTCGGCACGCAGCTTAGCGGCATATACGAGCTCGACGAGCGGATCGCGTCCGGCGGAATGGGCGAGGTCTATCGCGGCCACAACATCCAGACCGGCGATCACGTCGCGATCAAGATCGTGCTGCCGGAGTTCGCCCGCGATCAGACGATCCTGTCCCTGTTTCGTAAGGAAGCCTCGATCCTCAACCACCTGTCGCATGACGCCGTCGTGCGCTACCACGTCTTCACCATCGATCCCGGTATCGGGCGACCCTACCTGGCGATGGAATTCGTCGACGGCCAGTCGCTGTTCGATGTCATCAGGCGTGGCGCCATGCCTGTGGAGGACGTGCGCAAGCTCTGCCATCGGCTCGCCTCCGCCCTGAGCGCCGTGCACCAGGCGGGAGCGATCCATCGCGATCTCTCGCCGGACAACATCATCCTGCCGGGTGGCCGGGTCGACCGCGCCAAGATCATCGATTTCGGCATTGCGCGCTCGGCGGCCGTCGGCGGGGAGACGCTGATCGGCGGCAGGTTCGCCGGAAAATACAACTACGTTTCTCCCGAGCAGCTGGGGCTTTACGGAGGCGAGGTCAGCGAGCAGTCCGACATCTACAGCATGGGGCTGGTGCTGGCGGCCGCCTTGCGTGGCAACCCGCTCGACATGAGCGGCTCCCAGCTCGAAATCGTGGAAAAGCGCCGAACGGTTCCGGATCTTTCCGACATCGATGCCGATTTCCGCGAGATCATCGAGGCGATGCTGCAGCCGGACCCGAAGCACCGGCCGATCAGCATGGCCGAAATCGCCAGGATGACCCGCGACCCCGACGAGGAGACCAGGCCGCCGGTATCCGCCATGCCGCGCGAGCGGCCGGACCTGCATCGCACCTCGACCCCTGCCGCGCCGGAAAAGTCGCAAGGCCAGGCCTGGGTGCCCCCCGGCGACCAGCGTTTTGTCCCGCATCAGCGGCCCGCGCATCTTTCCGAACCGCGCCCGCGGGCGGCGGCACCCCCTCCCCGCGCGGTCGCGCCCGACGGTTCCAGGAAACCCGCAAGGACCCGAAACATCGCCATCGCCGCCGTGGCCGCGCTGGCTCTGGTGTCGGGAGCAGGCGTCTATCTCAACGGTCTCCTGACGCCCGCCGCGCCGCCGGCCGGCAAGACGACGCTTTCCCCTTCGAAAACGCCGAAGCCGGCGCCGGCCGACAGCGCCGCCACGACGCCTCCCGAGGAGCCGGCAGCGGGCTCGTCCCGAAAGCCACAGACAGAGGCAGGCCAGCCGCCGGCTGAGAAGCCGGCAGCGCCGACCCCGGCGCCGGTCGAAAAACCGGCGGATGTGGCGTCCGACCAGAAGCCGGCGCCAACGCAGCCTGCCGAGCCCCTGCCGTCAATGGAGGAGGAACCAAAGCCGCCGACTGCCCAGGCGCAAGCGCCCACCGAACAAGCTCCATCGGCAAATCAGCAGCAGGCCAGCGATGGCCGGAAGGCGACTGCGCCGCCCACCAGGATCGCGCCTGCTCCGCCAACGGAAGAGATTGCCCCGGCCTCGCCACCGGTCGAAAAGGCCCCGGCGCCCGTCCAGCCGGATATCGCGGAAGCTCCGAAGCCGAAGCTGCCGGCCAGCCAGCCGGCTGAGCCGAAGGTGGCTGACAAGGTTCCCGAAGGTGCGGCGACTGCACCGGAAGCGGCGAACACGACAAGCCCGCAGCCTGAACCGCCCGCCGCCAAGCAGCCGGGTGAGACCGTCGTCTTGAATGTGCCCAAACCGCAGGTTCCGCCGGCCGCTCCCCTCGACGAGACCGCGCTACGCGCTTCCTGGGTGCGCGATTTCAGCGGCGGCGACTGTTTCTACGCGACCATGACATCGGCAACCGCCAACGCCGCGGCGATCGAGGGCTTCGGCACTGCGGTCCAGCCGTTCGAGCGCCTGATGTCCGACTTCCAGTCGCGCTTTGGTGTCGAGCCGGATATCAGCGTGCGCCTCATTGAACCCGCCCAATGCGAGGTCACCAATTTCCTGCGTTCTCTCGGCCGCTCCGATGGCGACAAGCCGCAGCTCGTCCTCGATCGGACATTGGTGCCGAACGGCGCGCCGATCGGCGGCACGCTGGTGACGCGTGGCGGCCTCATCTCCAACGTGCTCCTGATCGACCACAAAGGCATGGCGTTCAACCTCGACGACCGCATGGTCGTGCAGGCGGGCAAGGCGAGCTTCAGCATCCCGATCGAGCTCGGCGCCGCCGACAAGACGGCCGGCAAGGTCGTGCCGCAGGTCATACTGGTGATCACGGGACCTCGCGACATCCCGGCCGCCGTGTTCACAAGGCCTACTCCGGCATCCGAGCTGCTGCCCAGGATCCTTGCCGAGATCGAGGCCCGCGGATCTGATTTCTCCGCCACCGCCAAATATTTCCGGCTCGGCGGATAGCATGGACGCCGATGGAAATCCGCCGCTCGCGTTCTTCCTTCCCACCCGTCCTCCCGCCACGCAAGCTGCGTGAACGGGCCCGAACCGTGCTTGGCCTGATCGGCCGCGCCAGGCCTGCCGCGATCCCGGTCGCGGCACTGCTGGCGGTCCTGTCGATCGGCCAGGCGCGCGCCGAGTTCACGGTCTGCAATCAGACGCTGGATGTCGTCAATCTCGCGGTCGGCCAGAAGGTCGACAATGCCGACCAGACGGACGGCTGGTGGACCATCGGCGCGAACCAATGCGTCAACGTCATTCGCGAGGAGCTGACCAACCGCTACATCTACATCTACGCGACGGACGTCTTCGGCCACGCGATCCTCAACGGCTCGACCGAAATGTGCATCGACCGGCGCCGCTTCTCGATACGCGGCATCGACGAATGCTGGCAGCGCGGCCATATCGCGGCGCGGTTTGTCGAGGTCGACACGCTCGAACAGGTGCGGTGGACATTCTTCCTGACCGGGAACAGCCCGTGACGCACAGTATCGACACGAGCTTCAAGCTGAAAAGGCAGGCGCGCCTGGCTTCGCGCAGGCGCAAGCTCTGGCGCCGGGTCCTTATCGGTCTTGCGGCGATGGTCCTGGTTTCGATCGGCACCGGTTTCTACCTCACCGCCGACTACTGGTCATTCGGCGATGAGGATGAGGAATTGCAGGCCGTCGACGGCACAGAGGACGTCCCGGCCGACGCCTCGGTCTATGTGCCCGCCATCATCGACCTTGCCGGGGACCCGATGTGGATCACGCTCGCCCCCGATGCCGACACTTCGACGAAAGCCCATGCGATGGCGCGGCCGGCCGAACTCGATCAGGCCGGGATCTCGCCGCAGATCGAGGTGCTGTCGGACGTGATGCTCAGCGCCAGCGAGAAATTCATGACGACGATCCCGTCGACGCAGGAGGATTTCGCCTTCTTCCAGGCGCAGCGGCAGACCGCGTCGCCGCCGTCCGACGACCTGCAGGACGATCTTCAGCCGCCGGCCGGCGACCTGCAGAACGACCTGCAACCGACGCCTGTCCCTGACGAGGCGCCGGCCGCTGCGGGACAGCCAGCGGACGCCGACGATCCGGAGGCCGGCTGGGGCGAAACGATCGATGCGGGCGAGGCTGCCCTGCCCGCATTCCAGAAGACCCAGATCGAAAACAACACCAGCGTCGCGACCGTCACCAAGGAATACCAGCGCTTCGAGGCGACCGAAGACAGCTTCGTGAAGATCCTCAACGACCGCAGCCTGGACAGCGTGGCGCTCGATGCGCATTTCTCGGCCGAGGACGCCAAGCTGGCCGGGGAAGCGCTGAAGGCGCTGTTCAACCGGGAAAGCCTGGAACCGGGCTATGTCGTGGCGATGCGCGGCTTCAGGCCGACGCGCGAGGCGACGACGATGTCGCTCATGCAGGTCTCGATCTACGCCAAGAACGTGTTTGTCGGCACGCTGACGCGCAACGCCGCCGGCGCCTTCGTATCGGGGGTCGATCCCTGGGTCCGCGAGGACCTGTTCAACTATTCGGGCGCGCCGGAGGAAGGAACGCACAAGCGGCAGTATCGCCTGCTCGACGCGATCTACTCGACGGCCGCGCGCAACAAGGTTCCGACCGGCGTGATCGGCGAAGCGATCATGTATCTGTCGCGGGGGCAGGATCTCGACGCCTTCGCCAGCGAGGACCAGCGCCTGGTGCTGATCTACTCGCAGACGCCGCGCGGCCAAAGCGAGATCTCCGGACGGGTCCTCTATGTCGGCGTCCAGGGCACGGAAAAGAGCCTCGACTGTTTCGTTTTCCAGCAGAGCGACGGCCAGTTCGCGTGCGTCACCGGCAATGACGAGGTTCGTTCGCTGGCGGTGACAAACGGCATGGTCACCCCGGTCAGCGGGGTCATGACCTCGACCTTCGGCCCGCGCAAGCACCCGATCCTCGGAACGGTGCGAATCCATAAGGGCGTCGACTGGGCCGCTCCGGTCGGCACACCGATCATGGCCGCCTTCGATGGCGAGATCACGTTTCAGGGCGATGGCGGCAGCTATGGCAATCTGGTGAAGATCTCGCATCCCAACGGGCGCGAAACGCGCTATGCGCATATGCAGAAATTCGCCATCGCCAGCGGCGTCGGCACCAAGGTGAAGGCCGGCGACGTCATCGGCTATATCGGCACCACGGGGCTTTCGACCGGCCCGCATCTCCATTTCGAGCTCTACCAGGCCGGCGCGGCTATCGATCCGCTGGGAACGGTCACCACGGTTGCCGCCTACGCTTCCGGCGGTTCTGGCGGCACCGGCGATGCTGCCGTCGAGACGCTGACCGACCGCATCGTCCATGTCGAAAGCGGCGGCAGCGCGCGGGCCAAGAACCCGCTTTCCTCGGCGACGGGCGCCGGCCAGTTCATCTCCAAGACCTGGATCCGGATGATGAACACCTACCGCCCCGATCTCGCCCGCTCGCTGTCCACCGCCGACCTGCTCGCGCTTCGCTATGATGCGACGCTGTCACGCGAGATGGTGCGCAACCTGGCGCGCGAAGGCGAGGCCTATCTTCGCGCCCGCGGCCATCAGATCACCGCCGGCCGTCTCTATCTCTGCCATTTCCTTGGCATGGAAGGCGCGCATCAGGTGCTGGCGGCGCCGGGCGCGTCGCAACTGAGCGCCGTGCTCGGCTCGGCCGTCATCCAGGCCAACCCGTTCCTCACCGGCAAGACGGCCAGTTACGTCGTCGACTGGGCGGAGCGGAAAATGGGGCAGAAGGCCCCTCGCATCGCCACCGACGCGGCGCAGCAGACGACGACCACGACCGAGATCCGGCAGACGTCGCCAGAATTCGAGAAGTACAAGCAGGCCGTCACCGCCCTTATAGGCTCGCTTCAGAACACCCTTTAAGCCCGCCGTTGGTGTTCCCTGCCGCCAGGTGATATTATCGGCGAACTTTTTTCGGGCCTGTCGTGAACCATGACTGTGGTTGAGATCACAGACGCCCAAGAGCCATTTTTGGCAGAAGCGACTGTGTCGCCAACGAAACTAGCATGCGCAGACATCACAAGCGCGCCCCGAAGGGGCGGAGGGCTGATCCATGAAAGCGTTCGCCGTCTTTCTGAGCGGATTCATACTGTTCGTCCTGGCCTCGCTTAGCGCCCAGGCTGCGGCCTCCGATAGTGGTGCGCCCGACGCCAAACGCGTCGCGCTGGTGATCGGCAACAGCAAATACGTCCATGCCGTCGCCCTGCCCAATCCCGCCAACGACGCGCACCTCATTGCATCGACGCTGCGCAACGCCGGCTTCGAGGTCATCGAAGGGGTGGACCAGGACAATGCGGGCATGCACAGCCTCATCAGCCGGTTCACCGAGCAATCCTACGATGCCGACCTCGCCGTCATCTACTATGCCGGCCACGGCATGCAGGTGGACGGCAAGAACTTCCTCATTCCGGTCGATGCCGAGTTGACCTCGCCGGCCTATCTCAAGACCCGCACCGTCCAGATCGACGAGTTCATGGCGGCGCTTCCGTCCGATCCGGCGGTCGGCGTCATCATCCTCGACGCCTGCCGCGACAATCCGCTGGCCAGGACGCTTGCTGCATCGCTTCCGAAGTCGCGCTCGCTGGGCGCCGGCCTGGCGCCCGTCGAAGCCAAATCGGAAGGCGTCGGCACCGGCGGCATCCTGATCGCCTATGCGACCGACCCCGGCGCCATCGCCTTCGACGGCAACGGCGTCAACAGTCCCTACTCGACCGCGCTCGCCAGGCATCTGACCGAGCCGGGCGTCGAGATCCAGAGCGCGCTGACGCGCGTGCGCGGCGAAGTGACCGAGACCACGCAAGGCCGGCAGCGGCCATGGCACAACGCGTCGCTGGGGCGTGAGGTCTTCATGGGAAAACCCGTGGTGGCGCCGCCTGCGGCAAAACCCGCCGCCGACGCGCCCAACGCCGCGGCGACATCGGCCCCCGGCCTGGTGGTTGGCGAAGCTCCGTCCTGGGAAGTCGAGCAGCGGCTGTGGGACGAAGCCTCGAAGAAGAATTCCATTCCGTTCTACGAGGCCTATCTCGACCAGTTCCCGAATGGCCGTTTCGCGACGGTGGCGCGGTTGAACATCGATGAGTTGCAGGACCCGAAAGCCGAAGACCGGAAGGTCGCGGCCCTCGATACGGATGAGGCGGATGCCAATTCCGGCTCCACGGTGCGCACCTCGGTTGGCATTTCGGACGAGATGAAACAGGCGCTGGGCAGCGAGCAGACGGAAAACGCCATCGGCCTCGATCGCGAGGGCCGCATCGACCTGCAGTTGCGCATCGAGGCGCTTGGCAACGAACTTGGCCGCGTCGACGGCAATATCGGGCCCAAGACCCGCCAGGCCATCGGCGACTGGCAAGAGAGGAACGGCCTGCCGCCGACCACCTTCCTGACACGCGAGCAACTGGCCTTCCTGGTGGTCCAGACCGATCCGATGATGGAGGCCGTGCGTGCCAAGCACGCAGCCGACCAGGCCCGCGCGGCGGCGCCGAAAAAGCAGGTCGTGCAGAAGGCCCGCACGCCGAAGGCGGTGGCGCAGAAACCCCGCAGGAAGCAACAGCAGGTCGTTCAGACGAGGCGCAACCGCGACACGCTGGTCGGCCGCGAGGAACCCCCGCCGCCCCAGGACAACAACAACGACTTCCTGACCAAGGCGCTGATCTTCGGCACCGGTGTGGCCGTGGGCGGCGCGCTGAAGAACTGACGCGCCAGCGGCATCCCCGGATGGCGCGAGGGCAGGCTGTGTCGGCCCAAGCTACTGCGTGCTGATCCGCATCTCCACCCGGCGGTTGACCGGATCATAGGGATCGGGGCTGCGCGGGTTCTTCTCGCCCATGCCGATGGCCTTGATGCGGGCAGCGTCGACGCCGCTGGACGTCAGGAAGGCGGTCACCGAGCGTGCCCTTCGCTGCGACAGTCCCTCATTGTAGTGGACCGTGCCGGACGCGTCGGTATAGCCTTCGACGACGAAGCTGAGGGAGCTCAGCCGGCTGTCCTTCAGCGCCTTGGCGAACTCGTCGAGTTCCGCGCGCGCCGTCGCGTCGAGCTCGGCCGAATCCAGTCCGAAATTGACCAGCATGTCGAGGCCTGCCTGTTTGGCCGGGGCTTCCTTCGTCTCGCTTTTGCTCTTGCACTCGTCTTCGCTGCCGACGCAAATTCCACGCGAAGCGCCGAGTTTGCCCTCACCGGCAAAGAACTTCACGATATCTTCCGATTTCTGAAGCGGATCGGCAAAAGCCTGGCCCGACACAAGCGCGATCGCCAACACTAAGGCTGCATTGCCCAATTGCATAACCGTTACTCCCGTCTGAGCATCCGATTTCGCCGGCCGGATCATATCAAATTCCGGAGCAATTGTCTGTCGGCGACATCGAAAATATACGGCATTGCCGACAGTGGCCGCTCCGCGGCCGAGCAAGGCTTGACCGTTGCCTCGCCGGAGGCTTGAGTGGTTGTTGTCCCTCAGCGAAGGCGTGGCAGCCATGGCCAATGAGCTCCGATTCAAAACGGCACGGGATCTTTTCATGGCTTGTCCCGCTGTTGCCGAGGACATGAGCGCCCCTCCAACCGAGCAAGCCTCGATCGAGTTCTGCCGCGCCCTGCTCGCCGGGCCGGTGCCCGAGGAGGCGATCACGTTCTGCGCCTATCTGCTTGCCGAACGGGCTGCCGTCTGGTGGGCGCATGAGTGTCTGAGCCACCTGACCGACCTGCTCGACGGGCAGGATCAGGAACTGCTCATGCTTGTCGGCGACTGGGTCAGCGAACCGGACAATCCCCGGCATCATGCCGGGCTGAGCAGGGCCGCGGCGATGCCGCCGACAACCCCCGCCGCCTGGATCGCCCTGGCGGCGGCATGGCGCGGCGACGGTTCGGCCGCGGAAGCCACGGCGCGGCCTGTCGCGCGGCTGTTCCCCGCCGCCCATGCGGTCAATGCCGGGATTCTGTCGGGACTGGCGCGTGTCGCGCTCGCCGATCGCTTTTCCGTGCTTTCAGCCTTCGTCGAACTGGGCATCCAGACGGCGGAGATCGATGCGATGCGTCAATCGACGGACGCCTAGTTAGTGAAATTCCGGAAAAAGTGCGCGGCAGCGGCTTTGCTGGCCTATTTGGCCACGCTTATCCCCAACCACCCCCACCCCCGCCGTTACCGCCACCGCCACCGCCACCGCCCAAGGGCGGAACGACCACAGGCGTGGTTTCCTCAACCGGCTTTACCACTTTCTTGGCAGTCACCTTTTTCTGTTTGACGACCGTGGTCTGAGGGGTCGTCTGCACGACCTTTTGCTGCGGCTTCGCCGCCACCGGCATCGGCTCGGCCTTGGGCATCATGGACGTGCAGCCCATGAGCGCCACCACGACGCCGGATAGCGTTGTTGCGGTGATTGCTTCCTTCAATGTCCTGCCCACCATTGCCTCCCGGTTGATCAGAAAAGGTCCCTGCGCGGATTGGCTTCTTCCCACACCCCTCTGGCCGCGTTGATCAGCTGGGCGTCCAGCGAACCAGTCGCGGGGATCTTCGACTTGAGCTCCTGCTGCAACTGCTGCAACGCGGCCGTTTTCGGCTTGGCTCCGAATTTTGCCAGCGTCTTTCTGGCCCCCGGAAGCTCCTTGCGAAGATCGAGCGCAGCCGCGAAGGCAAGGAAACGCGCGGCAACGGCCTGATCCGCCTTGTCGCCCTTTTGCATTTCGAGAGCCGCGCGATCGTAGGCGCCGGACTGATCGCCGCGCATGGTCGCCAGCTCGAACAGTCTTTGCGCTTCGGCGAGGTCCTGCTCCACGCCAACACCGTCCCGGTACATGCGTCCAAGGCTGGCCGGGGCATAGGGCTGGCCAAGATCGATAGCCTTCTGAAACAGCGTCAGCGCCATCTTTGGATCCTTCTCGATGCCCTGGCCGCTGAGATAGTTCCGGCCGAGAAGGTTCATCGAATACATGTCCTGCCGCTGCACGCCGGCCTGAAGGAAGGCGACGGCGCGGGCCGGGTCGGCGGTCACGCCGTTGCGGCCCTCGGTGAAGATCGCGGCCAGATCGTTCATGGCATAGGTATGTCCCATCGCCGCCGCCTTGAGCAGCAGGTCCAGCCCCTTTGCGGTATCGGCCTTGACGCCGTAGCCGTTGAACAGGGCGCGGCCCCAGGATGTCATGCCGTAGGGATCACCCTTGTCGGCCGCGGCCTTGTAGAGGGAGTTGGCCTGCGTGCGGTCTTGCGGCGTCCCAGTCCCGGTCGCGTGCAGGTAGCCGAGCTCGAACACGGCGCGGACATGTCCCTTCTTCGCGGCCTCCTCGATGGCTGTCCTCGCCTCCTCGACCTTGCCGGCGGCAAGCAGCGCGCGCCCGAGTTCATAGCGGAAGCGGGGCACATCCGGGTAAGCCTTCACCGCGGCCTCGCAGACGTCCACGGCACTGGCGCCGATCTCGTTCGGCAGCAGGCCGGGGACCACGCCCTGCAGGTCGAGAGGCTCGCCGGCGGCCGTATCGCAAGGGTCGACGCTGGGCGAGAGTTTCATGGTGGCGGGCTTGGGCGAATTGTTGTCCGCCCGGATTTCGAAGCCGACCACAAGCGGTTTGACGGTGCCGATCTGGGGTTCGTACCGCAGGTGCTCGACTTCGCCGACCATCAGGCTTGAGTCGGGCGTCAGTGTTCGGTCAGGCAGCGATAGCGTTCCCGTTGCCGGATAACTCGCGACTTTCAGGCTGACCGCCGGGTCCTTCGTCGGCAGGTCCAGCTTCAGCGCAACCGGGCCGACGCCCACGGGAACGGCAACGTCGCTATTCTCGATCGCCTCGGCCGCACCGGTGATGTGGATGCCCCGTTCCAGCGTCTGCTGCTTCTGCTCGGCCTCGAGCGAGGCCACAACCTGTTCGCCCTCGGCGCCCTCGCCGCTCTTGACCCGGAACACCATGATGCCGTGAGCTTCACCGCCCCAGTCGTCGTGGGTGGCGTAGGCCAGCATATCAACTTCTTCCTGGGCAACGGCTCCCTTAGGTACATCCATCTTCAGGCGCGGCAGGTCCTTGCCCTGGATCGGCTGGCCCACCTCGACAGGCTTGCCGTCCAGTGTCAGTTGTCCGAGCGCAGGCGGTCTTTCGATGCTGACCGTGACCGTTCCACCATCGACGTCGACGGGCGCCGGCAAATCGAGGGCAACCGGGCCGATCCCCGACGGCACGACCTTCTCCAGCACCGGCGGCAGCGAAGGCCGGGTGGCGCGGCGCATCAGCACGACCTCATCGATCAGCGAGGAATTTTCCCAGGGCACCTGCTTGCCTTCGGTCGCCTGGACAACATCGCGGCGCACAGCCGCCATCACGGTGCGTATCTCCTGGTTCGGCGCCAGCGCGCGCCGCGAAAATGCCGACGAGAAGGGACTGAGGTCGCCGGTTCCGTCATAGGCGACCGCCCCCGGTTCCGTCGCGAAGGCAATCAGCGTGTTCAGCGAGCTCTTGACCTGCGCAAGGCCTGCATTGCCGGCGGTGATGAGCTGATCCCTCAGCCAGTAATCCTTGCGCGGGAACGGGTTGTTGCGGCAGGCATCGAGGATGATCACCTGGATCTTCGATTTCGAACGCATCTGCTCGAGCACATCGTTGAGCTTGATGGCCTGGACCTCGATGTCGGCCGCTTTCTTCAGCGAGGCATCGACCGGGATCAGGAAATTCTCGCCGCCGATCTGGAAGCCGTGGCCGGAATAGTAGACGACCGCCAGTTCGGCGCCGTCGGCTGCGGCCAGATAATTGCGAAATTGCTTCTCGAACTCGAGTTTGGTGAGGTCCTTGGCGACGAACACGTCGAAGCCGGCCTGCCGAAACGTGTTCGACACATCCTCGGCATCCTTGTCGGGATTCTTGAGCGCCGGGATGTCCCGATATTCGGAATTGCCGATCACAAGGGCAACCCTCCGATCGGCGCGGGCATCCAACGTCGCGAGGCCCACGAGGATCAGGGCTGCAATGAACGCGCAGCATCGCAGCATGGCAAATCCTTAACTGCTATGACCTGTCGACCACAAGAACGCAGCTTGCGGTGCCGGGGTCTGTTAAAGAGTTCACAATCTGCCGAAACAGGGGCTGAGGCAGGCGCCATGGCGAATGCGGGCGTATTCCTCATCCAATCGGTTTCTAAATTACCCTAGCGGCGGAACTTCCGCAATGATTTGAGCCGGCTTGCCGCTGCGGCTTGCCAAGCGCCTTAGTCGGCCTTCAGCCAGTTCAAACGCCGCATTCCGGATACGGGGCGCGGCGGCGCGGGAACAGCGCCAGCACATTGTCTGACCGGCCGCACTGCCGCCCCAGGCGGCGAGTTCAAATTCCTGATTTGGCTGAGGCTGGCCCCGAAAAAGGCGGACCTGGGGGACACCGGGTCCGCCTTGCCTGCCGACGGGGCTTCGGGGGGAAGACGAGGTTCGGCAAACAATCCGAGGGCAACTCCTGCGAGCGTTGGAGTTTTTGGTAAGCTCGGAAGACAGGATAGTGAGCGTGTTTTGCGCTTAACTCAATTAGCTCGATAGGCCTTAGCTCGATCTGATTAGTCGGCAGCAGCTTATGTTGTCTCCTTCACAGTCACCGACACGGCTTCGTTACATAAAGATGCGACCTTAAGCTGTGGGTAGGCAGAGGGAACCGTGGAGATGACATACAAGTCAGTTCAAGAGAGCCTGCGGGCAGCCGGAATTGTCATGAGCAAGAAGGGCGAGATCCATCGCATAAACTTCTTCGGCGGCCTCGAGGACACCGCGCACTACACCACAAGTCTCAAGGAGGCCCTGGAAAAGGGGCTGGCGATGGCAAGGCCGCAACGCTGGTGACAGGCGCCGCCCAGCTGGCGTCGGCAACACGGATCCCCGCGGTTGCAAGCTTGCCTGTCAGGTCGCCCGTTCACGCCGGGCCACGAGCCACCGATCCACGGCTGTTGGGGTCAATTCAGCAGCGAGGCGCAACGCACGGACTCGACAAGATCGAGCAGGTCGTCCCATTGGGGTGAAATATCGAGCCCGAGCCCAGTCCCATAAGAAAGCAGGGAAAACTGCGCCGTCAGTTCCTCCTGAAGACGCAGCGCTTCAGCAGGATCGGAAATGGAAGTCGTAGCCAAGGCAGCCAGGTCGCGGCACCTGGCCTCGGTCTCGAAGCCGAGGCCACCGACAATCACACCAAGCTCGACCATCATCGAAATGAGGCGCACAAACCCCCTCCGGCGATCTGCGCAACGAAAGCGGCACGAAATCAACCATGGTTGATTGGAAATAGAAAGCCGCAATTCGGGGAATCCCCGTCTTCCCCGCATTTCACTGTCTTGTGACAGCATACCCCTCCTCCCGGGAATACTTGTATTGACAGGTTTTCCTGCAATAGGACGGCCAGCCGAGATGCCGGCGCGTGGAGCGCTCGGCCCCGCGGTGTGACGGGGTCGGCGGTAGGGCCAGCTTGCGACACGCGTGGTAGACCGGTGGCAGTCGAAAACGCGGGGCCGGTCCCAAGAAATCGTCTCGCACATCTCTTGGCGGCAGTCAGGCAAGCGGGTGGGCGCCTGACCGAGGCGCCCACCCGCTTCTGCCATCTCGATACGACGAGTTGCTCTATCCGGATTTAGCCGCCACTGCCTCCGGAGCCACCCGAGCCGCCGCTGCCGCCGCCGCCCGAACCGCCACTGCCGCCGCTGCCGCCCGAACCGCCGCTGCCACCGGAGCCGCCCGAACCACCGCTGCCACCGGAGCCGCCCGAACCACCGCTGCCACCGGAGCCGCCCGAACCACCGCTGCCACCGGAGCCGCCCGAGCCGCCGTCACCGCCCCCGTTGCCGCCGCCATCGCCGCCGCCATCACCGCCGCCATCGCCACCGCCGTCGCCGCCGCCATTGCCGCCGCCGTCGCCGCCGCCATCGCCACCGCCGTCGCCGCCGCCATTGCCGCCGCCGTCGCCGCCGCCATTGCCGCCGCCGCCAGAACCGCCACCGCCGCCGCCGCCGCCAGAGCCGCCGCCTTCGCCGTCACTGGCTACGGTGGCTGCGATAAGGGCGGTCGTGATCGGCGGGCACATTGCGATTTGTGCTCGCGTCAGGATGCTCCCGCGATTGCTCGCAATACAGCAGAGCGCGTAGTTGGATTCCGTCAGCGGCTGGCATTGTGCGGCCGTCATACGCGGCCGAACGCTGTTTTGTGCCGATGCGGGTATTGTCAGATTCACCGCTGCAAGAGCGGATGACACAAGCAAAAGTGCGCGAGCCCTGCTCGCGCAGGTTGGGTACAGGTGCATTTCTTCCTCCAAGAAGGGAAAAAAGGCGCTCCCGTCCCCAAACTGGGCGCTATGTCAAAGTTTCCGACCATCGGAAACAATTTGTTAAGCATACATTGTTTTAGAATCTGTGCAAACACTATCCGGCAGGGTTGATTTACCTGGTTCCGCGAACATCATCATCGCCTTGATCATTCGAGCTAGTTCGAGGGGATGAACGTGATACGTTTCGTGGCGCTTGTCGCCGCGGCCATGGCTTTGGCCGGCTGCAGCGAAACCATGCACACTTCCGACAGTTCGGCCATGATGGCCACGGCGGGCTATGCGTTCGCCCCGCCGGCCGCGCGCACCTTCTGTGCAAGGCAGCCGAGATACTGCAGTCCGACCGGACACGTCAGAGAGGTGAAGCTTACCGATCGCCGCTTGGCCGAGCTGCAGGCGGTGAACAGTTCCGTCAATGCCAGGATCGTTGCCCGCAACGACTCTGCTTCCGGCAGTGCCGACGACTGGCGTATCCCGACCCGGGAAGGCGATTGCGAGGATTTCGCAATCCTCAAGAAAAGCGAACTGATGAAACGCGGCTGGCCGGCTTCGGCCTTGCTGCTGACGGTGGCGACCCTCGGCGGCGCCGGCCATACGGTTCTCACCGTCCGCACGGACAAGGGCGACCTCATCCTCGACAATCGCAGCGGAGCCGTCAGGAACTGGTCGCAGACCTCCTATCGTTATTTCGCCCGCCAATCCCAGTCGCAAAGCGGCAAGTGGGTGCGGATCGAATCCTAGCCAGATCCCCGCCCCGCGCGGTCTGCCGATCTGCCTGGCGGGACAAATCAGGTCGCGTCCCTCGCCCACTCAATCCTTTGATTGTCTTGCAAGGCTGGTCCCCGCCATGGGATCATCACAGCTCGCTCCCTGACCAGGCCCAGGGACTGGGGGAACAGCTGATACCAGGATCATTGCCCGTTTACCGACGCTCCTGGAGCAAAGGTCGGCGCCATGCGCGTGGATGTTATCGACGGCTTCGACACGCTCGTCCAACTGAGAAGCAACTGGGATGCCGTCTACGCGGCGGATCCCGAAGCTCAGTACTTCATGTCGTGGCCGTGGATAGCAGGCTGGTTCAAGCGGCTTCGCTATCAATGGCTCGTTCTGGCTGCAAGGGAGGATGATTCATCCGACTATGTCGGGTTCTTTCCGCTTCAGCTTCGAACCGAAAGGGCCAGGGACGGCGCATTCCACAACGAACTGAGGACCGGGGGCGGCTATTTCGCCGGATACAGCGGCTTCCTCTGCAATCCCGATGTTCAGGACGACGTCATCGTCGCGTTCGCCGAAACGGTGAAGCAGCAGAACTGGGCCAAGCTGCATCTCGAGAACATCTTTATGTCGCCGCGGCGGCTGAACGGTTTTCTGAGGGAGTTTTCCGCCCCGGCATTCCTGACCGGCAAGGTCAGGCGACCGGACGACGGAGATGGCGTCGATCATGACATCTATGTCTACGTGAACCTGCCCGGCGACTGGGAAGAATTCCTCAACGACAGGCTCGGCGCGGCGACGCGCAAGACCGCGCGGCGCACGCTGCGGGCGATCGACGATGCGGCCGAGTACCGTGTGACAGACGTTACCGCCGCGACATTGGAACGCGACCTGCAGATCCTGCTTCAGTTCTGGGAAAACCAGTGGGGCGCCAAGCTGACGGCGCGATATCACCCTGGCCTGCCCAAGGCGATGATCAACAATTTCCGCAACATGCTGCGATGCGCCTTCGAGGACGATGCCCTTTACCTGCCCGTGCTTTGGCAGGGCGAGAACCCGATCGGCGTCCAGGCCACGCTGATCGATCGCAAGAACAGGTCCCTGATCGGCATGCTCAACGGACGCGACCTCAGCATCAGGAAGCCGGCGCCCGGGTTCGCGCTTCATCTCTACAGCATACGCTGGGCAATTGAGAACGGCTTTGCCGTCTATGACCTGCAGACCGGGGACTTCGCCTACAAGTATGATTTCGGCGGCCTCGAGCGAAAGGTCGAATGCCTGCTCGTGAGCACCGCCACGCGCCGCAATCTGCGCGACAGCCTGGAGAGGCGAAGCCTGCCCGTCGTGCTTGCGCGGGCAAAAGCACTGCATCAGGCGGGCAACCTCGACGGGGCCGTTCGCGCCTGCAGACAGATCCTGAGCGCCGACCGATCCCATTCCGGAGCACGTCAGTTGCTCGAGCAGTTGGATGCCGCGCGTCGAGCGCTGCTGCCGCAGACGCTCAGTGTGGCCGCCCGTTTGCACCAGGCCGGAAACCTGGCCGAGGCCGAAAAGATCTATCGCGAGATCCTGGACGTCGAGCCCAGGCACTTCGACGTCCGCTATTTGCTCGGCGTGATCTTCCTTCAGCAGCGCAGATACGGCGAGGCGGAACAGCAGATCAACCAGGCGATCGAGATCAGGCCCGACGTCCCTGCCGGGCACTACAATCGCGGCCTCGCGCTGGCAAAGCTCGACCGCATCGAGGACGCGCTCGCAAGCTTGCACAATTGCATTGAGCTGGAGCCGAGCCACAGCCAGGCGCTGGCCCTTCGCGCCGCTTTGGCGAGAAGCCCTCAGCCCGCCGCGAGCCTCACCCGGTAGCAGCCCTCATCTGGGGAACGAATTGTCCACGACGATGGACCATATGTCCTTGTTTATGGCCCTGATGTCCTCGATGGAATCGTGGATCCTGCCCATCTCCTTGTCATCGAGCGCTTCAATCTTCCCGTATTTGACATCGTCCTTGCCGTCGACGATGCGCATCAGCTGCGTGCTTCCGTGCGATCCGCTCTCGTCGAATGAATAGATGCAATGGCTGTATTTGTTGCGCAGCTTTGCCTGGCGCGTGAGCTTGCCGGTGACGGTCAGCACCGCCTGGCGGCAATCCGCGGCCGTCTTCGGCATCTTGGCCAGCCGTTCGACCAGCTCGATACGGGCACGCGTCGTGTTCAGCGTCAGAAAGATGATGATTGCCGTTTCCTTGTCCACCTTCGCCAGGCCGGCAATCAGATAGATCAGCAGGCTTTCGGTGTTGGTCCATGTATAGTTCAACTGGCCAACGAGGAGCAGTATCTCCTGAAAGCGGGGCATCGCCGCCTCATGCCGAGGACTGGCTGATGCCCGGCTGTCTCGACCGTTCCATGCCGCCGTAAAAGGTATCCTTGCGCGCATGAAAGACGGCGGCCGCTTCGGTCCTGTTGTGAGCTCCGAGCTTGGTGATGATGTTGTGCAGATGGATCTTGACCGTATGCTCGGACAGCCGGAGGGTCGCCGCGATGATCTTGTTCTGCAAACCGCGCGCTACCATTTCGAGAATCTGAAACTCGCGCTCGGTCAATTCACCCATCTCGTCGAAACCCGCGCGGTCGGTCGCCGATTGCTCGATCTGCAGCGAATGATCCGGAGCCCGGTCCGAAAGGCCCTTGGCGAAGGACTGGAACATCGCCAGCGGGAAGTATTCGCCGCCGCGAAGCATGAGCCTGATGACCGAAAGCCAGACGTCCAGCTTCAGATCCATGGGCAGGACGCTGCGCACGATCTTCAAATCGAGAACGTCCTGGATGGAAACAGGAACGCGGCTGTCGTGCTGTACCAGCACGATCGGCGCCGATGGATGGCACCGCATGAAAGCAGCCGCATGCGTATCGATATCCTGCAGGAATTCAGTGTCGATAAGGATCAGGCAAACAGGATGCTCGAATGTGTCGCAGGCCGCGTCCAGGCTTGTAGCCTGTTCCACGACGATGGAGGGAAACTCCCTCTCGATTGCGTAGACGAGACATTCCGGAAAGCTGTCTTCAGACGAAACAGTTAGAAGAATTCTGCGCGCCCAACTGTCTCCCGCACCGCTACCCACGGTGCTGCGCAAATTGACTCTGGACATGGTTGCCACCCCACCCTAGACCAAGACTGTCGATTTTTCGTTCTTTTCCCTTCTGCGATGTTGGGGGCCTCCACCCCACGAACAGCTAGCCTTAATGACTTATACACCAAATTAGGCGCCGCTGATATAGTTCGGACGAGCTATAGCTGATTTTACCGATCTCGCCGCCGATCAGCTGGTCCCGACAGGGCCGTTTTGACCTCGATTCGCGGCGAAATCCGGCCATTTTGCCCCTGTTGGCCACCTCCGCCGCAGCCCGGCCGGACGGGCTAGGCCGAACTGTCAGCTTACAATCACACCCCCGTGGCCACAAACTTCCCAGGTTACATGCGGGATTGGGGAACATCCAGGTCTCCCCTGTTTGAACGACCGGATCAGTGCTGATCCGGCGCTCGATGGGTGTTGCCTTGGCTGGGCCGCCTCTCCCGGAGTCAAAGGGAGGTATTCAAGCAAACAAATGACGAATGCCGGGTTTCGGACCTCAGTCCCCTCGGTCCGAGAATCCGTTCACCGCATTAGACGCAACGTCCGCGTACGGCCAATAACCGCGTAAGAGAAGAATGCGGTTCGGCGGTCGCGGCCTCAACAGAGGACACGATCATGTCTCTCGACCTCGACAAGAATAATATCAATGCATTCGGCTTGCAGATCGTCGACAGCGAATTCGATATCGGTGACGGCGGTGGCGAGAACGAAAACACGAACCACAACACGAACGACGCCAAGAACGAAAACGAGAACGAAAACAAGGCTTCGAACGAGAACGAAAACAAGAGCGAAAACGAGAACCAGAACGAGAGCAAGTCCTCGAACGAGAACGAGAACAAGGCCTCGAACGAGAATGAGAACAAGAACTCGAACGAGTCCAAGAACGAGAACTCGAACGAGAACAAGAACGTCAACGAGACCAAGGTCGACGTCGACGTCGACGTTGGCGTCAAGCTCGAGGGCGAGCTCGGGAACTCGGATGACGACTTCGCCGACATCTATGCCAACGGCGACATGAAAATCGACACCATGATCAACAACAAGGACGGCAACGTCACTTATGATCCTGGCGACGACGTCACCTTCAAGGACATCCTGAACAATTCGATGACCGGCGCCGGAACCAACACCGCGTCGATCATCAACCAGACCCTGAACATGTATGACAACGACAAGCTCGACAACGCGACCGTCAAGAACGACGCTGATTTCAAGCTTGATCTGAACGCCAAGGGTGGCAATTCCGAAGCCGGCGACGGCATCTCGGCCGGCGGCGGCGGCGGCAGCGGCGGCGATGACGCCAAGGCCAATGGCGGCGAAGGCGGCAATGGCGGCGACGCCAAGTCCGGCGACGTCGAAGCCGGCGACGGCAAGGGCGGCCTGGCGCTCAGCGCGGCCATCGGTGGCGACTCCAAGAGCGACAACAAGGCCGACGCCGGCGACGCCAAGGCAGGCGACGGCGATAGCGGCGACGCCAAGGGCGGCTACGGCGATGGCGGCGACGCCAAGGGCGGCTACGGCGATGGCGGCAACGCCAACGGCGGCGATGGCCTCGGCCTCGGTCTCGGGCTCGGCCTGGGCCTGGGTGTCGGCGCAGCGGAAGCCGGCGATGCGAAGTCGGAAGATGGCGGCGATGCCAAGGCGGATGCCGGCGACGCCAAGTCTGATGGCGGCGATGCCAAGGCCGATGGCGGCGATGGCGGCGATGGCGGCGATGGCGGCGACGTGACCGGCGGCGACGCCAAGTCGGACGGCGGCGACGGCCTCGACGTCGATGGCAAGCTCTCGCTGCTGAACTACGGTGAAGGCGGTGACGCCAAGAGCACGGCCGGTGACGCGACCGGTGGCGGCGGCGGCGGCGGCGGTGGCGGCGGTGGCGGCGGTGCCGACGCTGACGGCGGCAATGCCAATTCGGACGGCGGCAACGCTCATTCCGACGGCGGCGACTCCGAAGCCTACGGCGGCGATGCCCTCGGTGCAGGCTTTGGCGCAGGCTACGGCGCAGGCTCAGGCACGGGCACCGGTGGTGCTGGCGGCACGGGCGGTTCTGGCACGGGCGGTGCCGGAGCTGGCGGTAGTGGAACCGGCGGCGAAGCCACCAGCGGCGCGGCGACCGGCGGCGACAGCCTCGGCGGCTTCGCGGCGGCCTTTGGCGGTGACGGCGGTCATGCGCTGAGCGGCGCCTGGGCCGATGGCTATGGCGGCGACGCCAAGGGTGGGTTTACCCACGCCGGCGACGGCGGTCTCGGCGGTGCTGGCGGCACGGCCTACACCGGCGACGGTGGTGCCGGCGGCGACGGCGGGACCTGGGGCTCGAACAATGGCGATGACGGCTTCGTGACCGGTACCAGCCATGCTTCGGCCGACGGCCTGATCGACGTCAGCGCTTTCAACCAGCAGATCGTGATGGGCGCCAACCTGCAGGAAAACCTGGTCGACCAGACCGTGGTTGGCGGCGACTACCACAACACGCTGACTGGCGAGGACGCCGGCGACCACACCGGTACGTGATCGATCCTACACGACTGATTTCTCAGGAAATCAGACAGCTTGGGACTGCGCGGAGTTTTCCGCGCGGTCCTTCCAATCCGGGAGACATGCGCCCCGACCGAGCGCGAATGATCTCAAGATACGGAGGCTACCGTGTATTCGATGCAATTGGACAAGATCTCCGAGGCTATCTCGCATTTCATCGGAATGTTCGAAATCTCGGTCGAGGAGGCACGGCAGCTAAAGAGCTACGACGAATTCAAGATCGCCGAGGCCGTCAAGGAAGAGACCCCCGATCTTCCCAACACGAACATCAACATCAAGGCGCCGTACACACTGGACGATTTCGATCCGCATGTTCCGTACATGGGACTTAAGGCTGAGCTGGTGCCGAACACGGTCGGCTCGAGCTTCTGGTACACGCCCCCCGAAATTCCGAACGCCGGCCCTTTGCACCCTGGCCATCACCTGTTTCACATCCCGCATCTGCCGGGAGCGGGCGGCCATCTGGTTCTGCCTGACATCGAACCTCCGGGCGCGGTTGCGGCGTACATCAACCAGGAAATCCGCCTGTCGGATAACGACTATGTCAGCGCTGGCGGACACGGCCTGACGTTCACGCCGGCGATCGACGACGGCAGCCACCTGGCTTTCCTGATGAACAAGGCTGCTGAAGTATCGCCGCTCGACGATCTGGCAATGCCTGGCTCAGGCGAGGAGATGGCAAACACCGTCATCTCCGCCGGCGAGCGGATAGCGGCATATGCCGACAGTTTCGACGGAGACGCGACCGTCTTCGTGCTGCACCCGGACGCGGCCTCGGGGCCGATCGCGGGCATCTACGTCAACGGTCAGCTGGTCGACGAGGCCGACGCGCCGAAGGCGGAGGACCACCTCAACATCCTCAAGGAACAGCAGCAGGATAACGAAGCCGCGAGCGACGGTCCCGACAAGGACGATTACAACACGCCGCCGGACTCCTCGGACTTCATGTCGGGCTGGGGCAACGGTTTGCTGAACCCTTGCGTCGAGTTGGACACCGGCGGCAACACGCTGGTCAACTCCGCGGTGCTGACCAACAACTGGACAACGACATCCGTCGTCGCCGCGGTCGGAGACAGCTATGAAATCAATGCCATCATTCAGATCAACGCCTATTGCGACAGCGACGCGGCCGGCCCGAGCCTGAACGGCTGGACGTTGGACAACGCCGCCGACGCGTGCTTCAACATCGCGGCGTTCAAGCACATCGACCCCTCGGCCGGCAACGAAGCGCCGACCCCGGCGGACGGTTTCCCCGCCGCCTGGGTGGTGACGCAAGTCACCGGCGATCTGATCATCATGAGCTGGCTGCAGCAATACAGCTTCATGATGGACAACGACACCTCGATCCTGTCCTCGTCGGGCGTCAGGACCATGGTCAGCACGGGCGACAACACAGCGATAAACGATATGTCGATCAGTGAGTTGGGTCACTACTACGACCTGATCATCATCGGCGGCAACATCTATGACGCCAACATCATCCATCAGCTCAACCTGCTGATCGACAACGATCTTATCGGCGCCGTCGATGGGTTCGAGACGTCGGGAGGCGGCTCGTACTCGACCGCCGGCAACCTGCTCTGGAACGACGCGACGATCATCAACGTCGGCGGGCAGAACCACTTCGAGGCATTGCCCGCGTCTTACCTGAAGGCGGCCCACGACATGGCCGCCGGCAAGGATGACGATCCCGGCGACATCCTGAAAGACCCGGCGTTCCACGGTCTCGGTCACTTGCGGGTTCTCTACATCTCGGGCGACCTGATCAACATGCAATACGTCTCCCAGACCAACGTGCTGGGAGACAGCGACCAGGTGGCCCTGGCGATGAACCAGTTCGTCGCCCATCCCGAAGCGGAATGGACGATCACCACCGGCGGCAACCAGGTGGCCAACTTCGCAGGCATCATCGACGTCGACGGCACCGACAAGACCTATGTCGGCGGCGAGCACTATACGCACGAGATCCTGATCCAGGCAGACATCATCTCCTGCGATCCGGAACTCGGCGGACAGAATCCGGACGCGCTGGTGAACGAGGCGGTCGCCTTCCTGGCCGACGATCTCACCGACGATGCCGCGCAGGCAGACCATCCGATCGCCCCGACGCCCGACCATGTTCAGGCCGACGGCGTGCAAACGATTTTGGCTTGATCCGGGATCCGGGGGGAAATTATGACCGACGATCGCGACCTGTCCTGGGAGACGTTTGCCGAGGACCTTGAGGCAACCCTGCAGGAGGACGAGCAGGCATCGCCGAAAACAGGTTCCGAGATGCCCCGCAAGACGCTTTCGAGCGCGTTGCTGCAGCATGAGCGGGCCATAGACCGCACCATCGAGGCCATCGACACGGTCGTCGGCGAACTGCACAACGTCGTGGCCCATGCGGGCACGAAGGATCGGGCCCCAGCCCAGCCCGGCAGCCAGACGGTCGAGACCGCCCGCCCAAGAGCCGTGCCGACAAGGGAACAGGCGACAGCGCCCGCCCCCGCGTCGCAGGTCAGGCCAGCGGCACCGGTATCAGCGCCTTCCGTCGTGCCTGCTTTGGCGGCGGGCGGCGGCCGGCCCGGGCAAGCGGGAATGGCGCCCCCGGCCTTGAGCCCGCAGGCTACTGCACCGAAGACTCCGGTGGCTGACCCCGTCAAATCCGTCCTGTCCATGCAGGAGAAACGGCCTGAGCAAGGGCCAAATCCAGTTCAGCAGCCGGCAGCGCGTTCAGACGGAGTGCCGCCAACCGCGCCGGCCGCAAAGGCGGCGCCGGCGGCCGACAGGTCGAACCTCGCACCCTCGGCTCAACCGGCCAGACCGGTTGAGGAGCGGCATTCGAGCCAGAACGCCGCCGCCGGCGCTCCAGCCATTGCTTCCGCGCCGGCGAGCGCTCCCGAGCCGACGCCGGCGCCGCAAAGACCCGGATCCGCACAGCCGGTGCAGGAGCCGAGGCCGGCATCGACCGGCGAGAGGAACGGCGCAACGGCCGCACCAGCGGCGGCAAGGCCGGAGCCCCCGCCCCAGCGTGGACCCGAGCCCAAGGCCGCGTCTCCGATCGAGAAGCAAGGCGCCACAGTGCCGCCGGCGGCTGCAAGGCCGCAACCAGCGCCGCAAGGCACGGCCGCCCCCCAAGCCAAAGCGGTGCCGGAAACGCCCGAAAAACCATCGAAATCCGAAATGAAGGATGTGCCCAAGTCGCCAGGCATGATCACCATAGACGGCGACACTGGCCCGATCGTGGCAAGGGAGCGCACCTCCGATGGCGGCGATCCCCCGCGCGGCGACGACAATGGCCGGCGGGGCGGCGGTGGCGGCGGCAGCGGCGCCTTCCACAAGCGCCTCGGACCGGTTGATTTCGGCGCCTCCCTCAAGGCCGGTTTGAGTGCGGTCAGGAAAAACCTGGCGATCGTGATGATGTTCACCGTTGCCTGCAACATGCTGGTCCTGGCGATCCCGATCTACCTGTTCCAGATTTCGGATCGCGTCCTGACCAGCCGCTCGGCCGACACGCTGGTCATGCTGACGGTGGTGATTGTCGGTGCCGTCGTGCTGCAGGCGATGTTCGACGCGCTTCGCCGCTTCATCCTGATGCGCACGGCGGTCGAAGTCGCGGCCCAACTGGGCGCGCCGATCCTCAGCGCCGCGGCCAGGGCCTCCCTCAACAGCAACGGCAAGGAATATCAGGTCCTGGGCGACCTGCAGCAGCTGAGAACCTTCCTGACATCCGGCACCCTGCTGTCGTTCCTCGATGCGCCCATGGCTCCCTTCATGATGCTGGCGGTGTTCCTGATCCATCCGCATCAGGGGTTCATCGTCGCGGCCTCGGCACTGATGCTGCTCATCATCACGATGCTCAACCAGCGCGCGACGGCCGCCGCTTTCGGCGAAGCCAACGCGCATCAGAGCAAGGCCAACATCCATCTCGATTCCATGTCGCGCAACTCCCAGATCATCAATGCGATGGCGATGATTCCGGAGGCGGTGAAGATCTGGGGCAAGGACACGGCCAACTCCCTTCGCGCCCAGGTGATCGCGCAGGACCGCAACATCGTCTTTGCCTCGCTGTCGAAGGCGGTGCGCCTCCTGACCCAGGTGACGATGCTCGGCTGGGGCGCTCATCTGTCGATCGAAGGTCATCTCACCGGCGGCATGGTCATCGCCGCCTCGATCATCGCCGGTCGTGCCCTGGGCCCGATCGAAGGCGCCATCGAGGGCTGGAATCAGGTCGTGCATGCGCGCGCCGCCTACGGCCGGATCGCATCGCTTCTGCAGTCGTCGCCGCTCAATTTCGAACGGCTGAACCTGCCACGTCCCGAAGGCCGTCTCGACGTCGAACGCCTTCTCTTCGTGCCTCAGGGAACCAAGCGGGTGGTGCTGAACGGCATTTCCTTCGCGCTGTCGCCGGGCGACTCGCTTGCCATCATCGGCAATTCGGGCGCCGGCAAAACGACCCTGGGCAAGATGCTCGTCGGCTCCATCCTGCCGACATCGGGCAACGTCCGGCTGGACCTCATGGATCTGCGCAACTGGGATCCGCGCCAGTTCGGCGAGAACATCGGCTATCTGCCGCAGGATGTTCAGCTGTTTCCCGCTTCGATCAAGGCCAACATTGCCCGCATGCGCGACGACGCAACGGACGCCGAGATCTATCAGGCCGCCGCGCTTGCCGACGTCCATGAGATGATCTCCACCTTGCCGCACGGCTACGAGACCTTCGTCGCCGCCGACGGCGCACCGCTTTCCGGCGGCCAGAAGCAGCGCGTCGCCCTTGCCAGAGCCTTCTTCGGCAATCCCCGCCTAGTCGTGCTCGACGAGCCGAACTCGAACCTGGACTCGGCGGGTGACGCGGCGCTGGAACGAGCTCTCCAGCACGCCAAGGAGCACAAGATCACGGTTATCACCATCACCCAGCGGCCATCCCTGCTGAAGAGCGTCGACAAGATACTCCTGCTCGTCAACGGCACCGTCGCCCTGTTCGGCATGCGCCAGGATGTCCTGCAGGCATTGGCGTCGCGCGGGCTCAGCATCGAAGGCGGGGCGTTTGGCCAGATCCAGTAGGCGGGCAATCACATGACGACCGACATCGCGAAAGTTCACGACATAGAATGGTACTCCGAGGTGCCGCGCTCGATCTGGAAGCAGACGGCGGTCGGCTTGCTGCTGATCACCGTTGCCTTCGGCGGCTTCGGCACCTGGGCGTCCACGGCGCCGCTGGCGTCCGCCGTCATCGCCCAGGGCAGTTTCGTCGCCACCGGGCAAAACAAGATCGTCCAGCATCTCGAGGGCGGCATCATCAAGGAAATCCTGGTCAGCGAGGGCGACCATGTCAGCCTCGATCAGCCGCTGATCAAGCTCGATGAAACCGCCGCACAGACCAACGAGCGGCAATTGTTCCTGCGCAAGGCCCGGCTCGAGGCAATTTCGGCGCGGTTGAACGCCGAGGTGCAGGGCAGCCCCAGCATCCAGTTCCCGGCGATCGTCCTCGACAACCGCTACGACCCGGAAATCACGCCGATCATGGAGAGCCAGCAGCTCAATTTCGAGGCCGCGGAACGCAAGCGCGACAGCGAGATAGCGCTGTTCGACCAGAACAAGAAGGCGATGGAATTCCGCAACGAAGGCATCGACGAGCAGATCTCGTCGGTCCGGCGGCAATTGCAATTCCTCAAGGAGGAATACCTCGGCAAGCAAAAGCTACTCGACCAGGGCCTGATCCGCGGAACCGAGGTCAAGGCGATCCAGCGGGCGATGGCCGACGCCGACGGACAGATCGGCAAGATGGTGGCGGAAGTCTCCGAGAACCGCGAACAGATCGTCAGGTTCGAGCAGCAGATAAGCCAGACGAAGGATGCCTATCGCCAGGCCGCGCTTCAGGAGTTGCAGAGCCTGGAGGCCGAACTGGACGCGGTGCGCGAGCAGTCGCGGGAGGCCGAGAATGTGCTTCGCCGCGTCACCATCAATGCCCCCGTGCCCGGCACGATCATTCGCATGTACTACCATACCGCCGGCGGTGTCATTGAGAGCGGCAAGGCGATCCTCGAGATCCTCCCCTCCGATGTGCCCCTGGTCATCGAGGCGCAGGTGCCGCGCACCGACATCGACAACGTCAAGGTCGGGCAGAAGGCCTCGATACGGCTGATCGCGCTCAACCGACGCACCACGCCAGTGCTGGAGGGTGAGGTCTACTATGTCTCGGCCGACGCATTGCCGGAGATGAGCGGCCCCACGCCCAAGGAAGTCTATCTGGCGCGCGTGCGCTTGCCGGCAAGCGAACTGGCGAGGGTGCACGGCTTCCAGCCGACGCCCGGAATGCCGGCCGAGATCCTCGTGCAAACCCAGTCGAGGACGTTCTTCAGCTATCTGACGAAGCCGATCGCCGACAGCATGGCGAGAGCCTTCATGGAACAGTGAGCAACAAGGAAAGAGGAATTATTCGGGGGGCACCATGCAGATCGATGTCATTACGACAAGGGAGGCCTTGAACGGGCTCAAGCAGAACTGGGACGACCTTTACGAAAAGGATCCCGAAGCCCAGTTCTTCCTCTCCTGGACATTCCTGTCTTCCTATGTCCGCCGCTATGAGGGCGGCTGGTCGGTGCTGGCGGCCCGGCCGGGACCGAAAGGAACTCCGTATGTCGCGCTGCTGCCATTGCGGCTGCGCACCAGGCTGAACAAGAAGACCGGCTTCTGCCACAACGAAATCAATATGGCCGGCAACTACGCGGCCGACTATGCCGGCATCGTATGCGCGCCGGGCTTTGCCGAACGCGCCATACCAGCGCTTGCCGGCCATTTGCTGAAGATGAACTGGGCCAAGCTGCATCTCGAGAATCTGCGCATGTCCGACAAGAGGCGGCGCCTGCTGCTCGACAATCTCGTCGACAAGCGGCTCACCGCCCAAAGGATGCAGCGCGTCAACAAGACCGACAATGTCGACAACTGCATCTGCCCGGCCGTTGCCCTACCGGAAAATTGGGACAGCTATCTCGAGCAGAACACGAGTTCGAACACCAGACAGAAGATCAGACGCTTCCTGCGCAAGCTGGACAGCTCCGACGAGTTTCGCATCACCCATGCCGACGCCTCGACGATCGACCGCGACATCGGCATCATCCTCGAAATGTGGCGCATCAAATGGGCGCCGCGCAAAGGCAACCTGATCCCAGGCCTGATGCGGTCCAATCGGATATTGTTCAAGGACGCCTTCGAGAGCGGCACGCTGTTCCTGCCGATCCTGTGGCAGGCAGACAAGCCGCTCGGCGGCCTGGCGTTCCTGGTCGACCCGGTCAAGAAGGCGGTGCTCTTCCATCTCGCCGGGCGCGACGAGACCGCCAACGACATTCCGTCGGGGCTTGTGCTGCACGGCTATTGCATCCGCCGTGCCATCGAGCAGGGCTTCCGCAGTTACGACTTCCTGCGCGGCAACGAGGCCTACAAATACTCCTACGGCGTCGAGGAAACCGCCATCCACTGTTTCCTGGTCAAGACCAGGACGGGTCGCAATCTCGGTGACCGGCTTGACCCGAGATCCGTCGGCAGCGTGCTGGAGCAGGCAACCAAGTTCCATGAGGCGGGCAATCTGACCAATGCCGAGAACGGCTATCGCCAGATTCTCGAGGTCAATCCCCGCCATTCCCGCACCCTGTACGGTTTGGGACAATTGCTGGCGGCCAAGGGCGACCACTGGTCGGCTGCCGATACCTTCGCCACGCTGGTCGAGATCGCCCCTCAGTCGCTCAAGGCGTGGTCGAGGCTCGCCATCGAGTACCAGGCGCTAAGTCGCCACGCGGAGGCCGCGCACGCCTTCCGCAAGGTGCTCGAGCTCAATCCGGACCTTCCCGGGGCGCAATACGGCCTCGGCCGCAGCCTGGCGCAGTTGCGGCAGATGGACGAGGCAGCGAAGGTCCTGAGCGCGGTGCAGGACAAGGCCGACAAACCCGTCGACCCCGTGCTGCGCGCCAAGGCACGTGTGCAGTTGCAGAAGCTGAAGGAGGAAGCCAACCCCTGCTACATCAGGCTCGAGCCAAGCAATGCCAGGTCGCCAATCCTTGAGCAGGCGGGCGCTTAGGGCAATTCCAGGAAAATGTGTAAGGCTTTTCCGTCCCGAGCTTCGCCCTGACGTTGGGCTCTACTGCTTCACGGAAGTGGAGGTGCCCCAGGTGTCGGACAGCACATAGCCCTGGGGGTATGGATCCGTCGGATCGAGGTAATAGGCATGCTCGCCGGTGATCCAGGCCCGGCCGGTGATCTCCGGAACGATCGCCTTGCGACCGCCGATTTCCGTCAGCTCCACGATCCTGCCGGTGAAGCGGGAGCCGATGATCGATTCATGGATCAGCACCTCGCCTACCTGCATCAGGCCCCTCGCTTGCAGGACCGCCATGCGGGCCGACGTGCCCGTCCCTGTTGGGCTGCGGTCGGAGCGTCCCGGCGAGACGATGCAGGTGTTGCGGGTGACGTTGCCCGGACCCTGGAACGGCATGGCGAACTGCACGATCGAGACACCGCGTACATGTTCGAACTCCGGATGCACGACATCCAGCTGCTCGCGCGCGGCGCGCCTGATCTTCTCGCCGGCCACCGCCAGATCGCGCGCCTCGTCGGGAGCGACCGAAAAGCCGAGCGCCTTGGCATCGACGATGGCGTAGAACATGCCGCCATAGGCGATGTCGACGGTGAGCGTGCCGAGCCCCTCGACCTCGATGCTGGCATCGAGACGTTCGGCGAAGGCGGGCGCGTTGCGCAAGGTGATCGAGACGCATTTGGCGTCGCGGCATTCGGCGCGCACCTCGATGACGCCACCCGGCATGTCGAGATTGAAGCGCGTCTCCGGCTCCTGCATCGGCACCATGCCGGTCTCGAGCAGCACCGTGGCGACGCAGATCGTGTTGGAGCCAGACATCGGCGGGTATTCCGTCGGCTCCATTATGATGGCGCCGGCGGCGCAATCATCGCGCGTCGATGGAACCAGGAGGTTGACGTGGCGCGCGACGCTGCCGCGCGGCTCGCAGATCAGCATCCGGCGGATGTGGTCGTGATCGCGCTCCATCGTGATCATCTTTTCCATCATCGTGCGGCCCGCCGGCGGCAGCACGCCGCCGACGATGACGTCGCCGACTTCACCTTCGGCATGGCAGCCGACGACACGAATGCTTGTTTTGGTGCGCATTGTTTCTCCCTGGCCTCCGCCACTATTTGCTTGGCAAGCAGTGCCGCTCCGGGACAAACTGGTCAATCTGCCAGCCAGCCTCAAGGAGAATCCCAATGGGCGCCAATATCTTTTCCGGCTGCATGCCGGCCTTGATGACACCCTGCACGGAGGACCGCCTTCCCGACTTCGAGGCGCTCGTGCGCAAGGGACGCAAGCTGATCGCTGCCGGAATGTCTGCCGTGGTCTATTGCGGCTCGATGGGCGATTGGCCGCTCCTGACCGACGAGCAGCGCATGGAAGGCGTCGAGCGCCTGGTGAAGGCCGGCGTGCCGGTGATCGTTGGAACCGGCGCGGTCAACACCGCCAAGGCCGTGGCCCACGCCGCCCACGCCCAGAAGGTCGGAGCGAGGGGCTTGATGGTGATCCCGCGCGTCTTGTCGCGCGGGCCGTCGGTGACGGCGCAGCGCCACCACTTCAAGGCGATCCTCGCCGCGGCGCCGGATCTGCCCGCGGTCATCTACAACAGCCCCTACTACGGCTTTGCCACGCGCGCCGACCTGTTCTTCGCGCTGCGCGCCGAGCATCCGAACCTCGTCGGCTTCAAGGAGTTCGGCGGCCCGGCGGATCTGCGCTATGCGGCCGAAAACATCACCAGCCGCGACGATGAAGTCGCGCTGATGATCGGCGTCGACACCGCCGTCTTCCACGGCTTCGTCAATTGCGGCGCATCCGGCGCCATCACCGGCATCGGCAACGTCCTGCCGAAGGAGGTCCTGCATCTCGTTGGGCTGAGCCAGGCGGCCGCCAGGGGCGACGTTGAGGCCCGCCAGCGCGCGCAGGAGCTCGAAGCCGCGCTCGCCGTTCTCTCCTCCTTCGACGAGGGTCCGGACCTGGTGCTTTATTTCAAGCACATGATGGTGCTGAAAGGGGATCCCGAGTACCGGCTGCACTTCAACGAGACGGATGCCCTGACCGACAGCCAGCGCGGCTATGTCGAAGCGCAGCTCAAGCTGTTCGACACCTGGTATGCCCAGTGGTCGAGTCAGCCCGGCGTGATCGCGAGATATGCGGCCTGAAACTGGTCGAGATCATCTCTGCGCCAGAAGCCGAAGGCCTTTCATCTATGCTGGCGGCGGCGCGGTGTCCGCGTCGGAAGCCGGGCCATCCGTCCAGGTCTGCATCAATGGACGGGTGATCTCGAACACGAGCCGGCAGCTTCGCGGCCAGGCTAATAGACCTTGAATGCACCCGCACCCGCTCGTGCATCCACATCGGTGATCAGCATGTGTCCCGGCGATACCGTGATCGAGATCGCCAATTCGGCACGAGCAAGAGCATCCTGGGCGGTCAGGCTGCTGCCCCAAAATACAGGAACCTCCCCGTCCATGATTTCGACCGCATCGCCCCAGTCGGGAGCCATCAAGTCCTCTATCCCGATGATGGCGGGCTCTCCGACATGGATGGGAGAGCCATGGGCGTGCGGAAAACGTGCGGTAAGGGCGCGAACCTTGTCGACGTCGCACTGTCTTATCGGCCGCATGGAGACGACCATCTCGCCACCAAACGGTCCGACGCCGCGGGTCTCGATCCTGGTTCGGAATTTGGGCAAGGCGTTGCCGGAGCCGATGCTGCGGAGCTTGATGCCCTTGGCGACAAGGGCGGCTTCGACCGTCAGCGAACTGCCCAGCGCGAAAACGGCGAAGTCATCGCGCCACAGGTCGATGATGTCCGTGGTCTGATGGATCACTTCCCCGAAGCAATAGATGTTGTACTGGGGCGCGTCGGTGCGGATGTCGATATCACCCAGTGCCGGGAGCAATGGGCTGCCGACACGGCTGACGCCCACCAATGGGCAGGGTTTTGGGTTTCGGACGCAGAACTGGTGGAAATCGCCGGCAAAGCTGCGAGGCACGATCACCACATTGGCCTGGAGCTTGCCGCGCGCAAGCCCGCCCGTGTGCCCTTCATAGGCACCCATCCTGACCAGTCTGCGGAGCCTGTCCGCATCGACCAGTCGCAAATTGTCATAGAACAATGAAGTGGTCAGGCGAGCCATGGCTTCCGAAGTGAGATGCACGTTTCAGAGACACGTCGAGAGCGCGTAAGATCATCGGCGGGTTGGCCGCTTGTCAAATTGTCAGAATCTTTCCCCAACGATAAATTGTATTTATTGGTCGGCCAATGGTGGCTGCTATTATTATTAGCGTTTGCGAATAAACCTTTTCGTTCACCGGCAGCCGCGGCAGCCGATCGCCTCTATCTGCCGGCCAGCTTCGTGCAGGAAGGCAAGGTCCCGGTTCATGTAGAACAGCAGGAAAGCCGCATAGAGGACAAACACGAGGCTGAAGACCAGCGTCTTGACGACCAGCGAAAGCGCAAAGACGTTCAGGTGCGGCGCGGCGCGCGCGAGGAAGGCAAGCACGATGTCGGACAAAAGCATGCAGATGATGAGCGGGAAGACGAGTGTCAGGGCCATCATCAGGATGCGGTTCAGCAAACCGAGGAAGATGACGGCGGCATCCTTGCTGAACACGGGCATGAGCTGGTCGATCGGCCAAAGGCCATAACTGTCATAGAGGCTGGTCAGGGAAAGTTCGAAGCCGCCGGCGGCCAGATAGACCGTGACCATGATGACCGCGAGCAAGGTGCCGGTGGCACTCGTCTCGTGGGTCATCATCGGGTCGATCAGCGTTCCCATCGTCGAGCCGCGCTGCAGGTCGAGGATGTCGCCGGCAGCCTCCGCGGCCCAGAACGGTATGCCCATCGCCAGCCCGAGCGTCACCCCGACCACGACCTCCTTGAGCATGTAGAGCACAATCATCGTCGTCGTGATGTCGGTGCTCGTCAGCTTGTCCACGATCATCGGAAAGACCGGAACCACCAGCGCCAGAGCCACGCCGTTGCGCAGCAGCCCGGATAGCGGCACCCGCGAAAAGAGCGGCATCAAAAGCATGAAACCGGTCATGCGCGCGAGCGCGAAAGCGCCGGCCAGCAGATAGAACTGAAGTTCCTTTATCGACGTGAAGAGTGGTTCGACCGGCATCCGCGTGCCTCAACGCGTGACGACGGGGAACTCGTCCAGCGCCGTCGAGGCCTGCTCCGCGATCTGCTGTCCAAGCAGCGGGCCGACGACGATGATGACCAAAAGGATCACGACGAGCTTGATCGTCTGCGGCAAGGACTGGTCCTGAATCTGCGTCAGCGCCTGGGCAAGTCCGACAAGGATGCCGACCGCCAGCGCCGCGATGATCGCCGGGCTGGACGCGAACAGCACCGTCCAAAGCGCGCCTTGGACCTTCGCCAGGATGAAGTCATTGCTCATGCAAAACCCCCGGCGTCAGCCATAGCTCAGGATGAGGCCATGCATCAGCCGCGACCAGCCATCGATGGCGACGAAAAGGAACAGTTTCAGCGGTATCGAAATGAGGACCGGCGAGACCATGATCATGCCGAGCGTCATCAGGACGTTGGCGACGACGATGTCGATGATGAGGAAGGGGAGATAAAGCAGGAAGCCGATCTCGAAGGCACGGGTCAGCTCGGAGGCGACAAAGGCGGGAACAAGGATCGAGAGATCGTCGTCCTTCAGGTTCTGGCGCGCCTCTTCCGGCCACAGGCGGCTCGTTCCGTCGAGGAAGAACTTCCGCTCTTGCGGCTGGGTGAATTTCATCAGGTGTCGTTGCAACGGTTCCCTGACCAGCTGTGCCGCCCTGGCCAGATCATCCGTCGTCTGGAACTGGACCTGCCCCTCCTGAAGCCGCCCCGACATCTCGCTCAGCAACGGCGTCGTGACGTAGACGGTGAGCACCAGCGCTATGCCGTAGAGCACCAGATTGGGCGGCATCTGCTGGACGCCGAGCGCATTGCGGATGAGAAACAGCACGACCGAGATTTTCAGGAAGCCCGTCATCGTGACGACCGCCAGCGGCAGCAACCCGACGAAGCCGACGGCGATCAGAATGCCGAGCAGGTTGGGCGAATTCTCAAGCATTGTCGAACATGCGCACGATCCGCACGCCCAGGCTTTCGCCGATCCGCACGATCTCGCCACGACCGACACGCTTGCCGTTGGCGATGATGTCGACACTCGCCTCCGTGACATCGGCGAGGGCAACGACAGAGCCGGGCGCAAGCTGCCTTACCTCGCCGAGCGGCATGGCCGTGCGGCCGATCTCGAAGGCAAGCGCGACCGGCAGCTCGTCCAAGGTCGACTCTTCCAAGGTCCCGCCGGCTGGCGGCGGCGTGTTCTCGTTCATGGTCCACTCCCAATTCGATCCGGCGCTTGCGGTCGGCGCGGCAAGCAATTGCGGCCCATCGGCAGTCAGGGCCACCGGCGCATAGAGGCGCTCGGCAATCACCAGCACCGCCATGCATTCCTCCTCTGCATCCCTGAAAAGCACCACATCGTCAGGCTGCAGGCTCCGCAACTCGCCAAGGGTGATCGCAAGCGGGCCACGCCGAAGGTGGACCGGCAGCGGAAATCCGGCCGGGATCGGCGGCCTCGCCTTGCCGAGCTCGTCGAGAAGGCGGCCGATCCGCGCCGCCAGACCGCCGTCGTCAGCATGCAAGACGCAGTCGATCGCTTCATCCTTGCCGGTCAGGACAAAGGCGAATGGGATCTCGCCCGAAACGGCATCTCCCGGTCCGATCGAGGTGATCGCGATCCGCTCGCCCAGCCTGTCCTCGATCCAAGCGAGATCGTCCTCGAACGTGGCCTCCAGCAGCAGTGCGGCGTGAGCAGGCGCCAATCGTTGCACGTCGAGGAGTTCGTCCGCCCTGGCCAAGCCCCGTTCGACAACAGAAAGCGGCAGGCGCAAGTTGGCAGCCGCGTCCCCGACGGTGAGCGCAATGGTACAAAGCCGCTCGTTGGCAAGGTTCGGTGCCGGCCAGGCCGCCGCGATCGCCATGGCCTTCCCCGCAATCGTGATCTCCGCGGGAGCGCGGCGGCGGTAGAAGGCGTTCAATGCACCGACGTCAACCGGCGCAACGGATTCCAACGTCAGTAGCTCGCCGACGCTCGACCGTGCGGCCGCGCGCTTCGCCGGTTTTGACCGCGCTTTCCTTTTTGCCGACGCGAAGGCTTGAGGCATCAGATCCATATTCACGATCACGGATTGGGGCTATCGTTCTGTGGGCAAGCGCGATGGACCGCGCTCCTCCTCCTCGGAAAGCTCGGCAAGCGCCAGGCGACGACGTGCGGTGCGCCTGGTCAGGTGCTCCAGCAGCCCGTCCAGCTTCGTCACGGCCCTCATGCTCGCGCGATGATCCTTGCGGGCTGCCGACAGCTCCACTTTGCGTCGCTGCTCGGCTACGCCGGCCATCTTCTCGTTCTCTCGCAATTGCCCGGTTTTGCTGGCGGCGACTTCGAACCGACCCTGAAGCCGATACAGGCTGGCAGCCTTCACCGGCTGTCCGACAAGCGCACCGAACGCTGCATCTTCGGCGTCGACCGTGCGCTGAAGGTGTTCGGTGACGGCGGCCGCCGCTTCCTCGACCTCCCTCGCAGCCCGCTGCGCGGCGGCTTGCCTTCTGATCACCTCTTCCGTTGCACGCTCCTCACGGCGGCGTCTGAGGTCGCGCAGCCGGGCGATCGTCTCAGGCGCCTTCATTGACGATCTCCCGCATGCGCTGGCGTGTCTTCTCGATGCCCTCATGCGTGGCGGACGGCTGTCGCAGGAACGCATTGATGGCGTCGATCTTGGCCACCGCCTCGTCCGCCACGGTATCGCTGCCCTTTTGATACTCGCCGACGCGCAGGAGAAGCTCGATGTCGGCGTAGCGGGCAAGCAGTTCTCGAAGGCGGCCGGCGTCAGCCCGGTGCGCCGGCGGCACGACGGCATCCATCAGCCGGCTTCGGCTGCGCAGGACGTCGATGGCCGGGAAATGGTTGCGCTGGGCCAGCTCGTTCGACAGGAAGACATGGCCATCGAGAAGCGCCTGGATCTCCTCGGCGACCGGATCCAGCGTGCCGTCGCCTTCCAGGAGAACGCTGTAGAGGCTTGTGATGGACCCAATCCGACCGGGCCCCGAGCGCTCGAGCAGACGCGGCAGCACCGCGAACAGCGAAGACGGAAAACCGCGCCGCGTCGGTGGCTCGCCCGAGGCCAGGCCGATCTCGCGCTGCGCGCGGGCAAATCTGGTTATGTTGTCCATCGCAAGCAGCACATGCTTGCCCTGGTCGCGAAAATACTCCGCGATGCTGGTCGCCACGTAAGCGGCCTTGACGCGCTCGATGGCAGGCCGGTCGGACGTCGCGACGACGACGATCGCCCGCTCCCGCCCTTCCGCTCCAAGCTGATGCTCAACGAATTCGCGCACCTCGCGCCCGCGTTCGCCGACAAGGGCGACCACGGCGACATCGGCGTCGGTACCGCTGACGATATCTGAAAGCAGGATCGACTTGCCGACGCCAGGCTCGCCGAAGATACCGACGCGTTGCCCGCGCGCGCAGGTGAGCAGCCCATCGAGGGCGCGGATGCCGAGCTGGATCGGCTCGGAAATCAGACTGCGCTCAAGCGGAGATGGCGGATAGGCGTTGACCGGATAGCTGCCGGCAATGCCGTCCGGCGCAAGCGGCTTGCCGTCCAATGGCTCGCCGAGCGCGCTGATCACCCGGCCAAGAAGGCCGGGGCCGACGGGCACCTGCTGGTCCTTTCCGGTCGCAACGACCTCGGTCAGGCTCGAAAGGCCGGTCAGATCGCCAAGCGGAACGAGGATCGCCATCTCGTCCAGCAGGCCGACCACTTCCGCCCTAGTCGTCCTGCCGGTCCTGGGGTCGATCAGTTCGCATATCTCGCCGATCCGGGCCTCCTCCACGGTCGCGTGGATGACGGTGCCGGTGACCCGCCGCACGCGCCCTCGCCTCGGCCGGCTGGCATCGTCGCGCAGCCCGGAACGCAGGCCGGGGATGATGGACGCCAGGCGATTTTCGATTTCGGCAGCGGGCGTCGTCATGCAACCTCCGCCTTCGACGCGATGGCGGCAGCTATGGCCTTGAGCTGCGCGTCGATGCTGGCATCGACGACGGCAAAGTCGGTCGAAACGATGCAGGCGCCGGCCGCCAGCGCATCATCCGTGTCGATCTCGACGGCAATGCCCAGATCGCTCTCGCGCAGGACCGCGTTCAGCTCATCGCGAACCCTGTCGACGGAAGCGGGATGAACCCGGACCTTCAAATATTTGGCGCGGCGAATTTCGGAAACCGCTTGTCTCGCGGCCTTGGCGACAAGCGTGCCGACGTCGAACTCGCCCAGCATTCGCCTGACGATTTCGACGGCCAGACCGATGACTTCGGCCTCCAGCCCGCCAAGATAGCGGTCCACCTTGACCGCTGTTTCGCCGATCAGCCGCGTGGCGTCCGCATCGCCCTGCGCCTTGCCGTCCTCATAGCCCTGCGCATATTCGGCCGCGTAAGCTCGCCGGGCGGCTTCGCGCAACTGCTGGGCATCGTGCCTCGCCTCGTCGAGAAAGGCGTGCCCATCCTGCCAGGCGCGCGCTTCCGCGGCGCGCAGGATGCGCGCAGAAGGGCGTCTCGGCATGGCGTCGATCGCTTTGCCCGGTTCGATCATCTCGTCTCGCTCATCGCTCGTCGAACAATCGCCGGACCGGCAGCGGCAAATGCTTCGGCCGCCGCTGCGTCGACAGACCCGTGCGGCATCAGCTTGAGGCGAACCCGCATGCTCGTCTCGCCGGGCATCGCCTGACACCACGCGCCAAGGCAGCTCAGCCCATCGGCGTGGACGCGATCGTGAATATCTTCCAAGGGCTGCAAGGACTGGGTCGGACCGGCGAGATCGCGGTTGGCGACCGACAAGGCGCAGAGATCGGTGCCAAGGGCCGCCTGCAATCCGGCGGCTTCGCGTCCATCGATGACAGCGGCCAGACTGCCGGCCCAGTAGATCGCGCCCGAGCGGAGCGCAAGCTCCTCCAGCTCTTCACCCGACAACAACGCGATCGCCCGATCCACCGCGTCGGCTGGCTCATCGGCTGTGGATTCGAGCCGGTAATACTCCCGCAGCAACTTCGACAGCCGTTCCTGCAGGCGCTGCGATCGCAGCATGCGCTCGCAGGCGGCCTCGCTGATCGTGCCGTCAAAGCATTCCGCAAGCCGGGCCGCATCCGCATAGGATGCGGGGTTGGCCATGAATGCCTGCCATTCCGGGCTGGCGGTTTGTTGCGAGCCGGTCCCGGTCATGTCTTCTTCACCGGCAGAGCGGACGCGTCGAGCGCATAGACACCCGGCCGTCGATACCACTGGAGGTAGGCCAGCCGGGCAGCCAGCGCCAGTATGGCCGCCGCCATGCCGTAGAACAGCCACATCGCGGCGGCGACGCTGTCCGGATGCAGCCAGAGGCCAAGGAATGTCGTGAAGCCTGCTTCGGCGGTTTCGTGCTCGGGGGCCGTCGCGGCCACCGGGATGAGCGTGACCGAGACATTGTCATAGGTCAGTCCCGCAATGCCCTTGGCCACCAGCATCTTGACCTGCGGGATCAGCTCATTCATCGGGACCGACGCGCGATGCCGGATGAAGACGGAGGCGGAAGACGGCACCAGCTGCTGTCTCAGCGGATCGTTCTCCGGCAAGACGAGATGGACGCGTGCGGAAAGCACGCCGTCGATGTCCGAGATCGTCTGCGAAAGCTCTTGGCTCAGGCCGTAGATCATCGTGGCCCGCTCTTCCACCGGCGAGGACACCAGCCCGTCTCTCTTGAACACCTCGCCGAGCGTCTGGAATTCCTGCTTGGGCAATCCGCTTTCGTCGAGGATTGCCATGGCTTCCGCGAAACGGCCCTTCTGCACGGACACCGTCATCTTGCCGTCCTTGCCGGCCTCGCGCTGGGCCGGGATCCCGCGACGCATCAGCGTGGCGACGATCTCGTTGGCCTGCTGCTGGTTGAGGTTGGAATAGAGCTCCACCGAGCACGCCTGGAGCACAAGCATGCCCATGACAACCAGCGCGACGCGGCACCGGGCGCCGCACCGATTCAAAAGCGTTGATCGCCGCGGCAAGGATAGCGTGGGCACGAACACTCCGTAGCGCTTACTGTTGCTTGATCAGCGTGCTGGTGGACGAGGTGACGGCGGTCACGCTGCTCGTCACCACCTCGAGATTGGCGGCTGCCCACATCACCGAAATCGATCGCTCGAGAAGTTGCTCGGCGTTCTTTGCCGGCGCGCTTTCGCCTTCCTTGCCCGACGGCGCCGTCTTGCCGGCGGCATCCTGCAGCGAGGCTGCTTCAGCGTTCACGGGGGCGTTCGCCTGGCCGAGGGCTTTCTGGACCTGCTGCATGGTTCCTTCAAGCGACCGAACGGCGGAACCGAACAGTGCCGACGGATCGGTGAGCGCCCCACCCCCTGCCTTCTCCGCCTCGGCCAGATAATCGAAGAGTTGGCGCTCCACGATCGGCTCGGTCCGTTCCGCTTTGGCGGATTGTCCGGCCATTGCCGGATTGGCGCCGGACGATGCCTGCGCCACCTGCCGACCTGCCGGCGTGGCGACATCGCCTCGGTCGGGCGTGCCAGCCTTTGCGACATCGTGCTTTTCCTGCTTGGCGCCCACCATCCTGTTGCCCGGCTGCGCCGCCGCGCCGGCGGTGATCTGCTGTTGCGAACTTATACTGGTGGTCAAATTTGCCAGCGTTGCTTCCAGGGCTCCAATCGGCGCGATCTGCATGAACCTGGCCTCCTGTTTCAGTTCGGTGTGACGGGCACATTCTGTGTCTCCGCCAGCTTGCCGCCGCGGAAAACGCGGATGGAAACGACCTTGCCGGGCTCCCGCTTCGGGCTCGATGCGGCAGGAACTCCGAGCGTCTTCCTCACGAGTTCGACGTAGGACGGCGGCCCCGACACCGAGACGACATCGTCTTGCCTGGAAACCTTGATCGGAAACCTCGGATCGATGACGCCCAGCCGCTGCAGCCGATCTTCCGCACTGGCAGCCGTGTTGGCATCGAGCGGGATCATCTCGGTCTGGACTTCAGCCTCGGTCGCGACGTTCATGACGATGCCGTCGAAATGCCAGACCAGGCCGTACCGATTGCAGATCTCTTCCAGGAACTCGCGGGCCGTTCCAACCGGCATGCCGGCGCTCAGGCGCCCCTTCACAAGCTTGCTGACACGCATCGGAACGCGCATGTTGCGGCCAAGCTCGATCAGCGCGTCCGTCACCGACTGATCGACCGTGATGTATTTGTACGGGCCGGCGGGCCAGCGTGGCTCGGCGGCGCTCGCCCGAGACGAAGCGAGGCCAAGCGCCAGGATCATCGCGAGGCCGCCGGCCGCGAAGACAGCCTTGGCTCCCGACAACCAGCGTGCATGGCAGGTACCGCGTCCCGTCAACATTTGGTCCTATCACAGGACGACGCGGAGCGATGACCCGCCTCGCCTGTCTCATGGTTTAACCCGCCAACTCGCTTTTATCGTGCGCACCGCAAAATTGGAAGTCCAATTGGATTGCTTCTGTGTATTTGGTTCCAAATGTTGCGAACAGCGAGCAAAGCGATATGGTGCGCGCTGGAATCAGGCGTCACCGCTTCGTGATCCCCGGATTCAATGCCTGGTTGGGAAGGATCGGCCTCGGTGGCGGCAAGCAAGAACCTGGTCGCGCATCTGGATGCTCCCACCGGAAGTCCGGGGCGCTGGACGTCGATCGGGCTGAGCCTCGCCCAGAGCTTGGGTGAATCAGTTCTGATTGCTGCCCCGTTGACTGTCGCCATGGCGCCTGCGCAGGCTCGATCGAACAGCGGCTATCCGCATGACCAATGAAGACGTCATCGACCTATATGACCGAGTGAAGATCGGCGCCCAGATTATTGTCCGGCATTGAATCGTGATCCCTTTCAACATCAAGCAGCTCGAAACATTTCTGCTGGTGGCGACTTTCGGAAGCTTTCGAAAGGCGGCCGAACGGCTGAACACAACGCAGCCGGCGGTATCCACCCGAATTGCCGGCCTGGAAGAAGCGCTGGGTGCCAAGCTGTTCGAGCGGCAAAGCAGCACCGTCAGGCTGACCGCCGAGGGACAGCGGCTGTTGCCGCCCGCGCAACGCGTCTTGCGCGTGGCGGAAAGGCTGCAGCTGACGGCCAACTCCCTTTCAGAAACGGCGGGAGTGCTCAGGCTCGGGGTTGCCGAAACCATCGTGCACACCTGGCTGCCGGATTTCCTGAAGGAGTTGCAGGCGAACTATCCGCTGATCGACACCGATATCGTCGTTGACGCGACGACCACCCTTCGCAACGAACTCATGTCGCATAGGCTTGATCTTGCGGTGCTGATGGGCCCGGTTCTGGAGTACAGCATCGAGAATATCGGACTGCCGTCCTTTCCGCTCGTCTGGGTGTGCTCGCCGCAGCTGAAATTGCCGAACCGGCGTAAGCTGACGCTGAACGATCTGATGCAATTTCCCATCATCAGCTACGCGCGCACCACAACGCCCTACAGCGAGCTCTACCGCAAGCTGACCGGCGAGTTGGAAGAGACGCCGCGCATCTTTCCGGCCAATTCGCTGGCCGCGTCCATCAAGATGACGCTCAACGGTATCGGCATAGCCTCTCTCCCCGAGGAAGTGGTCCGGGACTATGCCGCAGGCGGCCAACTGCGCATCATCGATTGCGAATGGCACCCGTCCGACCTGCGGTTTACCGCCTCCTACTCTTCCGAGCCCTCCAATCAGATAGCGGAGCGGGCGGCGAAGCTGGCCGCCTGTGTCGCACACGCCTATGCCGCCAGGATCGGCAAGGCTCCTGCTGACTAGACTGAGCCGGCCGCTCCTCAGCCGACCGATGTGACCGGCAGATAGATGCGGTCGCCCGAGAAAATCTGATCCGGGCTCAGGATGTGATCCATGTTGAGCACCACCGTCTCCGCCACATCCGCAGAATGCGTCCTGGCGATCAGGCGAATGCTGTCGCCGCTCTTGACCTCGACCCACTGATAGCCGCCCTTCTCCAGCGTCGGGTTCGTGCGGCCTTCGGCATTGCTGCTGCCGTCGGGATGAACCTCGACATGGTCGCTGGAAACCCAGCCGCTATGCATTTTGCCGTCCGGTCCGAAACCTTCGACAGGTATCCAGGCTTCTCCTGACGGGTCGCTCGAAGGCTTCGCGGTCTGTTCGACGAACGTGCCGGGCTGCAGGACCGTCGCTACGCTCGAATCCCCGTCGGGCTCTGTCCGCAAATTCAACCCGTCATCCGCCGACACCACGAGTTGCGGGAAGTCCTCGGGCGGGGTTTGCGGCGGAACATCCGACGGATCATCGGGTTGCTGGGACGAGGCATCGCCGTCCGGTTTTTTCGGATCGGGTGGAGAGGTCGGGGCGCCCTCCCAAGGCTTCGTCAGCAGCGAGTCCAGCGAGAAGAGAAGCATGCCGACGCCGAAGGTTATGCCCAGGGTCCACCGATCCCACGTACCCCATCTTTTGTCGGACTTTTCCGCCGCCGCCATGTCGGCATCGGTTCGCGGCACCGAACGGCGATTCATCCGGTCCGTCCTGATCGCCGATGCCCAGAATTCGGCGCAGCCGAACGTGAACAGGGTGCCGGCGACCGTGGCGATCGGCGCCGGCCAGGAGTGCAGCGTATAGACGGCGCAGCCAAGCACATAACCGGGTCCAGCCAGATGTTCGGCCACATTTCGGATCACCGGTCTGCCGGTGAACGACTGCAGCATCGACTTCGTGCCATAGACGACGTTGCCGAGCGAAAACGTGCTGTTGACGACAAGGTCCTTACCCTGGATCATCCCGGTCGCGGCACCTGGCGCCGCTGCAATGAATGTGGCCCCGCCGAGCGCGTTGAGGAATCGCCCGAACGGCTTGTGATTTGCGGTTGCGTTGGGGAAGATCGCCTGCGAGCCGAAAACGAAGCCTCGCACGCCAAATGCCACCGCTGCGGCAGTCGCGCTCCAGGTTGGCGGCAACGAACTCCACAACGCGTAGGAGCTGGTCGACATGCCGCCAAAGGTGGCGAGCGCCTGAGCGTTTTCGCGCATCCTCGCATGGCTGAGGGCCAGATCGACGCTGGCGGCCTGATCCGGCGTCATCGTCTTCTTGTGGGTGGCACGATAGGTCGTCAGTTGCAGCACGGAGAGGCCGTTCGTCTGATCTCCGCCCATCCACCCGAACTGCTCAGGCGTGAACTTGCGGAACTGGCCGGGGCTCATTTCCGCGAACTGTTTTGGTGTCACCGCTTCGATCTGCGGCTGGGTCAGGGCTTCGATGTGGTGGATCGTGAAAGCACCCCATTGATCGCGGGTCAGCACCGGGATCTGCTTCTCGGTCAGCCACGGCACCTGCTTGGGATCGAGCTTCGCAGTGTCAATGGAATCGATCATGTTTTCGGGGATCGCCGGAACCTGGCGCTCGGTGAGGTTGTTCAGCAATCCGGCCGTGGCCAGGTCCTTGAACTGCTCTGACGTGAACTTCGCGACCTGGCCGGGCTTGAACCACGGAACCTGGCGCGCTTCCAATGTCGACGCGTCAACGAACTCGACCATGTCTCCTTTGATCGCCCGCACCTGTGGTTTCGTAAGGTGAGGCGTCAAACCGGCTTTGCAGAGGTCCCGGAACTGTTGGTCGGTCATATTCCGGACGTGACCCTCGGTCAGCCAGGGAACCTGCTTCGCCTCGAGGCCCGCGATGTTGACATAGCCTATCTTTGCCTTCGGGATACCGCGCAGCTGGCCCTTGGTCAGAGACGGCAGCAAGCCGGCCCGATCCATGTCGCGGAACTGCTGTTTTGTCAGCTCGGCCACCTGCTCTCGCTTGAGCCATGGAACCTGGTTCGGCTGGAAATCGCCCATGACGAGATCCGGCACCTGGTCAAGCGGGGTCGCTCTGACGCCATTCCGGGTGAGCGCGTGACCACCGGAGGCACCGCGTATCCAGGGCAGCACGACGGCTTCGCCCGTGTCGGGGTCGTAGACCAGTATGTGCGTCTTGTCCTGCACCTCCGGCGCATCGGCCGGGGCGCGGGGCCCGTCGGAAGGCGGCACATAAACCTGTTCCGGGCTCCTCGGCTCCGTGCCCAGCATTGCCGCGACGATCACCTCGCCATTCCTGTCCTGAAGATGGATGGTGCGGCCCGCGGCGACCTGGCTCGACGCCGGTTGAGATTGCGGAGTTGCCGTAGCGGGCTTGCTGTGTCCGAAGATGTTGCCGACAATTCCCGCATCGTCGAGCGCCCGCTGCAATTCCGCGGAAGGCGGCGCATCGAGGAAAACCCAGCGCGGCTGATAGGCCGGGTTCTCGTTGCGCAGCGCCACATCCTTGTTGATCTGCTCCTGCAGTTTTGGCGTAAGCGGCACTTCGCGCATCTGGGCGACACCGTTGATGGTCGTCCAGCGATGGTAGGTCTTTACCTCGATGGCCTCGATCACGTCAGGGCTCTTGAAGACAGGCGAATCCACGTAGCGCCCGCCCTCGCCGAAGACCGGATGCGGGCCGCCCGGATTGGCCGCGACCGGGAAATGCGCCTCCCCAAGCGATCCGTTGAGTTCGCGTGTGTAGGTCTCGCCGGCCTTCCATTTTTCAGGCTGCCGCATGTTGCGCACCTGCTGCAGCGAATAGGTCGTCGGCGGCGCCGCCTCGATGGCCTTCCTCGCCGGCATTGCCTGCGGCGGCACGGCTTCTCCCTCCGGCCGTCCCTGGCTGCCCGGCACGTGGTCCTGCGAGCCGCCGCGCACCCATGGCAGGACATATGCTTCGCCCGTCTCCGGGTCCCGATACAGAATATGCGACTTGTCCATCAGCTCCGGTTCGTCGCCGCGCGCCTTTGGTCCGTCGGCCGGCGGCACATAAACCTGCTCCGGACTGTTCGGCCCGTTGCCCAGCATTGTGGCGGTGATCACATTGCCGCTCTCGTCCTGAAGCTGCAGGGTTCTTGGCGGGCGTTTACCGGCCGACGCAGCGTTGGCGGCGCCTGCGGCCGCGTCTTGCCCAGGCGCGGGGTTGCCTGCCGGCGGTGCTGGCCGCCGAAACCAAACAGGCCTGTCTGAGGGCGAAGGAGCAACTCCTTGCTCCTGATACCAGCGCGCAAGCGCCTGCTGCTGGTCGGATGGCGCCAGATAGATGAATTCCGGCGGCGGCATCTCAATTGGTTTTGCCTGTGTCTCGAGGAAGTCACGGACGGCGCTCATCGCGCCAGGTGGAATGAAGGCTTCATCCTTGAGTGACAGCAACGTGGATTGGCGGAATGCCTCGATATCGGCCTTCTGACTGGGTGTCGCGGTCGTTTCGAGTTCATCCAGCCATTTTCCGAAAGACGCCTTGCCGCCTCTCGGAAATGCGAGACCTCCGCCGCTGTCGGCACGCTGGCCGAGTTCATGCAGCCAGCGCGGAACCGCTATTTCCACAGGCAGGTTGTCGGCGAAGGTAAATTCACGTCCAACGAAGTCGCCCTTCGCGACGATCGGGGCGACCTCAGGCAAATTCGTTCGGTAGAAGAACCTGATTTCGCCCGTGAACGCCAATGGCAGTTGGAGGAACGGCACGGAGGGCACGCGCAACTTGAGCGCCGGGCTCCGCACCGCAAGCGTAACGTCAAGTGTCGAGGCGACAGCCTCACGCTTGCCGAAAAGGTTGACATAGATCGGACCGCCCGAGCGAACATAATGATTGTAGGGCGCAGGCAGCTTGCGCAGGAGAATGCGGTCCGGACTCGGCAGGAATTTGTGGAATGCCTCGTTGACGATGACCTCGAGCCGGCTTGCGCCGGCATCCCACACGCGCCGACTTTTTCCCGTGAGATCGACAATTGTCTCGCCCAGTGCCAAGCCGGGAACAGCAGATTGCCGCATCCCGCTTGCCGAGCCAGGAATGAACAAGATCGATTTCTGAGCATCGATTTCTCCCGACGCCACCAGTGTCCGGATCGTGCTCATGTCAGGATTGTCGGCAAGCGCCTGCGCCGTATGCTCGTCCTTCACGACGAACTGGGCCCTCAGTCGCAGGCGGTCAAGCACTCCCTTGTTCGCGTCGACGAAATCTGAATTGACGATCGTTCCCTTGGGCAATGTTGCGTCCATCGCCACTTCGTAGCGCTTCTCGACGCTTAGCAAGCTCGTCAGGTAATACTTGTCCTCCAAGTAAACTTTGCGATACGGAACGTCGCCGTGGAACTCCGAGAATTCCGTCTTGCCGTCCGCCGTTTGACGCAAGAAGTCGCTTTCACCGTCCTTCAAAATTGCCGACTTTGAGCGAAGGGCGAGGCTGAATGTCAGCTCCACGGCCCAACCCTGGTTCCCTGCCGGACCCTCAACGCTGGCAGAACGCGGCATGACCGTGAAGACGGAATCCGAGGCCTCGCCGAACAGCCTTTGACGTGCCGCGTCGAGAAGATCCTGACCTTTGAACTGGAAAGCCGTCTGGCGCTGAACCTTGAGGCCGAGCTGCGCGAGCGTGATGTTGCGATGCTCGTTCGGGCGAATGGAGATTCCCAGTTCCTTGCCGAGACTATAGCGTGCCGGTTCGAGCGACCGGTATTTGAGGCTGTCGGCAAATGACTGCCAAAGGGCACGATAATCGGTGCGTGTCCCTAGGCCCACCATGTATGACCGCCAGGTCGGCGATCCCAACTGGAGGGCCTCAGGCATACCCGGGATCGAATGGACGGCCATGTTTACCGGATCGGAGTTGAACCGGACCCGCCCGAGCGCGGATATCCTGAAATCTCCCCAGTTCTTCTGTTTGGCCGGCTCGACGGCTGCCAGCGGGTTGGCGCCAGGCGCTGCGCTTTCGTCCGCCGTCCTCCGCGCTGTTTCTGGAATGCCATCCGGGCCATAGCGCTCTGCCAGCTCGTGGCTGGAATAGTAGCTTTTCTCCTGTTCGTAGCGGGTCACCAGCTGTTCGGTGGTCAAACCGTCGAGATAGGCCGAGGGCGTTTTGGGATCCTTGCCGCTTGTGTAGACATACCCGCCTGTGTCGCGTTCAGGCGTGCCAGTGAAGCTGCGCGTTTCCGGATCCCACACGAGATGCACCGGGACCTCTGTCACGGTCGGCTTGTTCGACACGATGATGGGATCGCCGTCAGTGGGGTTGGCTGGGCTTCGCACGGCCAAGCCATCTGGATCGCGGCCCGGCAGCATCGTCGGGTCACCGCTTCCAGCGCCTTCGAATGGCTCATGCAAGACGATCGGCCGCGACGGCTGACTGTTGCCTGAGGGATCAGTCTTGTCACCAGTCGATGGCGGCTGGTTCTGGCCCTCTGACTTGCCGGCTGGCAGCGCGCGCTGACCAACTGGATTTCCGGCCCCCTCCCGAGCGCTGAAACCGGGCCCCGGCTGGCCGCTGGTTTCGCCGATCACCTCGCCCTGGATAACGATCTCATTCGGGTCCGGCATGACGTATTCGCCGGTGGGCCTGTAAACACCGTCCTGGCCCATCGCGTAGACCGCCCGCGGCCCCGGCCCCGAATCCGGTCCGCCCGGCGGTGGAAAGCCTGACGTGGGAGTCGCGTCGCCGCCCCGAGGACCGGACGCTCCAGGCATGTTGTACAGCAACGAGCGGCCGCCAAGGCCCGTGCCGACCGCGCCGGTGCCGATGCCCATGATGGCGTTCGCAAGTTCGGCAAATGACATTTCACCGCCGTGCCTGGCCAGATCCTCCGCCGACCTGGCAAGCACCGGAATACCAGTGACCACGCCCCCGGCATCGAGGCCCCAGGCTGTGTTGGTCAGCTTGCTGCCGCTTTGCAGATAGCTCGCTGCCTGTTCGGCATAAGAGGATTGCGTTACGTTTACGCGGAGTTTGCCAATGCCCCAGCTGGCGTCACTCATGCGCGCCATGCCGAATCCGCCCGCGAACGCCTCGGACGTGGACAGGCCGGCCCTTGCCAGGCCGAACGTGCGCAGGGCGCCGGCCCCTACGGGCAGGAACGCGGTCACGCCGGTGGCGACATTCCAGGCCGACTGACTGTCGAAGTCGCCGCCCTGAAGCAGGTGCTCGCCTTCCCTGTAGAGCGTCTTGCCGCCAAGAGCCGCGCCGGAGGTGATCGCAATGGGAATGGCCCATTGACCGCCCGGAACGAACGAGACGATGGTGGCGGCGCCGGCGACGATGCCAAGACCGATGTCGGTGGCCTTGTCCCAGAAATCAACCTTGCGTGCGTCGGCGATCTCCACCTCGTCGAGCGAGAACCCATCGGCGCCGAGCTTCATGTCGCCGCCCTTGGCCAGGATCAGCTTGCCGTTCTGGCTGAAGATGCGGTTCTCATGCTGGAATTCGTCGAAGCTGCCGTAGTATTTGCCGGAGCTGTCGACATAGCCGATTTCTTTTCCATCGCTCTTGATCGCGAACAACGCCGTCGACGATTCCATCCCGCCATCCAGCGAGAAGATCGGCACGACCTTGACCTCCGCGTTTTCGCCGGCACGGTCGGTGATCTCTCCGGTAACCTTCGTGACCCCTTCGCTCGATTCGTCGAGGCCGAGAGTGCGGGCAACCGTGCCGCTGAGCTCGCCGGGCTTGTATTGCTTGTATTCGCCCGTGAACCCGTTGTCGTACAGCTGCTTGAGCCGGACCTGGTAGCCGGCGAGCGCCTGATCCTTGTGCTCCTCGAAATAAGTGTTTTTGAGCCGCGCCTCATGCTCTTCGTTGCCATAGGTCAGAAGCTTGGGGTTGCTTGCGTAGAAGCCGTACCAATCGCGCGCCGCCACCATCGCAGGGCGGACATCCTTGTTCCATGTCTCCAATTGACTCTTTTCGGTTTCTGCCAGACCCCTGTCGATTTCCGCGGCCGCCACCTCGGGGTGCACCCACAGCCACTGGCCATCCATCTCGATGCGGACCGACTTGCCGCTGGCGCCGATTGCGCCCGGCCCACTCTTTTCGTAGGCAGCGGCAACCTCCGGTGCGACCCAAAGCTCGCGGCCGTTCACCGTGACCTTTACCGGCTTCTCGCCCGGCTGCAGTGTGCCGGCAGGCGCTTCGACGGTTCCCCCGCCATGCTCGGTGATTGCTTTGTCGCGAGCCGTCGTCGCGTCGACGAGCTTGGCTTTCGCATCTTTGAGCTTCGCGTCGAACTGCTCGACCTGCACGCCGACGATCTTGGATTTGGCCGCCGCCAGCGCCGATTGCGAACCTGTCCCATTGGGCGTGCAGACCGGCGCCGAAGCCGGGCTTTGTGTCGACGCCAGCAGCTCCTGCCACTGCTTGTTGAGCGGATTGTTGCGGAAATCGTCCCGGATATTCTTGTCGCCGAGATCGTATGTCAGAGCATATTTCAGGACTGGCGTGTCGTTGCCGTCTTTGTCGCTGAAAACATCATTCTCATAGGTGTTTACGAGATAGAGCTGTCCATTCTCCTCGATCACTTCCTGCGATTTCAGTTTGCCGGTGAAGTCACCCTCGCCGTTCGTGTAGCCGTCCCAATCAAAATGGTGCGGATTTCTCTGCTTCGCCTGGGCGACCAATGCCTGCTTGATCGGTTCGACATCCACGGCAAGGTCGGCCGCATCTTTTTGCGCGACGCCAAATTCCTCATACGCCTCAGCCAGCGTCACCTGGCTGGCTGCCGGCCCCTGCAGGCCTTTCAGTCCCTCAAGCCTGCCATTGATTTCTGTATACTCGGGACTCCCGGATTTGACGCCGTAGAGCTCCAATTCCGTCGCGCTGACCATCTGGTCGATGGTGGCCTTGTTGCCTCGCGCGGTGTGCAGCGCCGCGTTGATGAAGAGTTGCGTCACCCCCGCGTGCTCGGCCTTGCCCTGCAGGTTGGTTTCCTCGCGGCTGGGCCCACCGACAGGACCGACGGACGGCTTGCTCGGATCGCTGAGCATCGGCAGGGTTGCCTGCTTGCCCAGAGCATCAAGGAGGTTCTTCTCGCCCTGTGCGTACTCGGCCCTGGCAGTGCTGGCACTTTGCAGCATGCTGTTGGCGGTGGTCAGCCGCTTTTGCGCATCCGCCAGCGTGCCTTTCGGCTCGGGGGCCTGCCATTGCAGCCCATACGGCGCCAGCACCTTATCGAGTGTCGTCTCGGCGCTATTCACGGCTCCCTTAAATTCGGGGTCCAGCGCATAGACGTCGAGCTGGGCCCCGCTCTGCTCAGGCTTTGCCTGTGCTTCGCCGAGACGCGCTATCACAGCGTTTTCGGCGGCGATCGCCTTGGCAACTTCCGGATCAAACCACTGCCAGCTCCCGTCGACCATCAGCGGCACCCACTTGCCGCCTGACGGAGCCGTAGCCGACGGCGGCTCGCCGAACGGGCCAACCGATGTGGCGCTGCCGTCGAGATTCGGCGTCGCCGGCCTTCCGCCACCATATTGCTTGATCGCGTCCTTTACTGCTTGCTGCTTATCTGCGACCTCTTGCGCAAGCTCAGGACTTGCCCCGCCGAGCACTCCTTCCAGAATCGTCTTGAGAACCGTGTCGGTCTTGGCCTGCTCGGGATCCTTGCTCTGCGGGTTGATTTTCATCAGCAGTTCGGCCAACGCCTGCTGCGCCGTGCCAACCTCGATCTTCAGCTCGCTGCCGGTCGTGTCGTTGTGCAGCGTCATGCTGCCATCGGGCGTGGTGGTCAGCGTATAGCCGTTGAACGTGACCTTCACGGTCGTTCGCGTGCCGTCTTCGATGGTGACCTTTTCTCCGGCGTTGATGACGTCCGGATCACGGGCCGAATCGAACAGTCCGGGATTCGTCCGCCTGAGATCGTCGAGCGATACGCCATATTTCCGTGCGATCAGGGTCAGGTTGTCGCCCGGCTTGACCTCGTACTCGACGGGCTTGCCGCCATTGATCTTCTCGGTGACGGTCATCGTCACCCGGCCGTCCTTGTCGGTGACGGTCTTGGTTTCGGTCCCGTTGCCATCGATGGATTGCGACGTTTTTTTCCCGTCCGCCGTCGTCGTGACGGTGCGTACATCGTGCTGATAGTCGTAAGAGTAGACCGTCTTGTCGCCGGTGCGCGGATCGGCGAGCTCGACCGACTGCGCGTCGCTGCTGCTGGTGGCCGTCACCTTATAGCCGGCGGCCTGCAATTCGGCGATCACCTGCTCGCTGGTAAGGCCGTTTTCCTGCGCGATCTGCTCGATGCTCTTTCCATCGGCAAGGTCTTGCTTGATGTTGTGCGTGCTGGCCCCGCCCGGATCCTGGGAGGCCGCCAATATGGTCTTGCGGCCGTCCGGACCGGTGACGGTGGTGACGGGAAGCGACGGGCCGGCGCCCGGCGTCACCGTTTCCACCGAGGTCCCGTTGGGCATCGACGTCCGCTCGGTGACGGTGCCTGTGCCGAGATCGTCTTCATACCGCGTCGTGATGGCGCCGGTATCGGGATTGTAGCTGCTGGTCTCCTTGCGTCCGAGCCCGTCGCGGACCGGCGTGGTGGTTGCCGCGCCATTGGGTTGTGCCTGGACGCTCGTATAGTAGCTGTCGTGCTGGTAGTCGTAATATTGGGTGACGGTGCGGCCGCTGCCATCCGTGATTTTCGTCGTCTGCACGTCGCCATTGCCGCTTGTCGGGTCGGTGGTCGACACGGTCATCCCGCCGGACCTGAGCGCGGCGATAACCTGTTCGCGCGTCATGCCGCGAGCGGACGCAATCTGGTCGATGCTCTTGCCGCCGGTGACGTCGTTGACAATGTTGCGGGCGGTCGTCGCGTCCTTGGGGTTCTCTTCGGCCGGGCCCCCATCGAGTTTCACCGTCGCGGCGGTTGCGGCGAGATCGGGGCGCACATAGAGAGCCGGCGCCACTGTCGCGCCATTGCCCGACGTGCCTGCGCTGGCGTTGACGACATTGACGCCCGGCATTGCCGGAACCGCGACCGGCGGCGGCTGAAGCGAACTCAGTTCGCTATTCACCTGCGCCAGTTGCTGGCGCGCCTGCGCCGCCCAATCGCGCTCGCCCATTCTGTTGGCAAGCCGGATCTGCTCGCGCAGTTGCGCTGCCTGCGCCTCCAGCCGCGCAACCTGCGCGGCATTTGCTTTGGCGTCGACCTTTTGCGGTTGGACCGGCGGCTTGGCGAGCGTTATCGGGCGAACCATCTGGACGACCTCCGGGAATCACCGTTGCCGGCAGCCTGGCTGCCGTCACGCCCGCCCAGACAGCAACGTTCCAATGCTATCTGGGGGGCTTCCAATAAATGCCGAAAGCGGCAAGCTGCTCTTCCGACTGCTTAATTCGATCCGCGGCATCCACCTCGGACTGCGCAGCCGTCAGTGCCGCCAGGATTTCGACGGCGGCGAAGGCCGGCGCCAGGCTGCGGAAGAACGACTGCGAATTTGACGTGACGATGATTGTTTCCCGCGCGATCCGGGCCAGCGGCGACACGCTGCTGTCGGTGATTGCCACCACGCCGACGCCCTGCCGAACCGACTGCCGCGCAACATCGATCGTCGTGCGTTCATACGGCGACATGGCTATCGCCAGCAGCACATCGCCGCGTCCCGCCTGCTGCAGAACATCGAGGCCAGGTCCGCCCATCTCGCCGACAAGCGTCACCTTGCGGTCGCCGCCAGCCAGAAACGACATGATGTGAGCGAAATGGCCCGCGACCGGATAGGCGGAGCGTGTGGCCAGGACGAACAGATTGGACGATCGCGCCAGCAGGCCGGCGGCGGCGATGAATTGCACGGCACTGCCATATTCGCCAAGACTTGCAATCTGGGCCGCGAGCGTATCGGCAACGACCCCGACGGTCGAATATCCCGGATCGCCATGCTGCTTGATACCCTGTCGCGCGGGCTCACCGGCGATTGTCTCACGCAATGCTCGCGCATAGAGGCTGCGCATGTCCTCGTAGCCATCAAGCCCGAGCCAGCGCGCCAGCCGCATCATCGTGCTGTGGGAAACGCCGGCCTGGTGCGCCTGCTCGCGCATCGACATCAGCGCGACATCCTTGGGATGATCCAGCACGAAACGCGCCGCGACCCGCAACTGCGGCGGCATATTCTCGAACCGTTCGACCAACAGCTCGGCCAAAGGACCTTTTTCCATATCCGAAATACCCCATTCACCCGCCTCGCAGGTTACTCCTAGAACGTGGCCAACGCAACAGTTGGAACTTGTATGGCTCAAATATTCCAAATGGACTTTCATTTTCAACCACGCTGCCTTAAGCTGCCTTGGCAATGTGCCGGAGCGCAGCGGTGTGAGTCCGGCGTTTGCGACTTGAATTTCTCGCAAGGAGACAATGATGGCTGCTACCCCTCCCATTACGTCCGGCTCTGCAGGGTCGCCGGAACAGAACCTGGACAAGATGATCAAGCACCAGGAGCGCATGTTTGGGCTGGAGATCACGAAAGAGATCGCGAAATCCCAGCATGACATGCTGATGAGCACCGCGAGGACGCTCGGCCAGTCGGCTGAGAAGGCCTAAGGCGGATCTCGAACCCGTACGCCGCCGAAGCAACCGGCGGCGTACTTGCACGGCAGGAAGCTTTCAACGCCGTCGTCGCTGCATTTGAAATCGTCATCGGCGGGAGATGAAGTGGCATGACCGATAGTCCTATCGGCAGGTATCTGGATGCCGCGCCAGCGCGCCGGTTGCGGTCGATCATCGCCCCCTCCCCGGCATCCGGAGGTTTCGTTGTGCTCAGCGTCACCCACGGATTCCACGCCGGCGCCGAACTCAGCCTGGTGGAGACGCTGTACACGATCGGCTCCAGCACGGAATCCGACATTGTGCTGAGGGATGCCGGCATCGCGCCGGTCCACGCAAGGCTGCGGCGCAAGGGCAGCCAGTTTGAAATCGAGGCCGTCGGCGGCGATGTAACGCTCGCCACAGGCGAAACCATCCATGAAGGCCACGGCAGCCGCTGCAGGCTGCCGCTCACCGTAAGTGTCGGCGACGCCCGTATCCGGCTGGTCAACCCGGAACGCCCCGCAAGTCGGTGGTCCTTTTCCAATCGCCCCGTGCTGGTGGCGGGCAGCGTTCTGTGCGCCGTATTCGCTCTTTCCCTCGCCGCGAACGGGCTCTCTCTCGCCAAGCCCGATGTTGGCGAGACGCGCCCCTCGAAAGATGGGGAACCGATCAGAATGGCCTTCGCCGGCGAGCCGGGCCAACAGGTCCTGGACGATTCGTCGCCGGCGCAAATTCAGACCGCCGCCGAAGCGGAAAGTCAGCTCAAGCTGCGTCTCGAGCAATCCGGCATAAGGACCTTGACCGTTCAGCGATCGCCGGGACGCCTCGTGGTGTCGGGCATGATCCCGAATGACCAGAGCGGCGTCTGGACGGAAACGCAATCGTGGTTCGACCAGGCCTTCGGCGCACACATTCCGCTGGTCTCCAACGTCATGATCGGCAACGCCGAGCAGGCCCCGCGCCTGACGCTGCAGGCGATCTGGTATGGCGAGCGGCCTTACGTCATCGCAGCCGATGGCGCGCGCTACCACGAAGGTGCATTCACCAATGACGGCTGGACCATCAAGCACATCGGCGAGACGGAACTTCTCCTGACGAAGGGCGGCGCCACGGTCGCGCTGAAATACCCGTGAACCGTCGGCTTGAAGGGCCGCGATTCGATTCGGCAAGGATGGACACGGCTGGCCGCGAGGTGCGCCAGGCGGAAGGCGTGCGCGGTCAGGCAATCAACCGGCGACGGATGAATGGCGCCGACAAGGCCGCGGGCCGTGCTCAGGGAACGAAATCCGCCGCTGGTGCTGAAAGGCCGCAAACCGCGGAGTTTCAGTCCTCCAGGGAAGCGGCAGGCGAATCGCTTGATGACATCCTCATCGACTTCGTCATGCCCCGTATACCCGAGCCAGCCATCCTGCGGCGCTCCGTGCCTATCCTCCAGCATTTTGTGACGCACCTGGTTCCCAACCTCGAGGGCGGCGAGCAGCTCAAGTCGCTTGCGAGAACGCTGATGGAGGATGAAATCGAGCGTCATCGCGACCTGCTTGGTCGCATGCAGGAAGGAATCGAAATCTGACCGGCCCGGATGACACCGTGCATCTGCTGCATGTCCTGGGCTTTCTCTACGGGTCTCACGGGCAGGCAAAGCGGGGCGCGGCCTATCTGCTTATCGCCGCGCAGCTGTCGCCGGGAAATGCCGGCGTGCTGAGGACATTGGCGCATCTGCTCATCCTCGATGGCGAGGCGGAAAAGGCGCTGGCCACGATTGCCAGGCTGGAGACCTTGGAAGGAATGGACCATCCGGCGCTTGCCTTGCTGAAGAGCCGCGCCTTGCTCGTGGCGGGGCGCAAGACCGAGGCGCACAGCGCCCTGCTGAGTTTCCTTTCGCAACGAGGCGTTCAATGAACATGACCGTGTCGGAGCGGGTGCTGCAATTCCTTGCCAGGCTGTCACGCCGCAGCGACCTGGTCATCGCCGTCCTGCTGCTCGTCGCGGTGGTGATGATGCTCATTCCCTTGCCGACTTTCCTCGTCGACATTCTCATCACCGCCAACATCGCCATCAGCGTGCTCATCCTGCTGGCATCGTTTTACGTTTCCCATCCGCTTCAGTTCTCGTCGCTGCCGTCGGTCATCCTGATCGCCACCTTGTTCCGGCTGGCGATCACGATCACGACGACGCGACTGATCCTGCTACAGGCCGATGCTGGCGAGATCATTACCGCCTTCGGCACCTTTGTCGTCGGCGGCAGCATTGCGGTCGGCCTGGTCATCTTCCTGATCATCACCGTCGCACAGTTCATCGTGGTCGCGCGGGGTGCCGAGCGCGTCGCCGAAGTGGCCGCACGCTTCACACTCGATGCACTGCCGGGCAAGCAGATGAGCATCGATGCGGAGCTGCGCAACGGCGACATCGACCAGGCGGAGGCGCGACGCCTGCGCCAGCAGCTGGAGCGCGAGAGCCAGCTGTTCGGCGCGATGGACGGCGCCATGAAATTCGTCAAGGGCGACGTCATCGCCGGTATCGTGATCATTCTGGTCAACCTGATCGGTGGTGTCGCGGTCGGAACGCTGCAGCACGACATGTCATTGGGGGATGCGGCCGCGACCTACTCGCTGCTCACCGTGGGTGACGGGCTGGTGGCGCAAATACCGGCACTGCTCGTCGCCGTGGCCGCGGGCACGATGGTGACGCGGGTCGGCAGCGCGGACGGGACAGGCGACCTTGGCCAGCAAATAACCAGCCAGCTCCTGCGCGACTCCCGAGCGCTCGCGCTCGCTGCGGTGATCATGGTCGGCCTGGCCATCGTGCCAGGCTTCCCGTCGATCGTGTTCCTGATCCTCGGCGCCTGCTTCGGCGCCGGCGCCTACGCAATCAGTCGCCGCACCGCCCGGGAATCCGAGCCTGAGGACGCCGCCGGCCAGATCGCCATGCGCGAACAGCCGGGGAATTCCGCAGCGCTTTCAGCAATCTCCACCGGAACGCTGCCTCCTTCCTACCGCATCGTCGTACGCTTCGGAGCCGATCTCGCACGCTCCATCCCGGAGCCCGAATTTGCCGCCCTGGCCGATGGCGTGCGCCGCGAGCTCTTCGGCGATCTCGGTGTCGACGTTCCGGCCATCGGCATGCAGGTCGACGAGATGCTTTCGCCTCGCGGCATCCGCATCGATCTGGAGGGTGCGCCCATCCTCGACGCCGAGATTCCCGCGGACCGCGTTCTTGTCGAGGCGGATGCAACGCATCTCGACCTGCTCGAGGTGGCTTACGAAGGCGGTTCCTCGATTGCCGGCCAGCGCAGATTCGCGTGGGTCGACGACAGCCACCTGCCGGCATTGAGGGAAGCCGGCTTCGCCTTCTCCACGCCGGCGGAAACAGCGGCCAAGTGGACCGGAAATGCGCTGCGGCTCTATGCCGGCCATTTCGTCGGGATTCAGGAGACACGCAGGCTCTTGTCGGACATCGAGCCGGACTACGCGGATCTGGTCAGGCAGGCTCAGGAGATCGTGCCGCTGCAGAAGATCGCGGAAGTGCTTCGCCGGCTCGTCGGCGAGAACGTGCCGATCCGCAATCTGCGCCTCATCCTGGAAGCGCTGATCGAATGGGGCCAACGCGAGCAGGACGTCGTCCTGCTGACGGAATATGTCCGCACGTCGTTGAAGCGCCAGATCAGCTTCCGCTCCGCCGGCCGCAACAACATCATCGCGGCCTACGTGCTGCAGCGGTCGGCCGAGGATATCCTGCGCAACGCGGTGCAAGGCACCTCGACCGGCACATTCCTGAACCTTTCGGACGATGACGCGCAGGCCCTGGTGACCGAGATCGAGCGAGCCCTGTCGCAGAGCTCCATCGATGTCTCGCCCGTCGTCCTCGCCGCGATGGACGTGCGCCGGCACATGCGCACCTTGCTGATGCACAATGCCATCGAGCTTCCCGTCCTGTCGTTCCAGGAACTCGCGCAGGAATTCAACGTCCAGCCTTTGGCCACGATCACCGGCCGCACGGTCAGAACCGGCGCGCGCTCGCAGGCGCTGCCGTCGGCTCAGGCGAAAGCCGGGCAAGAGGCTGCCTCATGACGGCAGCCGGACGGACGGGGACATTAGGGGAATCAGGAGAGGAACGGGCTGACAATCCACGATACCGCAGCGCTCGCCTTGGCGTCCGGCATCGCTGCCGCACATCGGCCCACTGGAACCACAACTGTGCGGTAAGATTGTAACATGGCCGAAGACGCTGAGGAAAAGAAGCTACCGGCATCGGACAAGAAACTCCGTGACGCCCGCCGCAAGGGCCAGGTTCCGCAGAGCCGCGACCTGGTCTCCGGCTTCACGCTTTTCGCGGCGCTGGCGTATCTCTATTTTGCCTGGCCGACGCTCTTCAAGCGCCTTTCGGACCTCGTGCAGACCGTGACGATACCCGGCGAGCCGTTCGGGGACGCCAGCCTGCGGGCCATCCGCCATTCGTTCTCGCTGCTGATGCTTGCCACATTGCCGCTGGTCGGGATCGTCGTCGTTCTCACCGTTGCCTTCGGCATGCTGGGGACGTTCGGGCCGGTCTTCTCGTTTGAACCGCTCAAGCCGCAGTTCGATCACATAAATCCGGCGAAGGGCCTGCAGAAGATCCTGTCGCTCCGCAACGTCATCGAGTTCGCCAAGGGCCTGGCCAAGGTGGTGTTGCTGGCAAGCCTGTTCGTGTTCATCCTGATGGCGTGGCTGCAGCCGCTCTTCGATGCGCCGGGCTGCGGCCCGTCATGCCTGGAGCCAATCATCATGGCGGTGTTGACACCTCTTGGAATCGCCGCCGCCCTGGCCTTTGTCGTCATCGGCGTGATCGACGTTCCCATCCAGCGCTGGCTGTTCCTTCGCGACATGCGCATGACGACAACCGAATACAAGCGCGAACACAAGGATCTCGAAGGCGATCCCTTGATCCGCAACGAGCAGCAGCGGCAGCGGCGCCAGGCGGTGACGCAACCTGCGAAGCTTGGCGTGAGAAATGCGGTCATCGTCTTCGTGACCGGCGACCGCGCCGTGGCGTTGCGTTACTTCAAAGGCGAAACGCCGGTGCCGACCGTCGTCGGCAAGGGCCAGGGCCGCGCGGCCGACGAGATGGCTGCGCAAGCACGCCAGGCAGGTATTCCAGTGGTCGACGATGCGACGGTCGCTGAACCACTTTTCGAGCGCGCCAATACGGGAACATATATCGGCCAGGACATGTTCTCACCTGTCGTTCGCCACCTCGTCCGCCACGGGCTCACGTGAGGCAAAATCCTGCGGTTCTTTTGCAGTCGCGATGTGCGAACGAACCCGACGGCCAGGGTATGAGCGCGGCTGGCTATCTGACGGAGAACCGCTGGCCAAACGGCCGCGATCTCATACCGTCCACGTCGTGGAGTGGAGCAGAGCTTGCATGTGCTCTGGCAAATCCAGTTCACCGCGCGCCTCGATCGCGAGAAGATATGTTGCCTTGGCAAAGCGATCGCCTTGCGTGGCCACGGGAAAGGCGCAGATGGAGATCAGCGCCCTCTCCTCTTCCCGGCTGGCTTCAGCGTAGTCGCGGCTGTCGGCACCCGTTTCGTGGACGGCTTTGAGGAACGCCGCATATGCCGTCTTGTGCCCGTCGATCAACGCTCGCAGGGCGTTCGACGGTTCTGCCTCTAGACGCGATGCCTCTGCGGCGAGTGACGTGGCTGATACGGTCATGCCGACAACGGCAGTGCCTGACCGGAAGAGCACGGTGCGACGGCTGATCCTGGACGTGGGAAACGCTCCTCTCATTTCAGAACAGCACGTAACAGCTGTCCTCGATCGTGGGACCCTAACATGGCGGTTAGCCCATTTATGTCAGGATGACGCTCGAAGCCGGCACGGTTATCGCACGAGGTCAGTTCCTGGCTTGTCCCGCCTCACGCCGCGAGCCGGTCGCAGACGTTCCCAGTGATCTCGGCGGTCGAAGATCTTCCCTTCAGGTCGGCGCTGAGCAGCCCGCCCGCCAGGCAAACCTCCGTCACACGACGGATTTGCTCGGCGGCCTGAAGCAGCCTTTCGTCGCCATGTCCACGGCCGAGCCAATCGAGCATGGCCGCCGCCGACAGGATCGTCCCGTAGGGGTTGGCGATCCCCTTACCGGCAATGTCCGGCGCCGAGCCGTGCGCGGCCTGGAAAAAGCCCTTCGTGTCGCCAACCTCAGCCGACGGCGCCATTCCCATTCCGCCGACCGTCGCGGCCGCCAGGTCGGAGAGGATGTCGCCGAACATGTTTTCGCTGACGATGATGTTGAAATGGCCGGGCTTCAGCACGAGGTGCATGGCCATGGCGTCGACCAGCGCATGTTCGGTCGCGATGTCGGGATAGTCCTTTGCCACCTCGTCGAAGATGGAGCGGAAAAACGCGTAGCTGCGCAGCACGTTGGCCTTGTCGCAACATGTAACCCGCCGCACGCCGTCGCGGGGCGCGCCGTTCGTCTGGCGTGCCAGTTCGAAGGCCTTGCGCACGATGCGCTCGATGCCGGCGCGCGTCTGCACGAGCGTGTCGACCGCCACCTCGCCGCGCAGCAGCGCCCCTGCTCCGCGCGCCGCGTAGAGCCCCTCACTGTTCTCGCGCAGGATGACGTAGTCGATGTCGCCCGCCTTCACCCCGCTGAGCGGACTCGTCACCCCTTCGAAGAGCCTGATCGGGCGGATGTTGGCGTAGAGATCGAGTTCGAAACGGAGCTTCAGGGTGAAGTCGAGGCCTGCTTCCGTGCCGTCCGGATAGACCACGCCCGGCAGGCCGCCGGCGCCGTGCAGGATCGCGTCCGCGGCGCGGCACGCTTCGAAGGTCGGTTCGGGAAAACTCTGCCCCGTCTTCAGGAAATGCTCGGCGCCGGCGGGGTATTCGGTGAAGCGCAAAGGGCAGTCCGGCCCGAGCGCCGCCTTCACCACCTCGACGGCCGCTGCGCAGACCTCGGGCCCGATGCCGTCGCCATGCACGACCGCGATCTGGTAGACATCCTTCATCGCCAACCCCTCAGGAACTGCGGATCTTCATATGCACTTGCCGCCGTCGACATTGAGGTCGACGCCGGTGATCATGCCGGCTTCGTCGGAGCACAGGAACGCGGCGGCGTTGCCCATGTCCTGCGGCGTCGACAGCCGGCCGATCGGAATGGTGGCGACGACGCGGGCGCGGTTTTCCTCGCCAGAGCCGATGAAGGTGGACAGAAGCGGCGTGTCGCCGGCAACCGGGTTGATCGCGTTGACGCGTATGCCGAAGGGCGCAAGCTCCACCGCCATGGCGCGGGTGGCGGCGATCGCCCAGCCCTTGGAGGCGTTGTACCAGGTGAGGTTCGGGCGCGGCGAGACGCCGCCAGTCGAAGCGACATTCAGGATGGCGCCCGCTTTGATGGATTTGAAATGCGGCACCACGGCGCGCGCGCCGTTATAGATCGAGCGCATATTGACGTTGGCGATGCGGTCGAACAGGCCTTCGTCCATCGTCTCCAGCGGCATGGGCGGCTGCGCGACGCCGGCATTGTTGACCAGTATGTGGAGCCCGCCGAAGGCCGAGCGTGCAAGGTCGGCGGCAACGACGAAGCTTTCCAGCGTCGAGACATCGCCGACGATCGGCCGCACCTTGTCGCCGGCTACGCCAGCGACGCGGGCTGCAGCGGCTTGGTCGCGGTCCATCAGCACGACCGCCGCGCCTTCCTCGACGAATTTCTTGACGATGCCTTCGCCAAATCCGGAAGCGCCACCGGTGACGATGGCGACCTTGCCAGCAAGTCTCATATCTCTTCCTCCGTTGCCGGAACCATCGGGGAAGACGCTTGCGTTGCACAGTCCGATTATCTGAACGCCCTTTTAGCTTTCCTTGTTTGAGGTCGCCGGCGCTGGGAGTAATAGTCGGCCCGGAATTCGTGAGGAGGAGACGATGACGCTGAACTTCGACCCGAGGGCGAAGGCCACGGCGCTCTACCATGGCGAATTCCGGCCGATGTTCATCGGCGGCAAGTGGGTTGCGGCGCAATCCGCAGAGGTGATGCAGGCGCTGAACCCGGCGACGGGAGAGGTGCTGGCGACAGTGCCGCGCGGCTCGGCCGCCGATGTCGACGCGGCGGTGGCCGCGGCGCGCGCTGCCTTCGAAGGCCCCTGGTCCAAATTCTCGCCCTACGAGCGGCAATGCGTGCTGCTCAGGATCGCCGATCTGTTCGAGACGCATTGGGAAGAGCTCTGCGTCTCCGACACGCTCGACATGGGGCTGCCGATCACGCGCACGCTGGCCAACCGGCGCCGCGTCATCGGCATGCTGCGCTTCTATGCCGGCATGGCGACCGCGCTGCATGGCGAGGCAATCGACAACTCCATTCCGGGCGAAATCGTCACCTTCACGCGCCGCGAGCCGGTTGGCGTCGTCGGCGCCATCATTCCCTGGAATGCGCCGACCGCCGCCTCCATCTGGAAGATCGCGCCGGCGCTGGCCACCGGCTGCACCATCGTGCTGAAGCCCTCGGAGGATGCATCGCTGACGCCGCTCCTGATCGCGAAGCTGATGCAGGAAGCCGGCGTCCCCGACGGCGTCGTCAACATCGTCACCGGAACCGGCGCCGAGGCCGGCGCAAGGCTTGCCGAACATCCGGACGTCAACAAGATCGTCTTCACCGGCTCGACGCTGACCGGCCAGGCGATCGCCCGCGCCGGCGTCGCCAACCTCAAGCGCGTTTCGCTGGAGCTCGGCGGCAAGTCGCCGATCATCGTCTGTCGCGACGCCGATATCGACAAGGCGGTGCCGATCGCGGCGATGGCGGTGTTCGTGCATTCGGGCCAGATCTGCATCGCCGGCTCGCGGCTGTTCGTGGCGCGCGAGATCCATGACGAGTTCGTACGCCGGGTCGCCGAGTTTGCCGGCAAGCTGCGCATCGGCCACGGCATCGAGGCGGAGACCGAAATCGGGCCGCTCATCAACTCAAGGCAGGCCGGCAAGGTGGAAGGCTACATCAAGGCCGGCAGCGACGAGGGCGCCGAGCTGGTCGCCGGCGGCTCGCGGCTGACCGGCGAGCTCTATGACGGCGGCAACTTCATCGCCCCGACCGTCTTCGGCGCGGTGTCGGACAAGATGACCATCGCACGCGAAGAAATCTTCGGACCGGTCATCTCGGCAATGCCCTTCGACACGCTGGATGAGGCGGTCGCGCGCGCCAACGCGACGCCTTACGGCCTGGCGGCGGGTATCTTCACCACCAATCTCGGCACCGCGCACAGGCTGGCGCGTCGCGTCAAGGCCGGTTCGGTCTGGGTCAACATGTACCACGCCATCGACCCGGCGGTGCCGTTCGGCGGCATGAAGATGTCGGGCTACGGCCGCGAAGGCGGCGTCGAGCATCTGCACGAATATTTGGAGACGAAGTCGGTCTGGATCCAGACTGACTAGGCATACCCTTAAGTCAGTGAGCCAAGCTCACGCAGATTGGTGCGGATCAGGTTCATCAGCTGCTCGGAGAACGAGTGGTGCACGTAACCCCGGGCGGTGATGATGCCGACCGCGCGGTGGGCGTCGCGATGGTCGATCGGCACCACCCGCATGCGCTCGTCGTTGCGCGAGATGGCGATGCCAGGCACCACGCAGACGCCCAGTCCCGACGACACCAGCGCCACCGCGGTCTGCGCGCTTTCGACTTCATATTGCGGCTTGAGTTCGATCCCTTCCGCCGCCGTCAGCCGGTCGAGAAGGCCGCGCACCGCCGTCTTGCGGTTGAGCAGGATCAGCGGGAAGCGCTTCAGGTCGGACAGATTGAGCTTCTTTTCGCCGCCATAGGTTTCCACCGGGATGCAGGCCATCAGCGGATCATCGAGGATCGACTCGAACTGGAAGTCGTTGAGGTTCGGCAGTTCGGGGCCGATGTAGAATTCGACCTCCTGCTGCTGCAACAGCGCAAGTGCCGCCTGTGGCGGAGTCTCGATGACCTCGACGATCGAGCGCGGATAGCGCAGCTTGAACGTCGCCAGTATGTCGCCCAGCCGGCTCGCCGCAAGCGTCGGCGCGCAGGCGATCTGTACCTTGCCCTTGCGCCGCGCGGCGATCTCCGTCAGCCGGTCGAGGCTGGTCTGCACCTGCGACATCGCGTTGGCGATCTCCTCGAACAGCACCTGCCCTTCCGGCGTCAGACTGGCGCGCTGCGCCGTGCGGATGAAGAGCGAGATGCCGATCTGCTCCTCGAGATCGCGTATCTGCATGGAGACGGCCGATGGCGAGCGGTTGCTCTCTTCGGCCGCGCGCCGGAAGCTGCCGTTTTCCGCGGCAAGCAGGAACGTCTGCAAAAGTTTGAGGTTGATGCTTGACATGTCCGCCCGGGCAGGTGATCCGAACCCCTGCCCTATTCAGACGCGGAAGCGATTGCAAGGCAAGAGGCAGGCCCAGGCGCCGGTCCGGATTTAGCCAGCGAACCTGCTCCCGATCAGGGTGTGTCGAGATTCAGGTCAGGGCCAGTCGAAAACGGTGGCTTCCGAGAACCGGAACGAAGCGTACTTAAAGTACGTGAGCAACGGAAGCGCAGGAAACCGCCGTTTGCAGGCCGGCCTTACCTGAATATCAACATACCTTAGTGGACCGCGGCGAACATGACGCGCTCCTCGGTCGCTTCCGACAGCATCATCTCCTCCACCACGCGACCGCGCTTCACCACCAGTATGCGGTCGGAAACTGCAATGATTTCCGGCAGATAGGAGGAAATGACGACGACGGCCATGCCTTGGTCGGCAAGGTCGCTGATCAACTGGTGGATTTCGACGATGGCGCCGACATCGACACCCCGTGTCGGCTCGTCGAAGATCACCAGCTTGGGTTTCTGGATCAGTGACTTGGCGATCACGACCTTTTGCTGGTTGCCGCCGGAGAGCTCGATCATCCGGGCCCGGTCGCTGATCTGCTTCAGTCTGAGGCGCTCGCCCCACAGCTTGGCAAGCTCCCTGGCGCGCGTCATCGACACCATCGACACCGGGTTCGAGTTGTCGGTCAGCTCGCCGATCTGCAAGTTTTCGCCCGCCGTCATCGTCTCGAAGAACCCGTCGAACTTGCGGTCCTCCGTCACATAGACGATGCCGTCGCGCACCGCCGGCCGGGGCACACGGTAGCGCACCGATTTGCCGAGCAGGCGGATCTCGCCGCCATGGAAGATATTGCGCTTCAACAGGCCGGCCACGACTTTTGCCATCTCGGTGCGGCCGGCGCCGACCATGCCGAACATGCCGGTGACCTGGCCCGAAAAGACGGAGAAGGACGAGTTGCGCACCAGGCCGGCGCAGGAGAGGTTCTCGACAGAGAGCACCTTGTCGCCATAGGGGCGCGCGGTGCGCTTGATCTCGCCATGCAGCGTTTCGGTCAGCGTGCGGCCGACCATGGCCTGCACGATCGAGGCGCGGGTGAAGCCCTTGGCCTCTCCCGAAGCGACGATCTCGCCGTCGCGCATCACGGTGATGCGATCGGCGACGGCGAGCGCCTCCTCGAGCGCATGGGTGATGAAGATGACGGCGATGCCTTCCTTCACCAGCCGCTGCAGCAGGTTGAAGAAATGGCGCTTCTCTTCCGGCGTCAGCGTCGCGGTCGGCTCGTCGAAGATGATGACGCGCGCCTTGTGGTGAACGGCGCGCGCGATCTCGACCATCTGCTTGTGCGCTGCGCCCAGCGTGCTCACCTGCGCGGTCGGATCGACCTGGAAGCCCATGCCGGCGAGAAACTGGCGTGCCTGGATATAGAGGCCGCGCAACCGGTTGAACATCTTCTCTTCGCCGAGATAGAGGTTCTGCGCCACGGTCATGGACGGCACCAGATTGGTCTCCTGAAACACCATGGCGATGCCGGCGCGAAGCGCCTCGGCGGGGGTGGCGAAAGACACCTCCTTGCCGTCGAAGAACAGCTTGCCCTCGGTCAGCTTGAATACGCCGGCCATGACCTTGGTCAGCGTCGACTTGCCGGCGCCGTTTTCGCCCAGAAGCGCGTGGATCTCGCCCTTGCGCAGGTCGAGATTGACGTTCTTGAAAGCCGGTATGCGCGAGAACGCCTTGGTCGCGTCCTTCAGTTCGATGATGTTGGCGTCGGCCATCGCTTAACCCCGCTTGCCGCCGGCGGCCTTGGCCAGGCGCACGATCCTCGATCCGCCGCGCGAGGCGACGAGCAGGTCGTCGCCAAGCTCGCAGGCGCTGACCGTGCCATGCACCGTGCCGTCGGCACGCGAGTGGAAACTCGACAGCGGCTTCATGTTCTGGTCGCAGTGGACCACCAGACCGTAGGATCTGGTCACCGCGTAGGGCTTCAGTACATTCATCTGCTTGAGCTGGCTGCCCTGCATCGGCTCGCGGTAGTCGCGCCATGAATTGAGCGACGGCGCCATCCAATAGGCTTCCGGCACCTCAGCCAGCATGCGCTTGCGGTAGGCTTCCTCGCGCAGGATGAATTCCACCAGCTGGTTGCGCACGGAATAGAAGGTCAGCCAGTAGCCGGCGTTGAAGGCCGGCGCGATGCGGGCGGGATAGGCCGGCAGATGCTCCAGCACCGGCACCATTGCCTTGGTGGCGAGATCGATCGCCAGAGCGCGATGGCGCCAGGCCTCTGTGACATAGACGCGGTTCGAGCCGGTGGTGGCTATGCCCGCCGGCCAGGCGAGGCCGTCGCGGATCAGCTCCAGCCGGCCGCTTTTCAAGTCGAGGCGCCAGACCGAGCCGGAAGCGTTCTTCTGCATCAGGTCGCGGCGCCAGCCTATCGCCGGCAGCGAGGCCGAGCCATTGGCGATCAGCAAGGTGTTGCTGTCGAGGAAAGTCAGCGCGGTGACGCAGGACAGCCTGCGGGCCTCGTCGCCCTCCGCCTCCCGACCGTCATGCAGGCCGCCATGAATGACGACACCCTTACCGTCGACGGCCAAAGCGGTCATGCCGCGGGCGTGGGCGAGCGCGGTGATCTCGCCTGGAAATTCCCGCAGCAATTCCGCCTTGCCGTCGGCGTCGAAACGCATCAGCCGATTCGCGCTGCTCGCCAACACACTCTTTTCGGTCCGCACCAGATTGTCGACTTCAATGAGGCCGGCGAAAGTCTCTGCCTCTTCCAGCTCCTGATTGGGCAGCAACGGCCCATCGAGTGTCGGCACGGTAACCGCCCAGTCGCCGCGGCCGAGGAAGCGGTCGAAAAACTGGCTCACGGCGCTCATGGCTTTTTGCCCCAGTAGGAATCCGAGCTGAACCAGTCGGGATCGGCGCCCTTCAGCGCCAGGGTCCCCATGCGGTTGTTGAAGATGCCGCAGAGATACAGGGTGCCCTTGTGCTCGCGCATTGAGGTGATCATCGGATGCTTCTCGCCCGCCTGATCCCACAGGCTTTCGAGGATCTGGCCCTTGTCGTCAAAGCGCAGCACGCAGCCGGTGTTGAGATTGGGCATCAGCCAGGCGTCTTCCGACACGCGCCGCGCCATGCGGCGGCGGAAGCCCGGCATTTCCAGCGAGAGATCGAGCGCCGGCGTGCGCATACCCATCAGCGCCAGCCAGTAGGTTCCGTCGGAGGCGCGGTTGATGTTGTCGGGATAGCCGGGCAGCCCCTCGATGACCCGCTCCACCGTGCCTTTCTTCGGACCGTCGAAATAGTAACGGCTGATGCGGCAGGCCCAGCTTTCCGCGAACAGCACGGATTGGCCGTCGAAAGCCGTGCAGATGCCATTGGGGAAGACGAGGTTCGACAACAGCGTGCGCGTCGAACCGGATTTGGGATCGTGCACGATGATGCGTCCATTGCCGCGGCTTTCGAGCGCGTCCGCATACCAGTCGTGCATCTCGAAGCGCACGGTGGCTTCGGAAAATACGATGCGGCCGTCCGGGAGGATGTCGCAGTCGTCGGCGAGCTTCATGGTCGAGTCGTCCACGACCGATGTCAGCGAACGGTTGGTCTCGGCGGTGAGCAGCTTCACCGCGCCTGCCGGCGAGACCTGATAGAGGCCCATGCCGGCGACGCAGATGACCAGATTGTCGTCGCGGTCGAAGGCCATCCCGAGCGGTGAGCCGCCGATATGGGCGAAGACTTCGCTGTCGGTGTAGTGCGGCGGCTGGAAGCGCAAGATGTCGCCTTGGCGGCTGCCGGTGTAGAGCCGGTCCTGGCGGTCGAAGATCACGTCTTCGGCGCCATCGAGGAAACCGAGGCCGATGACGCCTACGTCCTTCAGCCGGTCGTTTACCGCCATCGGCGCGCCGGGCGCGGTCGAGACGGCCTGCGGCATCTTGGCGAAGGTCGGCGAGATATAGACGCTGCGCAGGATTTTGTGGCGGTTCTTCACCCAGCGCACGTCGAGCAGCACCGATAGGAGCAGCACGAGGCCGAGGATCAGGTAGTTGACCGGGCCTGGCACGGCGAGCGCAAGCAGGCTGTTGGACAGCACGAGCACGAAGAGCGTACCCATCAGCGCCTTGGCGACCGAGCCGCGCCCGCCGCCGAGCGAGATGCCGCCGAGCACCGTCGCGGTCAGTACCTGCAGTTCGAGCCCGGTGCCGATATCGGAAGCGGCACTGCCGATGCGGGCCGAGAAGAAGAAGCCGGATAGCGCGACCAGCACTGAACAAAGCACGTAGGCGCTGAACAGGGTGAACCGCACATTGATGCCGGCATTGTAGGCGGAACGGCGCGCGCCGCCGACCGCGAACAGCCGCCAGCCATAGCGGGCGCGCGACAGCACCAGATGGGTCACCAGGGCGATGACCACGAAGACGGCGAACGACGTCGGCACGCCCCAGACCGTGCCGAAGCCGAGAAAATCATATGTCGGCGAATCTGGTCCGCTGGTGACGATCGGCGTCGAGACCTGCGGGAAGACGATGTCGAAGGTGGAGCGGTAGATGATGAGCGTCACCAGCGTGGTGAGAAACGCCCTCATGCGCAGGAAGCCGACCAGGAGGCCGTTGACGGCGCCGCAGACAACACCGAGGCCGAGGCAAGCCAGGAGGCCGGTTCCAAAACTCCACTGCTCGACATTCATGCCGTAGAGGGTGACGAGCACCGCCAGCGCGAAGGTCGAGCCGACGGAGAGGTCAATGCCGCCGGACACCATGACGATGGTCATGCCGAGCACGACCAGGCCAAGCTCGGCGGTCTGGCCGCTGAGGTTGGTCAGCGTCGCCACATCGAAGAAGCCCGGCACGATCGAACCGAAGATCGCGCACAGGATAACCAGCGCCGTGAACGGGATGACGCTGTCTATCCATTGCTTGGTCAGGATCTCCCCGACGACATGGTCGGGGAGCAGACGATAGCGCCAGCGCACAAGGCTTTCGGCCATGCTCATCGAAAAGTCCGTTACTTGATGTCTTCAGGCTTCCAGCAGTTCCGGCCGGTCGCATCGGTCTTGTCAACGCGGGTGATCGGGCCGAAGAAGATGGTCTTCTCGCTGCCCGCCTGGCGTTCGGGATGCTGCAACAGCTCGGAAATCTGCTGCGCCGCGATTTCGCCCTGGATCGGCGCGTTGAAGTTGAAGATCACGTCGAGCAGCCCGTTCTTGATGCTCTCGCAGCCGGTGGCGGCGCCAGCGCCATTGGTGACGATCGTGACCTGGTCCTGCTTGCCGGCAGCCACGACCGCCGCGCCGGCGCCGACTTCGGCATTGTCCCAGATGCCCATGATGCCGCAGAGATCGGGATGCTGCTGCAGCACCGTCTCGGTGATTTGGCGGGCCTTTTCGCTGATGTAGTCGGCCGGCTGGTCGGAGACGAGCTGCAGCTCGGGATTGGCCTTCAGCACCTCGTCGATGCCGGTGCGCATATAGATGTTGGCCGCGCCCGTCTGGACGCCGGCAAGCCAGACCACCTTGTGCGAGACGGCGTTCGGCCCGGTGCAATGCTTGGCCAGCTCGCCCATCTCCAGGCGGCCCATCTCGATCCAGTCATTGCCGACATAGGAGTCGGTCTGGGTCGCCGACTGCATGTTGACCTGCAGCACCTTGATGCCGGCGGCCTGCGCCTGCTTCAACAGGCGCGCATAAGTCTGCACGTCCGGGTTCTGCACGATGATCAGGTCCGGCTTCTCGGCGATGGCGCCCTGCATGGCGCGGATGCCGGCATTGGTGTCACCGTTGGGGTCGCGCACCTCGAGGGTGAAACCATAGCGGGCGGCGTGGCGCTGCCATACCATCACCCAGGCCTGGTTGAGGTCCATGCCCTGCGAGATCGGCACGAAGATGACCTTTTTGCCCTTGACGCCGTCGATATAGGCGGCTCGGCCGACCTGATCGGTTTCCTGCGCGCTCGCGACCTTAGCGGCGCCAAGCATCGCAAGCGCGGCCAGGCCCGCGAACAGGCATTTCCTGATTATTTTCATGGGTTCCTCCCTGATTTGATGGTTCGGTTCTTGTTTCAGATGTCGCCGCTCTGCGAGGTCTGCTCGTCACGCGGATTGATGATGGCGTCGATGGCGAGCGCGCTGAGCAGGATCACGCTCTTGATCAGGTTCTGGCTGGTGTAGCTGAAGTTGAGGATCGTCATGCCATTGGTCAGGATGCCGACCAGGATGGTGCCGGCTATCACATTGCGCACGCCGCCCTGCCCGCCTGACAGACCGATGCCGCCGAGCACGACCACCAGGAGCACGTCGTAGATCAGGCTTGAATTGTAGAGGCGGGTGTCGATGCCAGTGACGAGACCCGTCATGATGATGCCGGCGGTGAACGCGATGAGCGCGCTGATGACATATTGCGTCACGATGATCGGGCGCGTCGGTAGGCCGGTGGTGCGGGCCGCGTTCGGATTGTCGCCCGTCGCATAGACCAGCCGGCCAAAGCGCGTCTTGCGCAGGAAGAGACCCATCAAAGCCGCCACGGCGCCGAAGATGACGACCGACATCGGTATCCCGAGCACGCTGCCATTGCCGACGAATTTCAGCCAGGCGATGTCCGGCGGGGCATAAAGCACGTCCGAGGCAAAGACGATGCGCCCCGAGCCATAGACCGAAGAGGCAATGGCCAAAGTGGCGAAGATCGGCGGCACTTCCGCGATCGCCACCATGACGCCGGTGAACAGGCCGATAGCCGCGACCAGCACGGCGCCACAGATCACGGCCAGTGTGAAATCGATGCCCCAAGAGGAAATCCAGATGCTGAAGGCGACGCCGACGACCATCACCGCGACCATGGTGAGGTCGATGCCGCGGCCGACAACGACGGAGCCCATGCCGACCGCCAGCGTGCCGAGGATCGACACGTTCTTGAGGATGGCGATGATGTTGCCCTGGCTCACGAAATTGTTGAGCGTCGCCGAGAAGACGACGAACAGCGCCAGCGATATCGCAACGACGACGACTTCCTGGGACACCTTGAAGCCAAGGCGCCTGTCGTCCGATCTGCCCGAACCACGCATTTTCCTCCTCCCAGGCAGCCTAGGGTTGGCGCCTTCCTCAGGCGACCAGTTGCTCCGGAATCCTCCCAAGGCACCGGCCGTCCGCCTGATGGGACAATTACGACTGGAGCTTCGGCGGACAATTTCGTTTTTCTGATGCGCTGTGCAGTTTGCCGTCCGCGCGAGGACAATCCGGTACCCTTAGGTCGACGCCAGACGGCTGGCGCACCAGTGGGAACAAGAGGGCCGTTCCTTGTTGCTTGGAAGTCCGCTTGCCATTGCGCAGGTCTGGCGAAGCTAAGGACGACGCACGAAATTGACTGCCAGCTTCGAGATATCGGTCATGCCCCGAACGGAGCCACGCAGAACGTCCCGGCAGCCACCCGGGAATGGAAGCGAAGGCGGCTAGCCACCCATCCAAGGCATATCGATCGCCCCGAGCGATACGACGATCCCGAGGGCCACCAGCGCAACGCCCACGCTACCTTCGAAACGCCGGCCACGGGGCAGCAGCTTCTCGACGAAGACAACCAGCGTCAAAAGCAGCATCCAGGCGAGGCTCATGACGCCGGTCGCGACCAACACGGCAAACAGCGCCCAGCAGCAGCCAAAGCAATATAGGCCGTGGCGCAGCCCCATCTTGAGCGCGCCAACACGTCCGTCGCGCCAGTGCTGCGCAACGAAAGCAAGCGGCGAACGGCAGTGGCTGAGGCAAACGTGCTTGAAGGTTGTGAATTGGTAGAGCCCGGCGACGCCAAGCGTGGCGCCAAGCGCGAGCGGAGCCCATTTCGAACGCTGCGGTGGATCGAGGCTTGTTGCAAGGTCGCTGCCGAGCTGGACCAGGACATATACGACAAGGCCCGCGGCCGCCCAGATGAGCAGATAGCCCGCGACAAAGGTCCACGTCGGGACGGCCACGCCTTGTTCGCGCCTCGCCTGCGCCGCCGCGAACATAAAGATCATGGGCGCCGCAGCTGGCACCATCATTGCAGCCATCATCACGGTCCACACAGCGAGAAAAGCGGCAGCGCCGGCAACCGACCAGCCGTCGGCGGCAATTCCGGCCATCGCCATACCGGCCATGCCTGCCATACCCTCCATACCGCCGCGCACGGCAATGCCCATGGGCATATCCATGCTGAAGGTTTGGTAGAGGGTGAGCGCCCACGCCGCTGCCGTCAGCCCGACCAGCGATGCGAGCAGACCGAACGGGATGCCGCGCAGATTCCGGGTTAGCCGCCGCGATGTCCTGGGGAACGCGTCAGCCATCGCCGTGCCCTAGTTCGGGCCGGTCCAGTCGAATGGAATGTGCTTGCTGGAGCGGGCCGTTCCGGTCCAGTCGAGCCCGAAGCCTTTGGTGCTCACCTCGACAGAGCGCCCCCAGGTGGCAACCTGGCCCGGGCCGACCTCCGAACCAGGCGAGTTGATCGTCTGCACCCGCTTGCCGGGTGGGGTGGTGGGTCCGGAAAGCGCTTCCGCGTGACCGACGACGAGGCCAGGAATATCGACGCGCCAGGTGGCCAGGTCGCCCGCCACCTCGAAAGTGATCGGCACGAACTCCATGCCACGCATCTCGCCGACATTGGCGGCAAAGCCCGCCGGCCAGCCGCCGGCCTGGCCACCGAAGATCATCTGCAGGGCTTCGCGTTGCGGCTCGTTCGCCCTTTCGTCGAGATACATGCCCATCACGGCACTTGCCTCGCCAGCCCAGAGATTGCCTTCAAACTCGCCGAGCGCCACCAGTGTCAGGCCGTCGAGCTTGACGTCGCCATACTGACCCTCGCGCACATGCCAGGCGAGCACACCTTGGCAATGATTGCCGGTGGGCCGCTGTGCGAACTCGCAGGGGCAAGGGATATCGCAGCTGCAAATGTCGAACCAGTCGCCTGCGAGCCGCCATTGAGGTACTGCATTCATGGCCAGTCCTCCCGAAGATCGAGGGATCAGATAATACGACGATGGCAAGCCGCACTCCAGCTATTCGTGCGCAGCTCTCTGATTTTGAGGCTGGCCCTTTACGTAGGGGTCGAGCGGTTCACGCCTGCAACTGGGCCACTTAGGTCGCGATCTCGGCAACGACCGTTCCCGAGACCGGATCGGTCACGCCGAGGTCGCCGCCAAGATCCTCAAGCATGTCGCGCATCGTATCCAGAAGCCCAATCATCTGCGGCCGCGCCGCGGCGAGACTATCCATGTCGTTCCATTCGCCGACGATGCAGAAGGTTCGGTCGCCAGTCCTGATGAGCGCACCTTTGCGGAAACCCTTGACGTCGAGCTTTGCTTTCATGTGCGCATCGATGAATGCCTGCTCCCTGCCGGGCTTGGTGCGGAACCGGACGACGTTGTAAGCGGTCATGTCTTCCTCCATTCAATCGCTTTCACGCAAAGAACCTTCGGGACGTGCCTCGATAGGCGTGTTGAACGGCGTCTCGTGGCGCGGCCTTGGCGACAGGCCAGTTCCCGATGCGGGGGAAGGTTCTCGCCGTGACAGTCAGTTGTTCGATCCGTAGCGACTGGCCGTTACAGCTTCACAGTAACGTGACCGCTGATGGGAATTCTCAGCGAGAGGGGGACTTCGAGTCCGCTGCCGCATGGGGCCAACAAGCTACTCAGAAACCCCGGCTGGCGTCGACGTCCTATCCTGGTGGACTGGACTACGCCGATTTCAAAACATGGCTGTGGTCGAAGTCTACGAGTTTTGGGTAAGCGATGGTTGGCGCATGCGCCAGACCAAGCAGCCGTTCACGGTAACGGCCGAGGAAAATCCGGCGTTCGGTGTCGCTGATGCGCGCAGGTGCGTGCACCAGGAAAGGCTCGATCACCGTGAAGCCGACAAAGTAGAGCATACCGTGATTGATCGGAAATAGAATTGCACCGATTGGGCCGTTCAATCCTCGGTCGGAATAGATCGGCGGCGGCCCGCCGATCGTGACGGAACACATCGCGCGCTTTCCTGAGAAGACGCCGCGATCATACCACTTGCCGCCGCCATAAATGCGGCCCCCAGACGCGAACACCCGGTCGACCCAGCCCTTGAGAATCGCCGGCAGCCCGAACCACCAGAGCGGAAACTGAAGGATCAAGGCGTCACACCAGAAGAGCTTGTCCATCTCCGCCTGGATGTCTGGAGCAAATCCGTCGTGGGCGGCCGCATTCGCCTCCTCAGTCTGCTGGTGGTAGTAGTTCGCGTCTCGTACGGTCGTGAAGTTGCGGCGATCCGACACTGGGTTGAACCCCATGGCGTAGAGATCGGAGACAACGACCTCGTGTCCAGCCTCGGACAACGCCCCCCTGGCCGATCGGGTCAGGGCACCGTTGAAGCTGTTGGGCTCGGGGTGCGCGTGGACGATGAAGATGCGCATCGTACTTTCCCCGCCCGGTCGGACTGTTCATTTTGCAGATGCCGAAAGCGTTCGCTCGGCGACATAGTCGAGAGACAAGACGCCGGCGCCGCGTGTCAGCACGAGAAACAGCAGCGATGCCCACAGGAGGTGCTCGGCCCAGTTCTCCGGATAGACGAAGATCTGGATAACGGAGACGACGCCGAGCAGCATCAGAGCCGCAAGGCGCGAGAACAGTCCAAGGAAAATCAACACCGAGCCTGTGATTTCGGCCGTCGTCGCCAAGGGCGCGGCGATCGACGGATCGATGAGCGGCAGATTGTATTCGCTGGCGAATAGCTGCAGCGTCACGGGCCAGGATGCGAGCTTGCTCTGCGCCGATTGCCAGAAAACATGAGCCACCGCCACACGAGCAGCGAGCTGGATCAGTGAAAACGGAAGGTACTCGGGCAGCTTGATGATACGCTTGTAGAGGCCGACAAAGCCGGCCGGTTTGGACGAGGATTGCTCCGATATTGCGGTCATGACCGTCTCCGTCAGTTTGAGGGGGAATTCGCAGCGATCCGCACGTCGGTGACGAGCCTGTCGCGGAACAGACGCACAAGGGCTGAAACCAGGTCGAAGGCCGGGTCGAGCGCCAGGGCACGGCCGGTGGCATGCTCGAGACCGAAACTGTGCTTCAGCGAATGCCAGAAGGCGAAGCTCGCGCGGTCGAGCAGAAAAAGCCGCACGTAGTTCCCCGATCGCCACAGCGCCACGCGTTCGGGACGCCTTGTCCAGGTGATGCTTTCGTCGACCGCCGTCCCGTGTTGATGCGCCATCCATACCGACAGGATCGACCAGTGCGAGATGATCAGTCGCAGTGAGGGCTGGAGCAGGATATCCGGCGAGAACCCAAGATCAGTGCAGTCGTATTCTGCTAGGCTGCGGGGCGGCAGGGAAGCCGTGTCGAGCGCCTCCGCTATGGCCCATTCGAGCCGCGCCGTTTCGGCGACGATCGGCATGTCGGACAGCGTGTCGATCGTCTTCAGGAAGCGTGGGAATCCGGATCCATAGCGCGAAAGACGCGATTCAGCCGGCGGATACCGTCGAATGAACTCACTCGCCACGTAGCGGAAAAAGCGTTCGTCTATCAGCCGGACGGTGACAGGAAACACCGACATCAGCGCCGCGGTGAGCGAGCTGCGCGTGTTGTTTTGGTAGATACGCAGGCGGGCCAACGGATCGGCCTTGCCGGCGGTCAGCACATTCGCGGCGACAACTGGCTCCATGGCCAGCACTGCCCGCGCGATGGTGGTCTGCAGGTGTTCAAGCGGCAACATGGTATTCCTCCTCGATTGAGACAAGCGCCGCGGGCATGCACGACCTGGCGCACCGGGCAGCTGCAAACGCCGCAAGGACGGGCATGCTGGTCGTCGTTTCGGCCTCGACAGAAAGGCGGATCGGCGGCGCTCGTGTTTCGGTCGTTTGCTCACGTCGCGCGACTTGCTTGCGGCTGAACATGATCGACGCGGTGAGCATGTCGGCCCACATCGCTTCGCCAAGCAGCACGTCGAGGACGGGAACGTCGGTGTCCCACTCGATCAGGGTGGGGCGCGGTCCGAACCGGTCTATGGCATGCTGGTAGAGCGCCCAGACGACCGGCGGCACGCGCGAGCCATGGTCGTCGATGAGCACGGTGTCGGTCCCGACCTGATTGGTTGCGTGACCGGCAAGATGAATCTCCTCGATCGCCGCCGCCGGCAGCGCATCGATGAAGGCTTTGGCGTCATATTGCAGATTGTGCGCCGAAACCTGGACGTTGTTGACGTCGAGCAGCAGGCCGCAGCCGGTCCGCGCCACGAGCTCGGACAGGAACTCGGCCTCGCTCATCGCCGAATCCGCAAAGGCGACATAGGCCGACAGGTTCTCGATCAGCACACGCCGCTTCAGAGCGTCCTGGACGGTCTCGACGTTGCGCGCCACGATCGCCAGCGCGTCTTCGTCGTAGCGAAGTGGCAGCAGATCGTTGAGGTAGGCGCCGTCGGCGACGCTCCAGGCCAGATGTTCGGAGACGAGATCGGGCTGGAAGCGCTCGCAGACCTTGCGCAGTCGCTCCAAATGATCGCGGTCCAAGCCTCGCGCGCTGCCGAGCGACAGGCCGACGCCATGAACGGAAACGGGATAGATCTCGCGCAGTCTTTCCAGCGCCTCGACGCCGGCGCCCTCCCCCATGTAGTTCTCGGCGTGGACCTCAAGCCAGCCGGCGGAGGGCCGCCTCGTCAGCATCTCGGTGATGTGAGGCGAGCGAAGACCGATGCCCGCCGATGCGGGGATCGCGAGGGACTGAAACGCACGGGACATCGGTCTGCTCCTTTCAAGGGTTGGCTCGAAGTCTGGATTGCTCAGGCTTTCGGCTTGTCGCTGCCGCCGGTGATCTTGGCGCAGCTGCCTGCGGGCACGTAGAGCCAGGAATCCGGCTGGTTGTCGACGGTTGCGGTGCCGGCGCAGGAATGCGTCGCGGTCTGGCAGTCGTTCTGGCCGGCCTTGACGACGCCGTAGCACTTCTCGAAGGCGAAGCCGGGCTTGGCGGCCGGGCCGCTGTAGGCCGCTGTCGCGGCAAGCGAAGTAGCGGCCGCGAGGGCCGATCCGATGAGGGTCTTGGTGTTGATCACAGGCTTGTCTCCTGGTTGGCGTTTCGAGTGAAAGACCGGCCTCGAGGCCCGTCTGCAGATCAGTCTGTCCGATCGTGACGCCGAGCTGAAATGCTGTCTCGGCATGGATTTGATACGCACTCCCTATGTCCCGGAAGGCGGCGCGAAAAAGCCCTCCGGCGGGGGCACCGGAGGGCTTGGCACCTGCGTTCGGAGTATGCGATGCAGGCGCGGCTAGGCGGGGAGCGAGGCGCCTAGATGTATCGTCTCTCGCAGGCTGCGACCGGGCTTTCATCAGCGCGCAGAGGATCAGCGGCAAGCCAGGCTGCTGCACGCTGCCGCCCCCTGTCGCGCATGTCGGTCAGTTCGCCCCAGTCGGTCCAGGGCCGTAACAGCAGCGGAGCTCCGGCACGGTATCGACTGTCGAATATGGTGTGAACCGGCGCGCATTTCGTCAGGCAATGACCCACTGCGGTGCTGCGATCCGGACACGGCGTGGTGAAGACGGAAGGCTTGCCGGCGATAATCAGGCGATGGCGACCTTCAGCTGATACGAGGCGCGGCGACTGGAAGACGTCGCCCTCACCCCAATAGGCATCGCCGTCGATCTCGACAGGCGGCGAAAGGAAGGAGATCGTGGCTGCCGCGACGATCGCATCGATCGACAACTGGTCGCCTGTGAATATCTTTACCGCATCCGTGCGCGCGTTGACGGCTAACACGCCCAGTTTCACCGGGCATTCCTCATCACGGATTTGCTTGAGATCAATTGACTGTTCCAGGATAGATCGAAGCAGGCTGGCTCTGTCATCGGCAAAGACCGAAGCGTGGCTGATGCGCCGCCAGAAATTGGCCAGTGCCGTCCGCGCGCCGCGCCTGCCGCCAACGCTCAGGCCGTAGGCAAAGACGGCTGCCTCCATCGCTGCGAAGCCCGACGCTGTGACGCCGTTGACGCGGCAGTTCGTTTCGTCCAGCAGGCGATCGAGCACGCCCCAGACGAACGCGCCATGGGCATCGTTTGCTAGCACGATGTCGATCGTCCGTTCCTCCAAGCCAAGATCCACCGCTGAAATGGCGGCCTGGTCCGGTCTAATCGGGGACTGGGCAAGCATGGTTTCGTCTCCATCCCAAGATCGTCAACAAGGCGACTGGAGTGAGACTGCCGCATCTTCTTGATCAGCCGAAATGCCAAGGTGGCATGAAGTCCATAGGCAGATTGCATTGGCTGCCGGTCTTCGCGCGCCGCACTCTTCATCCCGATCAGACGAGGCGACGCGCGTTACCAGCCCTGGCGCTGTTGCCAGAGCCGCCGCCTGGAAAGGAGATCAATGATGAGAAGACAACTTGCCTGTCTGGCAGCGTTTGCAATTGGCGTTGGTGCGTACCCTGCGTCCGCCAACCCGTTCAGTGACTTCGCTGCATTTCCGAGCTTCTATACGGACGCCACGATGAAGACGATGAAACCGATGGCTGGGTTCAAGAACGCCTGGTTTGCTCTGTCGAAGCATGATCGCGTCAAGATGACAAAGGCATGCAACGACCCGGCGATGAGTAAGCCCCACGCCCAGTTCTGCGCCAAAGTCCTCGCTCTGGGCGGAGCTGACTAGCAGTGCGATCGTAGGCATCTACGAGATGCACGCCCGGCATAACCTCGATACGCAGATGGCATTGGCAGCTTGCCGGCTGATTGTCGCAAAATCAAAGCCAGCAACGAGAAACCCAGAAATTCTCAATTGCTGTCAATCAATCAAACGGTTGTCGATAGGACGACTACCCGACCAGAAAAGGACTTGAAAATGAATCTAAAAGCTGTCTGCCTTGGCGCTTTTGCCCTTTCCGTTCTTGGCGGCGTTGCCTTCGCCGGCGCCCTCGACGAGCCTTCCAACATGCAGCCCTTCTTCACCGATTCCGGCATGAAGACGATGAAGTCGAGCGCCGATTTCGAGACGGCGTGGAAGGCCACGCCGAAATCGACGCAGAACGCAATGATGAAGGAATGCAACGACGCCGCCATGAGCAAGCCGCATGCGCAGTTCTGCGCCCAACTCTTTGCCCTGGGCCATCACAGCTGACGCTACACGACCAGATGGCGGGCCTTGGCCCGTCATCGTCGCATGACGAAACGCTATCGACTTTATAGCCCCCGCGCATTGGCGTGATCCCCTTCCTTGCGGCAGTCTTCGAGCTGGAAATGCACCTGTGCTGCCTGAGGGACGATACTTATGGACATCCATCACATCCGCTACTTCCTGGCCGTCTGCGAGACCCGAAATTTCACGCGCGCGGGCGAAAGGTGCAACGTCACCCAGCCTGCGCTGTCACGTGCGATCCAGCAGCTCGAGGAAGAGGTCGGTGGCCTGCTGTTTCGCCGCGAGCGAAACCTGACCCACCTCACCGATCTGGGCGCGCTGCTGCGCCCCCGGTTTCAGCAGATCCTTGACGAACTGACCGGAGTGCGGCAGGAGGCCTCGAGATTTTTGTGCCTGGAAAATGCCAACCTCAAGGTTGGCGTCATGTGCACCATAGGGCCGCGCCGCTTCACCGGCCTGCTGGCCGATTTCAACAGGCGCCAGCAAGGCATTCAGCTGCAGCTTGTCGAAGGTGTGCCCGCGTCCCTGTCGCAACTGCTGGAGGCGGGTGAGATCGATGTCGCCATCATGGCGTCCAGCAACAGTTTTCCGGAGAGGTTCGATGTTACGCCGCTCTACCGCGAGCGTTTCGTCCTCGCTTTCCCCAATGGGCATCGGTTGGCCCGCAACGACAATGTCGCCATCTCCGAACTCGACGGCGAAAATTATTTGAGGCGGCTGAACTGCGAGTATCGCGATCATCTCGCCGGTCTGTGCAACGACCGTGGCGTCAAACTCAGGATCTCCTATGCGAGCGAGCGCGAGGACTGGATCCAGAACATGGTTTCCGGGGGGCTTGGCATCTGCTTCATCCCGGAGTTCAGCGCGGTGATCCCAGGCTTGCAGATCCGGCCAGTCATCGATCCCGAGGTCTGGCGGGAAGTCTCTCTGGTGGTCGTGGCGGGGCGCAGGTTCTCGCCGGCGGCCTCTGCCTTCGTCAACAGCGTCAAGGCGCATGGCTGGCCTGAGAGTGCCCTCGCTCAAGCAATCCGTAAGACCGCAGCCTGAAGAAAACTGAAGAAATGGTTGTGGCGCGCCTCAAGTCCTGTCGTGCGCCTTCTTCATGCATCCAGGACAGCCAACGATAGTTTTCAGGTATCGAATTAAGAGCCAGTCAGCATTTCTCTTTCATCGAGGCTCCCGTCACTCTCCTCTCATGCCCCGCTTCCGCGATTGGGCACCGACAAAGGAGAAATCGACATGGCTTCCAAGACTATTGCATTGCAGGTGCCGCTGAAGCTGGCGCTGACACTCGGACTTCTCACCGCCACCGCCGCGTTTTCGGTGGCCCCGGTTTTCGCCGGCGACTGTCCTGCCGGCCAGGCCGCGACGACCGACATCCAGGAACATCCCAGCAAGCCGGTGGGTGTGACCGACACGGTCCTTTCCGCAATCGATCTGAGCAGCAAGGGCGAGGCCTGGAAAGGCAACATGCTGCGCCTTCGCAAGCTCGTCGTTCAGCCCGGCGGCGTCGTGCCTTGGCACGAGCACAATGTCCGCCCGGCCAACATCCTGATCGTCGAGGGTTCGATCACCGAATATCGCAGCACCTGCAAGGTCGGCATCGAACATCCGGCCGGCGACGTGACCGCCGAGTTCGGTCAGCTTGCCCACTGGTGGAAGAACAATGGCAAGGTTCCGGCCGTCCTATATTCCGCCGACGTCCTGCCGCCCGCGATGCACGAAGACCACATGATGTGAGCCGTTCGTCGCGGCCAAGCTATCCCGACATCAGAAACCAAGAGCCCGTCCTCTGGCGATCGCCCGGGGACGGGGCAACGGAGCCTGTCATGACGACGAGTGAACATACCGAACCAACGCGGCTTCGCTCAGTGGCCGCAGACGGCTGGCGCTTCGGCCTGATCGCCTTGATTGCGTTCCTGACGCTCGTTGATCTGTTTGCCACCCAGGCCATCCTGCCTTCGCTGGTGGTGAAATTCGGCGTCAGCCGCGCCACCATGGGCTTCGCCGTCAACGCCAGCACGTTCGGCATGGCGGTGGCGGGCATCGCCATCGCGCTCTTCGGACGCGGCATTGATCGCCGCAACGGCATCTGGATCAGCCTGGTCATCCTGGCGATACCGACAACGCTGCTTTCGCAGACCGACAGCATCGTCGTTTTTGCCTTGCTGCGCATAGCGCAAGGCCTCTGCATGTCGACCGCCTTTACGTTGACGATGGCTTACCTGGCAGAGCATTTTTCCGCCCGACAGACGACCAGCGCGCTCGCGGCCTATGTGACCGGCAATGTCGCCAGCAACTTCTTCGGCCGGCTCATGTCGGCTGCCGTGGCCGACACATTCGGCATCTCTTCAAACTTCCTGACTTTCGCCGCCCTCAATCTGTTCGGCGCCGCTCTTGTCTGGTTCACGCTGCAGAAGACCTCGGCCATGATGCGTGGGGACGGGACTGGCGGGACTGCCCGCGGGGACTGGAAAGCACCATTGCAAAACGTCGAGCTGCGCGCCTGTTTCGCGATCGGCTTCCTGATCCTCTTCGTCTTTATCGGCACGTTCACCTACGTGAACTTCCAGCTCGTAGCAGTGCCCCTGTCTTTGACCCCGATGGCCCTCGGCGTGGTCTACTTCGTCTTCCTGCCCTCAATGTTGACCACTCCGCTCGCCGGGCGCGTGGCCTCGCGTCTCGGGCCGAGGGCGGGGGTCGGACTGACGCTCGGGCTGGCGATCGCCGGTTTGCTTCTGCTGCTCGCTCCGAGCCTTCCCGTCGTCCTCGCCGGAATGGCGCTGGTTGCTATCGGCACCTTCCTTGCGCAGGCGATAGCGACTGGACATGTCAGCCGGATCGCGTCGCGCGATCGCGCCGCCGCGAGCGGCATCTATCTCGCGTCCTACTACGGCGGCGGCCTCGCCGGCAGCTTCGTCATCGGACAAGTCTACGACCGCATTGGGTGGACCGCCTGCGTGGCCGTGCTTGTCGCCGTTCTCGCCAGCGCGATTGCGATCGCGCGTGTGCTGCAAACACCGAAGGCCTGAGCATCAACCTGAAAAACTGTTATCCAACCAAGGAGACTGACATGATCAACCAACTGAAAACTCTGCTCGCAGGCGCCGCTCTGCTGATCGCCGTTGCCCTCCCGGCAGCCGCATCGGACGGCGTCGTCACCGTAAAGAGCGACTTTTCCGTCGCCGAGACCGTCGCCCGCATCAAGAAGGACGTGCTCAAGAAAGGCATCAAGTTCTTCGGCGTCATCGACCAGGCACGGCTTGGCAACAATGCCGGCAACGATGTCAGGCCTTCGCGGCTCGTCATGTTCGGCAATCCGGCCCTCGGCACGACGTTCATCACCTCAAATCCCGAGGCCGGCCTGGACTGGCCGGTGCGCGTGCTGGTCTACCAGACGCCCGACGGGCAAGTTTACGCTGCCTACAGCGACTTCGACTGGATTGCCAAGCGCCACGGCATCACTGACCGGCAGGCGCAGTTCAAGATGGCCACCGAGGTGATCCAGTCCGTGACCTCGACCGTCAAAAAGAACTGAGTGCCGAGATCCAGTGGCTGGGCATGTGAAGCACGCTGGCTGGCGCCGGCGGCCCCTACTCGGCGGCGGACAATGCTTTCACCCGCTCGCCGAACCACTTCTTCTGCGTGGCCTCGCGCACCAATGCGCCGACCGCGGGCGAATGCCTGCGGCCGCGCACCGTGACGAGATTGACCTCCCGCCAGAATTCCGGTTCGGTGATCGGCAGGGGCACCACGCCAGGATGCTTGGCGGTATGCTCGGGCATGAAGCCGAACCCAAGCCCGGCAGCGATCATCGCCAATGTCCAGTCGTCACGGTCACTCCAGTAAACCGGACTGACCGTGACGCCCTGCTCCGCAAGGATGGCATCCGCGTAGCCCGCGAACTCGCAATTGTTGCGGTGGATGTAGCTTTCGTTGCTCATGTCCTTCACCCGCACAACGCGCTGGTTGGCAAGGCGATGGGCCAGGTGAACGGCCATCACCATCTGCTCTTGGAACAGCGGCAGGGAGTGCACTTCCTCGTCGGGAACGTCTGAAGGCAACGCATAGATGGCGGCCTCGAGTTCACCCTCGAGCAGCCTTCTCCTGAGGCTCACCGCGTCCGCATCGCTAAGATGCAACTCGACGCCGGGGTGGTGCGCGCGCACGCCCGCGATGAGCTCGATGATCTCGTCCGGAGCGATCGTGCTCATGATGCCAACCTTGAGCGGCATCTTCTTCAGGGTCACGTACTGTTCGGCAATCTGCTTTGCCTGGCGAGAGTTCTCGAAGACGCCCTCGAGATAGGTCTCGACCATGCGGCCGAGTTCGGTGAGGTGAGTGAAGCGGCGCTCACGGTGGAAGAGCGGCCCGCCGAATTCATCCTCGAGAAGCTTGATTGCGCGCGACAGCGCGGGCTGCGTGACATTGCACTGCTCGGCCGCCCTGGTGAAATTCAGCTCCTTGGCGACGGCCAAGAAGTATCGGACCTGGCTGATCTCCACTGCACGCTTCCCCTCGGGGGCGGTTCCGGATGCCCCGGCGTTGCCGAGCAATATTACTAGTTGCCGTAACGTCAAACAACCCGGCCTGCGGATCTGCACCGCGAGGCGCGCCGGTCAGACTGTCGGCTATCGAATCCATGTCTCAACGGCATTTCCGCGGTTTCAGGCGGCTCGCCATACTGGTCCGCAGATCCAGAGCCGAGCGCTGCAGCTCGGCGCCAAGCAGCCGCCGGCCCATTTGCCTGCGGTTCCAGACACAGGGAAACAACGATGCTCAGTGGCAAGACAGCGCTCATCACCGGTTCGACAAGCGGCATCGGGCAAGGCATAGCCGAAGCCTTCGCCGCCAAGGGCTGCAACATCGTCCTGAATGGTTTTGGCGATGCCGTCGAAATCGAACGCCTGCGGGCGAAGCTCGCCGGCGATCACGGGGTCACCGTCCGCTACGACAACGCCGACATGAGCAAAGGCGTTGCGATCACGGCGATGATGGACAAGGCCATCGATGAATTCGGCGCAGTCGACATACTGGTCAACAACGCCGGCATTCAGCATGTCGCGCCGATCGATGACTTCCCGATCGAGAAATGGGAGGCGGTCGTCGCGATCGATCTTATGTCTTCGTTCTATACGATCCGGCGCGCGTTGCAGGCGATGAAGGCACGCAAATGGGGTCGCATCATCAACGTGGCTTCAGCACACGCACTCGTCGCATCGCCCTATAAGTCCGCCTATGTCGCAGCCAAGCACGGGGTCGCCGGCTTGACCAAGACCGTCGCGCTGGAAGTCGCCGAACAGGGCATCACCGTCAATGCCGTCTGCCCCGGCTACGTGCTCACGCCGCTGGTTGAGAAGCAGATCCCAGACACGGCGCGAGCCCGCGGCATCACCGAGCAGCAGGTGATCAAGGATGTGTTGCTGGCGGCGCAACCAACCAAGCAGTTCGTCACCGTCGAGCAGGTTGCTGCGCTCTGTCTGTTCCTGGCGTCGGACGAGGCGGCGTCGATCACCGGTGCCGTGATGCCGATCGAAGGCGGTTGGACCGCTCACTAGACCTGCACGAGGACCGAAGGCCATGAACAAGATCACGCGAAACCTGTCTATCCCGGAAGCAGAACCGACGGTCAGCCACCAGGCCGAAGTCAGGCGTCAGACAGTCCTCGTCCTTCAAGGCGGTGGCGCTCTCGGTGCCTATCAGGCCGGTGTCTACCAGGCGCTGGTCGAAGGCGGCATCGAACCGGATTGGGTCATAGGCACCTCCATCGGCGCCATCAACGCCGCGCTGATTGCAGGAAACGAGCCCGGCGATCGCCTGCCCAGACTTCAGGAGTTCTGGGACGGCGTCAGCCGGAGCAGTCCGCTCGACGAGTTTTTCCGGATGATGATTCCAAGCAACATCTTCGCCAACATGGGCACGGTGATGCGCGGCATCCCTGGCTTTTTCGAACCGAACCCAAGCGCGATGTTTGGAGTGAACCGCGAGGTCGGTGTCGAGAACGCATCCTACTACACGACAGATCCGCTCAAAAGGACGCTGAACAATCTGATCGACTTCGACTACCTCAACGGTCGCCACACGCGACTGACGGTCGGCGCGGTCAACGTCAACACTAGCGAGCTCAAATACTTCGACACGCGCGAGATGATCCTGTCGCCGGCGCATATCATGGCGTCGGGCGCTCTACCGCCAGCGTTTCCGGCGGTCTGCATCGACGGCGAGCCTTACTGGGACGGCGGCATCTATTCGAACACGCCGATCGAGGTCGTGCTGGACGAGCGTCCGCGGCGCGATGCGCTGATCTTTGCCGTCAATATGTGGCAGCCCCGCGCCACCGAGCCGAAATCGATCTGGCAGGTCATGGGGCGGCAGAAGGATCTTCAATACGCCAGCCGCGGCAAGAGCCATGTCGCCCGCCAGGAGCAACTGCATCGTTTGCGCCACGTCGTGCGCGAAATGGGAAAGCTCGTGCCCGAGGAGCGTCGCGAGGATCCGATGTTCAAGGAACTCGCGTCTTACGGCTGTCCGTCGGTCATGCATCTCGTCCGGCTGCTTTCGCCGCGCCTCGACGGCGAGGACCACACCAAGGACATCGACTTCACCCGCTCGGGCATCCGCACCCGCTGGCAGGCGGGATACGGACATGGGCAGCGCGTCCTAGCGGACAAGCCCTGGGAGTGCGAGGTCGACATGCTTCAGGGCATCGTGATCCACGAATCCCAAGAGTGATGCGCCGCGCCAAAGAAGGGATGGAGACCACCGATGCAGATCATCACTCCAGGTATGCGGCTCATTCCTGAAGCCGTTCTGGCCAACAATGCCGCGCTGTTCCGCACCATCCCTGAGACTCCCTCGCACGCGGACAAGTCACTGCACCGCGTGGTCATTGTCGGCGGCGGCGCCGGCGGCCTGGAACTGGCGACGCGCCTCGGCCGCAAGTTCGGCAACCGGCGGCTTTCGGTCACGCTTGTCGATCGAAACCGCACCCATATCTGGAAACCGCTATTGCATGAGGTGGCGTCCGGCGCCTTGAGCGCGTCGCACGACGCCGTCGAATATATCGCCCATGCCAGCCGACACGGCTACCGGTACCGCATCGGCGAGGTCGTCGGCGTTGACCGTGCAAAGCGCCAGGTCTTTGTTGCGCCCAGCTTCGACGATGACGGCCGGCAGGTCATACCGCCACGCGTTCTTGGCTACGACACGCTGGTCATGGCAGTCGGCAGCGTCAGCAACGATTTCGGCACGCCGGGCGCCGCGCGCCACGCCATTTCGCTCGACACCGCGGAGCAGGCCGCCCGGTTCAACAGGCGCATGATCGATGCATGCCTTCGTGCCAACGCGCAATACGAGCAGCTGTCGCCCGGTCAGCTCCATTGCGTCATCGTCGGCGCTGGCGCAACCGGCGTTGAACTGGCCGCGGAGCTGCACAAGTCGATGCGTGAAATTGCATCGCACAATCTCGACAACATCGACTTCGAAAGGCTGATCCGCATCACCATCGTCGAAGCCGGGTCGAGGATTCTCCCGGCGCTGCCTGAGCAGATGGCGCGCGCGACGGCACGCTTGCTGATCAAACTTGGCGTGCAGATGCGTTGCGGCATCAAGGTCACCGAAGTGACCGAAGACGGTATCCGGCTAGGCGAAAAGCTGTTTGTGCCGGCCGAATTGGTGGTATGGGCGGCCGGCATCAAGGCGCCGGATTTCCTGAGGGATCTCGATGGCCTCGAAACCGACCGCATCAACCGGCTGGTCGTCGACGAAACCCTGCGGGCGGTTGGAGACGAGCATGTATTCGCGATCGGCGACTGTGCGAACTGCATGCTGCCGGGCGAAGACAACGCCTTGCCGCCGCGAGCCCAGACGGCCCATCAGCAGGCAGACCACATGGTGAAGGTGATCGCAACTCGTCTCGCAGGGCGTGCCGCGCCGCCGTATCGCTACCGCGACTATGGTTCCGTGGTCTCGTTGGCCGACTACGGCGCGTTTGGCAGCCTGATCGGAGGGCTGAAGATCGAAGGTCTCGTTGCAAGGCTTGTCTATCGCTCGCTATACAAGATGCATCTCAAGGCGGTGCACGGACTGGCGAAGACCATGCTGGCTGCGATAGGCGAGATCATCGTCAGGCGGGCAAGACCGCGGATCAAGCTTCACTGATGCATGTCGCCCAAAGTGTGCCGGCGGATCGGATCGTCGGGGGATACCTGGTTGGGAGGCGAATGGAACAGGAACCTGGCATGCGACGATGCACGGGGGGCATCGAAACCATGCAGGAAAAACATGGCAATGGCCGAGGGGCTCCGGTGGTAGGCTGTGCAGGACGCGTGAAAGTGCAGACATGACCGCCGACGACCAGGCAATGACATTCGAGCAGTCCGTCCAGGCAGCCATCGAACTTGATGCGCCTCTCAACGAACGGCTGGCTGTGGTTGCCGCGGCGGTTCGCCGTCTGAACTCGGAGTTCGCGGACACTGTAGAGCGACTGGTCGATCGCCTTGAGAAACAAGGGGCCGGGACCATGGCGCCGGCTCCGGGCGATGCCATGCCCGGTTTCCTGTTGCCTGATGACGATGGCAAGCTCGTCAGCCTGTCGGAAATCCTCTCCAGGGGCCCAGCCGTCATCACCTTCCAGCGTGGGCACTGGTGCCCCTACTGCCGCTTGAACGCCATCGGCATCGTCGAGGTGCAGCGCGAGATCGCTGAGCTTGGTGGACAGGTGGTCGTGATAATGCCCGAGCGGCGCAAATTCGCCAAAGCCATGAAGGCCGCGGTTGGCGCGCAGTTTCCGTTTCTGGTCGACATGGATAACGGCTACGCATTGTCCCTCAACCTTGCGATCTGGGTCGGTGCAGAGATGGAGCGGCTGATGGGCCTGGGGCTCGATCTGCCCAAGTACCAGGGCAACAGCAGCTGGTTTCTGCCGATCCCAGCCACCTTCATCGTCGGGACGAACGGCATCATCGCGGATCGCTTCGTCGATCCGGACTACCGCCGGCGCATGGACGTTGACGAGATGATCGCGGCGCTCAGGCGGGCTCGCTGACGCCGAATGTCGACCAATCTGCTGACCTCAGGAGGTTGAGCAGCGTTGTCGCGACAGGCGAGCGCTGCCTGCCGGCAACCGCATAAACGGAAACGATCCGCGAGACGTCCAGATCGCGAAGCTTGAGCCGCCGGGTGTTCGAGGATCGCGGCGCCGTAAGCGAGACAAAGCCGACCCCGGCATTGGCCTCGAGCAGCGCGAGTAGGTCCTGGTCGGTTTCTACTTCATGCGCGGTTCGAGGCGAGTAGCCTTTTGCGGAAAGGCAGCGCGACAGCTCCTCGCTCGTCTCCCAATCGATCCGGCTGAGCACAGGCTCTGCCGCAAGCTGGGCCAGCGAGACATCGGCCTCATTGCGCCGGGCCAGCGGATGATCGGAATTTACGGCGAGCTCAATCTCCTCCTGAAACAGCGGCCACACGTCCAGGCGATCCCAGGCCTGTCCCAGCGGCCCGGCAATCGCCAGTTCGGCATCACCACTTTTCAGCGCGTCGATGACGGCAGCCGGCGAACCACGGTTGATCTTGAGGTGAACGCCGGGATAGGCCCGGAAAAGCTCCGTAAACGGCGACACCAGCAGCGCGATATTGACGCTGTTCGAGATCGTGACATTGAGCGGCGCGACGTCGCTGCTTTGCACTGCCTTGGCAAGCGATTTGGCGGAAGTGGCGGCATCATAACACTGCTGCAGCAGCGGCAGCATGCGGCGCCCAAGTTCGGTGAGGTGCGAATGCTGGCGCTCGCGCCGAAGCAGCTCTCCGCCCAGTTCCTCTTCAAGCGTCTTGATGGCGCGCGTAAGCGCCGGCTGCGTGACGTTGCACTCTTCGGCCGCTCTGGTGAAATTCAACGTATTGGACAGGGCCAAAAAATAGCGGACCTGCTGCATCTCCATGAACTTTCGCCCCCTCAGCGAAATGGTTTATCAGCGATGGCGCATATTGCGAGACTAACCCAATTGATCTCATTGAGCAAAGTGGCTCGCGGCGAGGCTGAAGAGCGGCGGCGATTGCGGACGTTGATGCAGAGGAGCTTAGCCCTTTTGCCTGGCGTCATTCTCAGCAGAATCTAAATTCGGTCGTTCGCTTCCTTGCGTCTCAACATTGTAGACGCGAACGTGCCCTTCGAGGCCTTTGAACTGGCGCGTGCCGAGGTCAACGATCGGCATGTTACCAGGCAAATGGCGCGCCACGGAATAATCGATAAGGATTTGTCGATCTTCAGCGGACGAACACAGCCTCGACGCCAAGTTCACGACATTGCCAATTGCGGTGTAGTCAGCGCGGGCCTCATAGCCAATCCGACCCACCGTTGCCCACCCCATAGCGAGACCCATGCCGAAGCCGATCTCATAACCACGCTGCCGCCAATCAGATATGAGCTCTTGTGTGGAATCCTGCATGTCGACAGCCATTCTTACGGCATGAAGCGCCGGCTCTTCACATGGAACCGGGGCGTTGACGAGGATCATCAATCCATCCGCCGAAAAACTGGTCAGCGTTGCTTCATACTTGGTGATTATCGCGCCGAGCGCCTCATAGTACTCGCGCAGAACCTGCATGAGGTTCTCAGGCTCAGCGTGCGATGAAAATGCAGTAAAGCCACGCAAGTCGCTAAAAACAGCGACTACTTCTGCGCGCTGTCCAGCGAGCATTCGCTCGTCACCGGCCTTCTCTACGAGTTCCGCAACCTGTGGTGCAAGGAAGCGCTTCAACCGCGTCAGTCGTTCCGCGCGGTCCCGCGATGTGGCAAGTTCCTGCGCCATTTGGTTGAACCGAGCAGCCAACCGTTCAAGTTCGTCTCCAGTGGAGATGGTGAGCCGGTGATCGAACTGTCCGGCACCGATCTTGAGAGCGCCCTCCTCCAACAGGAGGATAGGCCCGCTCATCCGTCTGGCAAGCCAGTATGCGAGCACCGCCGCAAGGACTGTGGCGAGGAACAACAACCCGCCGGTCCGCCACAATGAAGCGTATAGAGGCGCAAAAGCCTCTGCCTGCGACTGCTCGACAATTACCGTCCAGCCGGCCGCGGTAACCGGCGCGCCAGCAATCACAACGCGTTCATTCTCGGCGTTGCGGCTTGCAATCGCAGTGCCGCCTGCGGCAGCGCTCGCATCCCGCAATTCGCGCAGGGCCAGCGCTGCTTTCTCGTCCGCGCCCTCCATCACTTTGCTGATCGCGGGGTGAGCGATGAGGCGGCCGGCCTGGTCGATGACAAATCCCTGGCCGCTGCGGCCCACGCGGATTTCGGAAACGATGAGCCAGATCGGCTTCAGACTGATTTCGGCGATGACCGAGTTGGCGACGGCTAAATTGTCGTAGCTGGCCATCGCCATGGTTAGGGAGGGTTCGGACCCCGGGCGATAAATGACTGGACCGTACCACACCTTCGCCGTCCTGAGGCCCACGACAGCGGGATCGCCTGAGCGATCCGCCCCGCTTTCTGTCCTGTTTTTGCCAATGCGAGAGATGTGCAGCCGCTCCGCGCCAGTACCGTCGACAATACTGATGCTGAGGATTCCCGGGACCTCGTGCATCGCTCGTACGGCAAGAAGCCGAAGCTGTTTCACGCTGGCCATATTCGATCCTTCCGGGGGGATCGTCGAGCCTAGCGGAAGCTGGATGCCGTCAAGAAAGCTCTCAATTTTGTCGGCCGCCGATGTTGCCTCGGACTGCAGCAGGGCACTGAGGATCGCATGCTGGTCGACATAGCTGAACCACGTGTTGCTGATGCCACCGGCAGCGATCGGAAAAATGGCCGCGGCGAACAAGACGAAGAAATACTTCTGAAATAGCGATCGACGCATGATGCGGCTTTGAGATTGGACGAAGGTCTCCCAAGTGATGCGACCCGACCATAGGTCGCGATAGCTCAGCCCCGGAAAGGTAACCTAAATTATTGCGTCTTGGTATGGGCTGAGCCGTTCCCGCTCATGGTCGCGTCTCGTCCCTTCCATGGGTTTGGATACGGATCGGGGAGAGTCGCAATCTCAGCTTGATGGAGTCCGCTTCAGGACAACGACGAACTTTGCCTGTTAGGCCGAAATTGGACGCGAAGCCGTCGTTAGCCCTGGCGAGTATACTGGATGGGTCAGGCCGCCCTTTCGCACGCCGTTGCCGCCGATCACCGCACCCACCGTCGGAGAGCCTTTCGAAATTAATGGCCTTGCGCTACGTCGTAGTTGGTGGGCCAGCAGCGTCATCGTTTTCTGCATAAAATCAATATGTTAGCGGGTGGTTAGCCAACCCTTTTCCTTCGTATTCTCTCGTATGGCCTGGCGAACCGAAGTATCAAGTGGACACAACCCCACAAGTCTCTCGACCATCTCCTTAGGCAAAAATTGAGTGGCCGAAATCAGACGGTCTGCCTGACCGGCAGAAGCACGCCCTTGCTGGAGCTGATGACTTCCGCCAGGTCCTCGACCGTCCGCAGATAGTGCTGTTCGAGCAGCACGGAGGCCTTGTCCGCATCCCTGTCGAGGGTCGCTTCCGCAAGCGCGCCATGCTCGGCCTGGACATCGCGACCGACCGGTCGGGCAGAGGCCAGCAGAACGGGAATGCGGTAGCGCTCGGTCGCTGCATAGAGCCGTTCGAAGAATTCCAGCGTCCATGGCGAATTGCAACCCGCCAGCAAGGCGCGGTGGAACGCGTGGTGCCGCTTTTCCAGGGTCCAGATATCGGCTTCGGGGCCCGTTCGCGCCGCCTGCACATTCAAGGCGTAGAGCGAGGACACGATGCCCGACGCCCAGGCGTCGTCGCCATTCTTGATTGATGCCTTGAGCGCTTCCGTCTCGATGACGATACGCAGTGACGTGGCGTCGTGGAGCTCGTCGAGCGACAGCGGCGCCACGCGGAAGCCGCGCAGCGATTCGGCCGTCACCAGCCGTTCGGCCTGCAGGCGGTTCAGTGCCTCGCGCAGCGGCGAGAAGCCCATGCCATAGCGCTCGCCCAAGTCGGCAAGACGCAACGGTCGGCCAGGCGGAAGTTCGCCGCGTATGATGTCGTGGCGCAGGGCATCGTAGGCTTTTTGGGCAAGCGTCATTCACATTTCCTCGCCCGTACAGCCTTACCTCATAGAGGAGCTCGTCGGCAATTTCATTTATTTTCGAAAATTTCTGTTGCAATCGAAAATTCTTGGGGTCATGCTAGAGTTACGGGCTACAAGCAGGAGAATGCCATGGCACAGGAGCGCGAAAACCATCGCGAGGATGTCGTCGGCCGGGCGAACGTCGAGGACACGCCGGAATTGCTTGCCTATTACGACGAGCTGGCGCGCCATAAGGCAGGCGCGCTGTGGACCGTCGCCAACAAGATCGAGCCTTGGGAACCGAAGTCGCAGTCGGTGCCGGTGGTCTGGCGCTATCGCGACCTGCGTGCGCATGTCCTTCGCTCGGTTGAACTCGTCACACCGGAAAAGGCCGGACGGCGGGTGGTTTATCTGAACAATCCGGGGCGCTCCGACGTGGCCGCCGCGGTCGGCTGGATCTATGGCGGGCTCCAGGTGATGAACCCCGGCGAGGTTGCCTCGGCGCATCGCCACTCGGCCTCGGCGATCCGATTCATCATCGAGGGCTCGGGCGCCTATACTGTGGTGGACGGGCACAAGATGACGCTCGGCGCGAACGATTTCGTGCTGACGCCGAACGACACCTGGCACGAGCATGGCGTGGAGGCGACCGGCTCGCCCTGCATCTGGCAGGACGGCCTGGACATCCCCTTCGTCAACGCCATGGAAGCCAATTTCTACGAGGTTCACCCGGATCTCAGCCAGGCGGTCGGCTACGCGGTCGACGACATGACCAAGACCTGGGGGAACGCGGGGCTCAGGCCGATGGGCGAGAACTGGACCAAGGGCTACAGCCCGATGTTCAAATACGAATGGGCACCAACCTACGACGCACTGACGAGATACGCGGGCTGCACCGATGGCTCGCCCTTCGACGGCGTGCTGATGGAGTATGTGAACCCGGTGACGAACGGCCCGGTCATGCAGACGCTCGGCGCATCGATGCAGATGCTGCGTCCCGGCGAGCACACAAAGGCGCACCGGCACACGGGCAGCGGCCTCTACCATGTGGCGAAGGGCAGCGGTCATTCGATCATCAACGGCCGCCGCTACGATTGGCAGGAGCACGACATCTTCTGCGTGCCGTCCTGGGCGTGGCACGAGCATGCCAACGGCTCCGATCGCGAGGACGCCTGCCTGTTCTGCCTGTCCGACCTGCCGGTGATGCGGGCGCTCGGGCTCTACCGCGAGCAGGCATTCGGCGACAATGGCGGCCTGCAGCCGCTCCTCTGAAGGAAAGATCATGAAACTTGTGACCTATCGCGCCTCGGTCGAGGCGGCGGCAAGGCTCGGCGTCCTCGTCGACAATTTGGTAGTGGATGTGGAGGCGCTCGCCACGGCGCAAGGCACGACCCTGCCCGATACCATGCTCGGCCTGATCGATGCCGGGCGCGGCGGACTGGAGACGCTTCGCGACTGCCTCGGCAGGGCAGCCGGACGCTTCCCGGCCGGAACCGCTACGGCGGTGGACAATGTAAGGCTGCTGGCGCCCATTCCCCGACCGCGCAAGAACATCTTCGGCATCGGCCTGAACTATGTCGAGCATGTCGCGGAAAGTGCGAAGTCGCTCGACACGTCAAAAGACCTGCCGAAACAGCCTGTCGTCTTCTCGAAGCCGCCGACCACGGTGATCGGGCCTGGGGAAGGCATCGAGCACAACAAGAAGATGACGCAGCAGCTCGATTGGGAGGTGGAACTTGCCGTTATCATCGGCACCACCGCCCGCCGCGTGCGCAAGGAGGACGCACTAGACCACGTCTTCGGCTATTCGGTGATGATCGACGTTTCGGCGCGCGACAACCGGCGCGCCGGTCAATGGATCTTCTCCAAGGGTCAGGACACGTACGCGCCGTTCGGGCCGTGCATCGTGACGGCCGACGAGATTCCCGACCCGCAGGTGCTCGACCTGTCGCTGACGCTCAACGGGGTCGAGAAACAGCGGTCCAACACCCGCCACATGCTGTTCAAGGTCGACCACCTGATCGCCGACATTTCGTCGGCGATCACGCTGGAGCCCGGCGACATCATCGCCAGCGGCACGCCGGAAGGTGTCGGCGCCGGACGCGATCCGCAGGAATGGATGTGGCCGGGCGACGTGGTCGTGGCATGCGTTGAAGGGATCGGCACGCTGCGGCATCCAGTCGTGAACGCGACGCCGGAGTAGACACGTGCCCACGCCGTTCAAGACAGCCGTCGTGCGGTTGGTCCCGGATCTAAGCGATCAGAAGGTCTCTGGCATCCAAGACAGCCTGCCTGGTGGCCGATGAGAGCAGGAGAGTTGCCATGCTGAAGCTACCAAAGTTCGTTGCCGCGGCGGTGCAAGCCGCACCCGTTTTTCTCGATACGCCGGCGACGATCGAGAAGGCCGTCTCCCTGATCCGCGAGGCAAGGGCCAATGGCGCCGATCTCATCGCCTTCCCGGAGGTGTTCATCCCGGCCTATCCGTATTGGAGCTGGATCACCGATCCGGTGACCGGCGGAGCCTGGTTCGACAAACTGGCACGCGCCGCCATTGTCGAGCCCGGTCCGGAAGTCGAAATCCTGCGCAGTGCGGCACGCGAAGCCGGCATCCACGTCGTGATCGGCATCAACGAGCGCAGCGCGAGTTCGATTGGAACTCTCTACAACACCCTGTTGACCATCGGCCCGGATGGAACGCTGCTTGGCAAGCACCGCAAATTGATGCCGACCTGGGCCGAAAAGTTGACCTGGGCGCCTGGCGATGGAGCCGGCCTGAAAGTCCACGACACTGCAATCGGGCCACTCGGCGCGCTTGCTTGCGGCGAGAACACGAACACCCTTGCGCGCTTCACCCTTCTCGCCCAAGGCGAACTGGTTCACGTCGCCAGCTACATTTCGCTGCCTGTTGCGCCGCCCGACTACGACATGGCGGAGGCCATAAAGCTGCGCGCCATGGCCCACTCGTTCGAAGGCAAGGTCTTTACGATCGTTTCCTGTTCGACCGTCTCGGAAGAAATCATAGCCGCAATGGAGGGTGTCGTTCCGGATGCAAGGGCGCGCCTGCAGCGCAAGTCCAGCGCCTTCTCTGGGGTGATCGGCCCGGACGGGCGCGTGGTTGGCGAGCCGCTGATCGACGAAGAAGGAATCGTCTACGCCGAGATTGATCTCGGACGCTGCATCCAGCCGAAGCAGATGCATGACATAGTCGGCCACTACAACCGGTTCGACGTTTTCGACCTGCGGGTAAACCGCCGCAGGCTGGAACCGATTTCCCTGACCGAAAGGGCGCAGACCTTCGACGGCGATGACGCCGGCTTGATCGAACCGGCACAGCCAGGTGCCCATTCGGCATAAGCCGAAGCCTACCAGTTACAGCAGTCAGACGGAGCGGATCCAGCATGGCGAGCACTTTTCGCATCGGGCAGATCGTGCCTTCCTCCAACACCACAATGGAGACGGAAATCCCGGCGATTTTCCGCACGAGGGAAATATTCCTGCCTGAACGTTTCACTTTCCATTCCAGCCGGATGCGGATGAAGAAGGTGGTCAAGGAAGAGCTCGAGGCCATGGATCGTGACAGCGACCGCTGCGCGATCGAGCTTTCCGACGCGCGCGTCGACGTCCTCGGCTATGCCTGTCTGGTCGCGATCATGAGCATGGGCAAGGGTTATCACCGCACCTCGGAAGCGCGGCTGCATATGCGCACAGCGGAGAACGGCGCTCCTGCTCCAGTTGTCACGAGTGCAGGTGCGCTCGTCGATGGCCTCAAGGTGCTTGGGGCGAAGAAGATCTCGATGATATGCCCTTACATGAAGCCGCTTACCCAGCTGGTGGTCGACTACATTGAGCATGAGGGAATAGCGGTGAAGGACTTCGTCGCCCTCGAAATTCCCGACAACCTCGAAGTCGGCAGGCACGATCCGAACAACCTGCTCGATATCTACAAGAGGGTCGACACAACCGGCATCGACGCGTTTGTCGCGTCCGCCTGCGTGCAGATGCCTTCCTTACCGGTGATCGACGAACTCCAGAAGGCGCTGGGCCTTCCCGTCGTCAGTGCCTCTGTCTGTACCAGCTATCAGATGATGTCACGGCTTGGACTGCTCGCCGCGTCACCCGGCGCCGGGGAACTGCTTTCCGGCAGGTATTGACGAGCGCAGGTTCAGTCATAGGCCCCTGGATCGAAGACAGACCTCGGCCACCAGTCGGCAATGCAGTCCAGATTTCCGCGATGCCCGTCCCACCGCCTGATCGCGGTGATCAGCCCGGATTCCTGCGACACGTCATTATTCTCGAAAAAAGAAGAATCTTCGAAAATCTCATTGACAGGCTTATGCGAACGTGAAAACTTAACTGACAAGTAAAGAAATCCGAAACAAGCCGGATCGTCAATGGGAGTTTAGCGATGCTGCAAGAGCGCATCGAAGGACGGTGGCTGGACTGCTTCCGCCGCGTCTTCGTACTAAATGCTATCGGCAATGGGACAAGGGTGGCGATCCTGTCTGAGACGCAGTCGCGTCCGGTGCTGGTCCATCTGTCGGAACTCGCCCTGCACGATCTCGGTGCCGAATTCTGCATGATCCAGATGCCGACGCCGCGCCAGACGGCGCCGGTGCCGGTGAAGTCCACCGGCACGTCCTGGGCGATCCAGGGCAACCGCGCCGTGATCGAGGCGCTGAAGCTCTGCGAGGTGATCGTCGACTGCACGGTCGAGGGGCTGATCCATGCCCCGGAATGGCCCGAGATCGAGGCGGCAGGACGAACCCGCCTCCTGGTCGTCACGAACGAACATCCTGAAATCCTCGAGCGCACCGAGCCGACGGCCGAGCTCGGCCCGAAGGTGGCGCTCGGAGTGCAGATGCTGCGCGAGGCGCGCGAGATGCGCGTCACCTCGCCGGCCGGTACCGATCTCGTCATCGATTTGCGCAACGCACCCTGCGGCGGCACGCCGGGCTTCGGCACCACGCCCGGCGCGGTGGCACACTGGCCGGGCGGGCTCTGCCTCGCCTTTCCCGGAAAGAACTGCGTCAACGGCCGGATCGTCATGGACGTTGGCGACATGAACCTGACGTTCAAGACGACGCTCACCAGCCGCATCGACTTCACCGTCGAGGACGACTTCGTCACCGCCATCAAGGGCGACGGCGTCGATGCCATCCATTTCCGCGAATACATGGAAGCCTGGAACGACCGTAACGCCTACGGCATGAGCCATGTCGGCTGGGGCATGCATCCGCGCGCCCGCTGGGTCTCGGCCGCCATGTACGACAAGCGTGACATGCAGGCTGTGGAGTTCCGCGCGCTGGCGGGATCGTTCCTGTGGTCCACAGGCGCCAACCAATATGCCGGCCGCTACACGCTCGGTCATTTCGACCTGCCGATGCGCAACTGCACAATCACTCTGGACGGGAACGTCGTCGTCAAGGACGGCCTCCTGCAAGGCGAACTGGCGTCCTGACGCCCTCGGAGAAGACCATGAGCGACATTGCCGATTACTACGACCTCTCCCGCATCCGCCCGCAGGTGCAAGCCAAGCTGCGGCTGGTCAACGAGCTTGGCCGCGATAAATTCGCGTCGCGCGCCAAGGGGATCGACGATGACGCCTCCTTCCCGGTCGAGAACTACAAGGATTTGGCGGCTGAAGGCTTTCTCGGGCTCTGCATCCCGGAGGAATTCGGTGGCTGGGGCTTCTCGATGTTCGAGTATGCGATGGTCGGCGCCGAGATCGGCAAATACTGCGGCGCCACCGCACTGACCTTCAACATGCACAACTCGTCCATGGCTTGGTCGCGCTTCATGTTCGATATGCCGAACCTGACGCCCCAGGAGAAGGCGGCATTCGCGCCGCTGCGCGAGCGCCAGTTCCGCCGCGCCATCGCCGAAAAAGCGATCTATTCGCAGCCGATCTCCGAGGGTGGCCAGAACTGGACCTCGAAGCCGAACCAGACGCAGTGCCGCAAGGTAGACGGCGGCTGGAAGATCAACGGCTTCAAGAAATTCGCCTCGCTGGCCGGCTATTGCGACTACTACACCATCGTTTGCACCGAGGTGTTCGAGGGCCGCGAGCCGCGCCACGAGGACACCATGCTGTTCGTCGTCCACAAGGATGCGCCGGGCCTCAGCGTCAAGGGCGACTGGGATCCGCTCGGCATGCGCGGCACCAACAGCCGCGACCTCATCCTGAAGGACGTCTTCGTCACCGAATTGGACCTGTTGATGCCGCGGGGCATCTTCGGCAAGACGCTGCCCAACTGGCCTCACATGATGGTGACCCTTTCGCCCACCTATATGGGTGTCGCGCAGGGCGCCTTCGACTTCATGGTCGACTATCTCAAGGGCAAGGTGCCCGGCCAGCCACCGATAGATCGGCGCATGTATGCGACCAAGCGTATCGCGGTGGGCAAGATGTACGCCCGGCTGGCGAACATGCGCGCGCTGTGGTGGCAGGCTTTCGGCGAGTCGAAAGGCTTTCCGACCAAGGGCGAGGTGCTGCGCATGTACGCCGCGCAATACAACGTCATGGAAGGCGCGGCCGAGATGACGTCGATGGCCATCCGCACCTGCGGCGGCCAGTCGATGCTGAAATCGCTGCCGCTGGAGCGCATGTACCGAGACAGCCGCTGCGGTGCGCTGATGCTGCCCTTCACATCCGAGATCATGGAAGATTACCTCTCGGTGCTGGCGCTCTACGAAATGGACGAGATCGACTCTGCTCCGGGCGACGAAGGCGGCGCCCGCATGTCACTGTGGCGCGGCGAGCACGGCGCCTCACTGTCGGCCCGATAACGTCGATGGCGCACGAAACGGTCGAGGTCATCGGCGTCTCAGCTGCCTCGCCGGAGGCGGTGTGGTCCGTCGTTTCGGACTTCTGCGGGCAATGGCACCCGGCCATCGCCACCATCCACGCCGAGCGCGACGCACGCGGCACGCTGGTTCGCGCCTTTACCGCTCATGGGGAGGGTACCGTCTACCGCGAGCAACTCACCTGGCTGAGCGACAGCGACCGCACGCTCGCCTACACACATCTCGAAGGCATTGCCGGCGCGCAATCCTATGACGGCCGCATTGCCATAGGCGCCGGCGATCATGGCGGCAGCACCCTGCGCTGGAGCGCGCGGGTCGAGGCCGCCTCGCCGCGGTTGCAGGCGATTTGCGAGGGCACGAAGGCGATCTTCGAAGCGGGCATCGCCGCCCTGTCGGAGACAACGCTCGCTACCGACGCGACGGAGCAGCCAAGGCCCCTGCCCGCCTCTGCCGCCACGCGGGACATAGTCATCGATGGCGAGCCTCGCCTCGCGCTAACGACGACGGACAGCGACGGGCCGCTCTGCCTGTTCCTACACGGCATCGGCGGCTCGCGCGGCAACTGGCTGCCGCAACTCGCGGCCGCAGGCGGCGTGATGCGCGCGGCGGCACTCGACTCGCGCGGCTACGGCGGCAGCGCGCTCGGGCGAATGCAGTCGACCGTAGAGGACTACTGCGACGACATCCTGCGCGTGAAGGAAGAACTTGGCGCCGATCGGCTGGTGCTGGTCGGCCTCTCCCTGGGCTCGTGGATCGCGACCTCCTTCGCCATGCGCCACCCGGAGATGCTGGCGGGGCTGGTCCTTTCGGGTGGCTGCACCGGCATGTCGGAGGCAAGCCTCGAGGAGCGCGAGACCTTCCGTGTCAGCCGCAAGGTGCCGCTGGATGCCGGCCAGACGCCGGCCGATTTCGCTCCCGCGGTGGTGAAAGTGCTGGCGGGGCCGAACGCCTCCGACGCGGTGAAGGAACAGCTTTTCCGGTCAATGGCGGCGATCCCGTCCGCCACCTATCTCGACGCGCTCGTCTGCTTCACGAATCCCTCCGAGCGTTTCGATTTCTCGCGCCTGACCATGCCGGTGTTGATGATGACGGGCGAGCACGACCGGCTGGCGTCGCCATCGGAGATCCGCGGCGTTGCCGGGCGAATACTCGACCAGGCCTCCCGGCCAGACATCCGCTACGAGACCATCGCGGATGCCGGCCATGTCTGCAATGTCGAGCAGGCCGCAGCCTACAGCCGCATCCTGCTGGACTTCCTGAGGAGACTGCCGCGATGACCGCCTTGTCCCGCCGACAGCAAAACAAGATCGAGCGCGAGCGGCGCATCCTGGAGGCCGCCCTGAAGGTCTTTTCCGAAATGGGCTATTCCGGCGCCAACATGGATGCCGTCGCTCTCGAGGCGAACCTGTCGAAGCCAACGCTTTACCAGTACTTCCAGTCCAAGGAGGCGCTGTTCTCGGCCATGATGCTTGGCGAGCGCGACCAGATGCTGGCGGTCTTCGAGCATCCTTCCGATCGCGGCATGGTGGCGGACCTGCTGGAATTCTCATGGGACTACGCCGACACCGTGCTGCGTCCGGACCTCCTGTCGCTGGCAAGGCTCATCATTGGCGAGGTGCAACGCTTTCCGGAGATCGGCCGCGCCTATCAGGAGGTGGGGCCGGACCGCCTGCTGCGCGGCATCATGGACTATCTGCAAGGCCAGCGACGCGCCGGCCGGCTGGCTTTCGACGACGCCGAACTCGCCGCGCAGGATCTATGGGGCCTGATCCTGTCGGCGCCGCGCACGCAGGCCCTCTACATGCCGGACCACTCGCCCTCGCGCGCCGAGATCGCCCGCTATCTGAACAACGGCCTCAAGGTATTCCTCAAGGCCTATTCGACACAGCCCGAGACTGATCTCGCCGAACTCGCACGACTTATCGGCGCCCATTCCCTCAATCAGGTGCAACATGACGCTTGACGATTATATGGCCGACCCGGCCAGCCGCTTTGCCACGGTCGCGATGACCGACACCAACGGGCTGCTGCGCGGGCAGATGGTCTCGGCCAACAGCCTCAAGGGCATTGCCAAGAACGGCATGGGCATGGCCCCCGCGCAACTGGCGCTGGACCCGACCGATGCGATGCTCATCATTCCCGGCGTCAACGACGATAAGGGTGATTTCCACGATGACCCCTTGCAGCTCGATCCCGCTTCCGTCCGCCGCCTGCCTTGGTCGAAGGCCGGGCATGACCTGCTGGTGCTGTCGAACTACACCGGCGCTTCGGCGCAGATATGCCCCCGCGCGATCCTGAAATCCGTTCTTGCCCGTGCCGGCGAAGCGGGGCTGGTGCCGAAATACGGAATGGAGCTGGAATACACGCTGTTCGACGAGACGCCGGAGAGCGCGAAGGCGAAGGGCTATCGCAATCTCAAGACCGCGACGGCGCATGCAAGCCACGACCTGATCCTTTACCAGGTCGTCCAGACCGAGTGGTACGAGGCCGTGGCCGCCATGTGCGAGCCGCTGAAGATCGACCTCGCCAAGATGCACGAGGAAATCGGCGCGGGTTTCATGGAAGCGTGCATCGGCGCCGGCGAGGGCATGGAGCCGGCCGACCAGCTGGTTCTCCTGAAGAACTTCATCCGCGCGCTGGCGCTGCGGCAGGGCCGGTCGGTCACCTTCATGCCGCGCTGGAACGAAAAGGCGGATAGCCAGTCGATCCACCTGCACATCAGCCTGAAGGACAAGACAGGCAGGTCCCTGTTCTGGGACGCGCAGGAGAAGAACGGCGTCAGCCGCACTTTTCGCCACTTCCTTGGCGGCCTGCAGGCCTATGTCGGCGACGCGACGCTAGTTTTTCAGCCGACGGTGAACAGCTACCGGCGTTTCGCCCCCGGCACGTTCGCGCCGCCTGGCCTGACATGGGGTTTCGAAAACCGTACCACCTGCTTTCGCCTCGTCGGTCATGACGCGGGGTCCCTGCGGGTGGAAAATCGCCTGCCCGGCGCAGATTCCAATCCCTACCTCTCGGCCGCAGCAACCATCGCGGCCGGGATCGCCGGCGTCATCGGCGAGATCGAGCCAGATCCCGAAACCATCGGCTCGGGCTATGCGCAGCAACCCGCTCGCGACTTCGCCCGCTCGATGCCGGAGGCGATCGACCGGCTGCGCGGCTCCGCCTTCGCCAAGGACTGGCTGGGCGCACGCTTTGTCGAGGCGTTCACGGCCACTCGCGAAAGCCAGCACAACGAGTTCCGTCGCAAGGTTCCGGACGTCGAACTGGAACGCTTCTTCGACCTGGGGTGAATGACCATGGATACCGATCTGCGCGCCCGTTTCATCGAAGGCATGAGCCGCGTGGCCGCCGCCGTCACCGTGGTGACCACGGACGGCGAGGCAGGTCGTTTCGGCGTGACCGTTTCATCGATGACGTCGGTGTCCGCCGACACCAGCCGGCCTTCATTGCTGATCAGCGTCCATCACCTCAGCCCCGCATGCGAGGCGATCAAGAAGAACAGGCGGTTCTGCGCCAACGTGCTCAGCGGCAACCAGAGTTTCGTCTCGGATCTCTTCTCCGGCCGCATCAAGCATTTGAACCAGGACCGGTTCGGCGCGATCGCTTGGCATCCCGGCGCGACCGGCGCGCCGATCATCGATGGCGCTGTCGTTTCTCTCGACTGCGAACTCAAGACGGCGCTGATGTGGGGAACCCATTTCCTCTTTATCGGCGAGGCCGAGACCATCGACCTTTCGGCGCAGCGCTCGCCGCTGGTCTACGGCAATCGCGGCTACCGGCGCGCCATCCCGATCATGCCGGATGACCATCGACCGCCACACCCGGAGAACCATCTCAGCATCGGCTTCTTCATCACGCTTGGACCGCAATTCGTGCCGGACCTCGTCGCCGGCTTCGCCAGCCAGCAGCCGGATGTCGACATCCGCCTTCTGGAAGCCGACCATGACGATCTCATCGAGCAGATGCGGGCCGGCAGGATCGAGGCAGCGATCACTTTCGGGGCGGTGAACGAAGCTGACCTCGATGCCGAACTGGTCTGCCCTCCGGCTCCGCATGTGCTGTTGAACGCCAGCCACGCATTGGCCGGCAGATCCAGTCTGCGGCTAAGCGATTTGGCTGAACTGCCCATGATCCTGCTGGATTATCCCTCGGTGCGCTCGGCCACGGACACCCTGTTCAAGCGCGGCGGGCTGCAACCGCACATCCGCTTCCAGTCGCCTTCCTTCGCCATGGTGCGCGGCCTGGTCGCGCAGGGTCTTGGATATTCGATCGTCCCGCAGGCGCCGCAGGCCAGGACCGCGCCCGACGGCAAGGAGATCCTCGCCATACCGCTGGACGAGGACTTCCCGGAAGGGGCGGTCGTGGCGATCACGCCACGCGGCAACGGCCGCAGCGAATGGGTCGGGCAGTTTCTGGCCAAATGCCGGCGGTCCTTCGGGCATGCCGCCAGCGGAGGGGGATGACGGCCGGACGAAACGGGCACGCGGTAACAGACACCAACAAACAATGGACCGGTCAATCGGCCGTGGGGAACAGAGAGGGAGAACGACAGATATGAGTACCGCAGGAAGCAATCAACTTCGCAGGAATTCGCTAGGCCTGATCGCCGTGACCTTCATGGTGATCTCGGCGGCCGCCCCGCTCACAGGCGTGGCCGGCGCGATGCCGCTGGCGTTCATGCTTGGCAATGGCGCCGGTATTCCAGCGACCTTCATTTTCGTGACGCTGGTGATGCTCGCTTTTTCGGCCGGTTACGTGGCCATGTCGCGGCATGTCACCAATGCTGGCGCCTTCTACGCCTATGCCGCGCGCGGTCTCGGCGGGCGCTCCGCCGGCGCCGTGGCGCTCGTGGCCCTGGTCGCCTACAACGCCATGCAGTTCGGACTGATCGGTCTGCTGGGTGGAATAGCCTCCGGTGTCTTCAGCGAGCTCGGGCTGGTCCTGCCTTGGTGGGGGTGGAGCCTGATCGCCGTCGTCCTGGTCGCCATTTTGGGCTACCGGCAGGTGGACCTGTCGGCAAAAGTTCTCGTCGTGGCCGTCGCGCTCGAATATCTGATTGTCCTGATCGTCGACTTTGCCATCCTCGGCAAGGGCGGCGACCACGGGCTGGCGCTGAACGTGTTCGACCCCGCCGCGATGTTTTCGGGTTCGCTGACCGCTGCGATCCTGTTTTGCCTGGGCTCCTTCATCGGCTTCGAGGCAACCACGATCTATGCCGAGGAAGCCCGAGACCCGGAAAAGACCATTCCGCGCGCCACTTATCTTTCGGTGCTGATGATCGGCATATTCTTCGTGTTCACCACCTGGCTGATGATCGTTGGCATAGGCGCCGACAAACTGGTCCCGACCATCCAGGGCTATGGCGATCCATCAGCGCTCTTCTTCGATCTGGCGGGGCGCTATGTCGGCGGGCCGATACCGACGATTGCCGGTATCTTGCTCGTATCGAGCCTCTTTGCCGCGTTGTCGGCCTTCCACAACTACATCGCCCGATACAGCTACGTGGCAGGACGCGAGGGCCTGTTGCCCGCCGCCTTCGGGCGCACCCATGCAGATCACCAGAGCCCCCACATCGGCTCGGTCGTGCAGACGATCGGCGCCCTGATTGTGCTGGCGATCTTTGCCGGCCTCGGGCTCGATCCGGTGCTCAACATGTTCACCTGGATCAGCCAGGTCGGCACGCTCGGCGTGCTCGGCATGATGACCGTCACCTCGCTCTCGGTGATCGTCTTCTTCCGCAACAAGCAGGCTGGCGCGCCGGCGCTGTCGACTGTGGTCCTGCCTGCCTTGTCGGGGCTGATCATGGCGGCCCTGTTCGTCTACATCTTCCTGCATTTTGGCGACCTCACCGGCACCACCGGCGGCGCGCTAGGGGTCATCCTGCCGGCATTGATCCCGGCCGCCGCCGTGGTCGGATATGGGCTGTCGCTGCGACTGGAGAGGGCAGATCCGGCCCGCTTCGCCCGCATGGGTGAAAATCAGGCCTGATATTGCCTATGCGGAAGCGTGCGTGGTCGCGCTTCCGCCAGCAAACGGAAGTGATATCAGCGCCAAACATTTTAAGCTTTAAACAACTGGACTCCTGTGCCACCGTCGGCTGGTCGTTTCCATTGCACATTTCACGACGGGTGGAGGTTTGCGAATGCTTGGTCGTTCTGCACATGTCGATACGTTCGCGCGTGACAATCTTCCGCCCGGCGATCAATGGCCTGACCTTCCGCTCGATGGGTTCGACTATCCGGAGCATCTCAATGCCGCGGTAGAGCTGACCGATCGGCAGGTCGAGCGCGGCTTCGGTGATCATGTAGCGCTGATCGGCAACGGTCGCCGGAGGACCTACAAGGAACTGTCCGACTGGACCAACCGCCTGGCGCACGCGCTCGTCGAGAACTACGGCCTGCGGCCGGGCAACCGCGTGCTGATCCGTTCAGCCAACAACCCGGCAATGGTGGCGTGCTGGCTGGCCGCTACCAAGGCAGGCGCGGTCGTGGTCAACACCATGCCGATGCTGCGATCAGGCGAACTGTCGCAGATCGTGGACAAGGCCAAGATCACGCTTGCGCTATGCGACACGCGGCTGATGGACGAGATGGTGGCTTGCGCCAAGGACAGCCGCTTCCTCAAGCAGGTCGTCGGCTTCGATGGCACGGCCAATCACGACGCAGAGCTCGACCGCGCCGCCCTCGACAAGCCGGTCGTATTCGATGCGGTGGAGACCGGTCGCGACGACGTGGCCCTGCTTGGGTTCACGTCGGGCACCACCGGCTCGCCAAAGGCGACGATGCATTTTCATCGGGACCTGCTGATCATCGCCGACGGTTATGCGCGCGACGTCCTGCAGGTCACGGCCGAGGACATTTTCGTCGGCTCGCCACCGATCGCCTTCACCTTCGGCCTTGGCGGACTTGCCATCTTCCCGCTCCGCTTCGGCGCCACGGCGACGCTGCTGGAGCACGCCTCTCCGGCCAACATGATCGAGATCATCGAGAAATATGGCGCGACCATCGTGTTCACGGCTCCGACGGCCTACCGGGCGATGATCGCCGCGCTGGACGAAGGGGCCAATCTTTCGTCGCTTCGGATCGCGGTTTCTGCCGGTGAAACCCTTCCCGCGCCGGTGTTCGAGGCCTGGGTGCAACGGACTGGCAAGCCGATTGTGGACGGCATCGGCGCAACCGAGATGCTGCACATCTTCATATCCAACCGGCTGGACGATCTCGCGCCGGGCAGGACCGGGCGTCCGGTTGCCGGCTACGAGGCCCGGATCGTGGATGCCGATATGAACGAGTTACCGCGTGGCGAGGTCGGCCGGCTAGCCGTCCGTGGCCCGACGGGCTGCCGGTACCTGAATGATCCCCGGCAGAAGGACTATGTGCGCGACGGCTGGAACCTGACAGGGGACTCGTTCTTCCGGGATGAGGAGGGTTATTTCCATTTCGCCGCCCGCTCGGACGACATGATAATTTCCTCAGGCTACAACATCGCTGGTCCCGAAGTTGAGGCGGCCTTGCTTTCCCACCCCCATGTCAAGGAATGCGCTGTCGTCGGCGTCCCGGACATCGGTCGTGGGCAGATCGTGGAGGCGCATGTCGTCCTGATCGACGGGATCGACCCGGGTGAGTTGGAGCAACGCCTCTTGCAGGATCATGTCAAAGCCACCATCGCGCCCTACAAATATCCGCGTTCGATCAAGTTCACCGATGCGCTTCCAAAGACCCAGACTGGCAAGATCCAGCGGTTCAAACTGAAAGTGCATACTTGCACCTGAGCGCAGCGTGCTCAGGTGCCAGCCTAGGCTGAAGGAAGTCGCTCGGTGTCTTTCTGGCGGCGGCCGAGCCCTCGACCAAGCAGCTGTTGGCCGGCTCTTTTTGTCGACGAAAACAACGAACTACCCGAGAGTTTGGCTCGCCAGGGCATAGGTCTTCGGCATAGCCGGGCCGCCGGCAGCATAATCGGCGAGGCGCTTGCCCAGCGACATGGTCAGCACCGTGTCGAAGACCGGCATTCCGCTGTGCGACAGGAGGGCAGCGAAGTCGCCATTATCCACATGCGTGTCGATCCTGAGGAAAGACCCCGAATGGTCGGCCACGTGCGGCCGGACGACCGCCACGGCGTCGGCGTCGCTTTCCGCCACGACCGGCCCCACGACATGGCCCCGCCCGAATGGGCGGCAGAGCGCGAAGGCTTTCAGCCTGTCGCCCTTGAAAAGGCCATAGCCGGCCGAGTGCGCGAAGAGCTTTTCGATGAGCGCCGCCCGCCTGACGCCAAATCCCGCCCCATCGAGCGTGATCGCCGCGGGAATGTCGCCTTCACCCAAAGTCCGGACATCGCCCCTGGCTGCCAGCCTACCCGTCCCCTCCGCACGAACGATACCCTGGCATTGGTAGACTGTCTTCTCCGGCTGGAAGTCGAGCGAAAGATAGAGCCGTCTTGCCGCTCGGGTTGCATTGAGGCGCAGGTCGCGCCCGGCGACCTTCTCGAACACCCGCTTCATCAGCCATTGCCCGGCTCCGAGCGTCTGCAGTCGCGGCGAGGTGATGACCATTCCCACGGTCGCGAAGTCGGCGCCATGCTCGAACCACATGGCCGAACCGAGAACGCGGCCAATTTCATCGAGCGCCACGAAGCCGCGTCCCGATTCGCGCAGGAACTGCCAGTCTTCGGCCCGGTGCGGCCATCCCACGGACAGGGAGTGCGCGTGCAACCGGTCGAGTTCGATGCCCTCGATGTCGCCGATGCGCATCGAGAAGGTATCGATTTTCAAGCTTCCGGACGGCTTCAAGTCCATGCCCCTGAAAGATTGCCGCACTAGAGGGTGACGCCCTCTCCCCGCCCACGCTAAACAAGCAGACCGGTAGGATTTGCTCGAAAGCCGCGCGCCAACGCTAGATTCAACTGAAACACTTCCGCTTTCGGCACGCAATCGCGAAAGAACGCCCACATCCTCTCCGGAAATCTAGCACCATATGGTCGTCGGCACCGATCCCGGCGACCCGAAATCTTTCAAGGGTTGGAATGGACGTCTTCGACATCCTCGACCGTCTCGTCGCCTTTCCATCGGTCGCCGGCAAACCGAACGGCGACATCGCCAGCTGGATCGCGGCCCATCTTGCGCAGCACGGGGCGCAGGTCACCCTGCTTCCGGGGCCGGAAGGCGACCGTTCCAACCTGTTCGCGACGATCGGCCCCGCCGATGTCCCGGGCTACATCCTGTCCGGCCACATGGACGTCGTCCCGGCCGGCGAGCCGCAATGGAGCTCGGCCCCTTTCGCGCTGCGCCGGGAGGGCGAATATCTCTACGGGCGTGGCACCACGGACATGAAGGGGTTCCTTGCCGCCGCGCTGGCGGCTGTGCCTCACCTGACAGAACTGCGCCTGGCCAGACCGATCCACCTCGCCTTCTCCTACGACGAGGAGGTCGGTTGCCGCGGCGTACCGCATCTGATCGCCCGCCTTCCCGAACTTTGCGCGAAACCGCTCGGCGTCATCGTCGGCGAGCCGAGCGGCATGCGGGCCGTGCGCGGCCACAAGGGCAAGGCGGCGGCTCGGGTGACGGTCAACGGGCGGTCCGGCCATTCGTCGCGACCTGATCTCGGGCTCAACGCCATCCATGCCATGGCCGCTGCGCTGGGCGCGGCCGTCAGCGAAGCCGAGCGGCTGACGTGCGGTCCGTTCGACCCCGCCTTCGAGCCGCCCTATTCCTCGCTGCAGGCGGGCGTGGTGACGGGTGGGCAGTCGGTCAACATCATTCCAGACACCTGCACGCTGGACCTGGAGGCCCGCGCCATACCCGGCGTCGACCCGGCCAGCCTGCTCGCGCCGGTCAGGGCGCGAGCCGAAGCCCTTGCGGTCGACGGCTTTCGGATCGAGTGGACGCCGATGAGCGCCTATCCGGCGCTGTCGCTGCCGCAGGACGCTGCACTGGCGGCACTGTTGGCCGAGCTGACCGGCGAAGCGCCGCTCGCCGCCGTCAGCTACGGCACGGAGGCCGGACTCTACCAGGCCGCCGGCTTCGATGCGATCATCTGCGGCCCGGGCGACATAGGTCGCGCCCACAAGCCCGACGAATACATCCTCGCCAGCGAGCTCGCCGCCTGCCAGCGATTGATCGAGGCGCTGGGCGCCCGCTGCGCGGCTTGAAGGGGACCCGGGGATGACCTTCCTGTTCAATTCCGATGCGCGCCGCGGCGCGGTCTTCGCAGAGGCCTTCGCCGAGGAACTGCCGGACATCCGCTTCACGACGAATGCAGCAACGGTCGATCCCGACGCGGTACGCTATCTCATCACCTGGACTGCGCCGGAAGACCTCGCGCGCTACAGGAACCTGGAGATCCTGTTTTCCATCGGCGCCGGCGTAGACCAGTTCCGCCTCGATAGGGTGCCGGAACAGGTGAAGATTGTGCGTACGATCGAGGAAGGCATCGTGCGCATGATGCAGGAATATGCGACGCTTGCCGTGCTTGCGCTCCACCGCAACCTCCCTGGATATCTGGCACAGCAACGCGCCGGCGAATGGCGCGACATACCGCAGCTTCAGGCCGCCTCGCGCCGGATCGGGGTGCTCGGTCTGGGGCAGCTCGGCCAGGCCGTCCTCGACCGGTTGAAGCCGTTCGGCTTTCCGCTTGCCGGTTGGAGCCGCTCGCCGCGGCGGATCGAGGGCGTGACCTGTCACGATGGCCGGCACGGGCTGCAGGAGATGCTTGCGGCCAGCGACATTCTGGTCTGCCTGCTGCCGCTGACCGAGGAGACGCGCGGTTTCCTCGATGCCGAGCTGTTCGCGAAGCTGCCCAAGGGCGCGGCGCTCGTCCACGCCGGTCGGGGGCCGCAACTCGACCACGAAGCGCTTGTCGCCGCGCTCGACAGCGGCCACCTCTCGGCAGCGATGATCGACGTCACCGATCCCGAGCCTCTGCCCTCGGGCCATCCATTCTGGTCGCACCCGAAGATCATCCTGACACCGCATGTCGCCAGCGTCACCCAGCCGGCCACCGCTGCGCGCGCCGTCATCGACAACATCAAGCGCCACCGCGCCGGGCTCGATCCGATCGGGCTCGTCGACCGGTCGCGCGGCTATTGAAGCTCCAACCTGAAAGGTCATTCCTTGTCCCTGCTGAAGACCCTCGATACCGATCCGTCCTTCCCGCCACGCCAGTCCAAGGCGTTGCCCGAGCGGCTGATTGCCGGCGACCCCGCCTTCAAGACCTGGGCACAGGACGCAGCCAAGGACGACCTCGTCCATACCGGCGTCTGGGAGGCGACGCCGGGGGAGACGCGCTCGATCAAGGGAGAGACTTTCGAGTTCTGCCACATCCTGTCTGGCGTGATCGAGATCACGCCGGACGGCGGCGAGCCGGTGACCTACGGCGCCGGCGACAGCTTCGTCATGAAGCCGGGCTTCACCGGGGTCTGGAAGACGATCGAAACGGTGCGCAAGATCTACGTGACTGTCGGTTGAACGGTCGGCGCGGGTTACAAGCCGCAGCGACAGATTTTGCCGTCCCGCGCGACACGCACGCAACAATCATCCGCGACGGTTCGACGAACGATGCATGCTGCTTGCCCGCCCGCGCTAGGCTTCGGCCAACGCTGCTAAGTGGTTGCCCATGAGCCTGAGCTTCGATCCGAACACAATTCCCCTTTTCGTCGGCCATTTTGTCGGCGGGGAAATGATCGCGGCCGAAGGCGCAATCGAGATGCGCCGCCCGTCCGACGGCAAGGAATATGCCGCCTGCCCGGTGGCCGGCGCCGACATGATCGACCGTGCGGTGGAGAGCGCCAAGACGGCGCTGAAGGCCAGCAACTGGGGCGGCGTCCGGCCGCGCGAGCGCACCAGGGCGCTGCAGGCCTGGGCCGACCTGATCGAGGCCGAAGCCGCAACGCTGGCCAGGATCGAGGCGCTGTGCTCCACCCGCCCGGTCGGCCAGCTCATTGCCGGCGACATCGCGGTGACCGCCGAGCAGATCCGCTTCTTTGCCGAATTCGCCGACAAGGAAGGCAGCGAGCTCGTGCCGACCGACGACGCCAGTCTCGGCATGATCATGAGCGAGCCCTATGGCGTGGTCGGCGCGATCACGCCCTGGAATTTTCCCATCTCGATGGCCGGATGGAAGCTTGGCCCGGCGCTGGCCGCGGGCAATGCGGTGGTGCTGAAGCCGTCGGAAATGACACCCTTTTCGGCTGTCTGCATGGCGCAACTCGCCGTCAGGGCGGGTCTGCCGGCAGGGCTCATAAACGTGGTGCTGGGAGACGGTCCGACGACCGGAACGGCGCTGACCGGCCATCCCGAGATCGCCAAGGTCAGCTTCACCGGCTCGACTCGCGCCGGCTCGGCGATCATGGAGAACGTCGCTCGCACCGGCGTCAAGCCGATGACGCTGGAGCTTGGCGGCAAGAGCCCGCAGCTCGTCTTTGCCGATGCCGATCTGTACAAGGCGGCGACGGCGATCGCCGGCAGCGTCACCTTCAACGCCGGCCAGGCCTGCGTCGCCGGCACCCGGCTGATCGTCGAGAAGAGCGTCGCCGACAGGCTGACGACCGCGATCCTGGAGAAGATGAAGGCCGTGCGGCCTGGCCCGACCTGGGACGAGGCGACGCATTATTCGCCGATCATCTCGGAACGGCAGCGGGCGCGTGTCGACAGCATTGTGCGGGCTGCGGTGGCGGCAGGCGGCGAATGCCTGACCGGCGGCGCCGCCATGGATAGCCGCGGCTATTTCTACGCGCCGACACTGATCGCCAATGTAGATCAGTCCAATCCCGCGATCGTCGAGGAGATCTTCGGCCCGGTGCTCACCGTCCAGACCTTCGAGACCGAGGACGAGGCGCTGGCGCTGTCCAGCCATCCTACCTACGGGCTGGCTTCCGGCCTGTTCACTTCCGATCTATCGCGTACGATCCGTTTGGCGCGCAAGCTCGAAGCGGGCACGGTCTGGGTCAACCGCTACAGCCGCTCGCGCGACCACATCCTGCCGACCGGCGGCTACAAGCGCTCCGGCATCGGCAAGGACCTTGGCCGCGACGCCTATCTGGCCAACCGCAGGACCAAGAGCGTCCTGGTCAGCGTATGAAGGGATGCCGATGAAATCCTACTCGATCGCCCTGATCCCCGGTGACGGCATCGGCCGCGATGTCACCGCCGCCGCCTGGACGGTGCTGGAAACCGTCGCCAAGCAGGACGGCTTTGCCCTGACGGGCACCGAGTTCCCCTGGTCCTGCCGCTTCTACAAGGAGACCGGCCGCATGATGCCCGAGGATGGCATCGAGACCTTGCGCGGCTTCGACGCCATCCTTCTCGGCGCGGTCGGCTGGCCGGCGGAGGTGCCGGATTCGGTCTCGCTGCACGGCCTGCTGCTGCCGATCCGCAAGGCATTCGTGCAATATGCCAACATCCGGCCACACCGCCTGCTGCCTGGGGTCACGGGACCGCTGCGAGCGGAAGGTTTCGACATCCTGTGCATCCGTGAGAACACCGAGGGCGAATATTCCGGCGCCGGCGGGCGTGTGCACCAGGGCACTTTGGACGAGGTCGCGGTGGAGACATCGATCTTCACCCGCGCCGGCGTCGAGCGCATCCTGCGCTTCGGCTTCGAGCAGGCGCGATCACGGCGGGGCAAACTTGCTTCCGTCACCAAGTCCAACGCCCAGAAATACTCGATGGTGTTCTGGGACGAGGTCACCCGCAAGCTTGCGGGGGATTATCCGGACGTCGAGGTGACCAGCTATCATGTCGATGCGCTCGCGGCGCGCATGATCATGGCGCCGGAGAGCCTCGACGTGCTCGTCGCTTCCAACCTGTTCGGCGACATCCTGACCGACATCGGCGCGGCGATCCAGGGCGGGCTCGGCTATGCCGCCTCCGCCAACATCAATCCCGACCGTTCGGCGCCGTCCATGTTCGAGCCGGTGCACGGCTCTGCGCCCGACATCGCCCATCTCGGCATCGCCAACCCGATCGCCACCATCTGGTCCGGCGCCATGATGCTCGATCATCTCGGCGAAAAGGCTGCCGCCGGCCGCGTCATGAAGGCGCTCGAGGCGACAACCGCGCGAGGCATTGGAACCACCCCCGGCAAGGATCGCACACAAGCCATCACCGCTGCCGTCGTCGCGGCGCTCACCTGATTGCAAGGTAGTTTTCGATGAGAAACCTGAAAGACAAAAGCCTCTTCCGCGAAGCCGGTTTTATCGGCGGCGAATGGGTCATCGCCGACTCCGGCAAGACGGTCGATGTCATCGATCCGGCGACCCAGGCCGCGATCGGCACCGTGCCCGACATGGCCGCTCCGCAGACCCGCGCGGCCATAGACGCCGCGGCTGCTGCCTATGGGGCTTGGAGGAAGAAGACCAACGCCGAGCGCGCTGCCCTCCTGGAGGCCTGGCATGGGCTGATGCTGGCGCATCTGGACGATCTTGCGCTGATCCTGACGACGGAACAGGGCAAGCCGCTGGACGAGGCCAAAGGCGAGATCCGCTACGGCGCGTCCTTCGTCAAATGGTTCGCCGAGGAGGCACGCCGCATCAACGGCCACACCATCCCCTCGCCGACGAAAGACCGGCGCATCATCGTCCTGAAGGAGCCGGTCGGCGTGTGCGGCATCATCACGCCGTGGAATTTTCCCAATGCGATGATCACCCGCAAGGTCGCGCCGGCGCTGGCCGCCGGCTGCACGGTGGTCATCAAGCCATCGGAGTTCACGCCCTATTCGGCACTGGCGCTCGGCGTGCTCGCCGAACGTGCGGGCATCCCCGCCGGCGTCATCAACATCGTCACCGGCGTGCCGGCCGATATCGGCAACGAGATCATGGCGAACGAGACCGTGCGCAAGATCTCCTTTACCGGCTCGACGCGGGTCGGCTCGCTGCTGATGCGCGGCGCGGCCGACAGCGTGAAGCGGCTCAGCCTAGAACTTGGCGGCAACGCGCCCTTCATCGTCTTCGACGACGCCGACCTCGATCTTGCCGTCGAGGGCGCGCTGGTCTCAAAATTCCGCAATGGCGGCCAGACCTGCGTTTGCGCCAACCGCATCATCGTCCAGGCCGGTGTCTACGAGACCTTCGCCGCGAAGCTCTCCGCCCGTGTCAACGCCATGAAGGTCGGGCCGGGCACCGAACCCGGCGTCGCCATCGGACCGATGATCAACATGGCGGCAGTCGAGAAGATCAACCGTCACGTCGAGGACGCGCTCGCCAAGGGTGCGGCGATCATCACCGAAAAGCCGGCGCTACCGGTCGGTCACCAGTATGTCGCGCCACTGGTGCTGACCGGCGCCACGAAAGACATGCAGCTTGCCAGCGAGGAAACTTTCGGCCCGGTCGCGCCGCTTTTCCGCTTCGAGACGGAGGAAGAGGCGATCTCGCTGGCCAACGGCACGCCTTACGGGCTTGCTTCCTACTTCTACACCGAGAATTTGAAACGCGCCTGGCGCGTCGGCGAGGCGCTAGAGTTCGGCATGGTGGGGCTCAACACCGGCTCGGTCTCGATGGAGGTGGCCCCCTTCGGCGGCGTCAAGCAGTCCGGTCTTGGGCGCGAAGGTGCCCAGGCCGGCATCGAGGAATATCTCGAGATGAAAACGTTCCACATGGGAATAGGCAGTAGGCAGTAGGCAACAGGAAGACACTAGCCTACTGCCTACTGCCTACTGCCTACTGCCTACTGCCTACTGCCTACTGCCTACTCCCCTACTGCCTCACTGAATCCGGTCAAGCGCCTTGTAGTAGAGGCCGACCATCGGCAGGAACCAGGGCTTGCCGGAATAGCCGGGAATGGAAGGCCACTCGAGCCCTTTCAGCGGATTGCGGTCCTCGCGGCCGAGCATGGCATCGGCCAATATCATGCCGAGATGAGTGGAAAGCTGCGCGCCGTGGCCGGAATAGCCCATCGCGTACCAGACCCCATCATGGTAGCCGGCCCGTGGAAACCGGTCCTTGGTCATGTCGACCAGCCCACCCCAGCAATAGTCGATCTCGACCTTGGCGAGTTGCGGGAAGATCGCGGCGAGGCCTGCTCGCAATATCTCTCCGCTTTTGGCGTCGGAGCGCTGATCCGACGTTGCAGAGAAGCGCGCGCGGCCGCCGAAGATCAGGCGCTTGTCCGGCGAAAGCCGGAAGTAGTTGCCGATGTTCATGGAGGTCACGCATGTCCGGTTGCCCGGCATGGTCGTGGCGATCTCGGCATCGCTTAACGGCCGCGTGGCGATGATGAAGCTGCCGACGGAGATGATCCTGCGACGGAAATAACCGAAATTCGGCGTGGTGTAGGCACCGGTCGCCACCAGCACATTGTCGGCGCTGATCCGGCCGCGCGAAGTGGTCAGCTCATGCCTGCTGCCGGTCTGCTTGCGGTCCGTCACCCTGGTGTTCTCGTGGATCACGGCGCCGTGGCGGGCGGCGGCCGTGGCCAGACCTGCCACATAGCGGCCCATATGCATCATGGCGCTCTTCTTCGACAGCATCGCGCCATGGAAGGGCGAACCGATCTCGGACTTGAGCTCCGCCGCCGACAGCAGCGCCGTGTCCGGATCCACCTCGGCATGGACGGCCTCGAAGTTGCGGGCGATCGCTTCGAAATGCTGCGGCTTGGAGGCGAGCTTCAGCTTGCCCGCGCGGCGGAAGTTGCAGTCGATGCTCTCCTCGGCGACCAGCGCCTCGATGGTATCGACGGAGTCGTCGAGCGCTCGGTACAGCGCGATTGCGCGTTCCTTGCCGAGCTCCGCCTTGGCCGAGAGGAAGCTATGGGCGAGGCCATTGTTCAGGTGCCCACCATTGCGCCCGGATGCGCCCCAGCCCACCCGCTCCGCCTCCAGCACTGCCACCTTCGCGCCGGCCTTCGCCAGTTGGCGCGCGGCGGCGAGACCGGTGAAGCCGCCGCCGATGATGGCGGCATCGTAATGACCCTCGACCGGGCCTTGCGCCGCGCCGGAAAAGTCGGGGGCGGTGTCGTGCCAGTAGGAGACGAACTTCATGGCAATCCGCCCTGTTTCAGAGACCGACCACGCCTGGAAGACCCGAAATATCTGATATCTCGACATAGCCGTAGTACGGGTTGGCCGGTTCGTGGCCGCGGTTGACCCAGACCTTGTTCTTGATGCCGAGATCATGGGCCGACATCAGGTCGTAGCGGAATGACGACGAGCAGTGAAGGATGTCTTGCGGACCGCAGCCCAGCCTGTCGAACATATATTCGAAGGCCTTGAAGCGCGGCTTGTAGGCCTGCGCCTGCTCAGCCGTGTAGACGGCATGGAACGGCGCGCCGAGCTTCTCGACATTGGACATGATCTGCGCGTTCATGGCGTTGGACAGGATGACCAGCGGAATTTCCTTGGCGACTTTCGCCAGGCCGGCCGGAACGTCGGCATGCGGCCCCCAGGTCGGCACGCGCTCATAGACCATCTTCGCGTCGTCGGGGCTGAAGGCAACGCCGTTGCGCTTGCAGGAACGCTCGAGCGCGTTGTGAATGACCTCCGCATAGGGCTTCCAGTCGCCCAGGATCTCGTCCAGCCGGTACGCCGCGAAATTCTTGATGAACTCCTGCATGCGCGGCTCGTCGAGCCGGCTGCCGTAGAGGTCGCGTGCGGCTTCCGCCATCTGGAAATTGGTCAACGTGCCGTAGCAGTCGAAGGTGATGTATTTGGGCCTGAAGGAAGCCATGTCCGTCGATCTCCGGTGGAAGCATATCCGCGTTCGGATGAATTCATCATAGGACGGCAGAAGGCGGCCGACCTGACCGAAATCGGCGTCCCGAAAGCAGAAAGTTCCGTATCCGCCATCCGGTTTGGCACGCTGTAGCATCTGGTGTGGCGATTACGTCGTCGCGCGAGACGTGAAGCGCGTCCGCCGCGGCGGGCGCGCCAGCACAAGATGCGGCGCATGCCTCGCGCTACGGCGAAAGATACTGTCCAAGCCAAAGCCTTCAGACGATCTGCGGTGCCCCGATGGCCGAGACTTGATCAGCAGACGGAAGGATGCCTCATGCAGCAGGGCGAGATCGAACTCCAGGCCTTCGGGCCGGACCATATCGAGGGTGCGGTAGCGCTTTCTCGCCAGGAGAATTGGCCGCATCGCGCGCAGGACTGGCAGATGGCGCTGCAACTCTCGAGCGGCGCGGTCGCGCTCGACGACCAGGGCCGTGTCACCGGCACCATCCTGGTAACGCCCTATGGCAATGATTGCGCCATGATCAACATGGTGATCGTCGACAGGAATGTGCGGGGCCAGGGGCTCGGGCGCCGGCTCATGGATCAGGCCTTCGCGCTCGCAGGCGAGCGTCCGCTACGGCTGGTCGCGACGGCGGATGGCGAGCCGCTCTATGAAAAGCTCGGCTTCGTGCCCTCCGGCACCATCCTGCAGCACCAGGGGAAGGTGACGGAGCTTGACGCGCCCGACGGCGTTGAAGCCGCAAGCATTGGCGATCTGCCGGAAATCAAAGCGCTCGATCGCGACGCTTATGGGGCCGACCGGGAAGCCCTGATCGATGCGCTGGCCGAGCGCGGCCACTTCGCAATCATCCGCCGCAACGGCGCCATCGAGGCCTATGCCGCGATCCGTCCTTTCGGGCGCGGCGAGGTGATCGGCCCGGTCATCGCGGGAAGCGCCGAGGCCGCGAAAGACCTGATCAGCTTTTTCGCCGCGCCGCGCGGCGGCGCCTTCCTGCGCGTGGATACCGACAGCCGGACCGGTATCGATGGCTGGCTCACCGAAATCGGCCTCGTCCATGTCGGCGGCGGCGTGGCCATGGACCGTCCGCCCAAGCCGGGGTCGGAACAGGCCAGGCCAAAAGTTTACGCCCTCGCCAACCAGGCGCTCGGCTAGGAGGACAACAATGCTCGCCAATTCCCTGATCGAACTCGACCGCGCCCATCTCGTCCATCCGGTCTCCTCATACCGCGGCCATGAGGCGCTCGGCGTGCGTGTCCTGAAATCGGCCAAGGGCGCCACCGTGACCGAAGCATCCGGCCGGCAGTTGATCGACGGCTTCGCCGGCTTGTGGTGCGTCAATGCCGGCTACGGCCACGACAGCATCGTCGAGGCGGCGGCCCGGCAGATGCGCGAACTGCCCTATGCCACCGCCTATTTCGACCTCGGCTCGGAGCCGGCCATTCGCCTCGCCTCGGAACTGGCCGAGCGCGCTCCGGGCAATCTCAATCACGTCTTCTTCACCCTCGGCGGCTCGGACGCGGTCGACAGCACCATCCGCTTCGTCCGTTACTACTGGAATGCCAGGGGCGAGCCGAAACGCGACCAGTTCATTTCCATCGAGCACGGCTATCACGGCTCATCGGTGGTCGGCGCCGGCCTGACCGCACTGCCCGCCTTTCACGCCGGTTTCGGCATCCCCTTCGAATGGCAGCACAAGATCCCCTCGCCCTACCCTTATCGCAACCCGGTGGGCGACGATGGCAACGCGATCACCGCCGCATCGCTCGCCGCGCTGAAGGCCAAGATCGAGGAGATCGGACCGGAGCGGGTTGCCGCCTTCTATGCCGAGCCGATCCAGGGCTCGGGCGGCGTCATCGTCCCACCCAAGGGCTGGATCAAGGCGATACGCGAGCTCTGCCGGGAGTACGGCATCCTGTTCATCGCCGACGAGGTGATCACCGGCTTCGGGCGCACGGGACCCCTGTTCGCTTGCACGGACGAGGACATCGTTCCCGATTTCATGACGACCGCGAAGGGGCTGACCTCCGGCTATGTCCCGATGGGCGCCGTGTTCATGGCCGATCATGTCTACGACGTCATCGCCGACGGCGCGGGCGCCGCTGCTGTCGGCCACGGCTACACCTATTCGGCCCATCCCGTCAGCGCCGCCGTCGCGCTCGAGGTGCTGAAGCTCTATGAAGACGGCGGCCTTCTGGAGAACGGCATCAAGGCCGGTGCCCGCCTGATGACAGGATTGGCAAGCCTGCGCGACCACCCGCTCGTCGGTGATGTGCGCGGTCGCGGCATGCTGGCCGCGATCGAGCTGGTGGTCGACAAGACGAAGAAAACACCGCTTCCGGCGTCGGCCATGCCGGCGCGGCGCGTCTTCGGCCGGGCGTGGGACAACGGTCTCATCATCCGCGCCTTTGCCAACGGTGTCCTCGGCTATGCGCCGCCGCTCTGCTGCACCGACGGCGACATCGACGCTATCATCGAGCGCACGCGCCTCACGCTCGACCAGACGCTGGACGATCCCGACGTCCGTCAGGCCCTGGCATGACGGGCGACGAATTTTTCTATCTCGAAATATCGCCGGGGCAGACGATTTCGCAATTTTGTGCCGCCCCCTCACGCCTTTTCGGCGAATCCAGCGCGGGGGAAGTGCCAGACTGCTTATAAGACAAGGCCAGAAAGCGCGGATTTATGGGCTTTCGAAAAAGGCCAACGCCTTGGACAGCACGGAATTTTGTTCTGTTCAGCACCATGCAATCCGGTATCGCGCAGAGGAGAGCTAGTTTCTTGGCCAGGGCTTTCAGCGAATTCAAGTACATGACCTTCGATGTCGTCGGCACGCTGATCGACTTCGAAGGCGGCATCACGACTTGCCTGGCCGGGATTGCCGCCGAGGCTGGCGTCTCCATCGATGGCGAAGCCGCGCTGGCCCTCTACCGGCAGGCCCGCTACATGCCCGATGCCGGCCTGTTTCCCGACGATCTGGTGCGTGTGTACATGGTCATCGCGCCGCAGCTCGGCCTGCCGGCAGGCGAGAAATTCGGCGTCCGCCTGCGCGATTCCGCCAGCGTCTGGAAAGGTTTCCCCGACAGCGCGGCGGCATTGGCGGACCTTGCGAAATCCCACAAGCTGATTGCCATGACCAATGCCCGACGCTGGGCCCTCGACCATTTCGAGAAGCAGCTCGGATCGCCCTTCTTCGCCACCTTCACCGCCGACGATACCGGAACGGAGAAACCGGATCCGGCGTTCTTCCAGAAGGTCTTCGATTTCGTCGCCTCAAGGGGCGACAGCAAGGACGACATCCTGCACGTCGCGCAAAGCCAGCATCACGACATCGGCATATCCCGGGCACTTGGCCTGACCAATTGCTGGATCGAACGCCGGCATGCCCAGAAGGGCTATGGCGGCACGATCGAGCCCGAGCGCTTCACCGTGCCGGACTACCACTTCACCTCGATGGCCTCCCTTGCGGCGGCCGTTCGGGAAAGCCTGAAGGAACGAACCTGAACCCAAGCCCGGACAGCCGCAGCAAGACGAGCATGCCGACCAAACAAACAGAAAGGGGAATGACATGACCGACAAGATCACGAACTGGACCAGCGCAGACGATGCCATGGTCGAGAACGCCATCCGGCGGGGCGCGAGCCGCCGCGAACTCCTCAAGATGCTGTTGGCCGGTGGCGCCGCGGTCGCCGCGGGCAGCCTGGTGCTTGGCCGCGCCAGCCAGGCCGTCGCCGCCGAGCCGGTTTCCGGCGGAAGCTTCAAGGCGGCCGGCTGGTCGTCCTCGACCGCCGACACGCTCGATCCGGCAAAGGCGTCGCTCTCCACCGACTATGTCCGCTGCTGCTCGCTCTACAACCGCCTGACTTTCCTCGACAAGGATGGCGTCACGCAGATGGAGCTGGCCGAGAGCTTCGACAGCAAGGACGCCAAGACCTGGACCGTGAAGCTGCGCAAGGGCGTCACATTCCACGACGGCAAGGACCTCACGGCCGACGACGTCGTCTACTCGCTGAAGCGCCATCTCGACAAAGCGGTCGGCTCCAAGGTGGCCAAGATCGCGGCGCAGATGACCGGCTTCAAGGCGGTCGACAAGTCGACCGTCGAAATCACGCTCGCCGACCCGAATGCCGACCTGCCGACCATCCTGGCGCTGCACCATTTCATGATCGTGGCGGACGGCACCACCGACTTCTCCAAGGGCAACGGCACCGGCGCTTTCGTGCTGCAGACGTTCGAACCGGGCGTGCGTTCGGTCGTCACCAAGAACAAGAACTACTGGAAGTCGGGCAAGCCCTATCTCGACTCCTTCGAATTCATCGCCATCACCGACGACAGTGCTCGCGTCAACGCCCTGCTTTCCGGCGACATCAATTTTGCCGCATCGATCAATCCGCGCTCAATGAAGCTCCTGGAGAGCCAGCAGGGCTTCGAACTGTCGAAGACGACCGCGGGCAACTACACCGACCTCAACATCCGGCTCGACATGGATCCGGGCAGCAAGGCCGACTTCGTGGCCGGCATGAAGTACCTCGTCAACCGCGAGCAGATCGTCAAATCGGCATTGCGCGGCCTTGGTGAGGTCGGCAATGATCAACCTGTCTCGCCGGCGAACATCTTCCACAACGCCGACATCAAGCCGAAGGCATTCGACCCGGACAAGGCGAAGTTCCACTTCCAGAAGTCAGGCCTGCTCGGCCAGTCCATCCCGGTGATCGCGTCCGACGCTGCGACCTCGTCGATCGACATGGCGGTGATCATCCAGGCCGCCGGCGCGGATATCGGCATGAAGCTGGACGTCCAGCGCGTTCCGTCCGACGGCTACTGGGACAATTACTGGCTCAAGGCGCCGATCCATTTCGGCAACATCAATCCGCGTCCGACGCCGGACATCCTGTTCTCGCTGCTCTACGCTTCCAGCGCCCCCTGGAACGAAAGCCAGTATAAGTCCGAGAAGTTCGACAAGCTGCTTGTCGAGGCGCGCGGCTCGCTCGACCAGGCCAAGCGCAAGGAAATCTACAACCAGATGCAGGTCATGGTCTCCGAGGAGGCCGGCACCATCATCCCGGCCTACATCTCCAACGTCGATGCCCTCTCCAGCAAGGTGAAGGGTTTGGAGGCGAACCCGCTCGGTGGCATGATGGGCTACGCAATGGCGGAATATCTCTGGCTCGAAGCCTGAGGGGCGACTGCCGGGGGCCGGTCAGCCGGTCCCCCGGCACTGCATTGCGCAAGATGGTTGGCCGAACGCACCGCAGGGAGCGCTTTCAATGACGTCTGGGGTTCTCAACCTCGTGCTGAAGCGGCTAGGGATCGCGGCCATCACGCTATTGATCGTGCTGTTCGCCGTGTTCTTCGCCACCAGCATGCTGCCTGGCGACACCGCGTCGATCCTGCTCGGCCAGGCGGCGACTCCCGAGGCGGTCGCCGGCCTGCGCGAGGCCATGCATCTCAACGACCCGGCGATCCTGCGCTTCCTGCGCTGGCTTGTCGGCCTGCTCCACGGCGACCTCGGCACCTCCTATGCCAATGAGATGCCTGTTGCGGCTCTGATCGGCGGGCGCCTGGTCAACACCATGAAGCTCGCCGGCATCACCGCGCTGCTCTCGGTGCCGCTGGCGCTGACGCTCGGCATCACCGCCGCGATGTTGCGCGGCTCCGTCTACGACCGCACCGTCACTGTGCTTTCGATCGGCGTCATCTCCGTGCCGGAGTTCATGGTCGCCACGCTGGCGGTCTTGCTCTTTGCCGTTTATCTCAGATGGCTGCCGGCGCTGTCGTCGGTCAACGAGGCGCATTCGCTGACCGATCTCGTGCGCATCTATGCAATGCCGGTGATCACGCTCACCTTCGTCATCTCCGCCCAGATGATCCGCATGACGCGCGCCGCGGTAATCGAAACGCTCTCCACGCCTTATGTCGAGATGGCTCTCCTCAAAGGCGCCTCGCGCAGCCGGATGGTGCTGCGGCACGCGCTTCCCAACGCGCTCGGGCCGATCGTCAACGCGATCGCGCTTTCCTTGTCCTATCTGGTCGGCGGCGTGATCATCGTCGAAACGATCTTCAACTATCCCGGCATCGCCAAGCTGATGGTCGATGCGGTCGCGACCCGCGACCTGCCGCTGATCCAGAGCTGCGCGATGATCTTCTGCCTCGGCTATCTTCTCCTCATCACGGCCGCCGACATCGTCGCAATCATGTCCAACCCGAGGCTGAGATGACGATAGCGCGCACGACAACCTCCCGACGATCCTTCCTGGGCCACAGCTACAACCTCGTCGGCGTCGTGGCCTCGCTGGTGATCCTGGCGTGGACACTGATCGCGATCTTCGCGCCTTACATCATTCCCCATCCCATCGGCGACATCGTCGACGACGACTATTTCGGCCCGATGCGACAGGGGCTGTGGCTCGGCTCGGACTATCTCGGGCGCGACATGCTCTCGCGGGTTCTGATGGGCGCGCGCTACACAGTCGGCATATCGCTTGCGGCCGTCTCCATCGCCTGCTTTTCCGGCGTCGTGCTGGGTATGATAGCGGCCGTCACCGGCGGCTGGCTCGACACCTGCCTCAGCCGCTTCCTGGACGCCATGAACTCCATCCCCAGCAAGCTGTTCGGCCTTGTCGTCGTCGCCGCGGTCGGTTCGTCGATCCCGGTGCTGATCCTGACGCTCGCCGTCATCTATATCCCCGGCGCCTACCGCTTCGCGCGCGCGCTCGCCGTCAACATCAACACCATGGACTTCATGACCGTCGCGCGTGTCCGCGGCGAGAGCACCCTCTATCTCATCGGCTCCGAGATCCTGCCCAACATCATCCGCCCGGTGCTCGCCGACTTCGGTTTGCGCTTCGTCTTCATCGTTCTGCTGCTCTCTGGCCTGTCCTTCCTTGGGCTCGGCCTGCAGCCGCCGCTCGCCGACTGGGGCGCGCTGGTGCGCGAGAACATCGGCGGCCTGCCCTTCGCGGCCCCCGCCGTCATCGTGCCTTCGCTGGCGATCGCCAGCCTCACCATCAGCGTCAACCTGCTGATCGACAACCTGCCGCAGAAGATCAGGGACCGGGACGCATGAGCAATCTCGTCGAGGTCAGGAACCTGAGGATCGAGGCGACGACCGACGCCGGACGGCTTGTCGAGATCATCAAGGGCGTCAGCCTCGACATAGCCGACGGCGAGATCGTCGCCCTGATCGGCGAAAGCGGCTCCGGCAAGACTACGGTAGCGCTCTCGCTGATGGGCTATGCGCGGCCCGGCTGCCGGATCACCGGCGGCGAGATCAACGTCAACGGCAAGAACATGGCCGGCCTTTCCGAAAAGGAACGGGCCAGGCTGCGCGGCACCGACATTGCCTATGTTCCGCAAAGTGCCGCCGCCTCCTTCAACCCTTCCTCCACCATCATGGAGCAGGTCATCGAGGTCACGCGGATCCACAAGCTGATGCCGCCCGAACGGGCGCGAAAGCGGGCAGTCGAGCTGTTCAGGGCCTTGTCGCTGCCGGACCCGGAAGGGATCGGCGGCCGTTATCCGCACCAGGTTTCGGGCGGTCAATTGCAGCGGCTGTCGGCGGCCATGGCGCTCATCGGCGATCCCAAGCTGGTGATCTTCGACGAGCCGACGACGGCACTCGACGTGACGACGCAGATCGACGTGCTGAAGGCATTCAAGTCGGTCATGCGGGCGGGCGGGATCGCAGGTGTCTATGTTTCCCACGACCTCGCGGTCGTCGCCCAGATCGCCGACCGCATCGTGGTGCTGAAGGGCGGCGAGGTGCAGGAGGCAGGCACCACAGCGGCAATCCTTTCAGCTGCCCGGCACCCCTATACGCGCGAACTGCTGGCCGCCTTCGAACCGAAGCCGCGGCAAGGGCAGGCCGACGCGGATGCCGGGACGAAGCAGCTGCTGCGTATAAACGACGTGACGGCCGGCTATGGCGCGATGCGGGCTGACGGACTGCCACTTATCCGCGCGGTCGATTCCGTCAGCCTGGTCGTCGAGAAGGGGCGCAATCTCGGCGTCATCGGCGAATCTGGCTGCGGAAAATCGACGCTGGCGCGCGTCATCGCCGGCATCCATCCGGCCGCGGCCGGCGACATCGTCTTCGATGGCAAGGACCTGCAGCGCGCCGCAAGGAAACGCAGCCAGGACCAGCTGCGCGAGATGCAGATCGTGTTCCAGTACGCCGATACCGCGCTCAATCCGGCCAAGGCGGTGGAGGACATCATCTCCCGCCCGCTCGCCTTCTATCACCGGCTAGACAGGCAGGCGCGCTCGAGGCGCGTCGACGAACTGCTCGACATGGTGCGCCTGCCGAGGGCGCTGCGCTACCGGCATCCATCGGAGCTCTCGGGCGGCCAGAAGCAACGCGTGAATTTCGCGCGCGCGCTGGCGGCCGACCCCAAGCTCATCATCTGCGACGAAATCACCTCGGCGCTCGACACGGTGGTGGCATCAGCGGTGATCGAACTGCTCAAGGAGCTGCAGCGCGAGCTGGGGCTCTCCTACATCTTCATCAGCCACGACCTCTCCGTCGTCGAGGCCATCTGCGACGAGATCATGGTCATGTACAATGGCCAGCGGGTAGAGCAGATCACGCCAGACAAGGTGAAGGCTCCCGCCCACCCCTATTCCAAGCTACTGTTCTCTTCGGTGCCGAAGCTCGATCCGACTTGGCTCGACGGCCTGGTGCGCGACCCCGAGCTCGTCAGCCAATACGGCCACCGCTAGAAGCAATTCCAGGAACGGTTTTCCGTCTTTGCCTTGAACGGATGGTTAGAGCGACGATGCGCGGAGCCTCACATCGGGAACAGGCTGGGCAGCGGCATGTGCGCCTTGACGATGGGGGATTTCAGCACGACGAAGGAGAAATACTTGTCGATGCCGATATCCATGTCGGTTAGCCGTTCCATGATCGTCTGGTATTCGCCGATGCCGGCGGTGACGAATTTCATCAGATAGTCGTAGCCGCCCGAGACGAGGTGGCATTCGATCACCTGGTCGATCTTCTCGACGACAGCGAGGAAACGGGCGAAGTCGACCTGGCGGTGGTTCTTCAAGGTGATCTCGGTGAACACGGTCAGCGTCTGGCCGAGCTTGCCGATGTTGACCTGCGCGGAATAGCCCTCGATGTAGCCTTCCGACTGCAGTTTCTTGACCCGCATCAGGCAGGGGCTCGGCGACAGATGCACGAGGTCGGCCAGTTCCACATTGGTGATGCGGCCGTTCTTCTGCAATTCGTGAAGAATCTTGATGTCGATCCGATCCAGTTTCATGGCCGTCTCCAAAGATCGCATGCCACAGCACAAAATGCTGCCGTACCAACAGCCCTGACACTACCACAGCCCGCGGGCCTGTCCATCCGAGCGGGCACCGCTTTGAAACGCAGCGAGTTCCGATTTCGACCGAGCTGCCGAAATAAAATTCTGCTTCGGCTTCAACTGCGGCAGCGGCTGCCTGCGCAACGCGTTAGATTGGCGCGTGAAGGTAGAGAGACCATGCGCGCGCCGCTGCAGCAAATCGAGACATCTGGCAAACTGCCGCAATCCGCGGACGCGGTGGTGATCGGCGGCGGCATCGTCGGCGTCTTCGCGGCCTATTATCTGGCCAGGCGCGGCATGCAGGTCGCGCTTGTCGAAAAAGGGCGCATCGGCGCCGAGCAATCCTCGAGGAATTGGGGATGGTGCCGCCAGCAGAACCGCGACGCCCGCGAACTGCCGATGGCGACCCGCAGCCTCGATCTGTGGGACAGCTTCGCGGCGGCGACCGGCGAAGACACCGGCTTTCGACGCTGCGGCCTGCTTTATCTCAGCAATGACGAGGCGGAACTGGCCGGCTGGGCGCGCTGGCGCGACTTCGCCAGGACGGCCGGCGTGACCACCCATATGCTCGACGGCGCCGAGGCCAGCGAGCGGGGCGGCGCCACGGGCCGGACCTGGAAGGGCGGCGTTTTCTCGCCGAGCGACGGCACCGCCGACCCGTCGCGGGCCGCGCCCGCGGTGGCCCGCGCCATCCTCAAGCTCGGCGGCACCGTGCACCAGAATTGCGCCGCGCGCGGCATCGAGACCGAGGGCGGACGCCTGAGCGGCTTGGTCACCGAAAGCGGAACGATCCGCACGAAAGTGGCGGTCATGGCCGGTGGCGCCTGGGCGTCGTCCTTTTGCCGGCAGTTCGGTTTCCGCTTTCCGCAGGCGTCGATCCGTTCCTCCATCCTGTCCGTCTCGCCCGGCGCCGAAGGCCTGCCGGATGCGCTGCACACGGCGAGGATCTCGGTCACGCGTCGCGGCGACGGCGGCTACACGCTTGCCATCAGCGGGCGCGGCCGCGTCGACGTGACGCCGCAGCAGTTGCGCTTCTCGTCGCAGTTCCTGCCCATGTTTCTGAAGCGGTGGCGCAGCCTCGCGCCCGGCGGACTGCAAGGCGTGCGCTCGGGGCACGAAACGCTGCAGCGCTGGCGGCTCGACCAGCCGACGCCGATGGAGCGCATGCGCATCCTCGATCCGGCTCCGGACCGGGCCACCATCCGTCTGACCCATGCCCGCGCGCTTGAACTTCTGCCCGACCTCAGAAAGACGAAGATCAGCGCTGCCTGGGCAGGCTACATCGACAGCACGCCGGACGGCGTGCCCGCCATCGGCGAGATCGATAGCGTTGCGGGCTTCTTCCTCGCCGCCGGATTTTCGGGACACGGTTTTGGCATCGGGCCCGGCGCCGGTCATCTCGTCGCCGATCTGGTGACCGGGTCGGAACCGATCGTCGATCCGACATCCTACGATCCGCGCCGCTTCGAAGCCTCCGCCTGGGGCAAGGTTGCCGATTTCTAGGATTTGACCCTCATCAATGCGCGGCATCCGCAATTGCGTCAGCCGTTCCGCAGAAAAGCGCCGATAGGCACCGGTCGGACAGGCGCCTGTCCGCGAAACCGGCCGACGGCGCCGGGCGTGCAGCCGGCCTGTGCCGCAACAAGCTCGACGGCAGCCAACTGGCAGTAGCGCCCCTGGCAGCGCCCCATGCCGACGCGCGACAGCGACTTCACCCTGTTAGCCTCGCAGCCGCCGAAAGCCACGCCCTGGCGTATGTCTCCTGCAGTCACGTTCTCGCAGCGGCAGACGATCGCGTCGTCAGGGAGCACCCGCGCCATCGCCTCCGGCCAGGGAAAGGCGCGGGCCAGACCGCGGGCAAAGCGCTCGAGCCGCGCGAGCTCGCGCAGATCGGCGCTGGCCGACGGCGCCGGTTGTCCGAGATCGGCAAGGCACGCCGCCGCCGCAAGGCGCCCGGCAATCTCCGCGCCGTCGGCTCCCAGAAGCCGAACCCCATCGCCCGCAAGGTAGACGCCATTCCCGGCACGGCCCATCGCATCGGCCTTCGGCAGCCATTGCCGCCACTGCGCGTCATAGGCGAAGGCGCACCCGACGAGGTCGGCCAGATGTGTCTCAGCACGCAAGTGCCAGCCCATGCCGATCATGTCGCATCGCGTGACGTGTTCGCGGCCGCCAGCGTCGCGCCAGCGCATCGCGATGACACCTTGTTCGTCGGCCTCGATTTGTTCGAGCGTCACCCCCGCATGGTAACGGCCGCCGAGCCTCGCCCGCAGCGCCAGACCGCGCAGCGCGACCAGAGGCCGGGCGGCGAGCCCAAGGAATCCCCGCATCTGCTGGCGCCAGGACGATGTATCCAGCACCGCCGCCACATCCGCTCCAGCCTTGACGAGTTGGGCGCCGACCAGCGTCAGCAAAGGCCCCGATCCCATCAGGACGATCCGCCGCCCTAGAGCCACGCCCTGCGCCTTGAGCGCGATCTGCGCCGCGCCGAGGCTGTAGACACCGGCGTTCTGCCAGCCGGGGACTGGCGCGACGCGATCGGATGCGCCGGTGGCAAGGATCAGGCGGTCATAGCCGACTAGCTGCATGCCGCCCTGCCCCAGCACATGCAGCCGACCGTCCTGCGCGGCGATGACCGAACTCGCCGCGCAATGGGTGAGGCGCTCATCCTTGACCAACCGGTCGAACAGGTCATGCAGCGCCCGTGCCTTCGCCGCCTCCGAGCCATAGAGCTGCCCCGGCGTGCGGGTAAATCCGTCCGGCGGGCGGCGATAGATCTGACCGCCGGAGCGATTGCCTTCGTCGATCACCACCGGGTGCAGCCCGGCCTCGACCAGCACCGCCGCCGCCCTTATGCCGGCCGGACCGGCGCCGACGATCACGATTTTCGGCGCTGAAGCGTCGCTCACGGCCAGCTCTCCGGCGGCGTCGTGCGCAGCCGCATGCCCTCAGCGATAGGGGTTGTGCACGCACGCAGGCGCGGCCCCTCTTCCTGCCAGACCCAGCAATCCTGGCAGGCTCCCATCAAACAGAAGCCCGCGCGGGGTTCAGGCCCGAACTCGGACTTTCGCAAGGCTTGTCCCGACGCCAGCATGGCGGTCAGCAAGGTATCGCCGGCCAGCGCGCTGCGCATCTCGCCATCGAGGAAGAAATTCACCTCTGTCCGGTCGCGCTCGGCCAGCCGGACGATGCGGCCGGCGCCGATCATTCAGCGGCCTCTCGCACCGGGCCAGGACGCGGCAGTTCGGGGAACCGTTCGCACGCCGCATCGAAGGCCGCCTGTACGCCCTCCGGCCCGGAGCCCCCCTTCACGCGGCGGAAGATCTCGGTCTTGGCGAAGAACCGCCAGTGGATCGGCAGGTCGCTCAGTATGGCAGTGAGCCGGTCGTAGGCCACAGGGGTCCATTGCGCTTCGTAGCCGTCGCGCTCTGGACCGAAATGGAAATGGCCCGGGGACGGCTTGTGCCGCGCGCGCAGCCTTTCCGTCGCCTGCTCGTCGACCTCGCCGCCGCGTAGGACGACGCCATAGTCGCGCTCCGCCGATGTCTCTGAGACATAGCCGCGCCGAACGTCCTGTGCGACCCGCCAGGGCTCGCGCAGATGCGGATCGCCGCGCCCGCCGCCTCCGGCAGAGCGGATATCGAGCAGGTCGCCGGGCTGCAGCACCGCGGTGTCGATGTTGCCCAGCCGCCGCTCGTGCTCGGTGCCCGGATTGACGACCATGTCCGACAGGCCGGCCGCCTTGCCGCCCAGCACGCCCCAGGGACGGAAAAAACTGCGGTCGCGATTGCGCGCTGTGATCCTGGAGTCGGGGGCAAAGACGCGGAAAGCCATCTCGGTCGCCAGCCCGCCGCGCCAGCGGCCCGCACCGCCGCTGTCCCTGGCGAGCCCGTATTTCACGAATTCGACCGGGGTCTCGGTCTCGGTGATTTCGATCGGCGTGTTCTTGAGATAGGCGGCATCCGCGCCCGATCCATTGGTGCCATCGCGATGCGGCATCGCACCGCCGCCGCCCACCACCGGGTTCACGGCGGCGATGATCGTGCGGCTGCTGCGCTCGTCGATAGTCATGACGTTGACGATGCAGTTGTTGCCGGCCGGCGCCGCGGGCAGGCGCTCCGGCACGGCCTGCGAGAAGGCGCCGAAGATGACCGAGCGCAGCCGGGCGCAGGTGAGCGAGCGCATGCCCACCGCTGCCGGGTGGACCGGATTGAGCACCGACCCTTGCGGCGTGATGCAGGTGAACGGCCGCGTGAGGCCGGTGTTGAGCAGGAGCTTTGGGTTGAGCGTGTAGAGCACGTAGTAGACGCCGACCAGCAGCATGGTGTGGCGCGGGTCGCCACCTGAAGGCACGTTGAGCGAGGAGCCCAACTGCGGATCGGAGCCGGTGAAGTCGAGCACCGCCTCGTCGCCCTTGATCGTCAGTGTCAGCTTCAGCCGGCAGGGATTGGCCTCGACCGAATCCTCGTCGGCATAGTCGGCGAATTCCCAGGTGCCGTCGGGCATGGCGCGCAGCACGTCGCGCGCCTGCGCCTCGGCATGATCGAGAAGCGCGGCAACCCCTTCGATGAAGCCGGCCTTGCCGAACTTCCGCACCATTGCCTGGATCTTGCGCTCGCCGGTGTTGAGCGCGCCGACAAGCGCCTTGATGTCGCCGATGTTGAGGTCGGGCTTGCGCACATTGGTGCTCATGATGCGCAGGATCGTCTCGTCGAAGACGCCCTCCCGCACCAGTTTCATCGGCGGGAAGCGGATGCCTTCCTGATGGATTTCGGTCAGCGCCCGGCTGAGCGATGCCGGCACCGCCCCGCCCATGTCGGTGTTGTGGATGTGACCTCCGGTCCAGGCGACGATCTCGCCGTCGACGAAGACCGGCTTCCACAGATGCGTGTCGGGGGCGTGCGTGGCGACGTGGCCCGAATAGGGATCGTTGGTGAAGGCGACGTCTCCAGGTCGGTAGTCGTCGACCATCGCGATCGCGCGGTGGTAGGAAAGTCCCGGATACCACGTGGCGCCGAGTTCCATCGGCACGGCGAAGGTCGCCCCCGCACGGTCCATCAGCATCACGGTGAAATCCTGCGTCTCCTTGACGAAGGCGGAGTGCGCGGTGCGGTGCAGCGTGTGGGCCATGTTTTCGGCCGCCGCGCGGGCGTGGTTCGCCAGAACCTGCAGGTTTGTCCGGTCAAACATGGCGTCACTCCGCGAAGGTCAGCAGAAGGTTGAGGTGGCGGTCGACCTGCGCCTGCGCTCCCGCGGGAATGGCGAAGGTAGTATCTTCCTGCACGACCACCGCAGGCCCTCGGAAGGTGCTGCCCGGCACCAGGGTCTGCCGGTCGTGGAGGTCCACGACTTCGAGGCTCGCGCCCGTGTAGACCGGGAGGCGGCGCGCCGGAATGGCGGCGGCGCCGATCTCGTCTGTCTCCGGGAAGGAGAGTTTCGGCCCCGCGCCGATGGCGGACAGCCGCACGTTCACAAGCTCGATCTCGCCGTCCGGGTCGTGGAAATCGTAGAGCTGCTCATGGGTGCGGTGGAAGGCCTGCTCGATTGCCTCCGGGTCGGCGTCCGCCAGCCATTGCGGTGAAAGGACGACCTCGATCTCATAGCTCTGGCCGAGATAGCGCATGTCGCAGGAGAGAGTGAGCTCAGCCGCCGCGTCGTGGCCCTGCGCCGCGAGCCAGTCGCGCCCCTCTTGCGCGAGAGCATCGAAGGCCTCGCGAATCTCGGGGAGCGACGCAGCCGTCAGCGGGCTGAAGATGGTGCGTATGAAATCCCCGCGCAGGTCCGCCACCAGCCCGCCCAGCGCCGACACCACGCCGGGGCGGCGCGGCGCCATGACACGCTTCATGCCGAGTTCGCGGGCAAGGAAGGCGCCGAGCATCGGGCCGCCGCCGCCGAAGGGCATCAGCGTGAATTCGCGCAGGTCGACGCCGGCGCGCGAGGCAAGCTTCTCGACCTCGACGAACATCTCCGACACCGCGATGTCGAGGATCGCCTGCGCGGTCTGCTCGACCGGGCGGCCGAGCCGGGCGGCAAGCTCGCCGACCGCGCTATGCGCCAGCCCGGTATCGATCCGGAGCTGGCCATAGGCCATCTCGCTGTGACCGAGCCATCCGCACACCACCATGGCGTCCGTGACCGTCGCCTGGGTGCCGCCACGGCCGTAGCATGCCGGCCCCGGCGTCGAACCCGCCGATTCCGGTCCGACCCGCAGCACGCCCTGCGCATCGACGCTGGCGATCGAGCCGCCGCCGACGCCGATCGAGCTCACCGACACGGAGGGGATGTGGAGCGGAAACTCGCCGATCAGCTCGCCGGTGCCGAACTGCGCCTCGCCGCCGATGATCAGCGCGAAGTCGGCGGAGGTGCCGCCGATGTCGAGGGTCAGCACCTTGTCTTCGCCCGCCTGGCGCGCCAGCCACGAGGCACCGATGACGCCTGAGGCCGTTCCCGACAAAAGCATGTTGACGCAGGCGCGCTTGCCTTCTGCAGCATTCATCAGCCCGCCATTCGACTTGGTCAGCATCGGCCGGGCCGGCACGCCACGACGCTTCAGCCGCTCTTCCAGCGCCGTCAGGTAGCCAGAGACGCGTGGATGAACATAGCCGTTAAGGATGGCGGTCGAGCTGCGCTCATATTCGCGGATGACCGGCCAGACCTCGGCCGAGGTGAAGACAAAGAGATCAGGCGCAAGGCGCGCGACCGCCAACTTCACCGAAGCCTCCTGCGCGCCGTTGCGCCAGGCATGGAGGAAGGACACGATAATCCCCTGCGCCCCGTTCGCTTTTGCCGCCGTCACCGCACGCTCCACCGCCGCCATGTCGGGTGCCTGGGATTCGCTTCCATCGGCACGCATGCGGGCCGGAATGCCGAACACCATGTCGCGCGCGATCAGCGGATCCGGCCGCGCGCAGAACAGCGAATACATGTCCGGCATGCGAAGCCGCGCCAGCTCGATGACGTCCTCGAAGCCGGCATTGGTGAAGAGTGCCAGTGGCGCGCCCTTGCGCTGAATGATGGTGTTGATGCCGACGGTCGTGCCGTGCACGAAGCGTGTCATATGGGTCGGATCGAAGCATTCGCGCTCGCCCAGAAGGGTGAGGCCCGTCATCAGCTCGGCGCCCGGGTCCTCCGGCGTCGTCAGCACCTTCAGCGAGGCCACGCGTCCCGAGTTCGCCTCGAGCGCGCAGAAATCGATGAAAGTCCCGCCGATATCGACGCCGACCTTCCAGTCGGTTCCGCTTTGCGCCTCATCCCCAGTGATGACCCCATCCATGGTGCGTCCCTTCCTGTCTGCCTGCAGAAAGCTGGCACGGCTGGCCGGTCTGGGTCCAAGATGGATGATGGGCAAGCATATAAGGTTTGCTTATGCCTTTGCCTTGTCGCCGCCCAGAACGGCAGAGCAGGCGGCGCGGATCTGGTCGCGCATCATCTCGTCGGCCCGTGCAAGGGCGCGTGTGCGCGAGGTGAGCAGAGCGATGGGAAATTCCGGCCCCGCTGCCAGCGGCCTGACGGCAAGCCCGGCAAACTGGCGCCAAGGCAGCAGGGCGTCGACGAGCCCGATGCCGAGACCAGCCTGGACGAAGCCGACGGCGGAGATGGAGACGTCGATCTCGAGCGAGGGCGAAAGCGCCACGCCCTGCGCGCGGGCCGCATGGGCCAGTTCGTCGGCGGGACGGGTGTTTCCGCGATAGGATATCAGCTCCTCTCCGGCGAGATCGGCGAGCGTCAACTCGGCTTTCCTGGCCAACGGATGCCCGGCCGGCAGCAGGCAGGCGAAGCCGACACTGCCGATCACCTCCGCCTCGATATCGGGAGGCAGGCGGTCGTCCAAGGCGACGCCCAGGCTGGCGTCGCCGGCGCGCAGCATGTCGACGATGGCTGCGATCGGCGCCATGTGGGAACGCAGCAGAATGCCTGGATGCTGCGCCCGGAAACTGGTGAACGCGCGCGGCAATATCGCCATGGCCGGCGGCGGCGAGGCCGCGACACGCACGAGCCCAGCCCGACCCAGGCGCAGGTCGGTGGTCTTGCGCCGCAGGCCCTCCAGCCCCGCCGACAGCCTTTCGGCATCGGCGAAAATCTCAAGCGCCTCGGGCGTCGGCCGCAGCCGTCCCTTGACGCGCTCGAACAGCGTGAAGCCGAGTTCGTCCTCGGTGTGGAGCAGGATCTGGCTGAGCGCAGGCTGGGAGATGTTCAGCATCCGCGCCGCGGCGGTCACGGTGCCGGCGCGCATGACGGCGATGAACACTTCGAGCTGCCGCGCCCGCATTGTCACTCCATAGGTCAAGCTTATGGTTTTCGTCCAAACCCATCTTTGACGCATCGGCGCGGCGTCGACAAGATCGGTCGAAATTCGGGCACTGTTTGCGAGGGGCCGCTATGGATGTGATCGTGCTGGGCGGCGGCCTGATGGGGACGGCTTCGGCCTATTTCCTGGCCAGGCGCGGCGCGCGCGTGACGCTGATCGAGCGCAACCGAATCGGCACCGGAGCAACCGTCGCCTCTTTCGGCAATATCCGACGCACCGGGCGCCATCTGTCCCAGCTTCCGCTGGCCCACCGCTCGCTCAAGCTGTGGGGCAAGGCCGAAAGGATGCTTGGCCGTGACGTGGAGTTCCGCGCCACCGGACACATCCGGCTGATCTTCGATGAGGGCGGTCTCGCCGACATGCGGGCCTATGCCGACACGGCGCGACCCTGGGGGCTCGAGCTGGAGGAACTGACCCCGCGCGAGATCCGTGTCCGCTTTCCCGACCTCGGCCCCGAAGCGATCGCTGCGTCGTTCTCGCCGCGGGACGGCAGCGGCAACCCGCGGCTGATCGCGCCAGCCTTTGCCGAGGCGGCCCGCGGGCTGGGCGCGGAAATCATCGAGGAAGCCGAGGTCGAGAGCGTCAGCCGCGATAACTCCGGTTTCCACGTCGCCACCTCGAAGGGTGCGTTCGCTGCCGAATGCCTGCTCAACACCGCCGGTGCCTGGGGCGCGCGCATCGCCGCACAGTTCGGCGAAGAGGTCCCGCTCGAGGCCCGCGGCCCGCAGATGGGCGTGACCGAGCCGCTGCCGCACAGAATTCTCCCCGTGGTCGGCATCTGGACCCGCGACAAGGAGTACGGCGCCTATCTGCGCCAGGTCGAGCGCGGCAACATCGTCTTCGGCGGCGCGGCCGAAAGGGTGCCGGTGGACCTCGAACCCGGCCATGCAAGAGCCGACCCCACGCGCCTGCCGTTACAATTGCGCGCCGTCGCACGGCTGCTGCCGGCAATCGCGAAGGTCGCGGTCATCCGCACCTGGTCCGGCTGCGAGGGCTATGTGCGGGACATGCTGCCGGTGATGGGATGCTCGGCGACGACGCCGGGCCTGTTCCACGCCTTCGGCTTTTGCGGACACGGCTTCCAGCTCGGGCCCGGCGTCGGCGACGCCATGGCCGAACTCATCACGACCGGCCGTTGCGAAACGCCGCTCGATGATTTCAGGATCGACCGCTTCAGCCGCGCGGCCTGACGAACTGAATTGACTACGATCGGCCTCCCCAAGGCCACCAGCAATGACCGTTTTTCGGAAACGCCGGAACCTTACCACACCGGCCCATATGAGACGCAAAACCGCCGTTCGTTTGACGGCTCCCAGCGGCCCACCGCAAGTCAACAAAATCAGCACGATGCGCTGAGATTCAGCCAAAGGCGATTTGAGAGAAGAAATCAAGACTAAGCCATTGATAACAACGACAATGGCGGGCCCGGAGGGTCATCGTTTTCCGACATGATCAATACGCTGGCGGCTGGTTCGCCAACCGATTTCCTTCGTATGCTCTCGTATGGTCCGGCGAACCTCCTAAACCGCCCACTTGTTGGCAGGACAGCTGGCAGCTGTTCCGCGGACCAGGAATGAGGCGCCCATTGTGCCGTAGCTCAACATTCCTTGACATCGGGTATTTATCCGAAATTATGTAGGAAAGAAGGATCGCAAGCATGACGGGAATCACGCTTTCGGGCGTATCAAAGCACTTCGGCGCCGTCGAAGTGATCCGTGACGTGAGCCTGGACATCGAGCCGGGAGAACTGGTCGTGTTTCTCGGTCCGTCCGGTTCCGGCAAGACGACGCTGCTGCGCATGATCGCCGGCCTCGAAAGCATTGACGTGGGCACGCTGACGATCGACGGGGTGCGCTCGGAGAACCTTGCGCCGGGCAGGCGCAACGTTGCGATGGTCTTCCAGAATTATGCCCTTTACCCACATATGACGGTCGCGGAGAACATGGCCTTTGGACTGAGGAACATTCGGGTCGCGCCGGATGTCATCCGCCAGCGGATCGCCGAGGCTGCGCGTATCCTGGAGATCGAAGCGCTGCTTCACCGGCGGCCGTCGCAGCTCTCCGGCGGGCAGCGCCAGCGCGTGGCCATCGGGCGTGCGATCGTCAAGGAGCCCAAGGCATTCCTGTTCGACGAGCCACTCTCCAATCTGGACGCGGCGCTTCGCGCCCGTACACGCGTCGAGCTTGCCGAACTGCATCAGCGTTTGAAGTCGACGATGATCTACGTCACCCACGATCAGGTGGAGGCGATGACGCTCGCCGACCGCATTGTGATCCTCAACAATTGCCGGATAGAGCAGATGGGAAGACCCGTCGATGTCTATGCACGTCCGGCGTCGCGATTCGTCGCGACCTTCGTCGGGTCTCCGGCAATGAACATCCTGCCTGTTACGGTTTCGGGCTCAGGCGACAGGCTCAATGCGCGCTTGACCGATGGATCGCTCGTCGAACTTCCTGGCACGCCGGCCAACATGGATTGGCGCGAACTCGGAGTGCGGCCGGAATCTCTGACCGTCGTCGCTGAGGGCAATCAAACATCCGCCACGGCCACCGTTGTCGAGCGACTTGGCGAGCGAACGCTCGTCTATGCGCGGCTCGCGGATGGGACGCAGGTGACGGCACAGGATCGCGGGCTTTCGAGCGTCAAACCGGGCGACGCCGTTCGGCTGAAGTTCGACACCACGGCCCTGCATCTCTTCGCCGCGGACGGGTCGGCCTGGCACGCACGCGCCGACGGAGCCTGAACCCGCCGAGCCGGTCGTGTCCTCCGGCATTGCGGTGCACTTGCCGGGTTCTAGCCCTTGATACCTGCCGAGAGCGTTATCGCTTCGGTCACCCGGCGCTGGAAGAAGAGGTAGGCCAGTGCCACCGGCAGGCCGGCCAGTACGGCTGCCGACAGCTGGCGTGCGTAGTAGACACCGAAGGCGTCGTTGACCTGCGTGATGCCGACCGTGATGGTCATCATCTCGGTGCGGGTCACCGAGAGGAACGGCCACAAGAAGGCGTTCCACGTCCAGATGAAGCAGACGATCGACAGCGCCGTCGTTACCCCCCAGTTCATCGGCATGTAGATCTTGAAAAGGATCCCGAATTCAGACGCATTGTCCATGACCGCGGCCTCGCGGAAGTCCTTCGGAACCTGATCGAAAAACTGCTTGTACACGATGATGATGACGGGGTGGATGAGCTGCGGCAACATGATTCCGGCCCAGCTGTTGAGCAGGCCGAGGTTGGCGACCAGCACGAAGTGATTGATGATCAGCGCCGAAGTCGGCACCATGAAGGAGGCAAGGATCAGCCACCAAAGCGCGATCCGCCCGGGGAACCGCAACTGCGAGATTGCGTAGCCGCACAGCATCGAGATGAAGATGGTGATGACCGTTACGCCGACCGCGACCGCCACTGAATTGACGTACCAGGCGCCGATCTGCGTGGTGGTCATGGCGCTGATGTAGTTCTCCAGCGTCGGCGTCTCGGGCCAGAGTTCGATGTAGGGCCGCACGACCTCGTCGTCCGGTTTGAGCGATGAGATCACACCCCAGTAGAGCGGAAACGCCCATAGGACGGCCCAGACGAGCGTCAGTGCGGTGATGATCCCGCCCCAGAAGTTCCAGCGGTGCGCAGCCGCGGCGTTCATCGGCGCCGCCTTTCGGCGAACCGGAGCAGTTGGAATTGCAGGACCGAGACGACCACCACAAGCACGAAGAGGGTGACGGCGACGGCCGCCGCCCTGCCTCCCTGGTTCTGCTGGAAGGCCTTCTGGAAGACGTAGTAGACGAGCACCATATTGTCGTTCGGCCGGCCGCCGATCGAGAACAGATAGACCTGGTCGAAGATCTTGAGCTGCAGGATGAGCTGGATGGTGAACACCAGCGAGGTGATCGGCCACAGCAGCGGCCAGGTGATGCGCCGGAACGTGGTCCATCGCGCCGAGTTGTCGAGCGCCGCGGCTTCGTAGATCTCCGCTGGTATGGACCGCAGTCCGGCAAGGAAGAGGAGGATCGAGAAGCCCGCGGTCCACCAGATTGTCACCCCGGCCACAGCCGGCAAGAACCAGACGCGCGACTTGAAGACCGGCACGCGCGGGATTCCGAGCCAGTCCAGCACATGCATCGCGATCCCGAACTGGAAATTCAGCGTCCAGTCCCAGATCAGATAGACGACGGACACCGGCAGGATGTAGGGCAGGAAGAACAGCGCCAGCACGATCGACTGGAAGCGGCCCTTGAGCCGCGACACGCCTAGCGCGATCGACAGGGCGATGAGTGTCCCTGGGACGACCGTCATCAGCACGAAATAAGCGGTGTTCCAGAGCGCGCGCCGGAACATCGGGTCGTTGTCGAGCCGCAGGTAGTTGTCGAGACCAACCCACCGACCCGCGCCGATCAGCGGCGCATCGGTGAAGGAGATGCGGAACATCTGGACCATCGGATAGACGAACGCCAGCAGATAGATCGCCAGGAAGGGAGCGACCAGCACCAGCGCGACAAGACGTTCAGTGCGGGAGTTGCGAAGCATGGCTCTTCCTCAAATATGACTGGGACCGCTCTGGACAGGACGGTCCCAGCCCTTGAGCCCTACATGCTGTTCAGCTCATCCTTGATGGATTTCACCGCCTCGCCGGGGTCCATCTCTCCATTGAGGGTCGGCACGAAATAATTGGACATGATGTCGAAGATCGGCCCGGCGACACCAGCCTTGGGCGACTTCGGATCGAAGATCATGTTGGCCGTCAGCGTCGAGTAGGTCGCATTGGGCTCCATTGCCTTGTATTCAGCCGTTTCGGTGACTGGCTTGTAGGCCGGGATGTGCCCTGCCGTGGCCCAGAACAGCGAGTGCTTGTCCATCCAGGAGATCACCTCGAGAACGGCGGCACGCTTTTCCGGGCTGATTTCCTTGCCCTTGTTCTTCGGGATTGCGAATGAATGGCTGTCCGCATAGGTGCATGGCTTGTCGAAGATCACCGGGATCTCGACGGCGCCCCAGTCGAACAGCTTGCCTTGCTTGGCGAGGTCGGTCATCGTGGGAACTTCCCAAACGCCGTTGATCATCATTGCGGCCTTGCCCGAGGTGAACAGGGCGACGGTCGCGGGATAGTCCGTATAGGTCGACTGCAGCCCGGCCTTCGTCCATCCTTGCAGGACCGCTAACGCTTTCGCCAGCTTTTCAGGATTGTCGCCGGCGAGGAACTCGTTGCCCGTCAGAAGCTCGCCGCCTTGCTGGCACACCAGCGAATAAATGGTGCGGTACATGAAGTTGCCGTCGGCGGTGACGCTGCCCAGCGGGAACTCGACACCGGCATCCTTCAACTTCTGCAGCGTCGCGGTGAATTCTTCCTTGTTTCTCATACCTAAGGGACGGCCGTCGTCGCCGAGCACGCCTGCCTTCTTCAGGAGGGCGCGATTGTAGTACAGGACGATCGGATGGGTATCGAGCGGCACCGCGTATTGCTTGCCGTCGACCGTCACGGCGCCCATCGTCGTCTGGGCGAAGTCCGAGCCCGAGAGGCCCATCTTGCTCATATCGTCGGCGGTGATTTCTTCGAGAATGTCCTGGCTCACCGCCAAGGGGATGCGGCTGGCGTGATAGGTCATGACGTCAGGCGCCTCACCGACCGCGGCCGAGGTCTGCACCTTCGCGTAGAAGGGCGTGCCCCACTCCAGCGTTGTGGCGTCGATCTTGATCTTGCCGGCGTGGGCGGCGTTGAAGTCGGAGATCATCTGCTTCATGCGCACACCGTCACCGCCGCCGAGGAAATCCCACCATGCGACGGTTTCTTCGGCGTGGGCCGCGACGGCCCAAAATCCTCCGGCCGCAACCACCGCTAGGGCCATCATCTTGCGAAAGTTCATCTCAGCTCCTCCCGAGTACGGCGGTTAGATCCGCCTTGAACGTCTCAATGCTACACCAAACCGAACCGCCTGCAACGGATTTTAGGGTATATATCAGATAACCGGATATTAACTCAGAGCGTCACGCGGACCATCGAGTAGGAATGCGGCGGCAAGTTAAGTGTCATTCCCTTGCTGGTGAGCGCTGCCCCGTTGCCTTTGACAGGCGATACGTTGTCCGGTGCGTCCTTCGTGTTGCAGGCCTCGAGGTCGTCGTGACGGATGATCGTGTGCTCGATGGACTTGGCGGCAAACCGCTCGAGGGCGACGTCGGCCTCTATCGCCTCGGACCCGTGCCGGTTGATGGCAAAAAAGGTCAGCGTGCCGGCGCTCGAATCGTGCACGCCTGCAATGTCGAGCCACGGCACTTTGTCGGCCGCGGCCGCGTCATAGGTAGGCACCTCGACCGCGAGTTGCAGCGCGGTGCCGCGGCCGTGCCTGGAGGCCAGCATGAATGGCCAGTAGATCGTTTGCCGCCAGGCGGCGCCGCCGGGATCGGTCATGATCGGCGCGATCACGTTCACCAGTTGCGCGATGCAGGCGATGCGAACGATATCCGACCGGCGGATGAAGGTGTTGATGATGCAACCGACCTGCAGCACGTCCTCGAAATTGTAGATGTCTTCCAGAAGCCTGGGCGCTTCCGGCCAGTCCCAGCCGCGCATGCGCTCGGCGTCCTGCTTGCGCTGATGGTACCAGACGTTCCACTCGTCGAAGGAGATCTTCACGTCCCGCTTCGAGCGGGTCTTGGCCTTCACGTAGTCGATGATGCCCGCGACCGTGCCAATGTAGCGATCTAGCTTGGCCGGAAGAGCGAGATATTCGGCCGTATTCTTCTCGTAATTCTCGAAATACATGTGGAGGGAGATGTAGTCGACCTGCTCGTAGGTCGCTTCCAACACCGTCGCTTCCCACTGCGGATAGGTCGGCATATTGGAATGCGACGAGCCGCACACGACCAGTTCCACCGTCGGGTCGAGGCCGCGCAGCGCCTTGGCGGTCTCGTTGGCGAGATGGCCGTATTCGCTGGCCGACTTATGGCCAACCTGCCAGGGACCGTCCATTTCATTGCCGAGACACCAGAGGCGGCAGTTCCAGGGTTGCGGGCGTCCGTTCCTGGCCCTGAGGTCGGACCAGTAGCTGCCGCCCGGGTGATTGACGTATTCAACGAACGCCCGCGCCTCGTCGAGGCCGCGCGAACCGAGATTGACGGCAAGCATCATCTCGGTGCCGGCCTTTTCGGCCCAGTCGGCGAATTCATGGATGCCAACCAGGTTGGGCTCCGTGGTGCGCCACGCAAGATCGAGCCGCCGCGGGCGGCTCTCCTTTGGCCCTATGCCGTCTTCCCAATTGTAGGCGGATACGAAGTTGCCACCGGGATAACGGCAGATCGGCGTGTCGAGCGCACGCACCAGCCCGATCACGTCCTTGCGCATCCCTTCTGCGTCCGCTTGCGGATGTCCGGGCTCGTAGATGCCCGTATAGACCGCCCGGCCAAGATGCTCCAGGAACGAGCCGTAAAGACGTTTGTCGATATCCGCGACGGCATAGGCCGCGTTCGCCGTGACTCTGGCCTTCATGATCCCTCCCACTGCGGACTATCAATCCGACTTTCCGATTTATATCCGGGTCATGGGTCAGTTAAGGGTGGAGTTCGCCCGCCCGTCAAGGGCCTCGAGCAATTCCAGGAAAGATGTGTGCGGCTTTCCTGGAAAGCCGTAGCGCTTTCCCTTGGGAATTACGTCCAAACAAAGAGTGGAGCAGTTCGCAGTTTCCGTGAGACCGCGCCCTTAGGCCTTCAGCAGGCGCAGAACGATGTCGTTGCTGTAATTGCCGAAGCCGCTACCGAAGATGTTTATGCCGCCGGGGTGACGCGCATCTTCCTTCACGCCGATTCGTATCCGGATCGAGCGGTGCCGCTCGAGCTCCAGATCAGTCAGCGAGCATTTGGAAACCTTGTTGTTGTTGCGATAGGTGCCGTTGTTCGTGACGCGCCAGTGTGCGAGGTCGCCATATTGCGATCCGGCCAGCTTCCACCAGCCGGGCGTATGCTTGCCGCGCTTGTCGCCATAGTCGGCCGGCGCCGTCCAGGTATCTATCTCGTGTCCGTTGATCGCTACCGTGATGTCCGATGGCCAATCCTTCGATGTGCCCGGGACCTCCGACGAAAGCTCCATCGCTAGTTCCAATCCGCCGACCTTGGCATTGGCAAGCGTCGCATTGTTGGGAAACTGGTATTCGACGAAGCCGCGCGTGAACCACAGCAGCCCTGCCCGCATACGGTCAGGATCGAGAAAGGTGTCGGGCACATCGAGAAGTCCGATGACGCCGTCTTTTGAACACAGGCCGCAGGGAGCGGAAACTTCGCATCTCGTATAGAGTCCAAGCGGCATCGCCACTTCTATGACGCCGAGATCCTGCGCCGGAGTGCGGTCCTTAAAGACGACAACCAACTCGGAGAAAGTCGAATAGCAAACCTTCTGGCTTCCCTTGCGCGCCTTTTGCGATTTCGTCTCGATCAAACCGACATCGACAAGAACCTGGATGTTTGCGGAAATCGTTGATTGCGGAAGACCCAGTTCTTCGGCCACTTGATTGACGTTTTTCGGCCCCTTGCGGTGCAGCAGATCGAGAATCCGGACCCGGACCTCGCTCGCGAGGCTCTTCAACAAGTCAAGCCGCTCAAGCGGATCGACAACCATGATTTCATTCGACATATGGCCCCGCACTCGTCACACGAGGTTATGTATCAGCAGATCAGATACAAATAAAGACGGTGGCGTTATGCTCCCCTAGGGCCAATTTCGGATTCCAGGCATCCGAACAAGGCTCGCTCGCGCCGTTTCTCAGGCTGAAATTGTTCCGACTGGCGGGAGGGTCGTCCCTTGCGAGAGAAGAGCAACGCAGGCTTGCGGCGATCTTGGCTTCCGACGTGGCAGGTTTTCCGCCGCCAGGATCTGGCTAACCGGGCGAAGAAGCTGGCGATAAGTAATTGATAAACAACGACAATGGTGGTGCTGGCAGTCATATGCGAACCAGCCTCTGCGCCGATTTCCCTGTTAGGCGTCTAAAAACAGCGAATTTACAGAGTCTTTAGGCGCGCGGGCTGGTTTTAACGCGAAATAACGACGTTGATTCAATCCGTTATATGGATTTTCCCTAGGCAGCCTAACAGGGAAAGCTTGAGCCAAACAGGGAAACCTCCGCCTTAAACAAACGGTGATCCACTGTGGGTGCCAGATTTCGACCATGCCAAGCTGTACCGCTTCGACCTTAGTCCTTCCCAACACGTGAGGGGGTTTTCTCCGAAGCGGCAATCTCCTGAAGGGCCGATCGCAAAAATGCTGCCGCCGGCAACAAGGGTTTATCGAGCCGATGTGCAATATACGACCAGTTCACGGTCCTGCCGTCCTTCCCCAAAGCTGCCGCCGGAAGCGGCACGAGCCGCCCTTCTTTGAAGTCGCCCGCAATAAGCCATTCGGGAAGCCTGCCCCAGCCGACGCCCGCTCGTATCAATTCGAGCTTTTCCGCCTGGCTGCCAACACGCCACCTTCGTTGCGACAAAACACCAAAGTCCGTTCCTTGCGTCCGGCCACTGGGATCGACCAGCACGACCTGAACGAAGTCCGCGAGATCAACCGCACTCACTCGGGCTTCCTTGGCGCGGCTGGCGAGAGGGTGAGTGGCACCAACAACAGAGGTCAACGAAACGGGCGTGAGCGCCTCGAACTCCAACCGCGAATCTCTCAGGTCTTCGCCCACTGTGATCGCAATATCAGCTGTTCCGCCAAGCAGCGCATGCGCGGGTTGTCCGAACGTTCCACTACACAGCTCTACACTCACCGATGGAAAAGCGGCGTGGAGCCGGCCGAGCGCCTCGCCGATGATTGAAACGGGAAACAGCGTATCCGCCATCACGATGAGTTCGATCTCGAGCCCGCTTCCCATGCCCCTCGCCTTGGCGCGCAGCAGGTCCGCCCGCAGCAGCAGCGAGCGACTGTCTTCCAGCAAAGCCCGCCCTTCCACGGTCAGGACGGGCCTGTGAGAGCTGCGGTCGAAAAGCGACGTGCCCAATTCCATTTCGAGATTCGCCACCGAATGGCTTACCGCGGACTGCGCACGGCTGAGCCTGCCCGCAGCTAGGCGAAAGCTGCCCGCTTCCGCCACGGCGACAAACATGCGCAGTTGGTCAAGCGTTAGAGCATCGAGCATGATCGATTAGATAGATCATATTTAGCAAGATTTTAGCAATCTCATAGATCGAGAGAACATGTCATTGCTCTCACGTCCACAACAACCTCGGAATTGACATGAGCGAGCATCTCAAACTTGCGGTGCTGATCGGGAGCACCCGTGAACAGCGATATGGAGGCAAGGTCGGACATTGGTTCGCGCGCGAAGCTCGCGAAGCCGGCCAGTTCGACGTTTCAGTCATCGATATCGCCGAAATCGAGTTGCCGCCTCTCCACCCCACAGAGCCTACGCCGGCCACCAGCGCGCTTATGCGCCAGCTTGCAGACGCCGACGCTTTCGTGGTGGTAACGCCCGAATACAATCACAGCTATCCGGCCCATCTCAAACACGCGATAGACCAGGCCAACGAGGAGTGGCACGCAAAGGCCGTCGGGTTTGTGTCATATGGCGGTGTCTCCGGCGGTCTGCGAGCGGTGGAGCATCTCAGGCAGGTCTTTGCCGAGCTTCACGCCGTCACCGTCCGCGATGCCGTGAGCTTCCACGCCGTCTGGGAGCATTTTTCCGGCGACGCGGGCCCCTTGAATCCCGACAGGAGTTCGGGAGCCGCAAAGACCATGCTGCATCAGCTCAAATGGTGGGCCACTGCTCTGAAAGAGGCGCGGTCCCGCCTCGCCTACACCGTCAGTTGATGGGCCTTGCGATGATTTCGCAGAGATTGACGGCGGCGGTGCTGATGTCCGCGGCCATGACGCTGGTCGGATCCGGCGTCGTTGCGTCCAAGGTGATAGCGGGCGGGATGCATCCACTTCTGGCGGTGCCCCTGCGGTTCCTGATCTCGACCCCGATCTTCATTGGCCTCATCTATCTGACAAGGACCGCTACCCCTCGGCTGACGGTGCGCCAGTTCCTGATCGTCGCGCTCCAAGCCGCCGCGGGAAGCGCCGGCTACAGCATCCTGATGATTGTCGCCTTGGCGATGACAACCAGCGCAAGTGCAGGCGTCATTCATGGCTTGCTGCCGGTATTGGCCGCCCTCGTTGCAACACTTGCCTTGGGAGAACGGCTAAGCGCCAGGCTTTGGGTCGCCATCACTGCAGCGACGTCAGGTGCGTTGCTGGTCAATTTCTCATCCTCAAGCGGGATGGGATTTGATGTCAGGCAATTGATGGGAAACTTGTTCGTCGTGACCGCGGTCTCGGGAGAGGCGCTGTTTGCGATCCTGAACAAGAGAATTGGGATACCGCTGCCGCCCCTCTACCTCGCGGCCTTGATGAGTGGCATCTCGCTGGCCCTGACACTGCCGCTCGCCGTCCTTGTGTTTATGTTTGGCTCGATGGCGTACACCGGTCCAGCCTTGCTGGCGACGGGCTATATCAGTGTGTTTCCGACGGTTCTTGGGTTTTGGCTCTGGTATTCAGGTTCGTCAAGAGTCACCGGCGGCGAAGCGGGCATCTTCATGTCCGTCCTGCCGGTCGCCGCACTACTTCTCTCCTACCTTTTCCTTGGGGAGGCTATCAGGCTGGGCCACATCGCCGGGATCATCCTGGTGTTGCTCGGCATTGCGGCTTCGGTTTCACGGTTGGGCCGCGGAAGCCCTTGAGTAGCAGGCTTGTCAGAGCTTATCGCAGGCGACCTGTACTGCACTCCTCCGTCTTTGATTCCGTCAACCGAGCAGCGCTTTCCGAACGACTGGCTACGGCAATTGCAGAGACGAGGACGGAAATCGGGGCATGTTTGCCCAGAAAGCAACATCTCCGCCAATTGTTGCGCGAAGCCGCCACTTTCCCTCAAAAAATGAAAGCGCCCTTCCCGCTCACCTGGGCATCGAACACACGGTAGGCATCCTCGGCCTGATCAAGGCGCCAACGGTGTGTGAACAGGCGATCAAGGTCGAGATTGCGGGAAACAACGAAGTCCGCGCACGATTTCTGAGCAACGGTCGACATCGTGTAGGAGGTCATGACGGTGATCTGGCGATCAAGCATGGCTTGGGTATCGACTGTTACCTTTCCGCCAATTCCGACCATGCACACTTTGCCCCAAACGGCGATAGCTTGCAGCCCTGCCGCGGCGGCCTGGGGCGAGCCGGAGGTTTCTACCACCATCTCGACCCCCTGACCGCCGGTCAGTTCGCGCAGAACCTCGGCGACGTTGGCCTCGCGCGCGTTGATTGTTTCGTCGGCACCGAACTGCCTCGCCATGGCGAGGCGGTCATCATCCAGATCGATCGCGATCACACGCGAACCGCGGGTAGACGCCAGGAGAGTTGCTGATAGCCCGACAGGGCCTTGGCCGAAGACAGCGATCGTCTCGTCTCCTCGCGGCTGCAGGCGTTCCAAGGCACCCCACGCTGTCCCGGTTCCGCAAGCGATGGCGGCACCGGCTTCGAAGCTCAACGAGTCGTGCAGCGGCACGAGTGTATCAGCAGAAACCTTCATATAAGGAGCGTGGGCGCCATGCGCATTGGCACTGTACGTCGTGCGCGTGATCGGCTCGCAAAGTTGTGGCCAGCCGGTCCGACAGTGACGGCAAACGGTGCAACCATGGTAATGGTGCACCATCACCCGATCGCCTACCCGGGCAACATGTCGTGGTACGCCTCGACCTACGGCCGCCACGATACCAGATGGCTCGTGACCGCCGATCACGCGAGACTCAGACGGGCGGCTAAGGTCTTGTGACGCCCGATAGGGGTGGAGATCGCTGCCGCACATTCCCGAGGCCTTGATCTCAACAACAACCTCGCCATCTCCAGGTGTTGGGTCATCGACTTCGACCAGGGCCAAGCGCCGTTCGCCCAAAAAAACAATGCCCTTCAAATTCCGCTCTCCCGAGATATCGATGTTGCCGGAGGCGTCGCTATCGAGCCGTTTCCGCCAAGTTCAGCCCGTTGAGCGCACCTACGTGGTCGCTCAGCATCGGAACAAAATCGCTCGCGTGTCCAATAGCTTCCACATGGGCGTAGTAGTGCCTTGCGGCCGAGGCCATTATGCTCACCACCTCCGCTTCGGCAGCCATGGTGGTGACATAACGGAGGTCCTTAGCTGCATTGGCGATCGTGAATTTGTGAGCGTCGCGGTCGCGATCCACCACGTACCGCATGAAGGTGTCGAAGAAGCCGTTGCCCATGCGGCTCGGCCCAATCACGTTACGAATGACTTTCGGCGCGATGCCGACTTTGGCGCCCAGCACCACCGCTTCCGAGAACAGTGCCCCATACGACATGCCGATGAAGTTCATCAAAAGCTTCATCTTGTGCCCACTGCCTACAGGCCCGACATGGGTGATCGTGCCGGCCCAGCATTCAATGATCGGACGGACGACCTCCAGCAGGTTCTCGTCGCAACCGACCATCGCGTCGAGTGTACCCGCCTCAGCTTCCTTGGGGGTGCGCCCCAAGGGGGCATCGACCAGTCGAGCACCTTTTTCGGACAACTCCGCTGCGAGCTTAGCCGTGGAACCGGGATCAGCGGTGGAAGCGTCGATGACGACCAGTCCGCTTCGAGCGCCGGCAATGATCCCGTCTTCGCCCCGGACGACGCTTTCGACATGGTGTGAGCTGGGGAGGCATATTTGGATGACGTCACACTTGCCTGCCATGTCTTTTGGGCTTGCGGACTCTTGGGCGCCTATCGAAATCAGGCTTTCGACCGACGCGCGATTAAAGGGGTCGCGGACCCACATTTCGTAGCCGCCTTTGCGTATGTTTTTCGCAATCCCATGGCCCATGAGGCCAAGACCGATAAATCCGACAACGGGTCTGTCGCTCATCAAATCATCCTTTTCTGCTCGTCCGCTCATGGAATGCCCGCGGCGCCGTTTCTTTTTGTCATCGATGGCGAGCGAGCCATGAAAGATCTGGCTTCGCACCGCCTTGCGGCAGGTATTCCGCTCCAATCGGAGCGACCCAACCCAGTTCGGCTATGCGCGGCAGGACGTGGGCGTAGTCGAGTTCGCCATGGTCTGGTTCACCGCGATCCGGCACTGATGCGATTTGGATATGCCCAACGAACGGAAGCAACGACACAAGCCGCCTCGTCACATCTCCCTCCATGATCTGAACATGGTAGCAATCGAACATCAGCTTCAGGTTGGGCCGACCGACCTCACGGATGATATCCATGGCTTGCGACGTTGTGCCCAGGAAGTAGCCAGGGGCATTGTAGTGGTTCAGCGGCTCGATCAGAACAGTGATCGTATCGCCGGCCGCATCGCAGGCATAGATAAGGTTTTCGGTGAATGCGGCTCGGGCGCGCGGTCCGCTGCAGTTTCCGGCCATGACGTGGACGGCCGAAGCTTTGATCTCGGTGGCATAGGCAAGCGCCTCGTCGATTGCCGAACGTGCTTCCCCCTGACGGCCAGGCAAGGCTGCGAGACCATTTTCCCCGGCTCCGGTTTTCCCCCGCCTTGTATTCAGACCGAGCATGGAGAGGCCGGCGTCTTCCAAGGCGGCCTTCGTCGCAGACGCTGGAGTATCAAAGGGCCAATGGCATTCAACCGCGTCGAATCCGGCTGCGCCGGCGGCGCGAATAGCCTCTGGCAGCGAACGGTCTGACCACAGAAAGCCTAGATTGGCCGAGAACTTCATGCGTCCCACTCGATATTGAAAGCAGTGACCACTTCACGAATTTGCGGGCCGGTGAGCAGGCGCGGCCCAAGGCCGCGCAACAGCAGAGCAAGACGCGCCGTGGCTTCCAATTCCTCGATCGCATTGCACGCCGCTTCGACATCTTTCCCGGCAACGACCGGCCCGTGGTTGGCGAGCATCACGGCGGATCGCTTGCCGGCCAAACCGCGAACCGCGTTGCCCATCGCCGGATCACCGGGGCGGAAGAACGGCAACAGTTTCACGCGGCCGAGCTGCATCACGGCATAAGGTGTCAGCGGCGGCAGGAAATTGTCTTCATCGAGATCGCTCAGCATCGACCAGGCGACCGCGTGACAGCTATGCAAATGCACGACCGCGCCAGTCTGATTTCTGGTTTCGTAGAAGGCGGAGTGGAGCGGCATTTCCTTGGTGGGAGCATCGCCGTCTATGTGTCGCCCCTGCGCGTCGAAATGGCTGAGACGGCCTGGGTTGAGCCGCCCGAAACTGGTGCCGGTAGGCGATACCAACAGACCCCCGTCGTCCGTTCGAGCCGAAATATTACCCGTCGAGCCGTGTGTCAGCCCTCTGTCGAACATCGACTTGGCCAACGTGCATATTTGTTCGCGCAGGCGAGCGTTCTGCGTCACTTGTCCAACACCTCCAGCGCATGACTGAAAAAGGCTTCACTGCCAAAATTCCCAGACTTCAACGCCACGGCAACGTCATGGCCCCCCGTTCGGGCAAAGCACCACGGGACCCCCGGCGCGATTTCGATTCCAACATCGAGCTTGGTTATACCGAGCGCCCTGGCGACTGCTCCAGACGTCTCTCCGCCGGCCACGACATAGCGTCGTGCACCGAGTTCACGAGCTTTGACGGCGCAGGCGGCCAGAGTGCGTTCGACCAGCAGGCTGGCCCGATCAACGCCAAGGGTTCCTTGCGCCGCCCGAACGGCACTGGGCTCAGCAGTCGCATAGACAATCGGGGCTGCATCCGGCGCTTGTTTCGACAACCAATCCAGAACCTCGTCCGAGCCGTTCTGCGCTATACGGAGAGGATCCAGCCGTAAGCCCGGCCGACCACTTGCGAGGTAGGCCGAGACTTGTCGGTTTGTCATGGCCGAACAACTGCCCGAAAGAACGATTGCCATTCCGTCTTCGGCGCGCCGCCTTTCTCTCCCCTCGTTTCGGGTGAGGACACCCTCGTCCAGCCATATCTGCGGCAAAGGCATGGCCACTGCGCTTCCGCCGGTCAGGAGCTTCATGTCGTGGCAAGCAAGGCCGATTGTGCGGAGATCGTCATTGGCCACAGCGTCTATGATGACGTGGGCCACACCCTCGGCATGGAGTTGCGCGAGTCTTGCGCGGAGCGCCTCTGGGCCTGTCGCTACAACGAGCCTGTTGGCCAGTCCGACGGGCGCGGTCACCTGCGGTTCAAGGAGCCTCATGAGGTTGGAATCCCTCATTGGCGTCAAAGGATGATCCTTCATGGAGCTTTCGGAGAGCGGTTGCTCGCCTACGAACAGATTTCCCATGAAGATTGCGCGGCCATTTTCGGGAAAAGCCGGGCAGTAAATGGTTTGGGTCGTTCCGAGCGCCCGCATGAGCGCCTCCGCCACAGGACCTATATTGCCACGCGGCGTCGAATCGAAAGTCGAGCAGTACTTCCAGAAGAACCGCTCGGCACCCGCCCGACGCAGCCAATCGAGAGCGGCAAGGGTCTGGTTGACAGCTTCCTCGGTCGGGGCATTGCGGCATTTGAGGGCGATGATCTCAAGTGCGGCAGTGTCCGTGGGCGACTCGTTGGGCACGCCCATGCGCAACGAAACCCGCACTCCGGAGCGCGCGAGAAGACCGGCCAGATCGGTCGCACCAGTAAGATCATCCGCAATTGCGCCGAAAAAGGTGGTCATGGCCTCCAGCCCGTCTCCCTATCGGCCGTCTCGGGCATCTCCTGCCTAGGCAGTTTGAGGCCAGTGGTACGAGCATAAACTTTCGCCACTGCGGCGTCGTCCTCGCGTCCCAGGCCCATGCCTGCCGCCGCAATGAATTGCTGCAGGACGGCTGCCGTTATGGGTGCCGCAAACTTAGATTTCCGAGCAACGTCCAGTACAATGCCGAGGTCCTTCGGCCAGATATCGATCGCCGAGCGCGGCGTGTAGTCGCCTTCAACCACGTGCGGAGCCCTATTCTCCAGCATCCAGCTTGTACCCGCGCAAACCGGGATCACCTCTAGAAAGGTCTCTGGGCTGATACCTTGGGTCATGCCGAATGTAATTGCTTCAGCCATCGCCGCTATGTGGATCCCGGCCAGCATCTGGTTGACCGCCTTCATGGCTGATCCAGCCCCGGCGCTGTCTCCCAATTCGAAAACCTTCTCGGCCATAGCGTCGAGAGCAGGGCGAGCTGCGGCGAAGGCTTGCGGTGCGCCGGAGGCCATGATGGACAGTTTGCCATTCGCCGCCTTCACCGCGCCTCCTGAAATGGGTGCATCGAGAAAATGCAGGCCGCGCGTCGCGCATCGATTGGCGACGCTGCGTGCATAGTCGGGGGCGACAGTCACACACATGATCACGACTGCACCTGGTGCCAGCTCGGAGACCAGCCCGCGATCACCGAACAGCACCTCTTCGGTTTGGTCTGAATTCAAGACAACAACGACAAGGGCATTCAGCTCCGCGGCGGCGGATTCGGGATCCACGTTCGATCCGCCCATGGCACGCAAGCGTTCGACTGCTTCTGCGTTGACGTCGGCGCCATACACATCGTGGCCCGAACGAAGCAGCGACGTGGCAATGCCGAACCCCATCGAGCCAAGTCCAACTACGCCTACTTTCATGACCTGTGGTCCGCTTCGATTGGTCAAGTGTTGCTACCTCTAATCGCGGCTATTACCGCCTCGGTGACCTCCTGGGTTGTCGCAGTCCCGCCGACATCAGGTGTCAAGACCCCGGCTGCGCAGACCGTTTCGATCGCTTTCATCAGGCGGGAGGCCGCATCGATCTCCCCGAGATGCTCGAGCATCTGGCAGCCGGTCCAGAAGGCAGCAACCGGATTGGCGATACCCTTTCCGACGATATCGAAGGCCGAGCCGTGAATGGGTTCGAACATGGAAGGAAACCGTCGCTCTGGATCGATATTTGCCGTTGGGGCCACGCCCAGGCTGCCCGCAAGGGCTCCGGCAAGGTCAGAGAGGATGTCCGCGTGCAGGTTCGTCGCTACGATGGTGTCCAAGCTTTCGGGATGCAGTGTCATCCGGACGGTCATCGCATCGACGAGCATTTTGTCCCAGGTTACGTCGGCGAATTCTCGCGCAACCTCCGCCGCGATCTCGTCCCACATGACCATGCCGTGCCGCTGGGCATTTGATTTGGTCACGACAGTGAGCAATTTGCGGGGGCGGGACTGCGCCAATCGGAACGCATAGCGCATGATGCGCGTGACGGCGTGGCGCGTGAAGATGGCGACTTCGGTTGCAACTTCTTCCGGCATGCCGCGGTGGACGCGTCCGCCGTGCCCGGCATACTCACCTTCCGAGTTCTCGCGAACGATGACCCAATCGAGATCGCCAGGGCCCCTGCCGCGCAAGGGACCGGAGATACCCGGCAATATCCGGGTTGGGCGCACATTCGCGTATTGATCGAAGCCCTGGCAGATCGCCAGTCTAAGTCCCCAAAGAGTGATGTGGTCAGGTATCTGGGGGGCGCCGACCGCGCCGAAATAGATCGCGTCGTGGGCTTTGAGTTGCTCAAGCCCATCGTCCGGCATCATTTTGCCGTGGGTCTTGTAGCGCTCTGAACCCCAATCATAGCGCGTGACGTGAAGGCAAAAGTCGCCTGCCTTCCGGCTTAATGCCTCGAGCACTTCAAGCCCTGCGTCGATGACCTCAGGGCCGATCCCATCAGCCGGGATCGCGGCAATTGAATATTGTCGCATCACAGTGGCCGACTTCCGTACCTGGGCAAAGCGGCGGCTTCTTCCTCGAACCCGTAGACCGACTTCACTTCCAGATACTCTTCCAGCCCAAGTTCTCCCATCGAGCGCCCGATCCCAGATTGCTTATATCCGCCCATGGGTGTCACGGAATTGCTAGCCGCGCCGTTGAAGCTGACGCGCCCGGCGCGCAACCTGCTTGCGAATTCGTAGCCCTTCTTGCGGTCGCGACCGAAAACATATCCGCCGAGGCCATAGGGGCCGTCGTTGGCGATCTGCACCGCTTCCTCCTCGCTGGAATAGGGGATCACAACCAAGACGGGTCCGAAGATCTCTTCCTTGGCAATCGTCATATCTGGGCTCACGTCGACGAATACGGTCGGCTGCGTGAAATAACCCTGCTCGTGTCCATCGGGCCTGCCGAGGCCGCCGCAGACCATCCTGGCGCCCTCTTCCAGGCCATCTCGAATGTAGCCTTGGATGCCTTCGAATTGCGCTTGGTTCACAACCGGTCCCATCGTCGTGGTTGGATCGCGCGGATCTCCAATGCGAAATCGACCGACTTCGTCGAGCAGAAATGGGATCACGCGATCCATCTGGCTCTTGTGCACGAGCATGCGGCTTGGCGCGTGACACGATTGCCCGGTATTGAAGAAGCAACGCTGTATGTTCCAGCGCGCGGCTCGCTCGAGGTCCGCGTCTTCGAGGACGATGTTGGCTGATTTCCCTCCGAGTTCCAGCGAAACGCGCTTCACAGTGTTGGCAGCCGCTTCACTGACCTTGATGCCGGCCCTTGTAGAGCCCGTAAACGAGATCATGTCGACGTCCTGATGCTCGGACAGCGCCTGGCCGACGACGCTGCCCTTGCCGAGTACCAGGTTGAAAACACCTTTTGGCACTCCGGCCATCTCGAACACGCGCGCAAGCATGACCGCGCTGACGGGAGACGCGTCCGAAGGCTTGAGGACCACGCTACAGCCCGCGGCAAGCCCGTAGATCGCCTTGATGGTTGGCGTCTGAACCGGCCAGTTCCAGGGCGACACAAGTGCGCAAACGCCGATAGGTTCGCGACGGATGATCGTATCGGCCAACTGCGTTTGAAAGCTGTAAGTTTTCAGGAGATCGCGAGCCACCTTCATGTGGCCAACCGGGCCAGTTGCCTGGGCTTTGGCACTAACCGGAATACCGACTTCCTGGGCCATCACATCGGCAATTTCGTCGACGCAGGTTTCGTAGGCGGAGATGATGCGGTCGAGCAATTCGATCCGCTCGATGGGTGTCGTCACCGAATAGCTTTCGAAGGCGCGTCGTGCAGCCGCAACAGCTTTGTCGACGTCCTCGGCGCTGCCACCGGTCGCCACCGAAGCGAAGGGCGTCTCCGTCGCGGGATCGATGAGCTCTCTGCGACCTGAATGGGCGGGGTCCACCCATGCGCCGTCGATATAATGTTGGCCGTAGTGTTCCATGATTGCCCTCTGCCGGCCTTTTCGTCAGAAGCTGTGCGTGTAGCCACCATCGCAAGCGATGGTTTGGCCGGTGATGAACGAGGCAGCCGGCGTGGTCAGAAACATGATAAGCCCTGCAAGGTCGGACGGCACGATGGTCCGCGGGATGCATTGGAGATCGATGTTGCGCTGGCGCACTTCGGGCGTCAGGTTCGTCATGCGCTCTTCGACCTCCGTCTCGACTGTGCCCGGGCGAATGCAGTTGACGGTGACCCCGTGCGGGCCAAATTCTCGGGCCAGCGAGTTGCTCATCCCGATCAGCGCCGATTTGGACGTCACGTAGTGAAGGTAGTTCTTCGTGCCGCGATGCACGGAGTCGGAAGAGATGTTGATGATGCGACCGAACGACTGCTTCTTCATCGTCTCGGCTACCGCGCGAGCGCACAGGAAAACGCCCGTAATATTGACGTCCATGACACGCCGCCACTCTGCCAACGGGATCTGGTCGAAGGGTCGCTTTGCAAGGCTTGAGAAGAGCGAGGCGTTGTTGACAAGCGCGTCCAAGCGGCCGAATTCATCAACGACTGCCTTGACCATGGCGTTGACAGACGCTTCGTCGGCGACATCGACTGATATCGGTTTCGCCTTTAATCCTTCGGCTTGGATTTCGGCCGCAACTGCCTTGGCGCTAGCGGCGTTTACGTCTGCGATCACCGCAACCGAACCAGCCGCAGCGAACTGTCGAGCGAGTTCACGGCCGATTCCCTGGCCTGAGCCAGTGATCAGGACGACACGATCTTTCACGCTGAAGTCTCGCGCCTCTCGATTGACGCTAGACACCCGATCCTCGACATCGCTCGTATCCACCTGTGTTCCTCCAAACTTTCTGGCCGTCAGTGAGTTATGGTTCAGCTCCAACCGAGTTGGCAGCGGAACATACGAGCTACACTGCCGACCGCACGTGTCGCATTGTGAATTCACCGGAAAGCGTTCGCGGCGGCAGTTGCCGCGCTCATCAGGAAGCCAGTGTCGCTTCCCGCGGAGACGTATCGCCCTCCAATCGCAATCATCTCCCTGGCTATATCAGGCCGAGAGTTCAGCCCTCCGACGCCAAGATGCTTGCCCTTAGCCCGACAAGCCGCCGCTACATGGGCATAAGCTTCGCGAACCTTGGGGTGATCGAGCTGGCCCGGCACGCCGAGTGAGTTGCAAAGATCGTTCGTGCCGACCAGCAGCATATCGATGCCTTCAACCGAGGCGATTTCCTCGGCGTTTTCCACCGCTGTGACGGATTCGATCATGCCGGTCACAAGCGTCGATTCGTTCAGCCGCCGCATGACCTCGCCGGCAGGTCCACCGCGGAACAGAGTGTGAGGGCTGGTCGCCAGGAGAGAGCGGTCCCCTAAAGGCGAAAACCGCGCCGCCTCAACGACCTGTTCTGCCTCGGCCCGATTCTCGATATGGGGAACGATAATTCCCTGGGCCCCCGTTTCCAGCGTCCTGCCAATCTCCGCCTTGTCCGTGCCGGCTACACGAACCATAGGCGTCACGCCGAGCGCAGTCGCTGCGATGCAGATTTGGCTTACCGTCTCCAGTGAGAAACTGCAGTGTTCCAGATCGACATAAAGACAGTCGAAGCCTGCACTCTTCGCGATTGCCGCTACTTCAACGCCGCGCATGAGCCGGACGACCATGCCGACGGCAAGTTCCCCTGACTCCATCTTGGTTTTCGCCAGGTTTTGCGGTGAGATTTCCAGACTGGGCATAAAGAATCCAAAACTGACAATGCAGTCGCGTCGCACTATCGCGCCGCTGAAGAGGCATTCGCTCAAGACTTTGAAGCCAACATGCGGAGGTATCAAGTGCTCCCCAAGCGGCGCCGACGCCGGGAATAACAAGACGTTATAGCCACCAAACACTGCGGATACGCACTGGCACTGTTTTGCGTTATTTGAGGGCAGCCAAATAACTTTGAACATGATGACGTAAGAGGAGCGAACATGCGTATCTCGGAAGCTGCAACTTCAGAGGGTGGCCGGGTTGGTTCAATGCGGGAAGGAACCCTCGATCAGAAGTTCCTTTTGCAGGGCGACGACGACTCGCCGAACAACTACCTTCTCAACGTGGGCCTGACGGGATCTGGCGGTTGGGGCACCCCTCGCCACCGGCACAATTTCGATCAGATTCGCTACGTCCTGAAGGGGAAGTATCCCGCCTCCCCCACCAAGATCATGGATGAAGGTTCGGTGGGGTACTTTCCCGAGAGCGTCCACTACGGACCGCAGGATCGCCCCGAGGGATTGGAGATGATGGTGATCCAGTTTGGGGGAGCCAGCGGATCCGGCTTTTTGAGTACACCACGCAGGGAAGCCGCCAACGAAGCGCTGAAGGCCAAGGGCGAATTCAAGAATGGCGTTTTCACCTGGCTCGATGAAAAAGGCCAAAAGCACAACATGGACGGTTCTGCCGCATGCTTCGAGGAAGCGACTGGCAAGAAGCTGGTTTTCGCACCGCCTCGCTATGACGACATCGTGCTGATGAACTCAGAGTCCTATGCCTGGATCGAGACCCAGGCCGCCGGCATCTTCACCAAGCTCCTGGGCACCTTCACCGAACGGGGAATTCGTATCAGCCTCATCAAGGTCGAGGCCGGCGCAACCTTCAACACCGGGACGCGAGCGGCAATCGAAGTGCTCTTCATGAGCAAGGGCAAGGTCACGGTACACGGCAAGACCTACGGGGAGAAAACCGCGATCGAGTTGCTTCCGTCTGACAGCCCGCTGAACATCGAGGCGCAGGACGAAGCCCTGTTCTTCTCTGTCACGTTGCCGAAGTTCTGACGGACCGAACTGCCTCGGAAGAGACTGCCCGGATGGAATCAAGCCCGTTTCCATCCGGACTATTCCGAAACCTTCTCGTGGCAAAGCTCGAGCCCGATCTGCTCCACGCAGGACACGAGGTCGCGACGCGGCTGATCCATTTCGTATCCTTCGCGGAAGAATACCGCGATGTCGCGCTTCAGCGCCGGATCCTCGAACGGAAGCGAGAGCAAACGTTGTTCGGCCACCTCCGTTCGCACAGCATGGGCGGGGAGGAGTGCCAAATGGTCCGTTTCGGCCACCAGTGACTTCAGCAGCGATACGGATCCGCAGACCGTGACCTGCACCGGAAGCTCTACCTTCATCGTCCGCACAATGTTGTCCAGCACGGTATGTGTGCGCCGTGACGTCGGACTGATCCACGGATACCGGACGAGTTGCTCCCAGGTGAGGTCGGTGACACCCTGCAGCGGATGATTGGGACTGGCAATGACGCACAGCGTGTCGCGAAACAACACGCGCTGGCGGAGTCCGTCGAGCATATCGAAGACCTCGGTCAAGCCGATCACGAAATCGAAATCGCGGCGCAGCAATCCGGTCAACAGATCGATCTGCGCATTTTCAACCACCTGCAAACGGGCGTCCTGGTAGGTCTCACGCCATCGGCTCAGCGCCAGTGGCATGATCCTACTGGCAAGGCTGGGCAAACTGCCGATGCGAATTGACTCCGCCTGGCCCTCAAGGACATTTCGAAGGTCGCGCTCCGCCAACTGGATTTCTTCGCGGATCAGCCTCGCGTAACAGTAGAGAATGTCACCCTGTTTTGTGGTGACGACGCCGTTGGGCCCACGTTCGAGCAGCTGCATTCCTACAGATGCCTCCAGCCGGTCCATCGAGGTCGACAACGCCGGCTGTGATATCCCAAGCAGTTTGGCCGCGCGGTTCAGGCTGCCGTGCTCGATGATGGTCGCAAGGTAGAGCAGCTTCTTGGGGTCGATCTCCATAAACTAAGCCTATCCTCCCTGTCCCGTGAAGGGGAGTCTTCGGGGAGACCGAAACTCACACCCTCGCGCGACGTTCGGCGATCGTCTTGGCCACCGTATAGCTTTGGTACATCTCCGGACCACCCTCGCGGCCGATACCGCTTTCACGATAGCCACCGAAGGGCGCGTCCGCTCCAGGGCTGGTAAAGACATTGACCGCAACAGAACCAACCTGAAGCTCCCGCGATAGATAGTCCGTCCGCTCGACCGAGTTTGAGAAGACGAACGCGGCCAAGCCCATGCTGAGGCTATTGCTGATTTCCAGAGCCTCATCCATCGAGGCGACCGGCGCGCATGGCGCGAGCGGGCCAAATGGCTCTTCATTCATGATCTTCGCCTCGAGGGGGACGTCCGCCAGCACCGTCGGTGCATAAAACCAACCGCGGTTTCCGACCCGACTGCCGCCGGTAACGACCCGGGCGCCTCGGGCCACAGCATCATGGACGAAATCCGCCATGGCGCCCAGGCGACGATTGTTGGCGAGTGGTCCCATCTGCACGCCATCCGCAAAACCGTCACCGACCTTGAGTGCTCCGGCCTTGGCCGCCAGGCTGTCGACAAAGTTTTCATAGACCGACTCATGGACGAGAAATCGGGATGGCGCCGAGCAGAACTGTCCCGCCATCCTGAATTTCCAGTTGGTGGCAAGCCGCGCGACTTCCTCTGCATCGACGCCCTCATCGACCAATACAGGAGCGTGCCCCCCCAATTCCATCAGAACCGGCTTCATCGTCTCAGCGGCAAGGCGCGTCAGGTGCTTGCCCACTCCGATCGATCCAGTCAGCGTGACAAGTCGTGTGATTGGAGACAGCACCAGAGTGCGTGATACTTCGTCCGGGTCACCGAAAACGACGTTGAGGACGCCGGCGGGCAACCCTGCGTCGAGGAAACATTGCGCGAAAAGACAGGCGGTCGCGGGGGTTTCTTCGGCAGGTTTGAGAATGATGGAGCATCCCGCCGCCAGCGATGCGCTGATCTTTCGCGATGGTGCGCTCATCGGCACGTTCCACGGCGTAAAGGCCGCGACCGGGCCGATCGGTTCGCGCACAACGAATTGCTGGATGGGTGGATCGGTTGGAACTATGCGGCCGTAGAGGCGCCGGATTTCTTCCGCGTCCCAGTCGAGAAAGGTGGCGGATCTTTCAATCTCCGCCAGAGATTCGCTCAGCGTCTTGCCTTGTTCGAGGGTGAAAATCGGCGCGATTTCGGCTGCACGCTCCCGCACCACTGCCGCGGCACGGTGCATGATCGCGGCGCGTTCCGAAGGAGGCGTCTTGCGCCAGACCTCAAAGCCGCGGGCAGAGGACTTGAGCGCGTTTTGAAGGTCCTCCGCAGTCGCCTTGGGCACTTGTCCGAGAATGGACTCATCGCTCGGATTCTCAACGTCGCAAACTGGAGGACGGTCGTAGATCCACTCCCCATCGATCAGCAGGCCGATCCGCGGATAGATTGGTTTTGCCTTGACGTTCACGTTGCAGGGTCCTTTTCAGATTACCGTATTAAGTCCTTGCGGACCTGCCGGCGAAGCCGGTTCCGGAAGTCGACATTCGCGGCGTCACGGCTTCGCCGACAATCGCTGCGCGACTTGCGTGCCCGGGATCACTTGAGACTGCCATCCAGGAAGGACAGCACCGCGTCCTCGGCGATCGCGGCACCACGCGCTCGCTGGCCCCAGGTTTGTGCACCGATATGCGGAGCGAGAATCACATTCGGCAAGGCGGCCAATCGTTCCGGAACGTTCGGCTCATCCTCGACGACGTCCAGCGCTGCCCCGGCAATGGCTCGGTTCTCCAGCGCTTCAATCAGCGCGTCGGTGTCAACGAGGCTTCCGCGAGCAACATTTACGAGCCGGCCTTTCGGTCCCAGCGCTTCAAGTTGGCTAGCTCCGATTACATGCCTGAGGCCGGGCGACGCAGGAACAGCGAGAACCAACACATCAGATGCGGCTGCCAGTGCAGACCATCCGTCATGCAGAGAGGCCCCCAAGCCGGCGTTGGACTGGCGATCGAGGGCGGCGAGTTTCATGCGCGAAGCCGTTGCCCGAGCCGCGATGGCCTGGCCAATCCGACCGCTCAGACCTGCGATGCCCATGGTCATACCGACGACGCTATCCCCAAGGACGAAGCGCTCTTTGCGCCATTCTCCGCTGCGGGCAAACCTGTCGGCATTGACGAGGTTGCGACATAGCATGTGCGTGAATGCCATCGCCAAATCCGCTACATCGTCGGTCAGCGCCTCGCCGACACACCGCACCTGCACTTTGCGCTTTGACAATGCCTGTAAGTCGATGCGCTCCTGTCCCACCCCTTGCGATACGACGAAACCAAGATTGGGCAAGGCGTCCGCGATCTCGCCACTGCAGCCGCGTGTCGCGCTGGTCATCAGAACCCGCACGTCGGCGCGGTCCGCCTCTGGCAAGGCCGGAATCTCCTCCGGGCTGGCCACGACGCGCACCAGACCCAGGCCTTCCAATCGAGGGTAAGACATGCCTGCGAGGGCAGGAAAAGCAATGACTGAATACATTCGTCTGATGTCCGGCCGCGCCGTTCTTGAAACAGAACCGGAAACTATCGGTCCCCCTTTTCAACGGCAACAAACGTTGGAGAACGGCCATAGCTTTTTGTTATATCCATTGGATCAAAGTGGATCGGCAAAGAGCTTATCGAGCTTGCACGCCAGCGGTATCGGGGCTCGAAACGTCGACTTCGACTTTGAAGATTGCGCTATTGCGTTTTCCAGCGGCCATATCATCGTCTGTACCGATGAAGGCAGTCGCAAAGAGCGTGCTCCCGTCGCCGCCTCCCAGTGTGCATGAGATGCCGGACCCGGCGAACTTGAACCGGTGGGTGATTTCCCCGCCGTCGAGAACGCGCACAAACTCGCCCGTATTGCAGATTCCGACCCAGATTGCGCCTTGCACATCAGCACAGATGCCGTCCGGCTGTCGCGAGCCTAGATCGGCGAAGGTCCGCCGATTGCCAAGGTTTCCGGCCACATCAATATCGAACGCCGTGAGCCGCCCCTCCCACGTTTCGGCGACGATCAACGTTCGCCCTTCATTGATGACAACTGATCCGTTTGGAAAGTCGATATTGTCAGCAACCGTCACGACGGTCCCGCCGGGATCCACGCGATGGAGCCAGGTTGGTTTGCGAGGTTCGCCTGCAACAAAATCATAGCCGAAATTGCCGACGTAGATGCGGTCCTGCGGGTCCACGGCGAAGTCGTTCAGCCATCCTGTCGCATGGTTCGACAGGTCGGCATATTCACTGAGCTTGTCGCCATCGAGGCGAAGCAGCCTACAATCCTTGGCCGAGACGATGATCAGCGTTCCGTCCGCCAGAAATCCCAGCCCCGAAGGACGGTTCGGCACATCGAACACCCTCCGGCGTTGTCCTTCGGCTGTGAGCGCGTAGACCTTGTGGTCGAAAACATCGGACAGCCAGAGCAGTCCCTGGTGCCACTTTGGCGCCTCCAGGAACATGAAATCCTGGGCGACGAGCTGTGGTTCAAGTTCGATCATTTCATTCACCGGCGTCCGCAGACACTCATCACTCACCAGCCCCCGTCGCAATGAATGTCTTGTCCCGTAATGAGGTCGGCGTGGGAAGATGAGAGGAAGATCGCGAGGTTTGCGATGTCGACCGGCTCGATCCTGCGCTTCAGACTTTGACGTTCAAGAATCCATTGGTGATATTTCTCACGATTTTCGCCGAAATGCCGCCACTCGGCTTCAGACACGACCGCGCCAGGTGAGATGCCGTTCACATTGATTCCATGGTGCCCAAGTTCGCGCGCCATTGACTTGATGAGCCCGTACATGGCGCCTTTGGAGGCGACATAGGGGACGAAGCCCTCCCAATGTCCTGTGAGGGTCAGCGACGTCAGGTTGACGATCTTGCCGTAGTTCTTCCGCTTCATGTGTACGCTGCAAGCGCGCGAAATCACGAAGGCGGCCGAGGAGTTGATCCGAACTTCTTGCTCGTATTCTTCAATCGAGAACTGCTCATGCGGCTTGTTGACGACGAACGCTGCATTGTTGACCAGAACGTCGATCCCGCCGACCTCCTCCGCCAGCGCGGTAACCGCTTTCTCGGTTCCCGCCAGATCGTTGAGATCGCATCCGAAGTAACTCACGCCTTCGCCAAGCTTGGCAAGTGTCGCGTCAACGTCCGACATTTCCGGGCGATCGGCGGCGATCACTCTCGCTTCTTCTTCGCAATAGCGCTTCACCAAGGCCTGTCCGATCGTGCCGAGGGCGCCAGTGATCAGAACCGTCTTGCCAGAGAGAATTCCCATGCTGCCTCCAGACAGATAGCTAGCGTAGCGGTCCTTTGCGGGCCGCAGATCCTGCAGAAAATGCGCGGCGCCAAACGCCGATTTGCTTAGAAAGCGCCAAGGGCGAGAACGCGTCCGCAGCTTCAACCTAACGCGAACGTTCAAACCGCTCTTCCCATCCCAACCCGCACATGACTGCGATTGGACGGGGTGGAAGTTTCCATCTTCACATCAATTTTGAAACCGCAAAACGCACGCGAGCGGCCTCGCATATAATTTTGGATTATATATCACTCAGACGAAGTCGACATGGGAAATGATAGATCGCCCGGAACGTGGCATTGAGATGCGGCCTCCGATTAATGTGGCCGTCGTCCAATCTGAATGCAGGCCCTACGATGTCTGATGCCCCTGATCTTGTACACGTTCTGGCTGATCATACGGTCCAACTCAGCTACGATGATGTTCCTTCCGATGCGCGCGAGGCGGCCAAAAAGTCCCTTTTGGACACGATCGGGGTCATGTTGGCGGCGAGTGGCCTGGAGCCGGCCGTACACGGCGTCATCGATATCATTCGAGAGAGTGCTGGAGCACCACAGTCCACGGTGCTCGGCTTGCCTGGCAAAGTCCCTGCCCTCTCGGCAGCGTTAGCCAATGGCGCCCTGGCGCATTGCCTTGACTATGACGACCAAACTCCGTGGGGGCAGCATTCTGGGAGTTCAATCGTTCCTGCCGTCTTAGCGGTCGCCGAACGGCAGGGCGGCGTGTCGGGAAAGGAATTGATAGCAGCGATCGCGGCAGGACAGGACATTTTCGCGCGCTTGCGCTGCAACGTAGGTTGGAAAAAGGACTGGAACCTCTCAACAGTGTTGGGAGTGTTTGCCGCAACCGCCGCAGCGGCAAGGGTGATGTCGCTGTCTCCTAAGCAGACCGCCGATGCTCTCGGTATCGCAACGATGCAGTCGAGCGGCATCATGGAGATGGTTGCAGGCCGGGGTAGTGATCTGCGCGGTCTCTATGCCGGGTTTTCAGCCAGGGGAGCCGTTCTCGCGGCAATGATGGCTGAACGCGGAATTACAGGCATCGATAAGGCTTTCGAGGGTGAATACGGTTTTATGAGAACGTATTTCAACGGCCAGTATGACCGTCAGGCGATCGTCCGGAACCTCGGCTCCGAGTTCCTTGGCAGCGGAACGCTTTACAAACGCTGGCCGTGTGTCGGAACGGCGCATAGCCATATGAAAGCGGCTATCGACATCATGACGGAAAACGATCTGCAACCCGAACAGATTTCCGAGATCCGACTGCACGTTGGAGACTACCATGACCTGATGTGCCAACCTTTGGAAGAACGCCGCGCGCCGGCGACCTTGGCAGACGCGAAGTTCAGCCTGCCATTCCTGGTCTCTGTCGCGATCGTCCGTCGTGGCATGAGCGTCAAGGACTTTTCCTCCGTCGGCCTGTCCGACCACGAGGTGCTGGCCGTTGGACGCAAGATGCATCTCATCAGCGACCCAGCGCTGGACTGGAAATTGGAACTTCCGTTGGGTCGGGTCCAAATCCTGGCGCGGGATGGAAGGTCTTGGGTCCGGGAGGGAATTGCCGTGCCCGGCAATTCCGACAATCCCCTGTCATGGGATGACATATGCGCAAAATTTAGGGAATGCGCTTCGGTCAGCATGACCCCTGTCGCCGCGACCAAGGTTCTGCGCGCAGAATCCCTGGCTCGCTCCCTCGAGGAGTTGCCGGACGCAAGTGAGTTGATCCGCGCCGCAGCCTGACGTCACCCGAAACGAGAAATCTATATGCCGGCGGTTTGCCCACCGTCGACGACCATCGCATGACCCGTGACGAAGCCGCCCGCATCCGAGCAAAGCCAAAGCACCGTTCCAGCAATCTCCTCCGGTCGCCCCATGCGCCCAACCGGCTCCTGCTTGATAATTCGAGCTCTGCCTGCCTCGGTGTTGCCTGTGTAGCGGGCAATCATCGGAGTATCGATGATACCCGGACAAATCGCATTCACACGAATACCTTGGTCCGCATATTCGAGTGCAGCAGCCTTGCTCATCGCGGTGACACCGAACTTTGAAGCGCAGTAGGCGGATTGCTGGCGGATGGCGAGCACGCCGGCGCCTGACGACGTATTGACGACGGCGCCGCCGCCGTTGCCGAGCATGATTTCGATCTCGTATTTCATGCAGAGAAAGACACTTTTGAGATTCACGGAAATTACCCGGTCAAAGAGATCTTCCGAAATGTCCGCGATCATTGTGCCTGGCTGTTCGATGCCAGCATTGTTGAAGGCAGCATCGAGGCGTCCGAAGGTGGCTACCGTCAGGTCGAGAGCGGATTTGACATCCGAGGCTTTTGTCACGTCACACACGATCGAGAGGACCTTGCCGCCGAATCCCTCGATTTCGGCCACAGTGCCCTGGAGGCCTTCTTCGCTGATATCTGCTACGGTCACTGCCGCGCCGGCACGGGCGAAGGCCACGGCCGTTGCACGACCGATGCCGCTGCCGGCGCCAGTAACAAAGGCGACTTTCCCGACAAAATCGACGAGCGGTATGTTGGTCATGTCTTGTATTCCATTCTGATGCGTTCGAGATCGCTCATGTCCGAGCTTCAGCCGCCTGTCTTGGACTTGGCCTTGTTGCCGCCAACGGTGTAGATAGCGGCTGCGGCAACGACCACCATGCCTTCGATCAGGCCCTGCCAGTTCGCGCCGAGATTCATGATGTTGAACCCGTTGGTCAGGGAATAGAGCAGCAAAGCGCCAGCGAGGGTCTTCACAACACTGCCCGCGCCGCCGAATAGCGATGTGCCGCCCAGGATTGCCGCCGCGATAACGGTCAGCTCTGCACCTTGCAGGCCCGCCGGATTGATCGAACGCAAGCGGCTCGCGAAGAGGATTCCGGCAAGGCCCGCAGTGGCACTGCAGAATACGAACGCCAACAGCTTGTAGCGTGTGACATTGATGCCGGAGAGGCGGGCTGCTTCGGGATTGCCTCCAGAAGCGTAAATGCGACGTCCCACCATTGTGTAGCCTAGCGTAAACCAGACGGCGCCCGAAAATAATCCCATATAGATCACGGGATTGCGTAAAACCAACTCTCCGCCGCAAGCCCAAGCGACGAGGAGAAACGCAGCTCCCCCTGCCGCCATGCCAATGGAGACCGGCCGCAACGCGCCGCCGGCACTGTAGGCCTTGAACAAGCCTGATGCGCCAAGGGCTAAAAGCAGGATACCGGCGACCAGCAACAGCCAGAACACGTCGTGGCTACCGCCCTCAACGGCCTTCATCGTTGCGACGACCGCGGGATCAGATGCCGAAAGTGAGCGACCATCGGTATAGATGAGGACGAGACCGCGTACGGCGGTCATGGTGCCAAGTGTCACGATAAATGCGTTTATCCCGACATACTGAACGATGACACCGTTGATCAATCCTATGCCCATCGCCCCGGCCAGCGCCAATGCGGCAGCGGGCCAGAACCCGATCGCATCGGCATTGCCTATCAGCAGAACCGCCGCAAATGCCGCCACCGAGGCGACGGATAGATCGAAGTTGCCGCTGATAAGCACCACTGTCATGGCCACGGCCATAATGGCGATGAGGGAAGATTGGTAGATTACATTGGAAAGATTAAGCACGCTCAGATAGTTCGCTCGTCCTAGATAGGTCGTGACGATCGCAAGTGTGATGATGAGGAGAAACAAGGCGTAGTATACGCCCATCTCGCGAAGGCCTAACAAACGACGCCAATCCGTTTTCGGCAGGTTGGTTGCGGAAACCTGCGACATGTTATTATTTTGCGACTGGGTATAGCCTGCTGTGTTCATCGCTTTTCTCGCTGTCACTCAGGAGTCGATTGGGAGGTTTGAGGCTTCAGGGTTTGCACTTTGCCCGCCCGCCAGCAGCAGTAGTTCGGTCTCTGTCGTCTCGTGGATCTTTCGCTCGGCAATGCACCGCCCATCTCGCATGACAAGGATCCGGTCGGAGACGGCAAGAAGCTCTTCAAACTCCGACGACACAATGATGACCGATTTGCCCTCCCCCGCGAGTTGACGGACCAGGCGCAAAATCTCGGTCTTGGCGCCGATATCGATCCCCGCCGTGGGTTCATCCAGAAGGAAAAGCTTCACGTCGCTGAAAAGCCACTTGGCGATGGTGACCTTCTGGGCGTTCCCTCCGCTCAGTTCTTTCACAAGGATTTCCGGAGAATCCGCTTTGATCGAGAGCAAGCGGATAGCTTCCCAACCACGCTCGCGCTCGCGCTGAGCCACGGGAAGAGAATTGAAAACAGATACTCCCTGCAGGGCCGGGAGAGATACGTTGCGCCAGATCTCAAAGTCGGGGACGAGGCCTTGAGCCATACGATCTTCAGGCACCAGGCCGATGCCGGCCTTAACCGCGGCGCCGGTGTTTCGAGGTAGGCTCTTGCCGTCGACAACGACTGAGCCGGTCGCGTACTTGTCAGAACCATAGATCGCGTGAAGCAATTCGCTACGACCCGAACCAAGCAGGCCAGCGACGCCGACGACTTCGCCACGCGCAACATCAAAAGACGTGGCAGAGAGCTTGCCCGGCGAGGCGAGTTCACGCACCCGCAAGGCAGGGTCTTGGTTCGCGGAAACCGGCTCAAGGGTATGGCGCTGCTGTGCCTCGCGCTCTAGGGCGACGATCTGCTTTCCGACGATCGCTTCCGCAATCTGGTTCTCGTCTAGATCGGCCGTTGCGGCCCGCAGCACGGCCTTGCCGTCACGGAGCACTGTTACCTCGTCGGTGAGAGACATCACTTCGTCGAGAAAATGCGAAACGAACAGGATGGCCTTGTTCTCTCCTTTGGATAGGAGCCTCACCGTTGCATAGACCAGTTCCCGTTCTTCCAACGCCAGCGAAGCGGTCGGTTCGTCCATCACGATCAGATCCGCGCCCGTGCCAAGGGCTTGAAAGATGGAAACCATCTGCCGTGCCCCTATAGACAAGGAGCCGACCAATTCGCCCGGATCCAACCGGTACCCGATGCGCTTGCATAACTCTTCGAACTGAAGCCGAGAGCTGGAGGAGCGCCGCCAACGACCGTGGCTCCCGAGGAAAACATTCTCCAAAACGGAAAGAGTTGGAACCAGCGGGATGTGTTGATGGATTGTCGCGACACCCATGTCGTTGGCGGCTTTGGGACTATCCCAGGAAACGGGCTGACCCCGCCAGATGATTTCCCCTAGCGTGGCGCGGTATGCGCCGGAGAGGATTTTGATAAGAGTAGACTTGCCGGCGCCATTGGCGCCCAGCAAGCCATGCACCCTGCCCGGCCTGATATCGAGATCGACGCCGCGCAGCGCCAGCGTCCCGTTTGGGAACGCTTTTGCGACGCCACGCAATTGCATGATCGGCTGGTCAAGGTGCATGGATCGATGCTCCCGAGATAGGATCGCTGCGACAGCTATCCTACCACTGCTCCGGACAATCGTTGATCTTGTCCTTTGTGATCTGGGGCATGTCGTAGCTGACGAAACGAGCCTTGGGCGTATCGGGCTTGGTCGCTGCTTCATACATGGCCTGGAACATCAGCTTCCCGAGCAGCTTCGGCCGGGTGCAGACGGACCCGTACATCTCGCCGGCCAGAATGGCGTCGTGGCCAAGCTTGGAACCGCCGCCCGTGGCAATCAGCGTAGCTTTCGAACTCGCAGCACTGATGGCGCGAGCGCAGCCGATGGCCATGTCGTCGGCATGGCTGAAGATCAGGTCCAAATCGGGATGTGCCGTCAGGAAGTTCTGGCATACAGACTCGCCCTGGTCCGGCGTCCAGTTGGTCGGCTGTTCGGCGACGATCTCGTATTTCGCGCCGGCCTTGTCCAACGCGGCGCGGAAGCCCTCCGTATCGAGCTTGACGATGGTATAGGCCGGGTCGCCCATCACGATGCCGATCTTGGCCGTGTGGTCCTTGGGCAGGATGCCGGCAGCCATTTCCCCGGAAACATAGCCGGCCTTGTAGTTGTCTGTCGCGACCAGCGCCGACAACCCCGGATAAGGATCGTTGACCTTCCGCTTCGCCGAGTCGCCGACCTGAAGAGCAATGGCGACAACCGGAATTTTCGCAGCGTTGAGCTTGTCGACGAAGGATTCGGACACCACGGAATCAAGTGGGAGGAAGCCGACGGCGTCGACCTTCTGGGTGATCAGGTCGTCCAGAGCGTTTCCCTGCTTTTCGACACTGCCGCGCGGATCGAGAACGACCGCTTTTACGCCGGCTGCTGCCGCAGCCTCTTTGAAGCCGTCGGCCGTGGACACGTTGTACGGATACTCCAAGCTGGCCGGAACATAGCCGAAGGTAAGTTCCTTGGCATTGGCGGGCCCCGCCCATAGCAGAGCTGCTGCCGCAGTTGCCATCAAGCAACGGATTCCACTCGCCGTATTGAGAACCCTGATGCCAACGTCTTTATTAAGTTCGCGCATGTTATTCCTCCCTTGACCATGCCTAGCTCACGCTTCCAGGCGTGCGTCATCGCCCTCGATGAAAGGGGAAAAACTTTTCCGAGATCGATGAACGCGTCACCTGTGGCGCTGCGTATTTTCGAGAGGCAGTAGAGCTTTGAGCAATCCTCTCGAATATCAATTCCGTAACATAGCGGAGGTCTTCAAGACAGGGCGTGCGAGTTGCGCCGCGAAGCGCGTTATAAGTTTTTATTATTAGCTCAGTCCACATGAAGCTCGATCGCGGTAATGAATTCCGAGCTGGCGGATCGAACTAGCAATCCTAGTGCTTTCGCAAATTTGTCAAACTATGGCTTGGCAAGATTGGAGTCACGGGCCGGTAGGATGGTCGACCTGCGATGGAGTAGCAGCGCGTTGGCTGATGTGCAGCGCCGCCTCTCAAGGGCCGGTTTGATGCGACCGCTAGATGCGATATGGAAAACTCGACCTAGAACCGCCCGCCGGCTTGTGGGGCGAGAGGCAGCCCGCCGCCTTGCAGCAGCCCCGCATTCAATAGGGCGGTTGGCACCACCAGAAAGCGTTGACTTCCTCTTCAGATGACATCGCCCGGAACTCCCACGAGTCCGACTTAACTGCATACCGGCGCCCATACAGGCCTTCCGGCCTCGTTTAACGCCTCGTGCCAGTCATCGAAACCAAGTAGTGGCAATAGCGTTCGTCGGATTGATCGAAGGCGCAATATCGCCTTGCGCATCTGCGATGCTTCTCTGAATTTCTCGTCGATTGAAGGTCGAACATTTATGTCGCAACGCTACCAGGGCATCCTTGTGCGGGTTGACGCTAGGGCTGCATCAAATCCGAAGGCTTATAGGCAAATCTTACCTAAGGATATGGCCCCGCCTGGATTGAGTGGAACCAACTAGCGAGGACCGAGCTTTGAAGCCCGGTCCCGAGGCAGAGTTATGTGCTTTACTCCGGCAGCGCCCCGGACTTCTTCGCCGTCCAGGTGGCGATGTAGTCCATCAGGCCGGGGTTGAGGCAGTCGTAGGGCTCGAGCCCGATTGTCTTCAGCTGGGCGCGGATACCGTCCATATGAGATGCCAATCCCGCAATACAGACTGGCGACAGGCCTGCGAAACGGCAAGGAAGGCTCTGGTCAAACCACTATGTTGTGGTAGAGTGATTATACCAGTTGATAACGTGACGATCGGCGCGGCCATCGTTGGAAAACGGGAGCAAGCATAGATGACAACGATTGCGCTGTTCGGAGCCGGCGGCAAAATGGGCTACCGCCTGTCGACCAATTTTCGCAGATCGGACTACACGATCCGCCATGTCGAGGTCAGCGAGGCGGGCCGCGAGCGGCTGAAGACCGGACTGGGCTTCGATGCGGTCAGCGCCGACGAGGCGCTCAAAGGTGCCGACGTGGTGATCCTGGCCGTTCCGGACACTCATATTGGCAAGGTGGCGGCGAGCATCGAGAGCAAGCTGGCGGCGGGCACGATGGTGGTGGTTCTCGATGCCGCCGCTCCCTTCGCCGGCCATCTGCCGGACCGTCCCGACCTCACCTATTTCGTCACCCATCCCTGCCATCCGCCGATCTTCAACGACGAGACCGACATGGCGGCCAAGAAGGACTTCTTCGGCGGCGTCAAGGCCAAGCAACATTTCGTCAGCGCCCTGATGCAGGGGCCGGAGGCGGACTACGCCAAGGGCGAGGCGATCGCCCGGATCATCTGGGCACCGGTGATGCGCTCGCATCGCGTCACCGTCGAGCAGATGGCGCTGCTGGAGCCCGGCCTTTCAGAGACGGTGTGCGCCTCGTTGCTGGTCGTCATGAAAGAGGCGATGGACGAAGTCGTGGCGCGCGGCGTCGAACGGCAGGCCGCACTCGACTTCCTGCTCGGCCACATGAACGTGCTCGGCGCCGTCATCTTCGGCGAGACCAAGGGCGTGTTCTCCGACGCCTGCAACAAGGCGATCGAATTCGGCAAGCCGGTGCTGATGCGCGACGACTGGAAGCGTGTCTTCGAACCGGAAGAGATCGCTGCGAGCATCCAGCGCATTACCTGAGGCGCTCCTCCTTCTCCCCTTGTGGAGATGCTCCAGCTGCCGGCGACGGCGATCCTTCGCGCACCCCTCAACCGTCTCGGCGCTGCGCGCCGATACACCTTCTCCCACAGGGGAGAAGGAAAGGCGTGAATCGCACATCAGATACATATCACCTGAAATAGTGGTTGACTCATTATACCAGTTGGCTAAGCTGTTCTCGAGCTCGGATAATCAGGTTTCGCTGGAGTCGAAGCCTGAACGAGTGGAGGACGGGGAAGTGACGATCTGCTCGGGAGAAGCCCGCACGCGGCTTGATTCCGGCGCGATCCGCCGCCTGACCAATTCAGACGCAGACAGAGGGCCGATTTGCCAAGGCAAAAATTCTTTTTCAACGGGAGGACTTCATGAAACTCACTCGCAGAATGACCCTTGCAGCTTTCGCCGGCGTGCTGGCGCTCGGAACGGCGATGCCTGCCTATGCGGCGGACCTGATCGCCATCATCACGCCCTCGCACGACAATCCGTTCTTCAAGGCGGAAGCCGTCGGCGCCGAAGCCAAGGCCAAGGAACTCGGCTACGAGGCGCTGGTGCTGGTCCATGACGACGACGCCAACAAGCAGTCCGAGCTGATCGACACGGCGATCGGCCGCGGCGCCAAGGCGATCATCCTCGACAATGCCGGCGCTGACGCCACGGTCGCTGCCGTGCAGAAAGCCAAGGACGCCGGCATCCCCTCCTTCCTGATCGATCGCGAGATCAACGCCACCGGCGTCGCCGTGGCGCAGATCGTCTCCAACAACTACCAGGGCGCCCAGCTCGGCGCGCAGGAGTTCGTCAAGCTGATGGGCGAGAAGGGCAATTTCGTCGAGCTGGTCGGCAAGGAATCCGACACCAATGCCGGCATCCGCTCGAAGGGCTATCACGACGTCATCAACGACTATCCGGACCTCAAGATGGTGGCGCAGCAGTCGGCCAACTGGAGCCAAACGGAAGCCTATTCCAAGATGGAATCGATCCTGCAGGCCAACCCGGACATCAAGGGCGTGATCTCCGGCAACGACACGATGGCGATGGGCGCCTATGCAGCACTCGCCGCCGCCGGCCGCAAGGATGTCATTGTCGTCGGCTTCGACGGCTCGAACGACGTGCGCGACTCCATCACCTCCGGCGGCATCAAGGCGACCGTGCTGCAGCCGGCCTTCGCGCAGGCGCAGATGGCTGTCGTGCAAGCCGACGACTTCATCAAGAACAAGAAGTCTCCCGCCCAGGAAAAGCAGCTGATGGACTGCGTGCTGGTCAATGGCGACAATGCCAAGCAGCTGGAGACTTTCGCGCTCACCAACTGAGCCGGCATCACATCAATCGCAAGGGACGGACCTCCGGTTCGTCCCTTGCCCAATTTCCGTGGGTACTTCCTGACCGCCATGCCGAACAAGCTGACCTGGTTGAGCTTCGCCGTGCCAATTCTTGCCGGAATGGCCGGCCTCGGGCTCACCGCCTGCAAGATCCTGCCGACACCGTCGATGCAGGGCGGCGGCAACGCGCCGGCCTTCAATCCCGACAAGATGATCGAGGACATCTGGGCGCCGAAGGTAATCCCCTATCTGCAGCAGAAGGGCGGACCGTTCCCGGAAGTGCACGCCTTGGCCACCACCGATCCGGCTGCCGCCGGCGCCAAATACGGCAATCCGAACAAGCAGGCGAATTCGCCCTGGACCTTCGCGGTGCGGCTGGAGGGCAAGATCGTCGCCGCCAACACCCAGTCGCGCGCGGCGACCATCGATGTCGATGTCGACGGCGACGGCAAGGCCGATGCGCGGGTGCAGATCGGGCCGGCGGTGCGCGGCACCGCGCTGCGCGACAGCCTCGACTTCATCCAGTTCAACGACTTTACCAACCAGATCGACTTCGCCCAGTTTGGCAAGGCATTCAACATCTATGCCGACAAGACGGCGCTGTCCAAGCTGCCGCGCGAGGCGCTCGAGGGCCGCAGCGCCAAGGTGCTCGGCGCCTATACGCTAGGCAGCGCCCAAGACCTGCCGCTGGTGACGCCGGCGGAGGCTGAGATCGGGCCGAATCCATGAGCGCGGAAGCCGAGCGCGACGTCATCCTGAAGCTGGAGGATGTCTCCAAGGTCTATTCCGGCACGGTCGCGGTCAAGCGCGCCAATTTCGAGGTGCGCAGGGGCGCGGTCAACGTTCTGGTAGGCGAGAACGGCGCGGGCAAGTCGACGCTGATGAAGATCATCGCCGGCGTCGAGCAGCCGACCGCCGGACGCATCCTGCTCGAGGGTGAAGACGTGTCGTTCGCCTCATCCGGCGATGCGGTGAACCGCGGCATCGGCATGGTGTTCCAGGAGCTCAACCTTTTCGGCAACCTGACCGTCGCCGAAAACATCTTCGCCACCCGCGAGATCACCAACCGGTTCCGCAAGATCGACCGCAAGGAGCAAGAGCGCCGCGCGGCCGAATTCCTCGAAAGGCTGCAGGCCGGCATCCGCCCGGACATGCTCGTCGAGGATCTGCGCATCGGCCAGCAGCAGCTGGTCGAGATCGCCAAGGCGGTCTCTCTCGACGCGCGCATCCTGATCATGGACGAGCCGACCTCGGCGCTGAGTGCGGCGGAAGTCGAGATCCTGTTCAAGGTCATCGCCGACCTCAAGGCGCGCGGCGTCGCCATCGTCTACATCTCGCACCGGCTGGAAGAGCTGATCCGCATCGGCAACTACATCACCGTGTTGCGCGACGGCCGCATCACCGGCCAGGAGGAGATGAAGAACGTCGACACGCAGTGGATCGTGCGGCAGATGATCGGCTCCGATGCCAAGGATTTCGCCAAGGCCGACGGCCACGCTCCCGGTGAGGAGATCTTCCGCGCCGAAGAAATCTGCCTGCCGCGCGCGACCGGCGGCCTTGCGGTCGACCATGTCTCGCTGTCGCTCCGCGCCGGCGAGATCTTGGGCATCTACGGCCTGATGGGCGCCGGGCGCAGCGAACTGTTCGACTGCATCATGGGCCGCCACGGCCATGCCACGGGTTCGATCTTCATCGATGGCAAAAAGGTAAGGGAACGCGACACGACGCGGCGCATCCGCCGTGGCCTCGCGCTGATCCCCGAAGACCGCCAGCGCGAAGGGCTGGTGTCGATCCTGTCCGTCGCCAGCAATCTGACGCTGGCCAGCCTGTCGCGCTTTGCCCGCCTGTTCCACATCCGCGGCGCCGAGGAAAGACAGGCGGTGGCCGGCATGGTGCGGGAGCTAGCGATCAAGGTCGCCGACCCGGCGCAGGAGGTCTCGTCGCTGTCCGGCGGCAACCAGCAGAAGGTGGTGATCGGCAAGGCGCTGCTCACCGGTCCGAAGGTGCTGCTGATGGACGAGCCCAGCCGCGGGATAGATGTCGGCGCCAAGGCCGACGTTTTCCGCACTATGCGTAAACTGTCGCGCGATGGGCTCGGCATCCTGTTCGCCACTTCGGATCTCACCGAGGTGATGGCTCTGTCCGACCGCATCGCGGTGATGAGCAATGGAAAGCTGACCGGCATGTTCGATCGCGCCGAGGCAACGGAAGCGGCGATCGTCGCCGTATCGGCGCTTGGCCACGGACCCGCAGGGCCAACGGAGACAAACGCCCATGACTGACATTCCGGCTAAGGCGGCTGCCCCCACCGCTTCCAGCGGTTCGCTGCTTCTTACATTGATGAAGCTCAGAACCTTCATCGCGCTGATCGCGGTGTTGGTGTTTTTCTCGATCGCCGCGCCCAATTTCCTGTCGGCGGCAAACCTTATCCTAATGGCCAAGCACGTGGCGCTGAACGCCTTCCTAGCCATGGGCATGACCTTCGTCATCATCACCGGCGGCATCGACCTGTCGGTCGGTTCCATCGTCGGCTTGTGCGGCATGGTTGCCGGCTATCTGGTGCTGAACGGCATCGACCTGCAGATCGGCTACACGATCTATTTCAACGTCGTCGAGATCGCGCTGATCACGCTGGCCGTCGGCATAGCGATCGGCGCCGTCAATGGGCTGCTGATCACCAGGCTCAACGTCGCGCCATTCATCGCCACGCTCGGCGTGCTCTATGTCTCGCGCGGCCTGGCGCTCTTGTCGTCCGATGGCCGCACTTTCCCCAATCTGGTCGGCAAGCCGGAACTCGGCACCACCGGCTTCGGCTATCTCGGCGCCGGCAAGCTGCTCGGCCTGCCGGTGTCGATCTGGATCCTGATCGTCGTCGCGCTGGGCGCGGCCTATCTCGCGAAATACACGCCGCTCGGCCGCCATATCTTTGCTGTCGGCGGCAACGAGCGGGCGGCGCGCATTTCGGGCGTGCGGGTCAACATGGTCAAGATGTTCGTCTACATGTTCTCCGGCTTCTGCGCTGCGATCGTCGGCCTGATCATCTCGTCCGAGCTGATGGCCTCGCATCCGGCGACGGGCGAGAGCTTCGAGCTCAACGCCATCGCGGCCGCGGTGCTCGGCGGCACCTCGATGTCGGGCGGGCGCGGCACGATCGGCGGCACCATCGTCGGCGCCTTCGTCATCGGTATCCTCTCCGACGGACTGGTGATGATGGGGGTGAGCTCGTTCTGGCAGATGGTGATCAAGGGCCTCGTCATAATCGTCGCCGTCGTCGTTGACCAGGCGCAGCGCCGACTGCAAGGCCGCGTTACACTGATGCAGATGGCAATGGTGGGCTGAGCATGGCGGGGTTGCGGGGAGCGCTGATCGGCTGCGGCTTCTTTGCCGTCAACCAGATGCAGGGCTGGCGCGAGATCGAAGGCGCCTCGATCGTCGCCATCTGCGACCGCGATGCGGAACGGCTCAGGATCGTCGGCGACCAGTTCGGCATCGCGAGGCGCTATAGCGACGCGGCCGCCATGTTTGCGAACGAGACGCTCGACTTTGTCGACATTGCCACCACCGCGCCCAGCCATCGGGCGCTGGTCGAGATGGCGGCCGCGCAACGCGTACCCGCGATCTGCCAGAAGCCGTTCGCGCCGACGCTTGCCGATGCCAAGGCGATGGTGAAGGCTTGCGCGGACGCCGACGTGCCGCTGATGGTGCACGAGAATTTCCGCTGGCAGTCGCCGATCCAGGCGGTGCGCGCCGTGCTCGACAGCGGCGAGATCGGTACGCCGTTCTTCGGCCGCATCTCGTTCCGCTCCGCCTATGACGTGTTTTCCGGCCAGCCCTATCTGGCGACCGGCAAGCGCTTCATCATCGAGGATCTCGGCATCCACATTCTCGACATCGGCCGCTTCCTGCTCGGCGACGTCTCGACGATCACGACGCGGACCACGCGCGTCAATCCCGCCATTGCCGGCGAGGATGTCGCGACCATGCTGATGGATCATGCGAGTGGCGCCACATCCGTGGTCGATTGCAGCTATGGGACGAAACTTGCTGTCGAGCCGTTTCCGGAGACGCTGATCGAGATCGACGGCAGCGACGGCACGATCCGCCTGGCGCAGGGCTACAAGCTTACTGTTACGGGCAAGAGCGGAACGGTGGTGAGCGACGTCTCGCCGCCGCTGCTCTCCTGGGCATCGCGTCCCTGGCACAACATCCAGGAAAGCGTCGTCGCGATCCAGCAGCACTGGGTCGACTGCCTGGCGACAGGAAAAGAACCTGCGACCTCCGGGGCCGACAATCTCAAGACCTTCGCGCTGGTCGAGGCCGCCTATGCGGGCGCGGCGAGCCGCGAGCCGGTCCACCTCGATGCCTTGCTGAAATGACCGCCGACGCTTTCCAGCTCTATGGCACGCACGCGGTCGAAGCCGCGCCGGTCAGGCTGAGTGCGGGCGCGCTAAGCGCCGATTTCGTCAACGGCAATCTGCGCACGATCCGCCATGGCGGCACCGAGGTGCTGCGCGCGATCGCCTATATCGTGCGCGACCGCGACTGGGGCACGTATGAGCCCGTACTGACCGACCTGGTCATCGACCAGCGCGTCGATGCATTCTCGGTCAGCTGTGCGGCACACTGCATGGGACCGGACGGCAGCAAGCTCGGCTTTCGCGCCACCATCAAGGGCTCTGCCAGCGGCGAGTTGTTCTTTGACGTCAGCGCCCTGCCCGAGAGCGATTTCGAGACCAACCGCTGCGGCTTCTGCATCCTGCATCCGATCGCCGGGCTGGCCGGCAGCCCGGTGACGGTCGAGCACACCGACGGCAGCGTGGTGGATACCAAGTTGCCGCTGCAGATCGATCCGTGGCAGCCGTTCAAGGATATTCGCGCCATCACGCATCAGGTCCGTCCAAGTGTGGCCGCCGAATGCCGTATGGAAGGCGACATTTTCGAAATGGAAGACCAGCGCAACTGGTCGGACGCCTCCTACAAGACCTATGTGCGGCCTCTCGCATTGCCGTGGCCTTACAAGCTGCCGGCCGGCGAAACCAACCGCCAGACGATCACGCTGCGCATCACCGGCGACGGCAAGGCGCCGGCAGTCGCCACTACCTCCGAACCGGTCCGCGTGGCGCTTGGTGAACCCGGTGCGGCGCTGCCCGAGATCGGCGTTGTCATCTACCCCGAAAATGTCGAGGCAACGCTGGCGATCTTGCCCTTACTAACAGTGCTGGGGCCACGCCAGTTGCTGTTCCACTACGAGCCGACGCGCGGCCATGGCTTCGAGGCGCTGCGCGCCTTCGCCCAACTCGCCGAGGCCTACAAGTCGGGCACGACGCTCGAATGCGTGGTTGCCTGCGACGGCGATCTCGATGCCGAACTTTCCGGCATCGCCGGCATGGTGCGCCGGGCCGGCTTGCGACTCGACGCCATCGCCGTCTCGCCTTCGGTCGACCGGCAGTCGACACCGCCGGGCAGCGCGTTGCCGCCCTGCCCGCCACTCGAGAATGTCTATGCGGCGGCGCGGCGCGCCTTCCCGGACATCCGCCTCGGCGGCGGCATGTTCAGCTATTTCACCGAACTCAACCGCAAGCGCGTTCCCGTCGGCCCGCTCGACTTCATCACCCATTGCACCTGCCCGATCGTGCACGCGGCCGACGATCTCAGCATCATGCAGTCACTGGAGGCGCTGCCCTTCATTACGCAATCGGCGCGGGCGATCTTCGGCGACAAGCCGTACCGAATAGGACCATCGACCATTGCCATGCGCCAAAACCCCTATGGCGGCGCGACCAAGGACAATCCGGATGGCCAGCGCATCGCCATGGCCAATCGCGATCCGCGCCACGCCGGCCAGTTCGCGGCCGCCTGGGCGATCGGCTATGCCGCGCGTGTGGCATCAGCCGGGCTGGAGATGCTGACGCCGTCGAGTTTCGCCGGACCGTTCGGACTGCTGGCGTCGTTGGGCGAGCCCGCCAAGGACGGCGCGCCCCGGCCGCTTTTCCATGCCGTGAAGATGCTTTGCGACCTCGTCGGTCATCAGCATGTCCCTACTACGGTCAGCGATGACACCCGGGTAGCGGCACTCGCCAGCCGCTCCTCGATGGGCGAGACGATCGTCTGCCTGGCCAACCTGACAGCAGGCGAGGTTCAGGTCGACATTTCCGGTCTGGGCAAGGCATCGCTCATCATGCGGAATGGGAGTGAGCGCGCCATCAGCCTGGATGCGGGCGGCAGGCTGGCGATGCCGCCTTACGCGATCGCCCGGATCGGCTGAACCGTCACTTCTCGGAATTCATCACATAGAGGGCACGCGAGCGTTCAAGGTGCTTGATCATTGCCTTCTCGGCGCCATCGGCATCCTTCTTCTCGATGCGGCCGATGATCTCCTCGTGCTCAGTCAGCGTGAACTTTTCCTTGCCGGTCCAGATCAGCATCTCGGTGTGGTATTCCTTCAGCCAGCCGAGCATCGCCTCGCTGACGGCGACATAGATCGGGTTGCCCGAGATCGCCGCGATCTGGGTGTGGAACTTCATGTCGGCGGAGATGAAGGCTTCGGAGTCGCCGCGAAAGCTGCGCTGCTCTGCAATGGTGGCCCTCAACCGCTGCACATCCTCGGCCGTGGCCTTCTCGGCGGCTTCCCGGACCATGCCGCGCTCGAAGAAGATGCGCGCGCTTTTGAGGTGCTCCAGCGTGTCCTTCGACGACGACAGGATTATCTTGGCCGCGCCATCGACCTGCCTGATGATCGACTTGGCGGTCAGTTGCAGCACCTTGGCACGCTCGCCATGCGAGATAGCGACGAGGCCCATATTGCTTAGCGCCTGCATTGCCTCGCGAATTGCGGGCCGGCCGACCTCGAAACGCTCCATCAATTCGCGCTCCGACGGCATGTCGTCGCCCGGCTGCAATTCGCCGCTGGTGATCAGGCGCTTCAGTCGCGCAAAGACTTCATCGGAAAGCTTTCGCCGGACGATCGGCTCCGAACGGTTCATCGTCGCGAATCACTCCCTTGACCCTGCTCTATCTAGCATTGCCGCGGCGGTTCCCGGAATGCCCGTCCGCCGGTCGGTCTGTATCCTTTAGGCAGGATATTGCTTGCAATACTTATGTACTCATTATACCAGATTTCGAACGACAGGGAATTGTTTTCGAACCCCTTTTCGACCCGAGACGGCCGGCCATGATCATCCTCAACTATCGCATCGAAACGTCCGGCAGCATCGAGGCGATGGCGGCCAAGATCGCCAGCGACCAGTCGACCGGAACCTTCGTCGCGCTGCCCGGCGAGACTGAGGAGCTGAAGGCGCGCGTCGCGGCCCATGTGCTGGCGATCCGGCATTTGCCCGATGCGGAGCAGCCATCCATTCCCGACGCCGGCCCTGGCCCATTCAAGCGCGCCGATGTCGACATCGGCTTCCCGTTCGACGCGATCGGCACCGACCTTGCGGCGCTGATGACCATCGCCATTGGCGGCACCTATTCGATCAGGGGTTTTTCCGGGATCCGCGTCGTCGACATGAAGCTGCCGAAGGAGTTCAGGGGCGCCCACCCCGGCCCGCAATTCGGCGTCGCCGGCAGCCGCCGGCTGACCGGCGTCGAGGGCCGCCCGATCATCGGCACCATCGTCAAGCCGGCGCTCGGCTTGCGGCCGCACGAGACGGCCGCGATGGTGGGCGAGCTGATCGATGCCGGCATCGACTTCATCAAGGACGACGAGAAGCTGATGAGCCCGGCCTATTCGCCATTAGCGGAGCGGGTGAAGGCGATCATGCCTTTGATCCTCAACCACGAGCAGAAGACCGGCAAGAAGGTGATGTATGCCTTTGGCATCTCGCATGCCGATCCCGACCAGATGATGCGCAACCATGACCTTGTGGTCGAAGCCGGCGGCAATTGCGCCGTCATCAACATCAATTCCGTCGGCTTCGGCGGCATGGCTTACCTCAGGAAGCGCTCCGGCCTGGTGCTGCACGCCCACCGCAATGGCTGGGACATCCTCACCCGACATCCCGGCCTCGGCATGGATTTCATGGTCTGGCAGCAGTTCTGGCGGCTGCTTGGCGTCGACCAGTTCCAGATCAACGGCATCGGCTCGAAATACTGGGAGCCGGACGACTCCTTCATCCGTTCCTTCGAGGCGGTGACGACGCCGCTGTTTTCGCCTGATGATTGCGCGCTGCCGGTGGCGGGCTCGGGCCAATGGGGCGGACAGGCGCCTGAAACCTACGAACGTACCGGCCGCACGGTCGACCTGCTCTATCTGTGCGGTGGCGGCATCGTCAGCCATCCGGACGGACCGGGCGCCGGCGTGCGCGCCGTGCAGCAGGCCTGGCAAGCAGCGGTCGACGGCATCCCGCTCGCGGACTTCGCCAAGAGCCATGTCGAGTTGGCGCGCTCGATCGAGAAGTTCGGCGACGGCAAGGCGGCCTGAGCAATGCGGGACCTTCTGCTCAGCTATTATGGCGACGACCTCACCGGCTCGACCGATGTGATGGAGGCGCTCGAACTCGGCGGCGTGCCGACCGTGCTGTTCATGCGCCAGCCGGATGACGCACAGCTGGCGCAATTCTCGCATTGCCGTGCCGTCGGCCTGGCCGGCACCAGCCGCAGCGAGTCGCAGCAGTGGATGGACACGCATCTCAAGGTGGCCTTCGGTTGGCTGAAGACGCTTGAGGCCGAAATCTGCCACTACAAGGTCTGCTCGACCTTCGATTCCAGCCCGACGATCGGCAGCATCGGCCGGGCGATCGAGATCGGCCGTTCGGTGTTCGCGCAGGACAGCGTGCCGCTGGTGGTCGGCGCGCCGCAACTCAAGCGCTACACCGCCTTCGGCCATCTGTTCGCCGGCTATCGGGACAAATACTACCGCATCGACCGCCATCCGGTGATGAGCCGCCATCCGGCGACGCCGATGGACGAGGCCGATCTTTTGATCCATCTGGCGCGGCAGACCCGGCTTGCCTCGGGTCTGCTCGACCTGGCGACGCTGCGTTCGGCCGACCGCTCAGCGGCCTTCGATCGCCTCGCCGCTGATGGCGCCGCCATCGTACTCATCGATGTCGATAGTCCGGAAAGCCAGGCGTTTGCCGGCAAGGAGATCTGGCGCACGCGCAAGCAAGGCGGTTCCTTCGTCGTCGGCTCGTCCGGCGTCGAGTACGCGTTGCTCGCCGAATGGGCAGAGACTGCCGTTGTTCGGGCCGAGTCCCGCTTTTCGGCGCCGGGTGCTGCCGGCCGCGTCGGGGTCGTCTCGGGCAGTTGCTCGCCGACCACGGAACGGCAGATCCGCCATGCGTTGACCGACGGCTTCGACGGCATCGAAGTCGATCCCATCGAACTGGTCTCGGACAATTCCGAACAGGCGATCGTGCGCGCGGCGGCAAGCGGCCGCGCCAGCCTGGAAGCCGGGCGCAGCGTCATCCTTTACACGGCACTCGGACCTGCCGCTGATCGCGGTGCCGAGATCGATCGGCAGCAAGGCGCCCGCCACAAGCTCGGCCGCGGCCTTGGCACGCTGCTGCGACAACTGACCGAGCAGCAGAACCTGAAGCGCGTCATCATCGCCGGCGGCGACACGTCGAGCCATGCACTGGGGCAGATGGGCGTCGACGCGCTGACAGTCAGGATGCCGCTTCCAGCGTCACCCGGCTCGCCGCTCTGCGTCGCCCATTCGCGCATCGCGGCGATCGACGGGCTGCAGGTCGCGCTGAAGGGTGGCCAGGTCGGAACCGATCGCTATTTCTCAGCGATCCGCGACGGCCTCGGCGGTTAGCTTTCAACCCAAGCAGCGAAACCTAAACTGGCAGTTGAATGTGGGGAAAGGCGGTAGCGCCCTCTCGCTGCCATCGCTCCCGGAAGGGAGGCGCGGTGGCAAGGCATTCATCGACAAGATTCGACAGACAGCCCCTAAGTTGATTGCAGACGAGGCGGCGGCAGCCAGGGTGCCATCTACCTGGAGAATTTAGATCAGGACGCCGAGTTATGGATCGCTCTTCACGGCCGAAAAGGCAGGCCTTTGGCAGGCCGCTTCATCGCAGCTTTGACAGGCCAATGTGGTCTAGCCCTGCTGCCCTCTGGCATGCTGCATTACGCTAAGAATTCTCCAAGCGGTCAGATCGGTTGGACAGGAGGTTTGGATCAGAACAGGTTTGATGCGATAGCGAGGGCGTGGAGACTCAGGAAGCAGTTTCCAGGGCTTTCGGGTAGGGCGACCGCTTCCAGTTGATATACAAGCTGGCATTGACGACCGCTATGAGGCGCAAAGCGGCCATTGCTGAGCTGTCGCGAGCACGACTGGTATGAGTCACACCCGCCCTTTCGCACGCCGTTGCCGCCGATCACCGCACTCGCCGTCGGAGAGCCTTTTGAAATACAGGGGCCTGCGCTACGTCTCACAGGTGACATCAACCAGACGGAGAAAATTGACCAACGGGCCCCAAAATCATTCCATCTAAAACTCATGAATTTATCTGGCAAAACTCGCTTAATTCTTGAAGAATTAAGCGTAACACATTGATATGTTATAATTTGGTGGGCCCGGAGGGACTCGAACCCCCAACCAAGCGGTTATGAGCCGCCGGCTCTAACCATTGAGCTACAGGCCCCACGCGGCTGGCTTAGTGTTTTTCCTTCATCGGCACAAGGCTTTCCGGGCGGGCTGGCAGCGATCGCCCAAATCAGCCCATATTCGCGCTCTAGTTGCCAGATGCGACTGGTTCGCAGACCGAGGAGATTTTCATGACCAGACATCTTTTGCCCCTCATGCCCCTGGCGCTTGCTGCCGCCATCGCCTTCCCGGCGGTGGCTGGCGCCGCCGATTCGCAAGCCACGCCCCGCATCGTCGTGTCGGGCGAAGGCCAGGCGACCGCGGCGCCCGATCTCGCGCTGTTGACGCTCAGCGTCATGCGCGAGGCCAAGACCGCGCGCGCCGCGCTCGACGCCAACAACGACGCCATGGCGGCGGTAATCGCGGCGATGAAGTCGTCCGGCATCAAGGACCGCGACCTGCAGACGGCGGGCATCCAGATCAATCCGCGCTACAACTACACCAACAAGCCGGACGGCAGCCAAGAGGCCGAACTGGTCGCCTACCAGGTGACCAACACGCTTTCGGTGCGCATCCGTGACATCGACAAGACCGGCGACATCCTCGACAAGGCGGTGTCGCTCGGTGTCAACCAAGGCGGCGGCATCACCTTCTCCAACGAAGACCCGTCCGCCGCCGTCACCGAGGCTCGCAAGAAGGCGGTCGCCGATGCCATGGCCAAAGCCAAGACGCTTGCCGACGCCGCCAGGGTCAACCTGGGGCGGGTGCTGGAGATCACCGACCAGAACATCGCGCCGCCGCCGATGCCGATCAACGCCAAGGCCTTCGATGCCGCGGGCGCGTCGGTCCCGGTGCAGGCGGGCGAGAATTCTTACGCCGTGCAGGTCACCGTCACCTTCGAACTGAAGTGAGCGTGGTCCGGCCGGCCTGCGCCGGCGGGGCCGGACGCAGGATCCGGCCGGTTGCGACCGGCGCCTGCCGCGCATGAAAAACCCCGGAGGACCAGTCCTCCGGGGTTCTTCTTGAGCCGCACCCTTCCGCCCTGGCGGAAAGGGGCTCTGCTAGGCGTTCAAGCCGGGGCCGGCTTGTGTTCCTCAGCGATAGATGATCGGGCAGCCGCGCACATTGGCGAACACCACCACCACGCGATCGCCGTACTGGCGGCCAGCGACCTTGACCGTGCGGCGGTCGATGTCGACGATGCGGACGCGGTGCAGGCCCATGCGCTCGGCCTTGTCCAGCGCGCGGTCCGGCGAACAGCCGCGGCGGCGCCACTCGCGATCACGGCGATAGCCATCGTCGTCGTCACCGCTATAGACGCCGAAGCGCGGATCCTGGTTGTTGCCGAAGCCGAGGTAGAGGCTGTCAGCATGGGCGGCGGGGATGGCGGTAAGCGCGCCGAGGCCGACAAGCGCCGAAAGGGCTGCCGTCTTGATGGTGTTGAGCATTGTCTTCTCTCCTTGTTGAGGGCTCTCGCCCGTCTGGTGAACCGATGGTGCGAGAATGCGCCTGCCTGTCTGAACTGTCTGCGAACCGTCCATTCATCTTCGGTTCATCTGACAAGTCATCGGTTGCGGGCGGCCGGACCCCAAACGCCCCACGGCCCCGCCGGTTCCGGCCGAGGCCGCTCCGGCGCGTGGTATTTCCTACTGGTTTGCGGCGAAAATCGGTTCAAGGCCGGTCAAGATGCGAACCATCCAGATTCGTCATCAAGATGCGAACCATCCGGGTTCGTCAGCGAACCCGTCAGGGTTCGTCATCGAGCATATAGTCGAAATAGTCGTCGGGCTCGGCAAGGTCGGTCTCGCTGGCCTTGACCCGTCCGCGGATCGAGATGCCGGCCTCGTGCACCGTTTCGGCGCTTCCCGAAACCAGCCTGTGCCACCAGTAGAGGTCATGCCCCTCCGCGATCAACCTATAGGCGCAGGTCCTGGGCAGCCAGCGGATGGTGCGCACATTCTGCGGCGTCAGCCCGACACAGTCCGGAACCCGCGCCAGCCTGTTGGCATAGTCGGCGCAGCGGCAGCTTTCGGCGTCGAACAGCCGGCAACCGACGCTCGTCCAGTAGATTTCGCCGGTATCCTCGTCCTCCAGCTTCGACAGACAGCATTTGCCGCAGCCGTCGCAAAGCGATTCCCACTCGGCCGGCGTCATCGCCTCGAGCGTCTTGGTTTTCCAGAATGGCGCACCCATTGCGCGGATGTGGCCCCGGCCGGCGCCGAGGTCAAGCGCGGCAGTGGCATAAATGAGACATGCATCATATGAAAAACACGAAGTTGCCTTCAAAACGCCGGTCAATCGTCCTTCGTTGCCGCTAATGCCCATGCGCCGGAACCAAATCCGGATGATGCAAGTTTGGGCAGGGATGGGACCCCATAAGGAGAATTTGAGATGAAACGCCAACCACGGATTCTGGCAGGCACGGCGATCGGCCTGTTGATGGCATCCGCGCCGTTGGGCGCGTACCCGCTTCAGGGTGGTGCCGTTTTCGGCCCCGCGCAGCATGCCGCCGCGCCATTGATTCTGGCGCAAGCGAGCTGCGCCGAGGGCGAATCGGCCGAGGCCTGCGCGCAGAACCAGCAGGCTGAACCGGAACAGCCCAAGAAAAAGAAGCGCGAGCAGCAGCAGCAAACCGAATCCGCGCCGGCCGAGCAGGCCGCTCCCGAGCAGGAACAGAAGCCGCGCAAGCGCAAGGCCGAACAGCAACAGCAGCAAACGGAACAGGCGCCGGCCGAACAGGCAGCACCGGCCGTCGAGGAGCAGCAGCCGCGCAGGAAGAAGCGCAACCAGCAACAGCAGATCGAAGCGGCACCGGCCGAGCAGCCAGCTGAGCAGGCAGCTCCGGCAAACGACGAGCAGCCGGTCATGCCGCGCAAGAAGAAGCGCCAACTGCAACAGCAGATCGAGGCCGCGCCTGCCGAACAGCCCGCCGAGCAGGCAGCTCCGGCAAATGACGAGCAGCCGATCAAGCCGCGCAGGAAGAAGCGCGACCAGCAGCAGATCGAGGCAGCACCCGCCGAGCAGCCGGCCGAACAGGTCGCCCCGGCAAACGACAACAACCGCCAGGACAACCTGCGCAAGAAGAAGCGCAAGCAGGATCAGCAGATAGAGGCTGCGCCCGCCGAGCAGGCGCCGGCCAAACAGGCGGCACCCGCCGGCGAACCTGTACCGCAGGCCGAACCTCTTCCTCAGCCCACAGAGCAGCAGGCGGCTCCCGCCCAGGGCGATCAGCCTCTGGACAAGAAAAAGCGCGGCAAGAAGACCATTGGCGAACAGCCGGTGACGGGCGAGCAGCCGGCCACTGGAGAACAGCAGCCATCGACAGCCGAACAACCCGCCAATGGCGGGCAGACCGTGACTGGCGAACAGCCGGCACAGGGCGAAAACCCGGCGGCCGAGGGCGAAGCCCAGGCTGACAAGAACGCGGCCCCCATCCTCGACAGCCAGAAGGATGTCCTGCGCAAGCGCAAGGGCAAGAACCAAAACGGCCAACAGGGAGGCGAGAATGCGAATGGTGAGCTGAGCAACCAGCCCGCCCAGCAGAATGGCGAGCAGGCGCAGGTACCGAAGCCGGCTCCGGTCGACCAGGGACCGCCGCCCACCGACGACAAGTCGGCCCAGCAGGAGATCAAGCCCGAGAAGATCGTTCCGGTGACGGAGGAAAAGGGCAAACGCGTCGAGATAGCGCCCGATGAGAACGTCCGCGACCGCCAGCGCCCGCAAGGCGTCAACGTCCTCAGGGAACTCGGCGATCGTGTCATCCTGCAGTTCAACAACCAGACGATCGTCGAAAGCAACGACGCCCCACGCATGCACCGCGGCGCCAGGAACGTCTACTACGAGGACCTCTCGGGCGGTCGCAGGCGCGAAATCGTCGAACGCGACAACGGCATTCAGATCGTCACCATCCGCAACCGTTATGGCGACGTCATCCAGCGCTCGCGCATCACGCCGGAAGGGCGCGAATATATCCTGAGCTATGTCGACGAACGGAGCTATGAGGACGATGGCGACTGGCGCGATCCCGGTGACGACCTGCCGCCGATGCGGCTCAACATCCCGCGCCGGGACTACATCCTGGATTCGGAGGATGTCGAGGATGAAGACGACTACTACACCTTCCTCGAGCAGCCGCCGGTGGAGAAGGTCCAGCGCCTCTACTCGATCGACGAGGTCAAGCGCTCGGCCCGTGTGCGCGACATCGCCCGCCGCGTCGACCTTGACACGCTGAACTTCGAGTTCGGTTCGGCCTCGATCTCCGATGAGGAGGTGCAGAAGCTCGACGGCGTCGCCAACGCCATGGAGAAGCTGCTGAAGAAGAACCCGGCCGAGACCTTCCTGATCGAAGGCCACACCGACGCCGTCGGCACGCCGGAAGCGAACCTCGCTCTGTCGGATCGGCGCGCCGAAGCGGTCGCCGAGGCGCTTACCAACGCCTTCGGCATCCCGCCCGAGAACCTGACCACGCAGGGCTATGGCGAGGAGTATCTCAAGGTCGACACCTCAGGGCCGAACCGTGAGAACCGCCGCGTCGCCATCCGCCGCATCACCTCGCTGGTGGCGCCGGTGGCCAGCAGCGAGAATTAACGAGCTGTTCCAGAAGCATAAGACGGCTTCTGGAATCAGGGTGACAACAGAAAGCCCATCCCGGTTTGGCCGGGATGGGCAACGCGCCACGGGTTTGACGCTCAAGGAGAATTGAGCCCCGATTCGACCGGCTTCATTGAATTTTCGGATTGCTGTACCCAGATTCTCGACAGGGCGTTCCCTGCCCTGTCCCGACTCCAGCGGGACACATGAGCCCCGCCGGCCCCTCCGGCGGGGTTTTGTTTTGGCCTTGCAAACAACTGCGGGTTGCCTGAAAAACGCCACTGAAAGCAGGAGCGGAACAGCGCATGAAACGCCTCGAACTCGCCATCGAATCGATCATTCTCGCCACACGCTGGCTGCTGGTCGTTTTCTATATCGGGCTCGGCCTTGCGCTCGCCATCTACGCGGTGTCGTTCGGCAAGAAGCTCTACGAGTTCGCTTTCAACGCCCTGACGCTCGGCGACACCGATACGATCCTGAAGATGCTCGGCCTGATTGACGCCGCCCTTGTCGCCTCGCTGGTGGTGATGGTGATCATCTCCGGCTACGAGAATTTCGTCAGCCGCTTCGACGAGAATGACGGCAAGGTGCACTGGCTGGGAACGATCGATGTCGGCTCGCTCAAGGTCAAGGTGGCCTCGACCATCGTCGCCATCTCGTCGATCCACCTGCTGCAGGTCTTCCTGAATTCCGTCTCCTACACGACAGACCAGCTGATGTGGCTGACCATCATCCACCTCGCCTTCGTCCTCTCGGCGCTGATGCTGGCCTATATCGACCGGCTGATGGGTTTGGCCAAAGGCAAGAAGGTTGAGGACTGAGGCCTCGCCCGCTGCCCCTCAGTAGATAGTTTTGATCTTGCTTTCCGTGCGGGCAAACACCTCGTCCGGCACGAAGAAGTCGCCGGCGAGCGGCCCTGTCGCGCCGGGCGCGTAGACGGAAAAATCGCTGACGCCCTCGGCGCACAACACCTCCTCGTCGATGTAGAAATTGCCGGTCGCTTCGCGCGACGGGCGCAGGAAGATCGCATGCGCGGCGTCGGCCATGATGTCGGGCGAACGGCTCATCGCCGCCACTGCCGCGCCGCCGAGCAGGTTGCGTACCGCGGCGGTGTCGATGGTCGAGATCGGCCACAGCGAGTTGACGGCGATGCCGTCCCTGGCGAACTCCGCGCTCATGCCCAGCGTGCACATCGACATGCCGAACTTGGCCATTGTGTAGGCGACGTGGTTCTTGAACCATTTGGCCTTCATGTCTAGCGGCGGCGCCAGATTCAGGATGTGAGGGTTCTTTGCCAACTTCAGGTGCGGAATGCACATTTTGGAAACCAGGAAAGTGCCGCGCGTGTTGATCTGGTGCATCAGATCGTAGCGCTTCATGTCGGTCTCCAGCGTGCCGGTGAGCTGGACGGCGCTGGCGTTGTTGACGCAGATGTCGATGCCGCCGAACCGCTCGACGGTTCTCACGACTGCCTCGGCGACCTGCGCCTCCTCGCGTATGTCGCAGAGCACCGGCAGCGCCTTGCCGCCGGCCTGCTCGATCTCCTCGGCAGCGGTGTAGATCGTGCCCGGCAGCTTCGGATGCGGCTCGGCGGTCTTGGCGGCGATCGTCACATTGGCGCCGTCGCGCGCCGCGCGCAGCGCGATCGCCAGCCCGATGCCACGCGACCCGCCGGAGATGAACAGCGTCTTTCCCTTGAGCGACATCTTTCCTCCGCTTCCTTGACTACATCGCAGGCGCGAACCTTTGCGCGGCAGGCGACCAGAGCGCAAGGCCCGACCCGCCGCGAGCGGGTTACGCTGCGTCGGGTCCAGAAACGAGGCCAGGCGTGAGCACCGGAAGCGCAGGACGCCACCATTCGCAGGCCGGCCTCACCGGAATATCAATAGGCCCTCAGACCAGAACCAGTCCCTGCCGCATGGCAATGGCGATCGCATCGGTGCGATTGGCGGCGCCGAGCTTGATCAGGATCGCCGCGACATGGAACTTCGCCGTGTGCACGGAAATGCCGAGGCGCCGGGCGATCACCTTGTTGGGCGCGCCTTCGGCAAGCAGCGCCAGCACTTCCGCCTCGCGCGGCGAAAGCGTTGGCCGGGCAGCGTTCGTGTCTCCCGGCTCCTCTTCGAACGGGTCGCCGTCATGGAAGGAGAGGTCGTCGTGCCGACCGGTCAGCGGCCGGTCAGAGCCCGAAATGCGGTAGCCGGCGGCTGCAAGCCGCGCGGCAGCGGCGATCAGCAATTCGTCGGACGAAGCGGGCAGCACGGCAAGCACGCTGTCGGCGGGCTGTTCATGGCCGGGACGCCGCGACAGCAACACCCTGGGCAGCGCAGCATCGATCGCCCTGCCCTCCAGGCCATCCTCGTCGATGATGGCGACATCCACGGCCTGTCCTGATCGGTTCCCGGCCATGACCGGCAGCAGATCGCCGGTTGCGGCGAGCGCCTCGGACAGTTGCTCGGCCCGCGCGGCGTTGCCGAGCGCGATCAGCACGGTCAGCCGCCGCTCCGCGGCGGCCTGATCCGCCTTCCTGTGGTTTGCTATCGCCGCGACCGCCATCATGCCCTCAGCTCAGCGGCTTCTCGCCGATGGTCACGGCAACATCGCGCGCCTCGCCGCCGCGCACGACGCCGAGCGTCACCGACGCCCCGGCGCTGTCCGGTCCGAGCTTGCGGATCAGGTCACGCGGACCCTGCACCGCTTCGCCGTTCCATGCCACGATTATGTCGCCGAGATGCAGGCCGGCGGCCTTGGCCGGACCGTTGTCGTCGAGGCTCATCACCATCGCGCCGTGGGTGTCGCTGTTGTGGACCGGATGCAGGCCGGCGCCGAGATAACCGCGTGCGACGTGCCCCTTCTCGCGCAGCGTCGCCACCGCCCGCTCGATCGTCTCGTAAGGCATGACCAGTGCCCGCCGGCGCGGCCCGAACAGGAGCATGCCGATCAGCCCGCCCCTGGCATCGAGCACGGGTCCACCCTCGAAGCGTGAGCCGGCGTTGACGGCGAGATTGATGCGCCGGTCGATCGTCCCGCCGCGCATCGAGCGCCAGGCCGGACCGACCTCGCCGACCGAACCGAACACGGCAAGTGCTGCGCCGTCGCTGTTGCCGATGGCGACGGCGACATTACCAGGCCGCACCGCATCCGCCTTGGCGAGTGAGGCCGTGCCTGCCGCGCCGGCGGGCTTCAGCAGGGCAACGCCGGTCGAGGGATCGCGGCCGACAAGCTCGGCCTTGACCGTCTCGCCCGAAGCCAGCGTCAGTTCGATCTCCTCGCCCGCCTCCACGACTTCCTCGGCGGTGACGAAATAGCCGTCGCGCCAGTGGAAGGCGCTCGCTGTCCGATGATGATGGGTTGCAAGGCTCGCCGTCGCCGGCGCGGCCGCTGCCGCGAGATCGGCGATTGCGTCGGAAAATGCGCTCAAATTGAAGTCGCTCATCATTGTTCTCCTGGGTTTGCGATTACCCAGATATCGCTCGACAGGACGCCGGCCGGTACTCGCCTCATGGCCAGTCGGCCGCGCGACTGGCCATCTGGTCAGGTCGCGGCCGAACGGGCCGCTCCGCACATATAATCATCCTTGCGCCTGATACCACGGAGCCCTTCCCATGGCCCTCGCCGCCGCCAAACTCCAATCCGACGAAGCCTTGCTCGACGCCTATTCGGCGACCGTCGCCGACGCGGTCGACCGCATCGGTCCCGCCGTCTGCCGCATCGAGCGTGTCGGCGGCGCCGGCGGCCATGGCTCCGGTTTCGTCATCACGCCGGATGGCCTGGTCGTCACCAACTTCCATGTCGTCGGCGACGCGCGCGCCGTGCGCGTCTCGATGCCGGACGGCGCGTCGCGCGAAGGCCGCGTGCTCGGCCGCGATCCCGACACCGACATCGCCCTGGTGCGCGCCGACGGCAGCTTCACCGATGTCGCGCCGCTCGGCGATTCCAAGCGGCTGAGGCGCGGCCAGATCGCGATCGCCATCGGCAATCCGCTCGGTTTCGAATGGACCGTCACCGCCGGCGTCGTCTCCGCGCTCGGCCGCTCGATGCGCGCCTCGACCGGACGGCTGATCGACGACGTCATCCAGACCGACGCGGCGCTCAACCCCGGCAATTCCGGCGGGCCGCTGGTGTCGTCGGCGGGCGAGGTGATCGGTGTCAACACCGCCATGATCCATGGCGCGCAAGGCATTGCCTTCGCCGTCGCCTCCAACACCGCCAATTTCGTCATTTCGGAGATCATCCGCTTCGGCCGCGTGCGCCGCGCCTTCATCGGCGTCTCCGCCGACACCACCAATTTGCCGCGCCGCGCCGCCCTTCTGTCGCAGGTCTCGAGCAGCACCGCCGTGCGCCTGCGCAGCGTCGAAAAGAACAGCCCGGCGGCAAGGGCCGGGCTGAAGGAAGGCGACATCATCGCCGCGATAGATGGCCGTCCGGTCACCGGCGTCGACGACCTCGTGCGCATGCTCGACGCCGAGCGCATCGGCCGCGAGACGCTTTGCACCGTGGTGCGGCGGACCGGCGTCAGCCAGGTCGCGGTGACGCCGGTGGCAAGGCCGAACTGAGCGACCTGCTCCCAACGCCCCGGTAATCGTCGGGGCGTCCCCGATGCGCTATCTGATCTCTTGCCCCTGATTGCCCAGACGCATCTTCAGCAAGGCAACCAGACTTGCCTGCGCGCTGTCCTCGGCCTTGATCTCAGCCGTATGCGGCCGTTCGCGCAGCGCCACCCGCATGGCGTGGAAGCCAAGTGCGCGATAGGCCTCCATCTGCTCTTCCGAGAAGAACTGATCGCTGGTCGATTCATGCGGGAAAAGCGGGTAGCGACGCTCGTAATCGAGGACATAGTCGGGCTCATCGCCGGTAACCGACGCCTTGACGTAGACAAGGATGCCTTCGACCGGATCATTCTCGTAGAGGATCTTGCCGACCGCGAAATGCCGCAGATGCAAATCCGATTCCGGCGGGACGATCTTGGTGCGGTTGGCGTCGCGCGCCAGTGCCGCGTCCCTGACCGGTCGCCAGTCGAGCGAGATGCGCACGCCGAGATCGATCCGCGCGAAGCGTTGGACGTCGGTGAAGGCGCCGAAATTCATGCCGGCATCGGCCTCGGCGTCGACCACGATGATCAGCTTGCACCTGCGCTTGAGCAGTTGGTAGAGGCCGATATTGTCGATGTGGCCGCCATCGGTGATGTAGACCCGCGAACTGTCGGACCTCAGCTGCCCCGTCGCCTCCGCGAGCAGATACAGCCGCAGGATATCTTCCCAACTGCGCCGCGGGGGCCGCTTTCCAAGCGCAATCCCGCTCGGGTTGGGAAGCCAGAACCCCAGTCGCAGGTTGAGCAGGGCAAGCGTCGGCCCAAGCAGGCCGAGGCTGGTGCGACCCATGCTGGAGGAGATGGCGGCCCCCGAGATCGCCGCTGCTGCCGCGAGGTCCAACTGCCCCTCTGCCTTGGCCATTGCTGTCGAGGACGCATATCCGGTCGAGGTGCTGCCGACGAAATGTTTTGAAAACAGGAAGAATTCGGCGTTGCGCCCTCTCTTGCTCGGGTCGGCCTCGGGAAGGCTGTGGACTTGCACGGCAGGTGGGGGCGCGATTGGCCGATGGTGGCCCGGCAGAATGATATCCGGCCCGCCCCACCAGGCCCTCAACCTTATGGCTGCGGCAACCTTGGCGCCCACCCAGCGGATCGCGCGGACGAGAACGGACCTCTTCGGAGGACCGGCTGTTTGCCCGGCATCCCTGGCGCGGCGCACATTCAACGTGCCGTTTATCAACAGATAGGGCGCCATCGCGCCGAGGGCATCCAGCGCGATGTCGGCCTGGTCTTCGCTGCCGCCGAGGCGAAATGCCTGCCGAAGCCGGTCGCGGTAAAGGCGGTGCAACCCATTGGCGTTCTCGGTGAAGTTGAAGGCCACCATTGTGACGATGGCGCTGATGGCCAGATAGTTGAGCAGCACGGTGGATTCGTCGTGCTGCCAGACCCCTTTCGCCATTCTGGCGGCCACGGCGAAAATGGCTGAGCATGCAATGAGCAGCAGCACCTTGATGACCACCGATCCGCTATAGTCATGCCTCATCGCGCCAAAGAAGCCACTGAGCCGACCGGGGGCCAGATCGTCGGCGAGATAGCGAACCACAAAGGTTCGCGCCGCCAGAAACAGCGCCATCGATATGACAAGGATCGTGAACAGGACGCGATTGTCGGCCGTCAGCCAGGCTGGACCGTAGGCATAGCCACTGTCGCGGCCAAACAGCCACGACACGTCGAAGCCCCAGATCGTGATCGGCGAAAAGATCTTGATGCCCCAGATCGTGATCAACAGAAAGAAGCCGTAGATCAGCAGGGGCAGGGCAAGACCGAGTGCGAGAAATGCCGCGCGCGCCAGATAGCCGCGCAGCTGGTGTCCGATCCCCGGCGAATTCAGGGCCTTCTGCAGCCAGGAAATCAGAATGCCCCTGAAGGCGGCGGTGGCTGTGACGATGGCCCCGGCCGCCGTGATCAGCGCCTTGAGCGTCTCCATTGTCGTCTGCCGATGACCAGCCTTCGGAGAGGTCACCTCGATCAGCCACAGGATGATCTTCGGCTGAATTTCAATCAGGAGCAGGCCGGCAGTGACCAGCAGCAGGGTGCGACCGCCCTTGGCCCAATTGCTGTCCTGTTCCAGGCGCTCGCCTTTGCGCGCAAAGGCATAGCTGTCGGTATAGGACCGTCGCAAGCCCCAGACGACCAGCCAGACGGCGAGAACCACCATCATCGACCGCGAGAGCACGAACGGGTTGGCCACCAGCGATCGCAGGCTGGCGGCCCATCCCGCCTTGCCCCAATCGTCGCCGAAGAGCCAGTTGGCGACGTCGAGCACGATGCTGTGCCCGAGATGATCGGTGGTCGGGTTGGTCAGGATGACGAATGTCGCCAGCGGCAGGATCAGCGTCAGCAACAGCAGGACATTGACCATCCAGCCGCGCATCAGAATGCCGATCGACAGCGTGATATCCTGGAAGCCGCGCGGCGCCAGGAAACGGCTGTTGTCGCGGATGTGGCCGACCAGCGCGTTGTCGCGCACGTCGTCGCCCGAGGCGAAGGGAAAATCGGGCCGCTTGCGCTTGCCACTCTTCGCCGGCGCGAGTTCCTGGCGCGTCATGTCGGCGATCATCGCCGATCCGATGTAGCCGCCGCCCGATACCGTCGACAGATAGTCGATCCGAGGTATGAGCTTGTACTGGTCGAGTGCCTGAAGCGCGCCGAGGCAGAGCGAAGCCGATCTTATCCCGCCACCCGAAAGCGCCACGCCAAACAGCCAGGCCGGATCACCCTTGGCAACGGAATCGGGCTTGCCGCCAGTATCTTTTGATGCATCGACGCCGAGCGCGCGGCGGCGATCGAGGATGGCGTCATACTCCGCCCGCAGAACCCTCTCGAATTTGTCGGTATACGGGCCAGAATTTGATTCCTCTCCTCGACTGGCCATAGCTATCCCCCGACACCGCTATTGCTGAACAATACAATAGGCAAACAAGGTTTTTCGCAAGGATTATTGCCGTCAGGAAAGTGAAACCGCCGCCTGGATCATCCGTGACTTGAAAATCACGGGCGACTTTAACGACAGCATGCGCTTTGCTTCGCGAGGCACGCGAGCCCGCCAGGCGGCCGCCCGTCGGCATCGCCATGCCGACAATTGCCGCCAACGGTCGCCGCTCAGCCCGCCGCCGCTCCCTGCACGAACTGCGCCTGAAATTCGGGGCTCGGCGGGATCGGCTTGATCACGTCGATCAGCACGCCGTTCGGATCCCTGGTGATGAAATGGCGCTGGCCGAAAGGTTCGTCGCAGAGAGTTCTGAGGATCGGCAGGCCGGCGGCCAGCACCCGCTGATAGATCGCGTCGGGGTCGCGGACCTCGAAATTGATCAGCAGGCCCGACGTGCGGCCCCGCCCTTCCTCCGGGATCGTTTCGTGGTCGCCCTGGACGATGCCGAGATTGACCCGGCGGTCCTCGGCCGACTGCAGATGCACATACCAGTCGCTCTCGAACAGCGGCTTGAAGGCGAAATGCTCGACATAAAATTCTTTCGTACCGGCGACGTCGCCTGTCATCAGCACCGGATAGTAGCTCGTCGTCTTCATCTTTCCTTCTCCCGTCAAACAACATACAGTCTGCATGTAAATGCAATAACATACAGGCTGCATGTATGCAACGAGAATCCTCGCGCCGCTCCAACCGCGACCGCACCGAGGCGACGCGCGCCGATCTGATCGACGCCGCACGAAAACTATTCACCGAAAAGTCCTATGCCGAGACCGGCACGCCGGAGATCGTCGCCGCCGCCGGCGTCACCCGCGGCGCGCTCTATCACCATTTCGCCGACAAGCAGGCGCTGTTTGCCGCCGTGGTCGAGCAGGAGGCTGGCGCGGTGGCCGAAGAGATCGAGCGCGCCTCGCCCGCATCGCTCCCTGCCCGCGACGCGCTGATCGCCGGCTCGGACGCCTATCTCGCGGCGATGCGGGCGCCGGGCCGCACCCGCCTGCTGCTTCTCGACGGGCCCGCCGTGCTCGGCCGCTCCGCCATGGATGAGATCGACAACCGCCATGGCAACCGCTCGCTGCGCGAAGGCCTCGTCGCGGCGATGCGCGAGCAGTCCATGGCAAGACTGCCGATCGAGCCGCTGACCGCATTGCTCGCCGCTGCCTTCGACCGCGCCGCGCTTGCCGTCGAAGCGGGAGCATCGAGCGGCGACTACCGCGCCGTGCTCATGGCGCTGATCGACGGTCTGTCTCCGGCTGCTCCTCGGTCCACACGCCCGGCTCCATCTCGTTGAAGCAGCCGAGCCCTCGTTTGAACCGGTCGATCAGCCAGGCCGCAGCCGGCTTCGGGCTGCTGTCATTGCGATGCATGGCAAAAAGCGGCGAACGCGCCTCCCTGAAGACCTCGAGGTCGAGCTCCACCAGCCTGCCGCTTGCCAGATCGTCGGCGATCAGCCAGCGCGGCAGGCCTCCCCAGCCAAGCCCCTCTCGCATCAGCATATGCTTGGTGCGCATATCGGTCAGCCGCCAGGTGCGGTAGGCGAAGACGCCGAAGTCGCGTCCCTTGGTGCGTTCGGACTGGTCGGTGACGACGAGTTGCGTATGTTCGCGCGCATCCTCGAGCGTCACCGGCTTCGGCAGCAGCGCCAGGGGATGGCTGGGCGCGGCGGCCAGCACGATCGACATGAAGCCGATGCGCACGAGGTGGACGTCGACCTCGCCCAGCATGCCGCCGATACCGAGGTCGGCCTGCCCGCTGAGCACATGATCGGGAATGACACCAAGCGTGCCGATATGCAGGCGCAGCATCACGGTCGGAAACTGCGCCTCGAACGCCTTCAGCACTCGCACCAGCACCGGCGAGGGCAGCGCCGCATCGACAGACAGCGCGACTTCGGCCTCCAGTCCCTGATGATGGCCGTCGACACGCGAGCGCATACGCTGCAGCACGCCGATCATGCGCCGCGCATCTTCGAGCATCGCCCGTCCGACTACGGTCAGTTGCGGTTCGCGCGTCCCCTCGCGCTCGAACAGTTTCAGCCCAAGCTGCGCCTCCAGGTTGGCGATACCATAGCTGATGACGGATTGCGCCCGGTTCAGCTTGCGGCCGGCGGCCGAGAAACTGCCGGTATCGGCAACCGCCACCAGGATCTGCAACTGGTCGAGCGTTGGATTGGGCTGCATCGTTATATCTATTTTGTGGATGGATCGTATAGAAAATATACCAGTTTTTCGAATGAGTCGAGCGACCCATATTCAGCGGGACAGTTCAATCCCACTGGAGAGCCCCGCAATGCCCATTCTTCTTGTCACCTCGAGCCCGCGCGGCGCCGCCTCGCACTCGACCCGCATCGCCACCGAGCTTGCCAACAAGCTGCTTGCCGCCGATCCGTCGAACACGCTTGTCGTGCGCGATCTCGTCGCCAATCCGCTGCCGCATATCGATCCCGACTATTCGACCGGCATCTACACGCCCGCCGAGGCGCGCAGCCAGCGCCAGGCCGAAGTCGTCGGCGTCTCCGACGCGGTGCTCGACGAGCTCTTCGCCGCCGACACCATCATCCTCGCCACCGGCTTCATCAACTTCGGCATCTCCTCGACCCTGAAGTCGTGGGTCGATCACGTCGCCCGTTCGGGCAAGACCTTCTCCTACGGCGAAGGCGGGCCGAAGGGTCTCGTCAACGGCAAGAAGGTCTATATCGTGCTCGCTTCCGGCGGCATCTATTCCGAGGGCGCGGCCGTGCAGATGGATCACGCCATCCCCTATCTGCGTGGCGTGCTCGGCTTCCTCGGCATGACCGATGTCGACGTCATCCGCATCGAAGGCGTCGGCATGGGCCCGGACGCCGTTGATGCCGCGATCGCCAAGGCGACTGCCAAGGTCAACGCGGTGGTGGCCGGAACCGCCGGCAAGCAGGTTGCGGCAGCGGCGTAGACATCCGCTGTTCTTAAATTGAAAGTGCCAGACGCCGACAATCGGCGCCTGGCCCCTCTTCATTTCCGATCGTCGGCGCCGGGACGCCAGCATGTCCTAGCCGAAGATTCGCTCGCCCTGCTCGTCGACCAGTTGGATGCCCTTCTTGATCGAGATGTCGACGGCATCGTCCAGGCCGGCGAAACGGTCGGCGCGGATGAAGCGGTGTTCCTTCGTCACGCCGTCGATTTCCTTCGAGACCACGCCGCAGGTCTGGTACTGGCCATCGGCCTTGTAGGGCGTGGCGCTGATCAGGAAACCCTTGTGCTCGACCTGCTTTGCCGGCGCCGCGCTCTTGGGTTCGCCCGCATCGCCGCCGCCACCGCCGAAAAGCTTTTTCAGAAAAGACATGGTTCAAATCTCCACTTTCACCTCGGCGCAAAATGCCTGCGCCGGTTCTCATTATCGCATTTAGGCGTCACGACGGTGCCGTGCCAGCATGATCCAATGTCCCGCCCCGTTCCAGCCCCTTGATGAAGACGGCGACCAGGAGCTCGATCTGCTCCCAGGTCTCGTCGGCCTGGTGCCCGGCGGAATTCGCGGCATAGCCGCTGGTGACGATGCCATGCACGCTTGACCACAAGGTGCGGGCGGCGATCCGCAGGCGGTTTTCGTCGAGGCCGAAGCGGCCGTCGGCGAGCACCCTGGCGATGATCTGCAGCAGTTCGCTGAGCCGCGCCTCATAGGCGTCCGGCTCCGCATGCGCCGGCTGGCGGCGGTTGAAGGCGAGCAAGGCCGGCCAGCTCGCCGGATGCGCCTCCACGAAGCCGGCATAGGCACGCGCCAGCGCCAGCAAGCATTGCCGCGTGTCGGTCACCCCCGCCTTTTTGAGTTCGGCCATCGCTGCGGCGCCGGCTTCACCCAGCCGATCGAGCAGCCGCATGTTCACGGCGCGATGCAGGTCGTCGATATCCCGGAACAGATTGTATATGGAGCCGACCGCGATGCCGGCCTCGGTGGCGATGGTCCTGGCCTTCAGGTTCTCCGCCCCGCCGGCTTCGATCAGATTCTCCGCGATGGCGATGACGCGCTCGCTCATCTCTTCCTTGTCCAGTGCCAAACCTTGTCTCCGCATCATCTCCGCCGCCTCTTGGGCGCGGCAACGGATGCCGGTTTACCATAATCCATTCTGCATGAACAGCGTTCAAAAAGCATCTTGAACAATGTTCATTTTCTGCTACATTTGCCCTGTGAACAACGTTCATAAAAGGGAGAACGAACAAATGCTCAGTCTTCTCAGGACATTGCTGGACGGCGCCGGCGCCAAGGCCGAGGACCGGCTGAAGGACCAGTTCGCCGTCGATCTTCTCGCCCAGCGCATCCGCGACGCCGAAGCCGGCCTCGCCGCCGCCAAGCAGACGCTGGCCTCGCTGATCGTGCGTCAGCGCGCCGAACAGGCCAGCCTCGACCAGCTCGACCGCCGCATCGCCGATCTGGAGACGCGCACCCGCAGCGCCCTTGCCGCGGGAGCCGAGGCCCTCGCCCACGATGGCGCTTCCGCCATCGCCGAACTGGAGAACGAACGCGAGGTCCGCCGCACCACCGTGCGCAGCCTGACCGAGAAGACCTTGCGCATGCGCCTGTCGCTGGAACAGGCGCACCGACGCATCGTCGACCTCAACCAGGGCATGATCTCGGCGCGCGCCATCGACGCCGAGCAGAAGGCGCAGCGCCGCCTCAACCGTTCCATCGGCCGGACGGCAAGCCTCAACGAGGCAGAGGCGCTGCTCGCCCGCATCCGGGAGCGCAGCGACCCGTTCGAGGAAGCCAGCATCCTCGACGAGATCGATGCCGGCCTCAGCCAGGAAGCCATCCGCGGCAAGCTGGAGGATGCAGGCCACGGCCCTTCGACCAAGGTCCGGGCACAGGACGTGCTCGAGCGCCTGAAATCCACGCACTGATCCACGAAACCTACTTCGCCAACCAAAGGGACAACGACAATGAACGCCAATCAGACCTACATCATGTTCAACACCATCTCGGTCGGCATTGCCTATTTCATGCTTGGCCTGTCGCTGTGGCTCGCCCCGGTCGACCTGTCGACCAAGGGCTATTGGGGCATGGGGGTGCTCTTGCTCACCGGCAGCCTGGTCAACCTCGTCAAATACCGCACCGACGAGCGCGTCGCCGCCGAGACGACCGCCAAGATCGAAAAGGCGCGCAACGAAAAGCTGATCAGCGAATATGTCGGCAAGGAATGACCGCCAGCAGGCACGTCCCAGATACGTGCGGCTCCAGCAACGAAAAAAGCCCGGATCTTCCGGGCTTTTTTGCGTGGGTTGCTGGCGGCTTCAGCGGCGCGACAGCGCTTCAAGCGCCGCGGCGGCATCTTCCAGGATGCTCATCGCCTGCGCCTGCCTGTCTTCCGGCGCGTCGACGATTTCGCTGAGCGCCGCGCGCAGCCGGTGGCGCACGGCACGGAACGCATCGCGCTTTTCGTGGCGCCCGCGATGCCGGCCGCCCTCCTCGCTATCGTCGTTCCAGCCGAACCAGTCGCGCGCCTTGGCCATCTTGCGGCCGAAGCGTTCGAGATGGTCGAGCACGTGGTCGATCGTCTCGCGGTTCTCGTCGAGATGCGCCTGTCCGGCCTCGGTGATCGAGAACACCTTCTTGTTGCCCTCCGCCGAGGAGATGGCATAGCCCGCCTCTTCCAGGAAGGTCAGCGTCGGATAGACCACGCCCGGGCTCGGGCTGTAGATGCCGCTGGTGCGCTCCTCCAGCGCCTTGATGATGTCGTAGCCGTGGCGCGGCGCCTCGGCCAGCAGCGATAGCGTGATCAGCTTGAGATCGCCGTCGGCCAGCATGCGCCCGGCGCGGAACATGTCGCCCGGGCCGCCGCGGCCGCCGCCCCGCATGCCCGCCCCGAACGGACCGAAACCGCCGCCGCGACCGCCGAACTTGCCGGCCATATGCAGGAAAGCGCGCTCGGCGCGCTCGCCGAAAGGATGATGTCTGTGCATGGGTTGCTCCTTGAGTTATGTCTTACGATATATCTCAATTAGGCACGCCGCCTCGTCAATCAAGATATATCTTACGATGTATCTGAAAACAGCGCCAGCGGGATTGATTTCGCAGACGCCCGCCAGTAGAAGGCGCGCGAGGGTCGACGACCACTCCGTAAGCGTCTGACGTCAAGCAACGCATCCATCCCCGGTCGTTCCGGGCAATTGCGCCGCAAGCGGCCAAAGGATGCCTATGCGCTCGACCGGACACTTCAGGGAAAATCCCAAATGCCCACGACCCGCAAGCGCGGCAGACTGCCAGCGCGCTATGCCGCTGTTCTCACTCCGCTGGTGCTGTCGCTGTTGATGACCTTGATCGTCTCATTCATCTCGACGCTGAAGAGCCTTGGGCTTCAGCCCGCTGTGCGAACCCGCCTCCAGGTAGCCGGCAAGCCCGGACCGGATCCGGGCCTACCCTCATCGGTGAGGCCTTCGTCTACCAGCGGCCGTTGCGCCGGTTCCAGGCGTAGAGAAGATCGGCGAAGCGATCATAGGCAAGTCGTGTCAGCGGCAGCAGGACAGGGTTGCCGAACAGCGCCGCCAGCCAGCCTTCGCCCGGCGTCCTCCGCCACACCGCGATCGCGACGTCGGCGCCGACCAGCAGCCTGCCCTCGGCGTCGGTGGCGTGCAGGCGGCGGCGGATATCCTCCAGCGAAGCGCCGTATCCGGCGAGCACCGCCGGTTCGAGATTGATGTCGCGGAACTCGATCCGGCCCGCCTTGACAGCCTCGACAAGCCGGCGCTTCTGCCTCGTGATGCCGGCGTCGCAGACCGGGCAGCGCGTGTTGTACCAGACGGTGAGCAGGGGCTTCGACATGGCGCGACTATCGGCGAGGCGGCACGGCCCCGCAATATGACGCAGCGCCACGCAGACCCGCGCCGCGCCGAGCGCTACCCAAGCGAGGTGATAATCTCGCGATAGGCGAATTCCGGGAATGCCTTCAGGGTCCGTGTCCTGACACTGCCGCCCGCCGCCAGCATCAGCGCGAAGCGCGCGATCACCGCGTCGTCCGGCGCCTCGACCACGGCCACCATGTCGCAGTCGCCCATGGTCAGATAGAACGCCTTGAACGATCCGCCCATCTCGCCCAGCTGTTTCTTGGCGGCATCGAGCCGCTTCGGTGACTCGCGCACATTCCTGGCGCCCTGCTCGGTCCAGTTGAGGAGCAAGATGTAAGTCGTCATGGCATACCTCCCTCCGGCGCCACGGAGCACGGCGATCAAATCGCCGGGGCGGGCATCCGGTTTATCGCCCGGAAAATGCATCCGACGCGCGAAGTATCCTCCTGGCAGCTGTCACGGGCAAGAGCAGCAGAGCCTTCGACCAGAATGAAAAAGGGCGCCAATGGCGCCCTTTGGATTGCGTTGGCTTGCCTGCCTCAGCTGTCGAGGAAGCTTCTCAGCTTGCGCGACCGGCTCGGGTGCTTGAGCTTGCGCAGCGCTTTGGCTTCGATCTGGCGGATGCGCTCGCGCGTCACCGAGAACTGCTGGCCGACTTCTTCCAGCGTGTGATCGGTATTCATGCCGATGCCGAAGCGCATTCTGAGAACCCGTTCCTCGCGCGGCGTCAGCGAAGCGAGCACGCGGGTCGTCGTTTCGCGCAGATTGGCCTGAATCGCGGCGTCGATCGGCAGGATCGCCATCTTGTCCTCGATGAAGTCGCCGAGATGCGAATCCTCCTCGTCGCCGACCGGCGTTTCGAGCGAGATCGGCTCCTTGGCGATCTTCAGCACCTTGCGCACCTTCTCCAGCGGCATGGCCAGCTTCTCGGCCAATTCCTCCGGCGTCGGCTCGCGGCCGATCTCGTGCAGCATCTGGCGTGAGGTGCGCACGATCTTGTTGATCGTCTCGATCATGTGCACCGGAATGCGGATGGTGCGCGCCTGGTCGGCGATCGAGCGGGTGATCGCCTGCCGGATCCACCACGTCGCGTAGGTCGAGAACTTATAGCCACGGCGGTATTCGAATTTGTCGACCGCCTTCATCAGGCCGATATTGCCTTCCTGGATCAGGTCGAGGAACTGCAGGCCGCGGTTGGTGTACTTCTTGGCGATGGAGATGACGAGGCGCAGGTTGGCCTCGACCATTTCCTTCTTGGCGATCGCCGCTTCGCGCTCGCCCTTCTGCACCTGGTTGACGATCTTGCGGAATTCCAGGATCGAGATCGCCGTTTCGGTGGCGAGGTTCTGGATTTCGGAACGCAGGTCGCGGATGGCGTCCTTCTCGTTCTTGGTGAATTCCTTCCAGCCGCGCGAGGTCAGGTTGGCGATCGAGCGCGTCCAGTTCGGATCGAGCTCCGAGCCCTGATACTCCTTGAGGAATTCCTCGCGGCGCACGCCATAGCTTTCGGCCAGCCGCAAGAGTTTGCCCTCGTTCTGTACCAGGCGCTTGTTGATGTCGTAGAGCTGCTCGACCAGGGCTTCGATGCGCGCCGTGTTGAGCGACAGCGACTTCACCGCCTTGATCAGCTGATCCTTCAGCTCCTTCAGCCGGCGGTCCTGGCTGGGCGACAGCGTACCGGCCGCGGCCAGCCTGTTCTCGACCTGCTGGTCCTGCAGCTTGCGCAGCTTCTTGTAGGTGTCGGCGATGACGTCCAGCGTCTCCATCACCTGGGGGCGCAGTTCCGCTTCCATCGCCGCCAGCGACAGGCTCGCCTCGTCCTCGTCGTCCTCGTCTTCCTCCAGTCCGCGCGTGTCGCCGCCGACATTGGTGATGTCGTCTTCCTCGTCGCGCGCGGCGCCCCGGCCACGCGGCTTTTCGTCCGCCTTGGGGGCTTCCTCGATCCGCTCGACCACCGGCGCCTGCTTGGCTTCGGGCCCGGCATAGGTGGCTTCCAGATCGATGATCTCACGCAGCAGGATCTTCGATTCGTTGAGCTCATCGCGCCAGATGATGATGGCCTGGAAGGTCAGCGGGCTTTCGCAGAGCCCCGCGATCATCGTCTCGCGGCCGGCCTCGATGCGCTTGGCAATGGCGATTTCGCCCTCGCGCGACAGAAGCTCGACCGAGCCCATCTCGCGCAGATACATGCGGACCGGATCGTCGGTGCGATCGGTCGGCTCCTTCTTGGTGGTCGTGGTGGCGACGGCGGTGCCGGTCTGCTCGGCGAGTTCGTTGGCGTCTTCCTCGGCGTCCGCGCTCGTATCGGCGGCCTCGGACTCCTCGCCCTGCTCGTCGTCCTCGACGACATTGATGCCCATATCGGAGAGCATCGCCATCGTGTCCTCGATCTGCTCGGAGGTCACTTCCTCCGAAGGCAGCACCGAGTTCAGCTCGTCCATCGTAACGTAGCCGCGCTTCTTGGCGGCCTTGATCATCTTCTTGACAGCATCATCGGAAAGGTCGAGCAGAGGGCCATCGGTGGCGCCTTCGCGTTCGGTCTCGACCTCTTCCTTTTCCTTTGTCGCCATTCTTTGTCGTCTCCAAGCGGCCTTAAAGCGGAGCCGCGTAAGCTGCAGTGCCGGTCAAATCGGATGCGCTCGCACCAGAACGCTCTTCACCGGGCCAGTAACCGCATCTCTCGTTAAGTCCAGATTAACCCTGATATCTGTGGCAGGCCTTTTGCCCGTCCAGTGACCAGCACCCGGCATCTCTCAATTTTCCCGTCGACGCCTGGCACGGGTTAATATTTCGAATCGTCCTGATTCCGCCATTCTGCCAGAAGGTCAAGCGCCTCTCGCATGATTCGCATGAAAAAAGCGAATCAATTACCCGACTTAGAGGCGTCGATTCGACGCGGGGACATTTCCATTTCGCTCTTTGGACGGAGTTTGGACCCTATACGCGTCCGACTCTGCCCGAGGATACGCCAAACCCTTCGATCAGCGCTTCCGTTGCCTGTACATCGTTGAATTGCGCCTGAATCTCGATCAGATGCCGGAAATTTTCGTCCGAGGGATCCGCGTCGAGCGCTGCCTGCGCCTGTTTCAGCTCTCTATGTAAGGTGCGCGCGCTGCGCTGCAAGTGCAGCGCCTGGTTGAAGGCGTCGCGGGCATCCTCGAGCGCGGCGGTTTCGAGCGCCGGCCACTGCCGCGCGCGCTTGATCAGTTCCACCGCCCGCCCCCAGATGCCGCCGCACCCGGCCCGCTCAATCGTGGCGATCACCGCGCCGCGCTCGTCGGCGGCATCATGCGCCATGGCGTCGAGGATCGCGGCGTGCAGTTTCTTCAAATCCGCATTGGCAAGGTCGAGGAATTCGACATGGGCGAAATTCTCGTCGATCAGCGGCGGGTGGTTGACGAGCGCCACGATGATCGTCGCCTCGCGCACCGACATGCCCTCGCCGCGCTTGACCAGCGCCGACTGTCCGAGGCTCTCGGTGATGGCGATGCGGCCGCTTGCGCCCCTGGCGAACTGTCCGCCGGGCGCCTTGCCCTGGCCGCGCTCGCCTGGCCGGCCGCCATCATGACGACCCTGCCGCGGGCCGCGCTGCGAGCCGAAGAAGCTCTGTTCGCGCTCGCGCATCTCCTGCTGGTAGTGATAGCGCGTGCTTTCGTCGCGGATGCGGCTGGTCAGTTCACGCAGCGTCTTTCCCAGTTCCGCCCGCCGCTCCGGCGTGTCGAAAACGCCACCCGCCGTCTCGCGCATCCACAACAGATCGACCAGCGGCCGCGCATCGGCAAGCACCGCGCGGAACGCGTCCGGCCCCTCGGCCTTGACCAGATCGTCGGGATCCTTGCCTTCCGGCAGCAGCGCGAAACTCGCCGAGCGCCCGGCCTGTACCGACGGCAGCGCAAGATCGGCGGCACGCCATGCCGCCTTCAATCCGGCCTTGTCGCCGTCGAAGCACAACACCGGCTCCGGCGCCATGCGCCACAGAAGCTCCAGCTGGTTCTCGGTGAGCGCGGTGCCGAGCGGCGCCACGGCATTCTCGAAACCGGCCTGCGCCAGCGCGATCACGTCCATATAGCCTTCGACCGCGATCACCGTACCGCCCTTGGCCAGTGCCTTGCGGGCGCGGGCGAAATTGTAGAGCACATAGCCTTTGTGGAAGAGCTCGGTATCAGGCGAGTTCATGTATTTGGCGAGCGCGTCGGGCGCCAGCGCCCGGCCGCCAAAGGCGATGATCTTGCCACGCGAATCCGGGATCGGAAACATGATGCGGTCGCGGAACCAGTCGTAGGAGACCGGGATGTCGTCGCCATGCCGCACCAGCCCGCAGGCCTCGATATCGGCCTTTGGCACGCCTTTTGCCGCAAGGTGTTCCTTGAGCGCATTGCGGCTGTCCGGCGCATAACCCAGCCGAAACGACTGCTGTGTCGCCGAGGTCAGACCACGCTCCCTCAGATAGGCGCGGGCCTTTGCGCCTTCCGGCCCCTGCAACCGCTCCTGGAAGAAGGCGGTCGCCATCTCCATGACATCGGTCAGGCTGGCGCGTTCCTTCTCGCGCCGTTCCTCCTGTTCGTCGCGAACCGGCATCGGCACGCCGGCCATGTCGGCGATCTTCTCGACCGCCTCGGGAAAGCTCATGCCGTCGAGCTCGGTCAGGAACTTGAAGTGGTCCCCCGACACCGAGCAGCCGAAGCAATGGTAGCGGCCCTTCTTGTCTTCGCAATGGAACGACGGGCTCTTCTCGCCATGGAACGGGCAGCAGGCCCAATAGTCGCCGCGCGACGCATTGGTCTTCTTCCTGTCCCACGCGACGCGCTGGCCGATGACCGAGGAAATCGGCACACGGTCGCGGATCTCGTCGAGGAAGGCGGGCGGAAAGCGCATCGGGAAACTCTTTTCCCGCCCATATAAGCACGCTTGCCGGACCGCACGACCCCAAATACGGACGATGCCCGGTTTCCACAGGGCAAAAGGAAAGCGGCCGTCGCCGGCCGCCTTCTTCAAAACGCAGCTCAGTACTGGCAGGCTTACTGCGCGGCGATGGCACCAAAGATGATGCCGGAGAAGATGCTGACCAGCACATAGTCGTTGCCGACGCGGATCCACTCCTGGCCAGGGCCCGGACGGCGCAGGCCATAACGGCCGTAATCGCGGATCGGCTGGTGCCGCTTCCAGCTGGAGTACTTTTGGCCGTTGCGCCAATGGCTGCGCTTCACCACGACCTTCTTCTTGATGACGCGCTTCCTCACGTCGACGTGCTTGCCGGGCTGCTGCCAGTCAACCTGGCTGTAGTTCGACTGCGGCGCGACCGGCGCGTTGAGCGGCGAGGCCTGGCCCGAGACGCACGTGGCGGCCAGCATCGAGGCGGCGACAGCGGAAAGAACGAGACGTTTCATGACGGGTACTCCTTGGTTGTCGATGCGCAAGCAATAGGACGCCGGGGATGAACCAAAACTGAATGGTAGAATTACAATTATGTAATGATTTCTTGCATTTAGAATGTCTAATTCAACGTCGTCGTCAGATGGCACTGATAGGAGCGGGAGCGCCCGGCGGCATGCCGCCACCGGCGCCGGCGGGCCATGCAACCAAATCGCCGTCCATCCATTTCCGACACGCCCTGTCGTGCGCCAACCGTCGCCCGACGGTCAAAATCTATTATCCGGCTAAAGTAAATCGGCGTATTCTCGGTTCTGAAATGTCTATGATTCGCACCCTCTATTGCCTGGTCGACGGTTCGGCTCGCGCGCAGCGCGCGCCCGTCGGATCGCGAGATCGCGCATGAGCGGTTCCGTCGTCCTTCTGCATCTTGCCGGCGCCGTGGCGCTGATGTTGTTCGCCACCCGCATGGTCAAGACGGGCGTCGAGCGCGCCTATGGCGATGCGCTGCGCCACAGGCTGCGCGCCACCATGCGCAATCCGCTGATGGCGGTTCTGGCCGGCTGCGGCCTGTCGGTCGCGCTGCAGAGCTCCACCGCCGTGACCTTGCTGGTCGGCTCCTTCGCCGGCGCCGGCATCGTCTCCGGCATGTCCGGCCAGTTGGCCGTGCGCGGCGCCGAGATCGGCTCGGCGCTGGTGGTCAAGCTGCTCACCTTCGACCTCTCGCTGCTGGTCCCGGTATGCCTGGTCGCCGGCACCGTCATGTTCATGGCCACCGAGCGGCGCGACTGGCGCCAGTCCGGCCGCATCCTGGTCGGCATCGGCCTCTTGCTTCTGTCGCTGGAGATGATCGGCCAGGCCTCGGAACCGCTGCGCCAGAGCACGCTGATGCCGATGATCGTCAACTATTTCTCCGGCGATTTCGTCACCGCCTACCTGCTTGCCGCGCTGGTCACCTGGCTGTTCCATTCCTCGATCGCGGCCGTCCTGCTCCTGGTGACGCTGGCTGGCCGCGGCTTCATCCCGCCCGAGCTCGGCATCGTGCTGGTGCTTGGCGTCAACCTCGGCTCCTCGATCATCGCGCCGCTGCTCACCCGCAACGCCGAGCCTGGCGTGCGCGTCGTGCCGGTCGGCAATCTGCTGATGCGCGGCATGGGCTCGCTGGTCATGCTGATCCTGTTCATGACGCTGAAGCCGCCGGTCGGCTTCCTCGGCGCCAGCGTCCCCGACCAGATCGTCAACGCCCACATCCTTTTCAATGTGATCGTCCTGCTCGCCGGCCTGCCGCTCGCCAGCCTCGTCTATCGCGCCTCGGAGAAGATCGTGGCGCTCGGCGCCAAGCCGGAGCAGGCTTCGGCGCTCGACATCGTCGAACTATCGGCGCTCAACGAAAGCGCGCTTGATACGCCGAGCCAGGCGCTGGCCAACGCTACCCGCGAGGTCGTGAGGGTCTGCGAGACCGTCGAGATCATGCTGAAGCGCATCATCGAGCTCTACGAGAGCGCCGACGCCGACAAGATCAAGGCGCTCGCCGCGCTCGACGACCGCGTCGACAAGAAACACGCGGCGATTAAGCTCTATCTGGCCAAGGTCACCAAGAACCCGATGAGCGAGGACGAGGCGCTGCGCTGCCAGGAATTGATCGGCGCCTGCGTCAAGCTGGAGCAGGTCGGCGACATCATCGTGCGCAACATGCTGGTGCATGTCAGGAAGAAGCTCGAGCGGGGGCTGGAGTTCACGCCCGAAGGCTGGCGCGAGCTCAGCGCCTTCCATGCCTCGGTGCTCGCCAATGCGCGCCTTGCCTTCAACGTGCTGGTCTCGCGCGACCCCGAGGCCGCCCGCCAGCTGGTGCTGGAAAAGGACCGGCTGCGCGACCGCGAGAAGGAAACCAGCGCCAGCCATTTCGTGCGGCTGCGCGACGGCACCGCCAAGAGCGTCGAGACCAGCTCGATCCACCTCGACACCATCCGTGACTTGAAGCAGATCAACTCGCTGCTCGCCTCCATGGCCTATCCGGTGCTGGAAGAGCGTGGCCTGCTCGGCGGTTCAAGGCTGAAGGCGGGCTAGGTCGATACCGGGTGCGGCGACATCACCTCAGTCCCATCAGAATTTGTCTTTGCTCATCCTCTCGTCTCTCGGCTAAGGATCGTGTGAGGTCTACTGGGAGGATGATCGGCGATGGACACCCATTCACGCAGCTTCGCCAAGGCGCTTTCCTGGCGCGCCACCGGCACCATCGACACGATGATCATCTCGCTGGTGGTAACGGGCAGCGTCAAGCTGGCCGCCGCCATCGGCGCCACCGAGGTCGTCACCAAGTCATTGCTCTACTATCTCCATGAACGGGCATGGCTGAAAATCCCTTACGGCAGGAAGACGGCCTTCCTGGCCCCATCGGCAGCTGACCGACCGGATTGAGCCGGTCAAGAAAAGCTAAAGCGGCATCGACATTTTCTGCATTGCCGGCGGCGCCCATCCATGGTTTGAGGCCATCTCATTTGGGATCGCTTGCCGCGCTATGCTTCCGCTCATTGCCCTGTTCATCGCTGCCTTTGCCTTCGGCACCACGGAATTCGTCATTGCCGGCGTGCTGCCGCAGGTCGCCGGCGGCCTCGGCGTTTCCATTCCTACTGCCGGTTACCTGGTCTCCGGCTACGCCTGCGGCATTGCCGTTGGCGGTCCGCTGCTGGCACTCGCCACCAAGACGATCTCCCGCAAGACCCTGCTCATAGGCCTCGCCATCGCCTTCACCATCGGCCAGGCGGCTTGCGCGCTGGCGCCTGACTTCACCTCGATGCTGCTTCTGCGCATTGCAGTCGCCGTGGCGCACGGCGCCTATTTCGGGGTCGCCATGGTGGTGGCCGTCGGCCTCGTGCCGGAAGACAAGCGCGGCATGGCGGTGGCGGTCATCCTGTCCGGCCTCACCGTTTCCAACGTCATCGGCGTGCCGGCCGGAACCGCGATCGGCAACCTCTGGGGCTGGCGCGCCACTTTCTGGGTGATGGGCGCGCTGGGCGTGGCGGCAATTGCCGCCATGCTTGCTTTGTTGCCCCGCACGGCGGGTTCGTCGAACAGCCCCGCCAGCCTTTCGCACGAGGTCCGCGTTCTGGGACGTCAGCAGGTCTGGACCTCGCTCATCCTGATGCTGATGCTGATGATCGGCCAGTTCGGCCTGTTCACCTACATCACCCCGACCTTGCTCGAAGTCACCGGCCTCGATGAGAGCCTGGTGCCCTGGGTGCTGCTGCTCAATGGCGTCGGCGCAACCATCGGCGTCTTCCTCGGCGGCAAGCTGGCCGACTGGAAGCTGATGCCGTCGCTGATCACCATGCTGTTCCTGCAGGCGCTGATGCTTGGCGTCATCTATGCCGTCAGCCCCTACCCCGTGCCGATGGTCGTTGCGATCGTCATCTGGGGCGGCCTCAACTTCGCCATCGGCGCGCCGATCCAGACCCGCATCCTGGCCTGGACGGCGGACGCCTCCAATCTCGCCTCCTCGCTCATCCCCTCCGGCTTCAATGTCGGCATCGCGCTCGCCGCCTCTCTGGGTGCGGCCATGCTCAATGCCGGCTACGGCTACCGCAGCCTGCCGGTGGCCGGCGCGCTGGCCATGCTGGTCGCGGTCGCCGTGGCGGTGGCCTCGCAAGTCTGGGAAGGGCGCAGCCGCGTGGCGCCGCCGCTGCCCGCGGCAGCCGAGTAGCGACGCCCCGGCCACGGCGCCAGAAGACCCGGCAAAACAACGCGTTGCCGCGCCCTCCTGAATCAGATCGTCAGGCTGCCATCGTCGCTGCTATAGATCGATGCGGAAGCGCAGGCTCTCGGCGCCGCCATAGGCGGCATCCTCGAAGAAGCGGCCGACGAACCTGCCGCCATTGGCCAGGATCACCTTGTGCGACGCCGGGTTTTGCGGCTTGGCGGTGATCTCGACAAAGGGCAGGCCGACCGCCCTCGCCTCGTCGAGCATCAGCCGCAGCGCCTCGGTCGCATAGCCACGCCCTCGCTTCCACGGCACCACCGCGTAGCCGATATGACCGAGAACATGCGAGGGGAGCGCCGCCGTACCGGGCTGCCAGCGGAAGCCGATCGAGCCGGCGGCCTCGCCATCCCAGATCCACCGCCGAAAGCCGGGCAGCCGCGGCACCATCGTGCCGTCGGGCAGCGTGATCGGCGGTCCCCTGCCCTCGGGATCGTCGAGACCGGCGAGGAACGCAAACGGGTCCTCTTCGATCGCGGCGAGCTGCTCTCGCGTCGCTTCCTCAAGTCGCACATTGTCCGGCGACCAGCCGCGCTCCAGCGCCGCCTTGTAGGACGGCAGGTGTTCGAGCGCTGGCTTGACGATTTCAACCATGATGCCATTCCGGCTTTGGGGTGGGCAGCTAAACTAGAAGTGTTTCGCAGATTGGCGCGAGACCTTTTATGATCGGCTCCAGGTGATTCATCGCAAGACACAATGCGTTGACGGGGGATGAGCTGGTGCGGTTGAGATCTGTTCCGCTGGGTGTGGCTATCCTCAGCCTCCTTGCCATTGTCGTCACCTTGACGGCTTCGCCTCGATCTTTCGCCGCCCTCCAACCGTCCGGTATTCCGGCCTGGCTGCAGGCCCATGTTGGCGAGGGCGATGGCCAGATCGCAGAAGTCGTTCTGGAGCGGGCGCGCGCGCTTTACCTGAAAAAAGTCGCCGCCGGCGCCGTCAGCAACCCCTGCTACTTCGCCATGGATGCGACGCGTCCCGGCGATCTCGGCAACGGCGTGCTGGGGCGCCGCTACTACATCATCTGCGAAGCCAGCCAGTCGTTTCGCGCGATCTCGTCCGGCCACGGCGGCGGCCGCAACCTGAAAGGCACCGTCGATTTCTCAAACGGCAGACGATGCGCCAGGAACTTCGGCAATGCGATGGATTCGGAATTGACCGCCGGCGGCGCCTACATGACCCGCGAGGCGAAAACCTCATTCAAGGGCTTCTATCGCACCGGCGCAAAACGGGACACGGCTTTCCTGCGCACCTTCATCCAGTTCGACGGCGAAGGCGAAGCCGCCAATGCCAGGCAGCGCGTTATTGGCGGCCACGCGGCCCAGGTGCTGCGCGGCATGTGCCTGCGCAAGAACCCCAACAGCTCCTACGCCGACCATGACGGCATGGTGCCGTTCGGCAAGCTGGTGGACTATGCCGGCGGCCGCAGCAATGGCTGCACCAGCTGGTCGGCAACCGATGCCGCGCAGCTCATCGCGATGGTCAAGGGCAACCCGACGACGCTCTACATCTATCCGGAATCGCGAGACATCGCCGCCGTAGCGAGCGGCCGTTCCGCTTCGGGCGCCTACTGGAACGCATCCTGCCTGAAGGATATCGGCAGGCCGAAATTCTGGCCGAGGAAGACCCTCGAGCCGATCATTGCCCAGTACAAGAAGGACCATCCGGCGCCGCCGCCGCAGCCGCTGCCGATCTGCAAGGGGTCGTGAGGCCGCGTCACCCGTGAAGCGGGCAAGCGCAGGTTACTGCAGCAGCCCTTTGACGATGCTGCTCGCCTTGCCGAAATCCATCTGGCCGGCATATTTCTGCTTCAGCGCGCCGATCACCTTGCCCATGTCCTTCTGGCTGGCGGCGCCCGTCGCCGCGATCGCCTCACGTGCCGCAGCCGTAACGGCGGCATCGTCGAGCTGCGTCGGCAGGAAGCCGCGGATGATCTCCATCTCGCCACGCTCCTGCGCGGCCAGTTCCGGCCGCTTGCCGTCCTCGAAAGCCTTCGCCGATTCCTCGCGCTGCTTCACCATTTTGGCCAGGATCTGCAGGATCTCTTCTTCGCTCGCGGCCGGCTTGCCGGCGCCGCGATTGGCGATGTCGCGGTCGTGGATGGCGGCCTGGATCAGCCGCAGAGTGGGCAAGCGGTGCTTGTCCTGCGCCTTCATCGCGCTCTTCAGGGATTCGGCGATTTTTTCGCGCATCGTGCTCTCTCCTTCGAACGGCGCGGACAATAGCTTTGCCCCGCGCGCAAAGCAAATCCAGGCAAACCACTGATATTGCTGGAGAAACAAAATCGGGACCGGTTTCCAGCCACCGCATTGACCGCTTTGGCGCCTTCGCCTATGTACTCGGTCCTGCATGAGACAATGAGTTCATGCCGCCCAAAAGTGCACAGCGGTTTTGGGAAAACGGCATGAGCGAGAAGAATTGACGCGCGGAAGCCGCAGAAATCGCTGCTCCGCGCCGTTTGCTGCGCAGTTGGTCCCGGACCCGCTGTAACGCAGCCTTACAGGAGTGCCGCCATGGCGACGACGACTGCCCCTTGGAATACCGAGAAGCCTACCGCGCTTTTGGTGCTTGCCGACGGCACCGTCATCGAGGGTCGCGGCCTCGGCGCCACCGGATCGGCGGTCGCCGAAGTCTGCTTCAACACCGCGCTCACCGGCTACCAGGAAATCCTCACGGACCCATCCTATGCCGGCCAGATCGTCACCTTCACCTTCCCGCATATCGGCAATATCGGCACCAATGACGAGGACATCGAGGACCTCAACCCGGCCGCCCGCGCCGGCGCCGTCGGCGCCGTGTTCAAAGCCGATGTCACCAACCCGTCCAACTACCGCGCCGCCGGCCATCTCGACCAATGGCTGAAGAAGCGCGGCATCGTCGCGCTTTCGGGCATAGACACGCGCGCGCTGACCGCGCTGATCCGCGAAAAGGGCATGCCCAATGCCGTCATCGCGCATGCGCCGGACGGCGTCTTCGACCTCGACGATCTGAAGCGGCGCGCCGCCGCCTGGTCGGGCCTGATCGGCCTCGACCTCGCCAAGGACGTCACCTCGGGGCAGTCCTCCGTGTGGCGCGAGACGCCCTGGGTCTGGAACGAAGGCTTTGGCGAGCAGGCCGAGCCGTCGCTGCACGTCGTTGCTATCGACTATGGCGTCAAGCGCAACATCCTGCGTCTGCTCGCCGGCCTCGGTGCCAAGGTCACCGTTGTGCCGGCCAAGACCGGCGCCGAGGAAATCCTCGCCATGCAGCCGGACGGCATCTTCCTCTCCAACGGTCCCGGCGATCCGGAAGCGACCGGCGACTACGCGGTGCCTGTGATCCAGGACCTGCTCAAGACCGAAATCCCGGTGTTCGGCATTTGCCTTGGCCACCAGATGCTGGCGCTGGCGCTGGGCGGCAGGACCGCCAAGATGCATCAGGGCCATCACGGCGCCAACCATCCGGTCAAGGACCACACCACCGGCAAGGTCGAGATCGTCTCGATGAACCATGGTTTCGCGGTCGACGCCGACTCGCTGCCGGAAGGCGTCGAGGAGACCCATGTCTCGCTGTTCGACGGCTCGAACTGCGGCATCGCGCTGACCGGCCGTCCGGTGTTCTCGGTCCAGCATCACCCCGAGGCCTCGCCCGGCCCGCAGGATTCGCACTATCTGTTCCGCCGCTTCGTCAATCTCATCCGCGAGAAGCGTGGCGAGCCGGCGCTGGCCGAACGCGCCTAGCAGATCAAACTTCTCAAGCCGGATCGGTCACGGCCTCCTGCGCGTGCATGCGCTCGACCTCCTTCGGCGTCGGCTTGGCGACTTTCGTGACGAAGACGATCACCGCCAGGGTGAGGAAGACCGCACCCAGCAGATAGGGCGCGCCGCCGAACACGACCGGCGCGCTCGGCCCGGTGAACCAGGAAAAGATCCCCGTGTAGAGCAGCGGTGTGATGATCGATGTGATCGAGAAGATCGACGTCATCGCCCCCTGCAGTTCGCCCTGCGCCGAAGGCGGCACCTTGGCCGCGGCGAGGCTTCTCAGCGGCGGGTCGGCCAGTGCCTCCAGGCAGCCGACGACGATCACCGCGTAGATCATCCAGCCCTGCGAGGCAAAGGCATAGCCGAAGGCGCTGAGCGCGGTGAAGGTCAGGCCGATCGCCGCCGTTCTCCACTCGCCGAGCTTCGGGATGACGCGCGGCAGGACGATGGCCATTACGATCGCCCCGCACAGTCCGAAGGCGCCGAGCGAGAAGCCGATCTGTTGCTCGCTCCAGCCATAGCGATAGTTGGACACGAACGACCACACCGCCGGGTACATCATGTGTCCGAGCGTCATCAGGAAGAAGACCAGGCCGATCCAGCCGATGCCGTGGTAGTTGCGCATCTGGATGAGCGTGCCGACCGGGTTGGCGCGTTTCCACTCGAAGCGGCGGCGATGCTTGTCGTCGAGCGTCTCCGGCAGCAGGAACAGCGCGATCAGGAAATTCACGAACGCAAGCCCGGCGGCAAAATAGAACGGCACGCGCGGCCCGAACGTGCCGAGCAGCCCGCCCAGGACCGGGCCAATGACGAAGCCGACGCCGAAGGCGATGCCGAGCAGGCCGAAATTCTTCGCCCGGTTCTCATCGGTCGAGATGTCGGCGATGAAGGCGGAGGTCGTCGAATAGCTGGCGCCGGAGATGCCGGCCAGCAGGCGCCCGATGAACAGCATCGGGTAGGTCCAGGCGATGGCGCAGATCAGATTGTCGATCGAAAAGGTGAGCACGGAGGCAAGCAGCACCGGCCGCCGTCCGAAGCGGTCGCTCAACCCGCCGATGACGGGAGCGAACACGAACTGCATCGCCGCATAGGCGAAGAACAGCCAGCCGCCCTCGATCGCCGCTTCGCTGACGCCGACCCCCGTCAGTTCCTGCAGATAGGCCGGCAGCACCGGCATGATGATGCCGAAGCCGATAATGTCGAGCAGCAGCGTCGTGAAAACGAGCGCAAGGCCCCGTCTGGCGGTCTTGGGGTCGATCATGATGGTGTCAAGCTCCTCGGCCGCCTTGCAGCAAAGGCGGGTGCACCTTATAGGCGAGCCCGCCACCAAGAACAATGAGGGAACGACGGCAACTGCCTCATCCTGACATCAGTTGCCGCGATGGCCGATGCTGATCGCCGCAGCAGGAACCCCGATGCGCCAACTCAGATCGGATTGTTGAACGTGTCGCAGTCCGAGAGCTTGCCGCTCTTGTAGCCACGCGCAAGCCAGGTCTGACGCTGCTGCGATGTGCCGTGGTTGAAGCTTTCCGGCACCACGTAGCCCTGCATCTTCTTCTGCAGCGTATCGTCGCCGATCTGCTTGGCGGCATTGAGAGCGCTCTCGATGTCGCCCTGTTCCAAAATGCCCTTCTGCGCGGTGTAATGCGCCCAGACACCGGCGAAGCAGTCGGCCTGCAGTTCCACCTGCATCGACATGTGGTTGGCGTCGGCCTCGCTCATCCCCTGCCGCATGTTGTTGAACTTGGGCAGGATGCCGGTGAGGTTCTGCACATGGTGGCCGACCTCATGCGCGATCACATAGGCCCGGGCAAACTCTCCGGAAGCGCCGAACTGCTGGTCGAGCTGCTGGAAGAACGTCATGTCGAGGTAGACCTTGTGATCACCCGGACAATAGAACGGTCCGGCCGCAGCCGAGGCGAAGCCGCAGGCCGAGCGTATCTGGCTGCTGAACAGCACCAGCTTCGGATCTTCGTAAGTCAGGCCGTTGGCCTGGAAGATGCCTTTCCAGGTGTCTTCGGTTTCGGCAAGCACGGTCGAGACGAACTGCTTCATCTCGTCGGAAGCCGGCGCCCCCGCGCCGCCACCTTCGCTGCCGCTGTCGTCGGTGATCTGGCCGCCGCTGTCGCCGCCGCCCAGTATCTGTGACGGATCGAAGCCGAAATACCAGCCGGCCAGCACAACCAGGATGACGATGAAGATGCTTGAGCCGCCGCCGGTGCGGCCTCCGATCGGGATGCGGAACTGGCCCGGGCTGCCGCCGCCGAATCCGCCGCCGCCACCCGTGTCGCTGCGCTCGTCCTCGACATTGTCACTCTGACGGCGGCCTCTCCAGAGCATGGCAACTCCTCGCGATGCGAATTTCCAAACGGCCAGGCCGGCATCCTGGTGCCAATCAGACCCAACAAACAATTATCCCAATGGTTGCAGCAAGTCACAGCATTTTTCGCTTGCAAACCGGCGCTGGAATGGGCGGCGCAAGGCCTGTAGCATGGCGCCGGACAAGGGGATGCGAGGGGCGCTTGCGGACGATTGGCCGTTTCCTGTTTCTGCTGGTATTGGCCGGTTTCGGCGCTGGGGCGGCGCCTGCCGCCACGCTCGATTCCAGCGTCGCCGTCACCGACCCCGCAACCTTGCAGGCGCTCGAGCGCGGCGGCCTGTCGATCAGCCGACTGCTCGGCCCGGCGATCGGCCTGACGCGCGACGTCGACAATCGCGGCCTGTTTTCGGTGCGCGCGCTGACCCCGGTGCGCAATGCGGTCAAGCAGGAGATCGCCGACGAGCCCGCGGCAAGTCCCGATCCCTATGTCGCGGGACTGGCCAAGTCCAAGGACACGAGCCAGAAGTTCAATCCGAAATACATCGACGACAACGGCTCGACGCTGGACCTCACCGGCGTCGTCAACCGCATGGATCGCGGCTATCTCGGCCACACCGAATGCGGCGAGATCCGGCTGATCTACCGTTTCCACTATTCGGTCGAGGAAAAGCCCGGAGAGCGGGTCTCCTCGCGCCTGCCGCTGACGATGAGCCTGGTCTTCAACGCCAAGCCGACGGCCGCGACGGGGCGCGCCTCCAAGGATCGCCCGCGCGCCGCCGATGGGTCCTGCGCCGACGTCGCCAGGCGCTGGCTGGCGGCCGGCGGGAAGGACCTTGCGCCCGAGCAGCTTGCGGCCTGGCTGCGCTCCGACGAAGGCCCGCTGTCGGGCGCCATGCTCAATTCCTCGCAGATCATGCGGCTCGAGCTCAACATGCAGGTGCTTCGCCTGTCGGCCTCGACCCGCCGCGATTTCGGCGGCCACGCCGAATATCTGCTGAAGATCTTCAAATGGGATCCGGCCACCGCCACCTTCCAGGAATCGCGGATCGAGAACCAGATCGACCGCAAGACGGTGCTGGCGGACCGGCAGGCCTTCGCCAAATGGCTGCTCACCGACCGCAACATCTACGATCTCGATCGCGGCCGGCTGATCGTCGACGATAAATTCCTGGCGACCAGCGCCGTCTCGGTGGCGCCGGGCGGCATGGCGCGCTCGCAAAACAACATCGCCTATGGCCTGCTCGATGATGCCGCCGTCGACAAGGCGCTGAAGGACTATGTCGCCAGGGGCAACGCGCTGCGCACCATAAAGTCGGTGGCCGGCTTCAATCTGCGCCTCAACGAGATGAGCTGCACCGGCTGCCACCAGACCCACGGCATCGCCGGCTTCCACTACACCGGCGCCGATCCGGCCAGCGAGCCGCGGCGCAACGCCGTCTTCGTGCCGGGCTCGGCGGTCTTCTTCGCCGACCTGCCGCGCCGCCTGGCCATCGTCGAGCAGTTCGCCGCCGGCGAGCATCCCGATTTCAGCAAGGGCTTCGCCGCCCGTCCGGATGCGAAATTCGCCGACGCCCTGAAAGGCACCGACCTCTACAATGGCTGGGGCTCGATCTGCTATCGCGGCACGGATGAAACCTTCAAGGACTGGACCTGCGGCGAAGGCCTGCGCTGCGCCGGCGTCCACGAAAGCGCCATTCATCCGGGCTTCGGCACCTGCGTCAGCGAGGCCGGAACCGCGGTCGGCGACCCCGTCGAGTTCGGCGAGATCAGGATGTCGAAATGGGGCAGCGACCAGTATTGCCGCCTCTCGCCGGCGACGGCCAAGGCCTGCGCCATCGACCCGGCCAGGGACAAGAAGCCGCCGATCAAGCTTGCCGGCTACGGCGCGGCGCGCCAGCGCTACGACAACCCCGAGCAGAAGACCGGCGGTTTTCCGGGCGGCATGCTGCGTAAGGCCAGTTGCGACAAGCTGCCCGACGAGGCGAGTTGCGGACGGCTCGCCAAGACCGGCTTCAACGACTGCATCGGCTCCGGCAAGGACCACAAATATTGCACAAGGGAATTCACCAAGACCGCCGGCCTGCGCGCCTGCGACAAGACGCATCCCTGCCGCGAGGACTATATCTGCACCGCCGGCTATGAAGACCTGGCCGAGGCCAAGCCCGGCAAGGGCACCTGCATCCCGCCCTATTTCATCTTCCAGTTCCGCGTCGACGGCCATCCACGCAGTTGGGTGCAGGACACCGAGGAGTGAACGCGCCTGCTGGAATCTTCAAGGCTTCTGCTTGCTGCCGGCGCTCTTGCCGTCGGAGCTTTTCGAGCGCTCCTCGAAACGCGCCGCGCCCTTTTTCAGCGGACGGCCGGTCTCGGCTTCGGTCTTGCGCTCGTCTTTCGCCGCCGCCTGTCTGAGTCCCTTTGAGGCCTGCTTGCCCTTTGCGGTCGGTGCCTGTTCAACGCCCATCTCTTCCTCCCTGGCGCGGCTATCGCGCCGAAGAGCAACGTTCTGGACGTATCCGGGTTCCGGGTTTTCGCCCGCCAAGCACGGCGGCTGACGAGGCTCAGCGCGGCGCGATCATCGCCTTGCGGAAGGCTTCGAGCGTCTCGGCGCTGACATGGTGCTCGATGCCCTCGGCGTCGATGCGCGCCGTCTCGGCGCTGACGCCGAGCGAGCGCAGGAAGGCTTCCACGGTCTGGTGGCGGATGCGGCTTTCCTCCGCGACCTTGCGCCCGGCCTCGGTCAGGAACACGCCGCGATAGGGTTTCCGGGAAACAAGTCCGTCCGCGCAGAGCCTGGTCAGCATCTTCGCCACCGTCGGCTGGGCGACGCCGAGCCTGGCCGCGATGTCGACCTGCCGCGCCTCGTTGCCATCCTCGATGAGGTCGGCGATCAGCTCGACATAGTCCTCGACGAGCGCGCTGCGGCGCGCTTCGCGCGTCTGCCGGAAGCCCTCCGAATGGACATCGGCGTCCGGAAGCGGCTCTTCGCGTCGAACCGGTCTGTTCCTCAGCGCCAATGCGCGCTCCTCTAAACAACGTTGAATCGGGCCCGTAGTCATAGCACGGAGCCCGGCTGGTCTGGCCGTTTATTTGCATTCCACGGCAGGCGCAACGGGGTCAGGAGCCTGGTCGCTCCGCCCGTTGGCGTCGTCGCAAAAGCATAAACAATGAAATATAGCCTATTGCATAATGTTGAGCCGTGGCATAGATAAGGGCCAACCTCGACCCTTTCCAGCGGAAAATCCCTGATGTCCGACGCAGAAGCCGTATCCAGATCCGCGTGGCGTTTTGCCCGGCCTGAGGAGGACGAACAGCCCAGCCTGCGCGAGGTCAACGCCTCCATCACCGTGCCGCAGACCGGCATCTGGTTCCGCCGCCTGTTCGCCTTCATGGGCCCGGGCTACATGGTTTCGGTCGGCTATATGGACCCGGGCAACTGGGCAACCGACCTCGCCGGCGGCGCCCAGTTCGGCTACACGCTGCTGTTCATCATCATGCTGTCGAACCTGATGGCGATCCTGCTGCAGGCGCTTGCCGCCCGGCTCGGTATCGCCACCGGCCGCGACCTCGCCCAGGCCTGCCGCGCCTACTATCCGCGCTCCGTCAACTTCCTGCTGTGGATCGCCTGCGAGCTGGCCATCATCGCCTGCGATCTCGCCGAGGTCATCGGCACGGCGATCGCGCTGCAGCTGCTGTTCGGCATCCCGCTGATCGGCGGCGCCATGCTTACCGCGCTCGATGCCTTCCTGGTGCTGCTGCTGATGAACAAGGGCTTCCGCTATCTCGAAGCCTTCGTCATCGCACTTCTGATCATCATCTTCGGCTGCTTCGCCATCCAGATCTTCGCCGCCGCGCCGCCGGTCGGCTCGATCCTGCATTCGATGTTCGTGCCGTCGTCCGAGATCGTCACCAATCCGGCGATGCTCTACATTGCCATCGGCATCATCGGCGCCACCGTCATGCCGCACAATCTCTACCTGCACTCCTCGATCGTGCAGACCCGCGCCTATGAGCGCACCGACCGGGGCAAGCGCGACGCGATCAAGTGGGCGACCACCGACTCGACCATCGCGCTGGTCCTGGCGTTGTTCGTCAACGCCTCCATCCTGATCGTTTCGGCGGTGGCCTTCCATGGCACCGGCCACCAGGACGTCGCCGAGATCGGCCAGGCCTTCGAGCTCTTGTCGCCGCTGCTCGGCCTCGGCATCGCCTCGATCCTGTTCGCGGTGGCGTTGCTCGCCTCCGGCCTCAACTCAACGGTAACGGCGACGCTTGCCGGCCAGATCGTCATGGAAGGCTTCCTGCGCCTGCGCATCCCGCAATGGGCGCGCCGCCTCTTGACGCGCGGCATCGCCATCGTTCCGGTGGTGATCGTCACCGCGCTCTACGGCGAGCGGGGCACCGGCCAGCTGCTGGTGTTCAGCCAGGTGATCCTGTCGATGCAGCTGCCCTTCGCGGTCATCCCGCTGGTGCAATTCGTCTCCGACAAGAACAAGATGGGCAATTTCGCCATCCCGCGCGCGGTCGCCATGCTCGCCTGGGTCGTCGCTGCCGTCATCCTGGTGCTCAATTTCAAGCTGCTCTACGACACCATCGCCGGCTTCGGCTGAGAACAAGGCATGTCGCCCAAAAGTGCGCTGCGGTTTTGGGACAACGACATGCATGAAAGCAAGCGACTTGAGGCGTGCCGCCTGAATTCCTCCAGGCGCGGCACGCCTTAAGGACGCGCGGCCGCGACAAATCCGCGGGCCGCGCTATCTTCTCAAGCCACCATGACCGGAACCGCCGAGGCCCGCCAATTCTACGCCCGACTGATGGCCGCCCATGCCGGCTCGGCCGATCCGCGGCTCGAGGAGGCCTTCGCCACGGTGCCGCGCGAAGCCTTTCTTGGTCCGGGGCCGTGGACCATCATCGCCGGTGACGGCAGGGTCGAGACGCCGACCGCAGATCCCTCCCACATCTACCAGAACGTGCTGGTGGCGCTCGATGCCGACAAGGGCATCAACAATGGCGAGCCCATCCTGCACGCCATGTGGATCGGCAAGGTCGCGCCCAAGCCAGGCGAGGTCGTCACCCATATCGGCGCCGGCACCGGCTATTACACCGCGCTGCTGGCGAAGCTGGTCGCGCCCGGCGCGGTCATCGCCTTCGAGCTTGACGCAGCACTTGCCGGCCGGGCCGAGGAGAGCCTCGCCGCCTATGGCAACGTGACCGTCATCCACGGCAATGCCGTCGCGAGCCCGCTGCCGCCGTCCGACATCGTGTATGTCAATGCCGGCGTGGCAGCGCCTCCGGCCGCCTGGCTGAAGGCGCTGAAGCCGGGCGGCCGCATGGTCTTCCCATGGCGCCCTGCCGAACGCGTTGCACTGGCCGTGCTGGTGACCAGCACGGAATCCGGCTTTGCCTGCCGCCCGTTCATGGGCTCGTGGTTCATCCCTTGCGTCGGCGCATCGACCACGGACCCCTCGGCGAAAATCCCCGATCGCGAAAAGGCGGCGCGCAGCCGCTCGATCTGGCTGATCAGCGACAAGGCGCCGGACCGCACCGCCACTGCCATCGTCGGCGACGTCTGGTTTTCGTCGCGAGGCGTCGACGGCAGCGGGGACGAGCGCGCTGAGCGGCAGAATCTTTTGCGGCCGCTGTCGGGCCGACGCCCGTCCAGGCGTCCTTAGAGCAATTCCAGGAAAAGTGCGCAGCGGTTTTCCGTCCGGAATTGCGTCAAAACAAATACTTAGAGCAGATCAGCGATTCCATGAAACGCCGAGCCGCTCTTGGCCAAGATCCGGCCCGATGGCGCGGATCACGAAAAGGGAGAGTTCCAATGAGGAAGATCATCGCTGCCACATTCGTCAGCCTCGACGGCGTCATGCAGGCGCCCGGCGGTCCGGAAGAGGATCCGGTTGGCGGCTTCAAGTTCGGCGGCTGGACGTTCCACTATTTCGACGAGGTGGCGGGCGTGGCCATGGAGGAACTGTTTTCCAAACCCTTCGCCCTGCTGCTCGGCCGCCGAACCTACGACATCTTCGCCGCCTATTGGCCGTACCAGAAGGATCAGATCGCAGATGCCTTCAACCCTGCGACCAAATATGTGGCGACGCACCGCCCGGATTCGCTGACCTGGGAAAACACCGAGCCGCTTGGGTCCGATGTGGTCGCAAGGCTCAGGCAGCTCAAGCAGGAAGACGGACCCGACCTGCTCATCCAGGGATCGGGCAACCTGATCCAGACGCTGCTCGCCAACGGGCTGATCGATGAGATCAAGCTGATGACCTTCCCGCTGCTGCTGGGCAAGGGCAAGCGGCTGTTCGGTGACAATGCGATGCCGGCCGCCTTCAAGCTCGTCAAGTCACAGGCCACCACCACCGGCGTCATCATGGCGACGTATGAGCGCGGCGGCGAGATCCGCACTGGCTCCTTTGCTCAGGACAAGCCGTCGGATGCCGAGCTCGAGCGGCGCAGGAACTGGAAGTAGCGGGGCGGGCATTGGCACCTTTCCTCTCCCTCCGGAGGGGGGAGAGGTGGCGCTGCGGAGCAGCGACGGAGTGGGGGAAGACGCTCCTCAAATACACCCTCGCTGACAACTCGCGGCGGCGCCTCAATAAGGGCGAGGCGCCGGCTTGAAGTAACAACGCCCGAGCCCAGGTCGACCCCCACTCCGTCGAGCTTCGCTCGACACCTCTCCCCCGATCGACGGGGGAGAGGAACCCAAGTTCTGCTCGAGCTCAAGCGGCCACCGGCCGCCGCACGAGCCCATCGCGGATGTGTCGCGCAAACTCTCGCGCAGCGGGCTCGATGCCATGCTTCGGCAGATGCAGGTTGATGGCGAAACTCGGCAACGCCGGAAGGTCCGGACCGGACGACAGGATGTCGAGATCGGCGGGCACGGTCGATGCCAGCCAGGTGGTGACGGCAAGGTCGGAACGGACCGTAGCGGTCGTGGCATCGATGTTGCCGTTCTCGAACACAGTGCGCCAGTCGAGCCCATGCGCGCCGAGGGCAGCGAGCACTGACGGACGAAACGCGCAGGTGTCGGCCACCATCGACACCGGCAGCGGGCGCTTCAGGCGTGCCGAGCCGCCTCTCGCTCCGACCCAGACCAGTCGGTCGACGAGCAGGCATTCGCCGGCGGTGGGGCCGGCTCGTTCCTCGATGATGGCGAGATCGATCGTTCCGGCCGCAAGCGCCGCCGCAAGCTCCGGCGAGGAAGCGCAAACCAGCGAAATCTCAACCTGCGGATGGGCTTCGGCGTAGGCTTTCAGCACCGGCGCAAGCAACGTGCCGACAAGGTCGTAAGGCACGCCGAGGCGCACCTTCCCCGCAACCGCGCTGCCGGCCATCTCGGTCCAGATCTCGTCGTTGAGCGCGAGCAGGCGCTTGCCCTTGCCGAACAGCCGCTCGCCGGCGCGGGTCAGCCGCAGGCCGCGCCGGTCACGCTCGAACAGGCTGCAGCCAAGAACGTCCTCCAGCCGCTTGATTTGCTGGCTGACGGCGCCTTGCGTCAGATTGAGCGCATTGGCCGCCGCCGTCATGCTGGCCCTGTCGGCGACGGTGACGAAGGTTCGGATCAAGGCGGTGTCGAGATTGCGGATCATTTTTGCATTATAGATGCTAATGCAAACCATATCAAACATTGCATTTACTGATATCTGGCAAACCTTAGCATGTCGGTTCCCGCGCAAGGAGCCTGCATGCCCGAAACCCTCCTTCCCCTCGTGCTGTTCGCGCTCATCTCCACCTCGACGCCCGGCATCGCCACGACCCTGTCGACGGCCTCCGGCGCGCAGTTCGGCTTTCGCCGCTCCGTGCCGCTGATGGCCGGCAGCGCCGCCGGCCTGGCCACGGTGGCGGCGGCTGGTGCCGCCGGGCTTGCCGGGCTGCTCGCCGCCGTGCCGTCCTTGCAGCTGGCGATGAAGATCGCGGGTTCGCTCTATCTGATCTGGCTGGCAGTCAAGATCGGCCGCAGCGGCCCGCCCAATCTCGACGTGTCCATGGCCAGGCCGAACAGCTTTTTCGGTGGCGCCGGCATTCAGTGGATGAACCCCAAGGGCTGGGCGATGGGGCTGGGCGCCGCGGCATCCTTCGCAGCGCTTGCCGACGGACCCTTGCGGCTCGCGCTGCTGCTCGGCGCGGTGTTCGGCCTTGCCGCGGCGCTCTCGCTGTCGCTGTGGTGCGTGGCCGGCACGCTGCTTGCCCGGCTGCTCAAGACCCAGCGGCAATGGCGCGCGCTCAACATAGTGCTTGGCCTGCTGCTGGCCGCCTCGATCCTGCAGATGTGGCGGCCAGTCTAAGCAATTCCAGGAAACGCGCGCAGCGGTTTTCCGTACGGAGTTGCGCAAAACAACACTCAGGCTGGCCGCCAGACGACTGGGACTTAGACCGCGTAGCGCGTCGCCGGCTTGCCGGCAAACAGGCTGCCGTAGAACTGGTCCCGCGCGCCGAGATAGGTGTCCAGACCGGCCGGATCTGCAAGTCCGGGCGCGGTGACGGTCTCGCCCTGGGCAAGGCCGGCAAGGGCGGCGTCGACCAGGTCGTCGGCGCTCATCACCCAGTCCTGGTTGATCCTGTCGAGGCTGATCCCGGAGGCGTCCCAGAACTCGGTGCGGATCGGTCCGGGCAGCACGACCTGCGCCCTCACCGCGGTTCCGGCGATCTCCTTCTGCAGCGCTTCGGTGAAGTTGACGACATAGGCCTTGGTGCCGCTGTAGATGCCGCCGACCGCGATGCCGTAGGCGACCACCGAGGCGATGTTGACGATGGCGCCGCGATTGCGCGCCAGCAGCCCCGGCAGCGCCGCGCGGGTCAAACGCGTCAAGGCAACGACATTGACCTTGATCATGCTCTCGGCCGCGTCGGCATCGGCGTCGGCGACCGTCTCGATGCCGCCCATGCCGGCATTGTTGACCAGCAGCGTCACGCTCTCGTCCGTCGCGATCGCCTGCTCGACCCTGCGCAGGTCGGCATCGTCGGCGAGATCGGCGACGATCGTCGTGACCTTGCGGCCATAGGCATAGGCCAGCCTGTCCGCCACCTCCTGCAGGCGGTCGGCGCGCCGCGCCACCAGCACCAGGTCGTAGCCCTGCCCGGCCAGCCGGTCGGCATAGACCGCGCCGATGCCCGACGAGGCGCCGGTGATCACGGCCGTGCCCTTGTTGTCCTTCGTGCTCATTGTCCTGCTCCTTTGTTCGCTTCGCTTTGGTTCGGCGACGACGACCATGTCACCCGCCGATAACCTCCGATTTCAATTAGTGGCATATGCCACTTTTGCCGAAATAGGTATATGCCACTATCTTGTCAACGGCGGCGGCAAAAACTATTTTTTGCGGCAGGCCGGCGCAGCTTTTCGCCGGCAAGGAGCGAACATGACCGGAGCTCAAAAGCCAGGATTCAGCCGCTGCAACAACGCCACGCTGCGGCGTGCCGCGCGCAGCCTCGGCCGCTTCTACGATGACGCGCTGGCGCCATCGGGCCTGAAGGGCACGCAGTTCGGCCTGCTCTTTCAGATCCATGTCAGCAGCGAGCCGGCGATGGGCACCATCGCCGAGGCGCTGATCATGGACCTCTCGGCGCTCGGGCACACGCTGAAGCCGCTGATCCGCGACGGCTATGTCGAGACTTTCGCCGACAAGGACGACCGCCGCGTCAAGCGCGTGCGGCTGACGCCGCAGGGCAATGTCAAGCTCGACGAGGCGATCAGGCTGTGGAGCGCGGCGCAGCAGCAGTTCGAGGACAAGGTCGGCGCCGAGCAGGCGGCGAAGCTGCGCGCGGCTCTGGACGCGGTGGCTGATCTCGATCTGGAAATGCCGGCGGCCGCTCCTTCGCTCTGAAGAAGCGGCCGCCAATCCAGATCAGGATGACGTTTCGTTGAATCGTCGTCCTGATCTAATTCTTTGTTGGACCATGATCTTTTCCGAAAACCGGTTCCCGCTTTTCGGGATCATGCTCTAGCTTTGCAGCGGCTACTCGGCCGGCATTGCGACCGGGCGGGCCAATGCCCAACCGGCCAGCACGATACCCAGGCCCACGATCGGAAACACCGCCGCGACCAGCCCGAGATCGCCCGGCACGTCGAAGCGCAGCACCGCGCCCCCGACAACCGCGCCCAGCGCCACGCCGAGATAGAGCGCCGAGGCGTTGAGCGAGAGCACGATCGGGGCGGCGTCCGGGGCGAGCTTGATAATGCGGCTCGCCTGCGCCGGCGGGAAGGCCCAGCCGACGATGCCCCACGGCACCATCATCGCCATCAGCGCCGGCCCGGCGATATGCTGCGGCAGCAAGGTCGGGATCAGCGAGAAGGTGACCAGCATGGCAGCGCTGAGCGCCAGCGACCAGGCGACGGTGCGAGTCGCGCCGAAGCGGTCGGCGGCCTGCCCGCCGGCAATGTTGCCGATGACGGCGCCGGCGCCGAAGGCGAGCAGCATGCCGGGCAGCGCCAGCGGGCTCAAGCCGCCGCTCTGGACGGCCAGCGGCGCGATGAAGCTGAAGACGGTAAACGCGCCGACCAGCGCCAGGGCGGTGGTCAAAAGGATCGGCATCACGCCGGGCCGAAGCGCCGCCGCCAGCCGCGCCTTGAGCGGGAGCCTGGTGCCGATGATGCCGCGCGGCAGCCGCCACCACAGGATCGCGCCGGCCAGCGCGCCGAGCCCGGCAATGGCGAAGAAGGTGCCGCGCCAGCCGGCGACGGCCGCGACAAGCGCGCCGAGCGGCGCGCCGACGGCAACCGCCACCGTGGTGCCTCCGACGACGACGGCGATGGCGCGCGCCCGGTGATGGTCGTCGACCAGCGCCACGGCCGTGCCTTGCGCGGTCGCGGCGAACAGGCCGGACGACAGAGCCATGATGATGCGTGCGATCAGCAGCAGTTCGAAGGACGAGCTCAGCGCCGCAACGATGTTGCCGAGCACGAAGAACACCAGCGTCCACAGGATGACGCGGCGACGGTCCCATTCGCCGGTCAGCGTCGCGAGGACCGGGGTGCCGAGCGCGTAGGCGAGCGCGAAAGCGGTGATCAGCGACCCGGCGAGCGGAATGGAGATGCCGGCATCCGCCGCAATGTCGGGCAGAAGGCTGGAGATGACGAAGCCTTCGGTCGAGATCGCAAACGATCCGAGCGCAAGCCAGAATATCCGCTTGTCCATGGGAGTGTCCTTTAGTTCAAAAGTTATTGAACAATTGGACATGGCAGGGCATGATGTCAATGAAGCCAGGGGAAAATAGCTGAACCCTGCTGACAGCACTGTGTCAGGACAGGGTCCGCGATCAACGGATCGTTTGCGCCCGCCGCAGAAGGAGACGCGTTGAAATCGGCCCGGATTGTGCTTAATTCCCGGGGATGACCTTGCCCCATCCCAACGCTGACCAGATCAGCCTGCCGATCGTGCTCGCCGTGCTCGGCGACCCGACCAGGCTTGCCATCGTACGCTTCCTGGCCAGCAAGGAAGGCGTGCCGATGAACTGCAGCAAGTTCCTCGATCTCGGCTCCAAGACCAACCTCAGCTATCACCTGGCCAAGCTGCGCGAGGCCGGCGTCACCCGCACCGAAGCGGTCGGCACCAACCGCATGATCACGCTGCGCCGCGACGACCTCGACCGCCGCTTCCCCGGCCTGCTCGACAGTGTCATTGCCGCCGCCGGTGACGACAAGGCGCTGCCCATGGTCGGCGCCGCCGAGATCGAGATCGGCGCCTGATGCGCATTGCGGTTCTCGCCGACATCCACGGCAACTTGCTGGCGCTGGACGCCGTGCTCGACGACCTCAAGCATCGCGGCGGCGCCGATATCACCGTCAATCTCGGCGACTGCGTCTCCGGCCCGCTCTGGCCGCGCGAGACGATGGAACGGCTGCAGGCGCTCAACCTGCCCACCGTGCGCGGCAACCATGACCGCCGCGTGGCGCAGGACCCTGACGACGAGACGATGTGGCCGTCCGACCGCTACGCCCAGGAACGGCTGACGGGGTTGCAGCGCGAGGCGCTGCTGGCCTTGCCGCTGACGCTGGAGGTCCTGCCCGGCGTCGTCGCCTTCCACGCCCGCCCCGACCATGACGAGAAATATCTCGCCGATGCGATCACCGACGGCCAATTGGTGCGCGCGCCGCTGGCGGCGATCCGGCGGCGGCTGAAATCGCTCGACCCCGCCTGCGGCATCGTGCTGTGCGGACACAGCCATCGCGCCGAGCTGATCCGCATCCCCGGCGGCCCGGTCATCTTCAACCCCGGCAGTATCGGTTGCCCCGCCTATGACGATGACACGCCTCCGGCGCATGTTTCCGAGCAAGGCACGCCGCATGCGCGCTACGGCATCGTCGAACTCGGCGAGCAGGGCCGCCCCGACCGCTTCGAGGCCATCGCCGTCGACTACGACCACGAGGCCGCGGCGAGCCAAGCCGAACGGGCGGGACGGCCGGAATGGGCGCATGCGCTCAGAACCGGCTTCATGCCGGACTGAGCGGCGGCACGCCCCGTCACCGCCAAGTTTCAGATGACATCGCGCCATATCGTCTCCTATAACCGCCTCGGCTTGAGGTGGCGCGCTTGAGTCGGTCGCGCTTTGGAACGTGCATGCCCATGGCCGAAGGATGAAGCGCAGAGTTACGCTCCGATCGACGCTGCAGGCACTGATTGCCGTCGCTTTGCCGCTGGCCGCCTCGCCGGCCATGGCCGAGGACGCGCCTGGCACCATCATTTCCATCGTCAGCGGCCTCGCGCCGGACGACCTGCTCAACATCCGCGCCACCGCATCGGCGACCGGGAAGATCCAGGCGCGCCTGCCCGGCGGGGCGGCGGTGAAGAATCTCGGCTGCAACGAAGTCAACGGCAATCCCTGGTGCAAGGTCGAGGACACCGAGAACCCTCGCGTCGGTGGCTGGGCGCCCGCGCGCTACCTGACCCCGAACAATCCGGCGCCGGCGCCCGATGATGCCGCCGAGCCGGCGACCGAAGCCAGCGCGCCTCAACTCCCCGAAGCACCGGCCGCCGACATCACCGCGCGCCTCGGCGGCTCCGACCCGGCGGCACCGCGCTCCGCCGCCGATATCGGCAGGACGGCCATGCAGGATGCCTATGGCCTTGCCTTCACATCATCGGCGGCAGGACTTTCCGACGGCCCCGCCCCCGATGCCTCCGGCGGCATCCCCTGCGCGCGCCATATCGGCCAGCCGATGACCCGCTGCGAGGTAACCGTGGTGCACACGGGCGGCGAGAGTGCCGTCACGGTAGCCTGGCCGGATGGCGGCACGCGCATCATCACCTTCCACGGCGGCTTCCCGGCCAGTTCGGACTCGGCAGACGAATTCCGCTTCACCCGCGAGGGCACGCTCAACATGATCCGGATCGGCACCTCGGAGCGATTCGAGATCACGGACCAGCTTGCGCTGGGTGAATAGGTGTTAGGCAGTAGGGAATAGGCAGTGGGTGCCTGAAGCTCCCCTACTCCCTACTCCCCTACTCCCCTACTCCCCTACTCCCCTACTCCCCTAATCCCCTACTCCCCTCCTGCCTAATCCCTCATTTTCGGGGTTACATCCGCCAAAACTCTTCCCTATAAGGCCCTCCTAGCCTGATACCAGAATCGCAAGCACAACCGGCCGGGTCCTCCCGTCCCGGTTTTTCGTGCAAGCCGCTCGCCGAACGGAACCCGTAGACCATGCCAAGACGCACCGACATCAAGTCGATCCTGATCATCGGGGCCGGCCCCATCGTCATCGGCCAGGCCTGCGAGTTCGACTATTCTGGCACACAGGCCTGCAAGGCGCTGAAGGAAGAGGGTTTCCGCGTCATCCTGGTCAACTCCAACCCGGCCACGATCATGACCGACCCGGAGCTGGCCGACGCCACCTATATCGAGCCGATCACGCCGGAAGTGGTGGCCAAGATCATCGCCAAGGAACGGCCGGACGCGCTACTGCCCACCATGGGCGGCCAGACGGCGCTCAACACCGCTTTGTCGCTGCGCCGCATGGGCGTTCTCGACCGCTACAATGTCGAGATGATCGGCGCCGACGCGCATGCCATCGACAAGGCCGAGGACCGCGCGTTGTTCCGCGAGGCGATGAGCAAGATCGGCCTGGAAACGCCGAAGTCGATGCTTGCCAACGCCACCGACGTCAAGAACGCCGACCGCAAGACGCATGAGGCCGAGCGCGCCGCGCTGAAGGCCGAGAACCCCGACAATCTCGACGCCGCGCTCGACGCGCTGGAAACCCGCTGGAATCTCGGCGAAGGCGACCGCAAGCAGCGCTACATCAGCCATGGCATGGCGATCGCCGCCCAGGCGCTCGACCATGTCGGCCTGCCGGCCATCATCCGACCGTCCTTCACCATGGGCGGCACCGGCGGCGGCATCGCCTACAACCGTGCCGAATTCTACGACATCGTCCAGTCCGGCCTAGACGCCTCGCCGACCACCGAGGTGCTGATCGAGGAGAGCGTGCTCGGCTGGAAGGAATACGAGATGGAGGTCGTCCGCGACCGGGCGGACAATTGCATCATCGTCTGCTCGATCGAGAACATCGATCCGATGGGCGTGCACACGGGGGACTCGATCACCGTCGCGCCGGCGCTGACCTTGACCGACAAGGAGTATCAGATGATGCGCAACGCCTCGATCGCGGTGCTGCGCGAGATCGGCGTCGAGACCGGCGGCTCCAACGTGCAGTTCGCCGTCAACCCGGCCGACGGCCGCCTGGTGGTGATCGAGATGAACCCGCGCGTCTCGCGCTCGTCGGCGCTGGCCTCCAAGGCGACCGGCTTCCCGATAGCCAAGATCGCCGCCAAACTCGCCGTCGGCTACACGCTGGACGAACTGGAGAACGACATCACCGGCGGCGCCACGCCCGCCTCGTTCGAGCCGTCGATCGATTACGTGGTGACGAAGATCCCGCGCTTTGCCTTCGAGAAATTCCCCGGCGCCGAGCCGGTGCTGACCACCGCCATGAAGTCGGTCGGCGAGGTGATGGCCATCGGCCGCACCTTCCAGGAATCCTTGCAGAAGGCGCTGCGCGGACTTGAGACCGGCCTGACGGGTCTGGACGAGATCGAGATTCCCGGCCTTGGCCATGGCAGCGCGCCGGCCAGCCATGTCGACGACAGAAACGCCATCCGCGCAGCACTCGGCACGCCGACGCCGGACCGGCTGCGCATGGTGGCGCAGGCGATCCGCATGGGCACCTCGCTGGAAGACGTGCATGCCATGTGCAAGATCGACCCGTGGTTCCTCGAGCAGATCGCCGGCATCATCGCCATGGAGGAGCGCGTGCGCGAGCACGGCCTGCCGCAGGATGCCGCCAATCTGCGCATGCTGAAGGCGATGGGTTTTTCGGACGCTCGCCTCGGATCCTTGACGAAGAGCGACGCCGAAGCGGTTCAGAAGGTCAGAGAAAAGCTCGACGTCCATCCGGTCTACAAGCGCATCGACACCTGCGCCGCCGAGTTCGCCTCGCCCACCGCCTATATGTACTCGACCTACGAGGTGCCCTTCGCAGGCAGCCTCGCCAACGAGGCGCAGGTTTCGTCGCGCAAGAAGGTCGTCATCCTCGGCGGCGGCCCGAACCGCATCGGCCAGGGCATCGAGTTCGACTATTGCTGCTGCCACGCGGCGTTTGCGCTCCGCGACGCCGGCTACGAGGCGATCATGGTCAACTGCAACCCGGAGACCGTCTCGACCGACTACGACACCTCCGACCGGCTCTATTTCGACCCGCTGACGGCGGAGGACGTGCTGGAGATCCTGCGCGCCGAGCAGGCGTCCGGCGAACTGGTCGGCGTCATCGTCCAGTTCGGCGGCCAGACGCCGCTCAAGCTCGCCGACGCGCTGGAGAAGGCCGGCATCCCGATCCTCGGCACCTCGCCCGACATGATCGACCTCGCCGAGGACCGCGACCGTTTCCAGAAGCTGCTGCACAAGCTCGGCCTGACCCAGCCGAAGAACGGCATCGCCTATTCGGTCGAGCAGGCCCGCCTCGTCGCCGGCGAGCTCGGCTTCCCGCTGGTGGTGCGCCCGTCCTACGTGCTCGGCGGCCGCGCCATGCAGATCATCCATGACGAGGGCATGCTGCAGACCTACCTGCTCGACACCGTGCCCGGCCTGGTGCCGGAGGACATCAAGCAGAAATACCCCAACGACAAGACCGGCCAGATCAACACGCTGCTCGGCAAGAACCCGCTGCTGTTCGACACCTATCTGTCGGGCGCCATCGAGGTCGATGTCGACTGCCTCTGCGACGGCAAGGCGACCTTTGTCTCCGGCATTCTGGAGCACATCGAGGAGGCCGGCATCCATTCGGGCGATAGCGCCTGCTCGCTGCCGGTGCACGCCCTGCCCTCAGACCTGGTCGATGAGCTGGAGCGGCAGACGGCTGCCTTGGCTCGCGCGCTCAATGTCGGTGGCCTGATGAACGTGCAATACGCGATCAAGGACGGCACGGTCTATGTGCTGGAGGTGAACCCTCGGGCGTCGCGCACCGTGCCCTTCGTCGCCAAGACCATCGGCCGGCCGATTGCCAAGATCGCCGCCCGCATCATGGCCGGCGAGACGCTGGAGGATGCCTTCGCCCATTACGGCCCGATGCCCGACCCGCGCAACCCCGGCCACATCGCGGTCAAGGAAGCCGTCTTCCCCTTCGCCCGCTTCCCCGGCGTCGACATCCTGCTCGGGCCGGAAATGCGCTCGACCGGCGAGGTCATGGGCCTCGACCGCGACTTCGCGCTCGCCTTCGCCAAGAGCCAGCTCGGCGCCAATGTCGACCTGCCGCGCTCCGGCACGCTGTTCGTGTCGGTGCGCGACGAGGACAAGAAGGGCATCCTGCCCGCCGTCAAGCGCCTCGCCGGCCAGGGCTTCAAGGTGCTCGCCACCTCCGGCACCGCCCGCTTCCTCGCCGAGAACGGCGTCGTCGCCGAAAAGATCAACAAGGTGCTCGAAGGCCGCCCCCACATCGAGGACGCCATCCGCAACCGCCAGGTCCAGATCGTCTTCAACACCACCGACGGCCAGAAGGCGGTGTCGGACTCCAAGTCGCTGCGGCGTGCAACGCTGATGCAAAAGGTGCCGTATTACACGACACAGTCGGGTGCTGCGGCGGTGGCCGAGGCGATTGCGGCGCTGCGGGCGGGGAGCCTGGAGGTCACGCCGCTGCAGGAGTATTTTGCTTAGGGATCGGGGCGATTGGCTCAGGCGGCTTCAGGCAATCCCAGTCTAAGGATCGGACGCGACCTCCAGCGGCGCTGGCCATCGTAGAAAGCGCGACTTCGGTCTTCAATGCCCAATTGAAGTTTCACACCACCGAAGATACGAATTTATACTGCTTGGCTAATTTGGCCCATTGAGCCAATATCACCCCAGAGTCCGGCGGGGGCGTCAATGGCAACAATTCAAGCAATAAATTTCGAGAATTTCAAAAAGTTCAATCGCTTCTCAATCAGCTGCCGCGATACGAATATCTTAGTCGGTCCAAATAATGCTGGAAAATCCACAACGTTAGACGCTCTTCGAATTTTTAGGGACGTCCATCGATATGCAAGCAGGACGAAGTCTATACTTAAGGATCATGAAAACTTCGGGGTATGCGCTACATATGAAATATCTCAAAGCTTGATTGGAATACCAATCGACAATGTTGTACGCGATTATGGGGACGAGCCTGCAAAAATTACGGTCAAATTAACGAATGATTCGACACTACATATAAAACTTCACCCTGATCAGCTTGTCACAGCGTTCGTCGAGGCAGATCGCGCTATTCCGCGCAGCACAGCAGATTTCAAGCGATTATTCCCTATTGATCTGGTAATAGTTCCCACGTTATCGGCGCTTGAAGATCGAGAACCTCTTGTTAGGCCAGAAACAGCCGCCCGGAATGAGAATACAAGGCTGGCTAGCCGTAACTTCAGAAATATTCTTTATCAGAAGCCTCGAGACGAATTTGATCAATTCGTCGAACTTTGCAAAGAGGGATGGGAGGATATTGAGTTAGAGCTCCCCGAGATAGTGCGAGGGGATCCCCCGTATGTCACGATGATGTACCGAGAAAAAAGAATTCCAAGAGAGTTGTATTGGTCTGGCTTCGGCTTCCAGGTCTGGATGCAGATGATGGCTCAATTTTTGAGAGGCACCAAAGATTCTGTCTTAGTTCTTGATGAGCCAGACATATATCTGCACCCTGAGCTTCAAAAGCGCGTACTAAGGATGGCTAAAGAAAAATTTGGTCAGATCTTCATTGCAACGCACTCAACAGAAATTATGAATGAAGCCGATCCAGGGGATATAATCTCCATAGCCTACAACAATAGGACTGGAATTAGGGTTACAACTGAAGAAGGATACAAGAAGGTATATTCATATCTTGGTTCTTCGGAAAACGCCGAGTTTGCAAGATTGGCGCGGGCTGAAAGGATAATATTTTTTGAAGGAAAAGAGAGAAACTTAATCCGTAAATTTGCGGTCAAGGCAAAGATTGGCGAATTCTTTCAAAACCCAAAGACGATATACCTGCAGGCCGGCGGTTTCTCGCAATGGACACGGGTAAAAGAAGTTGATTGGGCGCTTCACAATATATTCGACATTGATGTAAAAATTGCAGCAATATTTGATCGAGATTATCGGTGCGACGAAGAAATTCATTCATTCAAGAAGAATTTGGAAAATAGCTCTCTCTGGATCGATGTCTTGGCCAGAAAGGAGATCGAGAACTACGCCTTGGTTTATGATCCGCTAAGTGAGGCGATCAAAAAGCGCGTCAGATCACGAGGAAAAGACATCACTTCCGATCAGGTTAGCGCACGCGTTGTCAAACTTTCAGATACCTATCGGACCACATGTCAGGCGCAGCATCTTGCGCATTACCTTGCTCATCACCGCGAGATCGATCGGCGGACAGCGGATTCCACACACTTAGAACGAGCTAGTGAGCGCTTCGACACTTATTGGGCTGACATTGACAAGCGCTTCTCAATCATACCGGGTAAAGAATTTATAGCTGTTTTATCTGCAGGACTCCAGCGTGACTATGGAGTCGCACTAACCGTAAGTCAGATTGTAGATGAGATGGGTCAAAAAGACGTCCCCCCGGATTTAGTAGATCGCCTTTCTAGCATGGCCGCCTTCTTCAGTTAGGCCCTGTGGCTCGATGATTGGCAGGTCGTTGCTCCTCCTCCTTCTAAGGATACCCCTCACCGCCGTGAAAGTTCCGCGGCTCATCATTAATGGGCGTCAACTAACAAGGATAAGCACCCTCACCCCACCGCCACACACTCGATCTCGATATCGAACTCCATCGGCCATGACGCCACCGGCACGAAGGTCCGCGATGGCGGGTTCTCGGGGAAATGCCTGGCATAGACCCGGTTGATGGCGTTGTAGAAGCCGGCATTGGCAGCGTAGACGCGCACCATCAGCCTTGTCCAGCGAGCTGCCGGCCGCTTCCAGGCAGTGTTTCAGCGCCTTCAGCGACGTCTCGGCCTGCACCTCGATGTCGCCCTTGACCAGCCTGCCGGTCGCACGATCGAGCGGCGGCATGCCGGACACGAAGACCAGCCCCGCCCCCCTGGTCACCAGCGACAGCGGCACGCCAAGCGTCCGCACCGCCGCCGACAGCACCGGCACTTCGACGATTTCCTTGCTCATGACGATCTCCCCTGCGTTTGCGGTGAGCTTATCCCGCCGTCGGCGGAACGCCAGCGGGCCGCCGATACGTCGATCGCGGTAGGATGATAGCTCGTGTTGGAACGGCCAATTATCGGCGCCGGCGCTGCCCCTCATCTGCCTGCCGGCATCTTCTCCCCGTTGAACGGGGAGAAGGGGCTGGCCGCGACGCCGGCGCACTTCCTGCGACTTCGGCGATTGGCGAAACCACCGGCGCAAGCGTCTTTCTCCCCGTCACTATACGGGGAGAAATGCCCGGCAGGGCAATGAGGGGCGGCGCCAGCGCCAGGTGCTCTTCAGGTGCTCTACAGAAACCCGATGAACCGTCCGGCGAACAACAGCGAGTCCATGGCGGCACCCTCACCCCTGATGCGCCACTGCCAATTCCTTCACGTGCTTCTCGTGCATCTTCAGCGTCGGCAGCGTCTTCTTGGCGAATTCCTTCATCGCCGGGTCGTCGCCGGACTTCGCATAGGTGCTGAACAGGGCGACCGCTTGCCGGTGCGCGTCGGTCTGCATCTTGATGTATGCCTGGTCGAATGCCTCGCCGCTGGCGCGCTTGAGCTCGGCCAGCAGCAGCTGCTCTTTGGGCTGCAACGCGGGCCCGGCGGGCTTGATCGAGGCGGTGGTCTGGCCTTGGCTCAGCGCCGCCTTGAAATCGTCGCCCGCCTTGGTGTGGTCCGCGATCATCTCTCTGGCGAAGGCCTTGATGTCGTCGGAGGCGGCCTTCTCCTCGGCCAGCCTGCTCGACTGGATCTCGAATTCGTTGGCGTTGGGCACGGTGGTGACGAAGGTCGGCGTGTCGACCTTGCTGTCGGCAAGCATGGGCGCGACCTGGTTCGTCGATTGCGCCAGAGCGGCCGGCGCGCCGGCCAGCAGGGCTGCGACGGTCGCGGTCAGAAGGGTTTTCATCTGATGTCTCCGATCCGAATGGTTCCCTCCGGCATTTCCAACGCGGCATCGGCGGCGGGGTTGCGTTGAATTAGACTGCACAGCGACCAAGATCTCCTGCATGCTCGTCCTGCCTGGCCGCCAGACTGGAGAGAAGACAGTGCCCGACGAAATAGACCTCCGCTGCCCTGAGAATGTCGCCGACAACGCCGCCAAAGGCCTCAGGCTGCGCAAGCAGTTCGGCCGCGGCGGTACCGAGATCGGCGTGGCGCGGGCCACCGAACTGAAGAACCGGGAGAAACTGTCGCCGTCGACGATCCGGCGCATGGTCAGCTATTTCGCCCGCCACGAGGTCGACAAGCGGGGCAAGAATTACGGCAATGAGGACAATCCGTCGGCCGGCTACATTGCCTGGCTGTTGTGGGGCGGCGACGAGGGCCGCGCCTGGGCGCTCGAGATCAAGCGCAGGATCGGCAACGCGCCGGATATCTGACCAGGGATAGCTGAAGGAAGACATGGCGAAAGGAAGACATGGCGAAGCGGGCCCCGAACCCGCCTCGGGACCCGCCGTGGAGTGGCTGACACATGCCGGCGCAACCGCTCCGATGCCGCGCGAAACTGTCGACCCCCCGATCGGTGCGCGGCATGACGCAGGGTTAGCATTTGCGCGCGGCGGCTTATGTGAAGCGGTTCACAAACTGTCCCGTTTCCCGGTGCAAAGCGTGACGGGCAGCGGAAAGCGGCGCCCTACCCTTCCCAGTCGACCGGAACCATACCCAGCCGCTCGTAGAGCCGGAGGGCGGCGGCGTTCTCGACCGTATTGGTCTTGAGATCGACATGGGCCGCGCCCCGCTCGCGGAAGGCGATGAAGGCGTGCCGCATCAGCGCCTCGCCGATGCCACGGCCGCGCGCTTGCGGATGGACGGCGAGATCCTTCACGAAAGCCGTCGCCCAGCAAAGGGCTGCTCCCGCCAGCAGGCCCCTGGCGTCGATGACCAGGAAGCAGAGAGCGGGGTCGAACTCGGCGTCGCCGGAGATGCGCGGCCACCACTCGTCGAACGGCCCGTCCGTGCCGTCGTCGAACACTTCGGTGAGCAGCGCATGGAGGGGCCGCGCATCGGCGGGCTCGAAGCCGCGCATGACAAAGCCGTCCGGCCAGTGCGGCGGCGGCAGATCGTCGTCGAGGGTCTTGCGCAGCCGGATGTCGTCAGGCGCCGGCGGACGCGGCATCGCGCTCAGGCGTCGGGCTGCAGGCGGCGCCGCGCACGGTCGACACCGAGGCCGGTCGCTTCCAGCATGCCCCTGCGCTTGGCGTCGTAATAATAGCCGCTCTGGTAGAGCCGGTCGGCGCGCTTTTCATCGCCCCCCGACACCAGCCAGGCGCCGCGCAGATATTTGACCGCATATTTGAGATTGGTCTCGGCGTCGAACAGGCCGCTCGCCGGCCCGTCATAGCCCATGCCGCGCGCCGTCGCGTGCTTGATCTGCATCAGCCCCCAATGGCCGTGATTATAGGCTTTCGGGTTGAAGGTGCTCTCGCGGTTGACGACATGGCGCACGAGATCGATGGGCACCTCGTAGAGCGCGGAATATTTCTCGATCAGCCGCTCGATCTCGGCGCGCGGCCCGGTCGCGTGCGGCTCGGGCTCGCCGGGCGGGGCTAGCAGCGCCGGGTTCTGCGGCACGACATAGGCGACCTGCTGGACGCCGGGCATCGTTGCCGCCTTCACCGCCTGGCCGGTGACGGGCATGGCCATCGCGGCCGTTGCATAGGCGGGCTCCTGCTTGATCGATCCCGGGCTGAGCGGCGAGGTGCCGGCCATCACGGCCGGCTGCGCGGCAAGCGGCGTCGATCCGGCGAAAGCGGCTGGCTGGGCCGGCGGCGGCAAGGGCTCGCCCGGCGTCGCCATGCCCGGCGTTGCCATGGTCGCATCGGCGGGCAGCGCCGCCACCTGCACCGGGACGAGGCCGGAGGGCTCGGGCAGCACGGCAACCGTTTCCGGCAGCGCGACGGTCGGCGTGTCGTCCTCGACGGCAGGGGTCGCGGCCGCCGCCAGGGCAGGCGCGGCCTTCATCTGCGAGGTCGAGGTGCAACCGCTCAGGCCAGCCGCGCCCACGAGCACGCCGATCGCGGTGAGGATGATTTTGGTTGCCAAGCCCTGCAGGTCCGATTGTCGGTTGTTAAGAAGTCCTTACACCAGCGATTCTTCGTCGGCAATCTGGGCCATCCGGCGGTTTTCGGGTGGCGGGAGCCGGTGCAAACTGCGATATTGTTCCCTATCTGTACCGTTCATGTCCCCGTTTTTCGCCGTTTGCGGAAAGGAACACGTCATGGAAACCACGCGAGCGATCACGGCCGGCCACGCAGTGTTAGAAACAGTGATCGGCTTCATGGGCATCGCCTGGAGCGAGAAAGGCCTGATCCGGCTCTGCCTGCCCGAACGCAGCCGCGAGGCGGTCGAGCGCCGGTTGTTCCGCCATGGCGGCGTTTCCCGGTCCACCGAGCAGCCGAAATGGGTGGTGGACCTGATCGCCTCGATCAAGGCCTATGCCGCCGGCGAGGACGTCGATTTCTCCGGCGTGCCGGTCGATCTTGCCGGCGTCGACGATTTCCGCCTCGCCATCTATGACGCGGCGCGCAAGCTCGGCTTCGGCGAGACCACCACCTATGGCGAGCTGGCGACGCGCGCCGGCCATCAAGGGCTGGCTCGCGAAACCGGGGCGGCGCTTGGCGCCAACCCGGTGCCGCTGGTCATCCCCTGCCACCGCATCCTTGCCGCCGGCGGCAAGATCGGCGGCTTCTCGGCGCCGGGCGGCTCGACCACCAAGGAAAAGATGCTAGCCATGGAAGGCGTGCGTCTCGGCCCGCCGCCCTCGGCGCAGGTCTCGTTCGGCTTTTGAACCCGGCCTGCAGGCCAGCCTTGCCTGAATGTCGACGGACCTCAGTCCGATTGCAGGAAGCGGCGACGGAACCGCCGATCGAAGTCCGGCCGCTTGCAGACGAAGACCGGGCAGGATTTCGCATCGGCGCTGGGCACGTAGGCGCGCTTCCTCACCTCGCCCAGGTCGCAGAAGCGCTCGTCCCTGACGTAGCGGTCATAGAGCGGCAGCCCCGGCACGCGCGTCGACTGGTAGCGCAGGATGACCGCGCCCTGGCGCGCGATCGTCGCCTGCACCCTGTCGCAGCTCATGCGGGTCGGGTCGTAGCGCGAGATCGCCTGCGCCTCGGCGGCCACCAGCGTCATCAAGGCGGCAAGCAGTATGGTCTTCATGATCCTCTCCCAAACCCTGCGCCCGAGACCTGCTCGTTCCTCCCTCGCGGCGCACGCCAGTCGCGAATTTTTCACGCGATTGGGGCGGCCGTTGGGCGGCGGTGCGATCAGGGCTTTCGCACACAGTCTTGTTTTCAACGCAAAATCCGCCTATATGCATCGCATTGATATTTCGGCCGATCGATCGGGCCTCGCGATCTTCGCGTTTGCTGACGTCTATCTCCAAAATTTCGATACCACCGGCTGGACCTAGTCCGGTCAAACTAAAGCAAATGTGAAGGATACTTCGAATGGCAACTGGTACGGTCAAGTGGTTCAACGCCACCAAGGGCTTCGGCTTCATCCAGCCCGACGCGGGCGGCGCGGACGTTTTCGTCCACATCTCCGCTGTCGAGCGCGCTGGCCTGTCGACCCTCGTTGAAGGCCAGAAGATCAACTTCGAGATCGAGCAGGACCGCCGCACCGGCAAGTCCGCTGCTGGGTCTCTGAGCAAGGCAGCCTGATTTAGCAACAGCGCGCGCCGGACGAAGGTTCGGGGCGCGCGGCAAGTCACGGATGTACTGACGGTCGCGCGAGAAGCGCGCCGGAGCGGAAAGACCCGACAAGCTGGAACAGCAGATAGCTGCCAGCCCGGCCAGACGCTCCCGATCAGGCTACCGGAATGGGAAGGCGGGATTTATCCCGCCTTTTTATTTGCCCGCAGTTCAGAAGACTGGCGAAACCGCCGAAGCTGCCTTCTTCTCCCCGTGAACGGGGCGAAGTGCCCGGCAGGGCGATGAGGGGCGGCGCGACGCAGCGAAATTGGCTTCCTGGCGCCGCAGCACAGCAATTCAAACGACAAAAGTTGGCGCCGCCCCTCATCTGGCTGCCGCCATCTTCTCCCCGTAAACGGGGAGAAGGACGCCTTCGCTGAAGCTTTCGCCAATCGCCACCGTCACATAGGACATGCACCATCGGCCGAAGGCCGCAAGCCCGACCGGGCGTCGCGCCTGTTGGCGCGCCCCGTCCGGAGCAGCCGCGAAGCGGCGACGGCGTGAGGACAAAACTAAGGCAGCCACGCCAGCGGCACATGCCCCTTGTCCGCTTCGACCCGCTTCAGCCATGCGGCAACCGCAGGATAGGCGTCGAGTTGGAAGCCGCCCTTCTCGGCGGTATGCGTATAGGCATAGAGCGCGATGTCGGCGACGCTGTATGCATCGCCGGCGAAGAAGGCATTGGCTTCCAGATGCCTGTTCATCACGCCGAGCGCCTTGTTGCCGCGCTCCAGCGTCGATGCCAGCCGTTCCGGCGTCGCGTCCCTGGCGCGCTCGGGAAAGGTGAGCAGCGCCTTGCGCACGGCGATGTAGGGCTCGTGGCTGTACTGCTCGAAGAACAGCCACTGATAGGCGAGCGCCCGCTGGTAGCGGTCGGCCGGCAGGAAGCGCGTGCCCTCGGCGAGATAGAGCAGGATGGCGTTGGATTCGGCGATCCGCCTACCGTCGTCGAGCTCGAGCAGCGGCACCATGGCGTTGGGATTCTTGGCGACGAAATCGGCCTTGCGGGTGTCGCCGGTATGCGAGCTCACCTCGACATTGGTGAAGGCAATGCCGAGCTTGGCCATCAGCAGGCGCGGCTTGTAGCAATTGCCGCTGTCGATCATGCTGTAGAGTATCATCGGGTCTCCTTCCGGCTCGCGCCAATATCGCGCGGCGGAAGCCGCCTCATCCAGTGATTTGTTTTGGCCTGAACATCAGCGCCGCTGATGCAACGGCACGACCTTGCTTTCGGCGCCGAGCAGCGCCTCGATCGACAGCGGCTCCTCGTTGAAGATCGTGCCGGCCAGCGCCGGGCGGGCGAGATGATAGCCCTGCAAGAAGTCGACGCCGCCATCGAGCGCGACGCGAAGATGCACGGCCTGCTCGATGCCCTCGACCAGCACCTTGGCACCGCGGTCGTGCAGCGTCGAGACCAGCGGCCGGAAGAAACGCTCGGCCGCGGCATGGCGGCAGAACTCGGCGAACCAGGCGCCGTCGATCTTGACGATGTCCGGCGCAAGCAGCGCGATGCGCGCCTCGGTCGAGTGGCCGGTGCCGAAATCGTCGATGGCGATGCGGATGCCGTCACGCCGCATCTCGCGCACCAGGCTGGCAAGGACATGATCGTCGGCCGCCTGCTCGGTGATCTCGCACACCAGCATGCCGGGGTAGAGGTCGAGCTCGCCGAGATGCCTGGTCATCAGCCGGATCTCGGCCAGCGCCCGCCCGAGATGATCGTTGACCAGCGGATTGTAGTTGAAGAACAGGTCGAGCCCCTCGACGCCGATGTTACGGAAGTTCCGCAAATGCAGCATCCGGCACATCGTCTCGACGAACAGGCGGTCCGGAGACGGAACGCCGTCGAAGAACACCGGCGGCGCGAGCGGCCTCGCGTCCCGCTGCGCCTCGATCAGCGCCTCGACGGCGACCGGCGCCAGCGAGCGGCCGCGTGGCGCGAAGATCGGCTGATAGGCGCTCTTCAGCCGGAACTCGCCATAGACGCCGTATTCGATGCCGATCTCGTCGGCAAAGATCGCCTCGGCGGCGTTGCGCCGCCTGTCCGGCCATACGCTCACGATGCGGTCCTGCGCCCGAATACCCGCGCCCCGCGCGCTGCCGGCGCCGTGCCCGGACCGGCCGGCGCCACACCGGCGCCCGTCGCAGCCGCGGGCGGCGGGGCACCCTTGCCGAAGACGCGAAAACTGGTCGGCGCCAGTTCCGGCCGCGCCAGCACGAAGCCCTGCACCATCGAGGCTCCCGATTTCTCGGCGAGCTCGAGCTGCCAGCCCTCCTCGAGGCCTTCGAACACGGTGCGGATGCCTTGCTGCTCGAAGCTCCTCACCATGGTGGTCAAGAGGGCAAAGCCGGCGCCGGACTCCATCAGCTGCGTGATCCAGTGCGCGTCGAACTTGACGATGTCGGGCTTGAGCTCCTTGATCCGGTTGATGTCGGATTCGTCGGCGCCGTAATCGTCGACCGCGATGCGGAAGCCGTTGGCCCTCAGCGCCTCGACGAAGCTGTAGAGCGCCTCCTGCGATGCCGTTTTCTGCTCGGTCACTTCGCACACCATGCGGCGCGGGTCGATGCCGGCCTCGTGCAGGACCAGCCGCATGTCGCGCAACGCCTTGTCGGCGACGCCGCGATCGGTGAACACCGAGGGATCGAAATTGACGAAGATCGATGCCTCTTCCGGCAGGCAGACGCCGGCGTTGAGCAGGTGCAGCGTGCGCGTCAGCGCCTCGATATGCAGACGGTCGCCCGCCGGGCAGGTGTTGAAGAAAGTCATCGGCGACTGCGGCTCGCCGTCGCGAAACGGCCTGATCAGCCCCTCGAACGCGACGATCGACAGCTTGCCTTCGTTGAAGGCGAAGATCGGCTGGAAGGCGCTCTGCAGCGTATGGACGCCCCAGACACCGCTTGCGGTGCCGTCATCATGACGGATGATGTGGGCGAGCCCGATACTACGCGACAAGGGTTCCTCGCTCCGCAAGACTGGCGGAATTGGCTTATGATCCTGCCATCAGCGGTTTTAGCGACCGTTGATGAATTTATTGTTGCCGAGGCGATGCCGGTCACGGCGGCTTGACCCCTGGCTCATGCGACAGCGCTTGCGCTTGGCCGGATGTTGCGACAAGAGAGGCGCCGCGGCCGCTCCTGGCCGCGCCGCCCCTTGGAGATATCAGGTCATGGCCTTTCTTGCCGACGCCCTTTCCCGCGTGAAGCCTTCCGCGACCATCGCGGTGACGCAGAAAGCGCGCGAGCTGAAAAACGCCGGCCGGGACATCATCGGCCTCGGCGCCGGCGAGCCGGACTTCGATACGCCCGACAACATCAAGAACGCGGCGATCGACGCGATCCGCCGTGGCGAAACCAAGTATCCGCCCGTGTCCGGCATCGCGCCGCTGCGCGAGGCGATCGCGAAAAAATTCAAGCGCGAGAACAATCTCGACTACCTGCCCGAGCAGACCATCGTCGGCACCGGCGGCAAGCAGATCCTGTTCAACGCCTTCATGGCAACGCTGAACCCCGGCGACGAGGTGATCATCCCGCGCCCCTACTGGGTGAGCTATCCCGAGATGGTGGCGATCTGCGGCGGCAGCTCGGTGTTTGCCGACACCTCGATCGACAACGGCTTCAAGCTGACGCCGGCGGTACTGGAAAGGGCGATCACGCCGCGCACCAAATGGCTCTTGATGAACTCGCCGTCCAACCCGTCCGGCGCCGCCTACACGGAAGCCGAGCTTCGGGCGCTGGCCGACGTACTGCTCAAGCACCCGCATGTCTGGACGCTGACCGACGACATGTATGAGCACCTCACCTATGGCGATTTCGTCTTCAGGACCATCGCCGAGGTCGAGCCGAAGCTCTACGAGCGCACGCTGACCATGAACGGCGTCTCGAAGGCCTATGCCATGACCGGCTGGCGCATCGGCTACGCCGCCGGCCCCGTGCCGCTGATCAAGGCCATGGACATGATCCAGGGCCAGCAGACCTCCGGCGCCTGCACCATCGCGCAATGGGCTTCCGTCGAGGCGCTGAACGGCCCGCAGGACTTCATTGCCAAGAACAAAGCGATCTTCCAGGGCAGGCGCGACCTGGTCGTCTCGATGCTCAACCAGGCGCGCGGCATCTCCTGCCCCTCGCCGGAAGGCGCTTTCTACGTCTACCCGTCCTGCGCCGGGCTGATCGGCAGGAAGACGAAAGCCGGCAAGGTGATCGACAGCGACGAGACCTTCTGCTCGGAACTGCTCGAGGCCGAAGGCGTGGCGGTTGTGTTCGGCTCGGCCTTCGGCCTTGGCCCGAACTTCCGCATCTCCTACGCCACCTCGGAGACGCTTCTGGAAGAGGCCTGCACGCGCATCCAGCGCTTCACCGCCTCCCTCACCTGATCAGGCCGCTGCCAAAAGAAAACCCGGCTCCAGGCCGGGTTCTTCTTGGGTCGCCGAGCAATTCCAGGAAAAGTGCGTAGCGGCAGGCTCGGCGACTTCGCCGTAGCCTTTCGTCCGGAATTGCGCAAAGACAAAGGCTCTAGCCGCCATACTGCTCGTCGCTGACCTTCTCCAGCCAGTCGGCATGGACGCCGTCGAGCGCTTCCTGCATGGCGATATGCGTCATCGCCGTATTCGCGCCGGCGCCATGCCAGTGCTTTTCGCCGGGCGCGAACGAGATGACGTCGCCGGCCCTGATCTCCTGGATCGGCCCGCCCCAGGTCTGGGCACGGCCGGCGCCCGAAGTGACATAGAGCGTCTGGCCAAGCGGATGCGTGTGCCAGTTGGTGCGCGCGCCCGGTTCGAAGCTGACCAGGGTTGCCCTTAACCGCGCCGGCGCTTCCTTTTCGATGATCGGGGTCTGCAGCACCCGGCCGGTGAAATATTTCTCCGGCGCCATGATTGTCGGCACGCTGCCGCAGGCAATGATCTTCATCGTCTCGATCCTCGAACTGGTGTCATATCCGTGGCGGCAACCGTCGCGCTACGGCCCGCCATCGTGGCGGCAGTTTCCGTCGATGCCGCTCGCGGCGCAACCGCTTCCCGGGCGGCCCGACGCGGCGAAACGTGTCACCATCGCAGCCGCGGCCAGAACAGGCCCGCTTGCTTTCGATGGGCCTCATAGGCACCGGCCAGATCGGTGCGCGAAAATTTCTTCTCTTCGTCCAGCGCCGCGATCAGGTAGAGCACGAAGATCCCGGCAACGGGCACCACCGCCCAGATCGACCAGGTCGCGATACCCCAACCGGCCCAGAAGATGATGTAGGAGGTGTAGAACGGGTGGCGGATGTAGGAGAACGGTCCGTCGGTCACCAGGCCATGCGGATTGTCGGCGTCGAAGACAAAGCGCAGCCGCGCCTTGCGCGACCTCGAAATCGCCCACCAGAACAGCGCGGAGCTCACCAGCTGGATCGCCAGCCCGACGATCTTGGCCAATGGCGGCTGCGGCAGGATCCAGATGATCGCCAGGAAAAACAGCGCCGTCGCGGCCACGACGACCGAGATTATCTTCGCACCCGAGGACATGGCCGACGATTGGAAATGGGCGCGCATCGACCACAGATATTGGCCGACCGTGGCGATGCCGATGATCGAGACAACAAGGTCGAGCCCACGTTCCATCGTCAAAATTCCACGCCCACGCCGAAGATTCGCAGGCACTATAACCGGTCGCCGCGGATTAATCCTTTCTTAACCAGAAACCTAAAGCCCGTGTAGACCCAGGGCATGCGATGCTGGACGTCACGCAATCCTGAGGTTCAATGCATTATGGCCGTCGCCGAGCGCACGATCCGCACCCCGCAGGCCGATTTGCGCGTCAGCGAGTCGGCAGGCCCCGGCATGCCCATCGTGATGATCCATGGTTCCGGCGCCTCGCGCGCCGTCTTCGCCCGCCAGTTCGACAGCCCGCTCGCCGATGCCCACCGGCTGGTCGCTTTCGATCTCCCGGGTCATGGCCAGTCGTCGGACGCCGCCGACCCGATGGCGGACTACACCCTCACCGGCCTGGCGCGAGCCGCCGGCCACCTCCTCGACGATCTGAGCATCGACCGCGCCATCGTCTATGGCTGGTCGCTCGGCGGCCATGTCGCGATCGAGCTGGCAAGCTTCCATCCGGCCGTCCAAGGACTGATGCTGACCGGCGCGCCACCGGTGTCGAAAGGCTTCTTCGGCATGCTGCGCGGCTTCCACGCCAACTGGGACATGCTGCTGGCTTCGAAGAAGATCTATTCCGAACGCGACGCCGAACGCTTCGAAACACTGTGCTTCGGCGACAGCGCCGACCCGTCGTTCCGCGAAGCCATCCTGCGCACGGATGGCCGGCTGCGCGCGGTGGTGACCCGCAGCATGATGGCCGGCAAGGGCGCCGACCAGAAGCAGGTCGTCGAGCAGGCCGCCTTTCCGGTGGCGATCGTCAATGGCGAGAACGACCCCTTCATCCGGCTCAACTACTTCGACACGCTGGACCATGCCACGCTCTGGGAGCAATGCCACGTCGTCCCGGGCGCCGGACACGCTCCCTTCTGGGAGCGTCCGGATCTGTTCAATCCGATGCTGTCGCGCTTTGCCGAAACGGTTGCGGCGCGGGAGGCTGATACTGCCCTGCCGGCCCAGCGCCGGGCCGGCTGACGCCACCGTGTAGGGTAACGACTCCTTGCAGCCGCTGGCATGGCGCTGGCGCTGACCGCCTGACGACGCAAAGCCGGCGAATTTCCTATTTTCCTTGCCCTCCCCGCAAACCCGTGGGACGATGCCCTTGGGCAGGTGGCGATTGAAAAGAAGCCCCGCCCGCGACGGCCGAACAGGCCGGCCGCCGCTCCCAGGGAAACGCCTGAGTGGAGGTCAGCCATGGGTACTCGCGCCGGAGGACGACGCACGGGACCGAAATGCATTGCCATAGTCGGTCCCTTCGCAAGCGGTAAGACGACACTTCTCGAAGCAATACTGGCCCGCACGGGCGCCATCCCCCGCCAGAATCCCGTTTCATCAGGCAGCACCGTTTCCGATCATTCAGCCGAGGCCCGCGCCCACGCCATGAGCGTCGAGGCGACCTTCGCGACCACGGAATTCATGGGCGAGCAGCTCACCTTCGTCGATTGTCCCGGCTCTATCGAGTTCGCCTTCGAGGCCGAACCGGTGCTCGCCGCCTGCGATGCCGCTGTCGTCGTTGCCGAAGCCGACGAGAAGAAGATCCCCGCGCTTCAGCTCATCATGCGCAAGCTCGACGATCTCGGCGTGCCGCGCATCCTGTTCCTGAACAAGGTCGACAAGGCGGTCGCCGGCGTGCGCGACACGCTGAAGATGCTGCAGCCGGCAAGTTCGGTGCCGCTGCTGCTGCGCCAGATTCCGCTGCGCAAGGACGGTGTCGTCATCGGCTCGATCGATCTCGCGCTGGAGCGCGCCTACGTCTACCGCGAGTATGCCGAGAGCCAGGTCGCCGACATACCGGGTGACGACAAGGCTCGCGAGCTGGAGGCCCGCTTCTCCATGCTGGAGACGCTCGCCGACCATGACGACCAGTTGATGGAGCAGCTGCTCGAGGAGATCGAACCGCCGAAGGATGCGATCTTCGACGACCTTGCCGCCGATCTTCGGGCCGGCGCGGTGACGCCGGTGCTGATCGGCACCGCCGAGAAGGGCAATGGCGTGCTGCGTCTCCTGAAGGCGATCCGCCATGACGCGCCCGACATCGAGGCGACCCGCAAGCGCCTTGGCGCGCCCGACGGCAACCAGACCGTTGTCCAGGTGATGAAGACCATCCACACCGCCCATGGCGGCAAGCTGTCGGTATCGCGCGTGCTCTCCGGACAGCTCGCCGACGCCGCCGAGCTTTACCTGTCGAACGGCGAAACCGCCAAGGTCTCCGGCATCTACAAGATGCTTGGCAAGGACCAGCTGAAGCTCGCCTCCGCCAAGGCGGGCGACACCGTCGCGCTCGGCAAGCTCGACATTGTCAAGACCGGCCAGACGCTGAGCTCCGCCAAGGGCGGCATCAGTCCGCTGGTCACGCTGGAGCCGCCGCAGCCGGTGTTCGCCTTCGCGCTGCGGCCGAAGGAGCGCAAGGACGAGGTCAAGATGTCGGCCGCCATCCAGCGCCTTGCCGAGGAGGATCCCTCGCTCAGCCTGCGCCACAACCAGGACTCCGCCGAAACCGTGCTGTCGGGGCATGGTGAGATGCACCTGCGGGTCGTGCGCGAGCGGCTCGAGGGCAAGAACCAGATCCCGGTAGAGGGTCACAACCCGGCCGTGCCTTACCGCGAGACGATCCGCAAATCGGCGCAGCAGCGCGGTCGCCACAAGAAGCAGTCCGGCGGCCACGGCCAGTTCGGCGACGTGGTGGTCGAGATCAAGCCGCTGCCGCGCGGCTCCGGCTTCCAGTTCACCGACACCATCACTGGCGGCGTGGTGCCGAAGACCTACATCCAGTCCGTGGAGACCGGCATACGCGACTATCTGAAATCCGGCCCGCTCGGCTTCCCCGTGGTCGATGTCGCGGTCAATCTCTCGGACGGGTCCTACCATGCCGTCGATTCCTCCGACATGGCCTTCCAGATGGCGGCCAAGCTGGCGATGAAGGAAGGCATGGCTGCCTGCTCGCCGGTGTTGCTTGAGCCGGTGATGAAGGTCGAGATCGTCACGCCGTCGGACGCGACGTCGAGGATCATCGCCCTGATCCCGCAGCGGCGCGGCCAGATCCTCGGTTATGACGCGCGGCCCGACTGGCCGGGATGGGATGTGGTCGAGGCGACCATGCCGCAGGCGGAGATCGGCGACCTGATCATCGAGCTGCGCTCGGCGACGGCCGGCGTCGCCAGCTACCGGGCCGCCTTCGACCACATGGCCGAGCTGACCGGCCGACTGGCGGACGAGGCGATGAACGCCAACGGCAAGGCTGCCTGAGCCGATCCGCCAATGCGAAACGGCGCCCGGATGTTCCGGACGCCGTCTATCGCGGACCGTCTTCCTGGGAGGCAAACGGCAGGTCCGCCGCATGTGTCCGCCCTGTAGCCGACGGAAGAAAGGTTCGGACGCGGTAGCCGCCTGAGCCCGGTCCGTCCGAGTGATGCCCCCATCTCCCGAACCGACCAAACCGCGTCCTATGATCTGCTTAGTCGATAGCGTGTGTCTGCGCCATGTTACCAGAGGTTACATGTCACTGTTACGTGGCATTGCCGATCGATTTTCCGCGCCCTCATTGCCCTGCGGGCAACAAAAAAGCCGGATCAATAAAGATCCGGCTGAGTTTGATTGGAAGTGCCTGTTAAGGCTAACCTCCAGAGGGGAACACTCGAGGGCGCTAATGGGAGGAGAACGCGCCCAGGAGATGATCTATATATGTGCTCATCATGCCCAAGAAACAAGCATCTATTTTGCAACACACGCATGCAAAAAGACGGAGGCTGTGGTCCAACCTATTCCAAGGCTCGATAGGACCAGAAAAATCGACGGAATCGAGCACGCTACAGGGTCGAAATCATTGCCGAGGTCTGCATCGGGGTCGATTCAATTGGGAAAATGCGAACGCCGCCGAATGATGTGGATTCGAGCAGCCCAAGTCCATTTTTACGGCAAGGGTGGCTGATGCGCAGATTTTCGGCAATCGCCGGCAGCGCGCTGTTCCTGGTCGTGGCGCCCGGCGTCGTCGCCGGGCTGGCGCCGTTTCTGCTGACGGACCGCTACCGGCTGCCGCTGTCGACGGTGTCTGGCTTCGCCCCTGTCGGCTGGGTGCTGGTTGTGGGAGCGGCAGCCATGCTGCTGCACGCCTTCGCCCGCTTCGCGCTCGAGGGCCTTGGCACGCCGGCCCCGGTGGCCCCGACCGAACGGCTGGTCGTCGGCGGTATCTACCGCCATGTGCGCAACCCCATGTACGTCGCTGTGCTGTCGATCATCCTCGGCCAGGCGCTGTTGTTCTCGAGCTGGGCGCTCGTCGTCTACGGCGCCATCGTCGGCGCGGCCATGGCCTCGTTCGTCAGGCTTTACGAGGAACCGACCCTTGCCCGCCGATACGGCGCCGAATACGAGGCCTACCGCCGCGCCGTCCCCGGCTGGCTGCCGCGGCTGACGCCGTGGCGAGGGTGATCCGACAAACCGGAGGTTCAGGTCAGGCCGGCCTCAGCAAGATTTCGATGCGCCCTTAGAAGGACCAGCTGCGCGCCTTGGCGATGATGAAATCGCGGAACACATGCAGCTTGGCCTGGTTCTTCATCGCGTCGGGATAGGCGAAATAGGTGTCGAAGGACGGCACTTCCGTCTCCGGCAGCAGCTGGATCAGGCCCGAATCCTTGTTGATCACGTAGTCGGGCAGCATGGCGATGCCGGCGCCGCCCTGCACCGCGCGCTTGATCGACAGGATGTCGTTGATCTGCAGCGTCGGCACTCTTTGTCCGTTCTCGAAATCGCCGACCGTCTCCAGCCAGTTCAGCTCCGACAGATGCGAGGGCACCGGCACGCCGAAGGTGACGATGCGGTGGTTCCTGAGCTCGGCGATCGATGCCGGCTTGCCGAACTTGGCGATATAGGAGGGCGCCGCGTAGAGATGGAAATGCACGGTGAACAGGCGGCGCTGGATGAGGTCCGGCTGCTGCGGCTGACGCAGCCGGATGGCGCAGTCGGCTTGCCGCATGGTGAGGTCGAGCTCCTCATTGGCGAGGATCAGCTGCAGGCTGATCTCGGGATAGAGCTCGATGAATTCCTGCACGCGTTCGGTCAGCCAGCCGGCGCCCAGCCCCACCGTGGTCGTCACCCTGAGCACGCCGGACGGCCGGTCCTTGGCCTCGGCCAGCCGCGACTTGATCGTCTCCAGCTTCATCAGCACGTCATGCGCCGTGCGGAACAGCATCTCGCCCTGTTCGGTCAGCACCAGGCCGCGCGCGTGGCGATGGAACAGCGCCACGCCGACATCATGCTCCAGCGCGCTGACCTGGCGCGAGATCGCCGACTGCGACAGATGCAGCGTCTCGGCGGCGTGGGTGAACGACCCAGCCTCCGCCGCAGCGTGAAACACGCGTAGCTTGTCCCAGTCCAGCGCCATGATTTCCCCTCTTGTCGTTTTCTGGCGTCTGAATGAAAAATCAGGCTTTTAAACGGCTTCTCTCAGCCGCTTCGTTATTCCGCTGCCTCGCGATGCACCTCGATCCCGGCGAGATATTTTTCCGCCTCGAGCGCGGCCATGCAGCCGAGCCCGGCCGCCGTCACCGCCTGCCGGTAGACGTCGTCGGTGACGTCGCCGGCGGCGAACACGCCGGGCACGTCGGTGCGGGTCGAATCCGGCGCCGTCCACAGATAGCCGTTCGGCTTCTGCTTGAGCTTGCCGACGAAAAGCTCGACCGCCGGCGCGTGGCCGATCGCCACGAAGACGCCGTCGACCTTCAGCCGCGTCACCTCGCCGGTCGCCACGTTGCGCAGCGCCAGCCCTTCCACCGAAGGCGGCAGCGGCGCCTTGCCGGGCTGGCCGGTGATCTCGTCGACGACCGTGTCCCAGATGACGCGCACATTCTCCTTCTTGAGCAGCCGCTCGCGCAGGATGCGCTCGGCGCGGAAGTCGCCGCGCCGGTGAATGACGGTGACGCTCTTGGCGAGGTTGGAGAGGTAAAGCGCTTCCTCGACCGCCGAATTGCCGCCGCCGACCACCGCGACATCCTTGCCGCGATAGAAGAAGCCGTCGCAGGTGGCGCAGGCCGAGACGCCAAAGCCCATGAAGGTCTGCTCGGAGGGAATGCCCAGCCATTTCGCCTGCGCGCCGGTGGCGATGATCAGCGCATCGGCGGTGTAGGTGATGCCGGAATCGCCCTTGGCCCGGAACGGCCGCACGTTGAGGTCGACCTCGGTGATGATGTCGTTGACGATATCGGTGCCGACATGTTCGGCCTGCTTCAGCATCTGCTCCATCAACCATGGACCCTGGATCGGATCGGCAAAGCCCGGATAGTTTTCGACATCGGTGGTGATCATCAGCTGGCCGCCCTGCTGCAGGCCGGCGACCAACATGGGTTTCAGCATGGCGCGGGCGGCATAGATCGCCGCCGTGTAGCCGGCTGGGCCGGAGCCAATGATGAGGACTGGCGCGTGCTTGGTGGTCATGAAAGCTCTCTGCTGAGGGCAGCCAAGGATCTTGATTAAGGAAATCCCGCCCAAATTCGCCCGTAATGTAAGTGCTGCCCGCGCCGCCAGCAAGGCGGGTTGGCAGTCGTCCCCGGAAAGCTGCTGCGGCATAGCCGCCAATATCTCTCACCCTCCGTTCAAAAATCATCGGAAGGAGGGATGGTATGCATCGGAAAGTCTAATTACAAAATCACGAAAGATTCTTGCGCGCACGAAAGCCGACCATGCCGCTCAAAGCCGATCTCGACGCCATCGACTGGAAGATCCTGCGCGAGTTGCAGGAAGACGGGCGCATGACCAATGTCGAATTGTCCAACCGGGTCGGCATTTCGGCGCCGCCTTGCCTGCGCCGCGTCCGACGGCTGGAGGAAGCCGGCATCATCCGCGGCTACCGCGCCCTGCTCAACGCGCCGGCGCTCGGCATGGACGTCGTTGCCTTCTGCCTGATCGGCCTGCATCACCAGGCCGACGCCGAGCTCAAAACCTTCGCCGAGCGCACGCGCGGCTGGCCGATCGTGCGCGACGCCTGGATGGTCTCTGGCGAGTCCGACTTCCTGCTGCACTGCGTGGCAAGCGACCTCGGCACCTTCCAGACCTTCGTCATCGAGGAACTGGCCTCGGCGCCGAATGTCGACACGGTGCGCACTGCGCTGACCATTCGCCGCGTCAAGGACGAAGGCCTGGTGGCGTTCGAGATGAAATCCTAAGCTCTGCCGAGCCCTGCGATAAGATCGCAAAGCCTTCGATGGTCGTTGCCAGTTATTAGCTTATGCGTGACGAAGGCGGCGTCGCCGGATTTTCGGTTGGACCTGCTCCCAACGTGCCAACCATCACGAAGCCCGGCGCGTCGGCCGGCTTCCATATCGTCGGCCTTGTCGCCAACAATGATCGACCGCCCCAAATCCAAGTCCAACAGATCGCGCGCACGCAGCAGCATGCCAGGATTGGGCTTGCGCGTCGGATGGTCGCCTACCGCCAGAACGCCTGTGCCGCTCGAATGGTACCCACAGGCGAGCACAAGATCGATCTGGCATTTCTCCGCTTTCAGAAGCTGCAGGACCCTGCCGTTGACCGCCGCAAAATCCGGCCAGCCGAAATAGCCGCGCGCTATGCCCGATTGGTTGGAGACGATGATCGCCGGAAGCCCAACTACATTGGCAGTTCTGATGACGGGCAGCATTTCCGGCCGCAGCACGATATCGGCAGGATCGCTCGGATAGCTGGTGTCGACATTGATGGTGCCGTCGCGGTCGAGGAACAGCGCCGGCAGTCCGGTTGGAAAGGTTCGGCTTCCGATCCGCTCGATCCACAGGCCTGGCTCGACCAACGGACCGGTTGCACTGCCCTCAGCCATTGCTGAGACGCGCTTCGACCGCCTCGCACAGATAGTGGTACAGGCAGAGATGCCCCTGCTGGATGATCGGCGTCGAGGTCGACGGCACGTTGAGCAGGATATCGGTGAGCGGCTTGAGCTTGCCGCCGGTGTCGCCGGTCAGGCTGATCACCGTCATGCCCATCATGCGAGCCTGTTCGGCGGCGGCCAGGATGCTCGGCGAATTGCCGCTGGTCGAGATGGCGAGCAACACCGCGCCTTCCGAGCCATGCGCCTCGACCTGGCGCGAGAACACCGTGTCGAAACCGTAGTCGTTACCCCAGGCGGTCAGCACCGCAGCATTGGCCGGCAGCGCGATGACATTGTAGGCTTTGCGCTCCTTGAGGAAGCGGCCGACCAGCTCGCCGGCGATATGGATGGCGTCGCTGGCCGAGCCGCCATTGCCGCAGATCAGCAGCGCCTTGCCCTGCGACAGTGCGGTGACGACCGTGCTCACGGCGCGTTCCATCTCGGCCGTAAGGTCGCGTTCGACCGTCGCCGTAAGCGCGGCCGCCGAGCGGACCAGATAGTCGTTCAGTGCGGACATGAAACCCTCAATTGGTAGCGCGCATCCTGCCGATGGTCCCGGTCGTGCTCTTGCCGGCGACGAGGTCGACCAGCACCACGCGGCCGCCCGCCTTCTGCACCACGTCGGCGCCCACCACCTTGTCGATCGTATAGTCGGCGCCCTTGACCAGTATGTCGGGCAGCAAGGCTTCGATCAGCGCCAGCGGCGTGTCTTCCTCGAAGACGACGACGGCGTCGACCGAGGCCAGGGCCGCCAGCACGCAGGCGCGGTCGTGCTGGTCGTTGACCGGACGTCCCGGGCCCTTCAGCCGGCGCACCGAAGCATCGCTGTTGAGGCCGAGCACCAACCGGTCGCACTGGCTGCGCGCCGCGTGCAGCAGGCTGACATGGCCGGCATGCAGGATGTCGAAGCAGCCATTGGTGAAGCCGACGGTCAGCCCCTCCTCCTTCCAGGCGGCCACCATCCTGGCTGCCGCGCTGGCATCGAGAATAGCGTCCTTGTGGGTGACCGGTCCGTGCGAGCCGAACAGCGCGCCGGTCAGTTCCTCGACCGTCAGCCGCGCCGTGCCGCGCTTGCCGACCACCACGCCGCCTGCGGCATTGGCGATTGTAGCGGCCTGCACACGGTCGGCGCCTGCCGCAAGCGCGAGCGCGAAGGTGGCGATGACGGTGTCGCCGGCGCCGGAGACGTCGAACACTTCCCGCGCCTGCGTGGCGATGTGGCGGGCATCGTCGGGCTCGACGACGCTCATGCCCTTTTCGCTGCGCGTCGCCACGACGAAGTCGAAGCCATGCGCCGAGATCAGGTCCCGCGCCGCCGCCACGATCTCGTCGTCGGCAAACACGGCGCGTCCCACGGCCTCGCCGAGTTCCTTGCGGTTGGGCGTGACCGCCGTCGCACCGGCGTAGCGCGCATAGTCGCGGCCCTTCGGATCGACCAGCACCGGCTTTCCGGCTTCGCGGCACATCGCGATCAGCTCGCCGGCGACACCGTCGAGCAGCATGCCCTTGCCGTAGTCGGACAGGATGACGATGTCGGCGCGCGCAAGGGCCGTGAGGAAATGCTCGACCAGCGTCGATCGCTCGCCGGCATTGAGCGGCTTCACCTCCTCTTCGTCGAAACGCAGCACCTGCTGGTTGAGCGCGCTGAAGCGGCTCTTCGACGAGGTCATGCGGTCGCGCTGCTGTGACAGGCCGAATGTCTCGGCGCCAAGCTCGCCAAGCATCCGCATCAGATCGTCGCCCGCCTTGTCGGCGCCGATCACAGAAACCGGAATTGCGGCGGCACCCAGCGAGACGATGTTGGAGACGACATTGCCGGCACCGCCCATCGCCAGCATCTCGCCACGCCCGTGCAGCACCGGAATGGGCGCCTCCGGCGAGATCCGCTCGATGACGCCGTTGACGAAACGGTCGAGGATGAAGTCGCCGACCACCAGCACGGTGACGCCGCCAAAGCGGGCGATGGCGCGGTGCAAAGGTTCCGGGGAAGGCAGATGATGATTGATCATGTCACTGGCAACGCGCGGAAAAAGCCGTTTCTGAGGATGGTTCGGGGTTCAAATGGCTGGCCGGTCGTTCATGGCGAAGCCGATATACCGCAATTCGAGCCAGCGCAACGGCGGCCAGGGAACGGGTCGCCGCAGACCCCGGTCGGCCGTTCAGCTCTTCTGCAGGGCGACATGGACGCCGAGACCAACCAGCACCGCGCCGCCCGCGCGCTGCATCAGCCGCTGCGCGCGGCTCGAACGGCGCAGCCGGGCGATCATCGCCCCGGCCAGGAAAACGCACGCTATGTCGGCGGAGGAGAACATCAGGTTGACGATGGTGCCAAGGATGACGAACTGCAGCCAGACCGGAAATGCCGCCGAGGCATCGATGAATTGCGGCAGGAACGCCATGAAGAAGATCGCCGTCTTGGGATTGAGCACTTCGACCGAGATGCTCTCGAAAAAGGCGCGGCGGGCCGATTTCCGCTCGATGGCGGGCAGTGCCGCGTCGCCGCCTTGCGTCCTGGCGCGCAAAAGCGAGACGCCGAGCCAGATCAGATAGAGCGCGCCGATGAGCTTGACCGCCATGTAGAGCGGCGGAACGGCATGGAACAGCACCGAAAGACCCGCTGCCGCCGCAAGGACATGCACATAGCCGCCGAGATGGATGCCGAGCGCTGCCGTCAGCCCCGACCAGCGCCCGCGCGCCATCGTCTGCGCCGCCGCATAGAGCATGGCAGGACCCGGAATGTAGGCAAAGATCGCCGTGGTGGCGAAAAAGGCGATAAGCAGTTCGGTCGACGGCATTTTTTCCCTCACGGTCCGGCGGGTGGCGCGGACCGACTGAAGCCGGAGCTTTGCGGCCTCACTGTGACATCCGCCCGCAGCCGCCTGCTTTATCGACAGCCTAACTCGCCTCCCTTATAAGGGCCGGAATCGGCAAGCGAAACGAGTATCAGGGCCAAAAATATGATCATCGTCACGGGCGGCGCCGGTATGATCGGCTCCAACATCGTCGCCGCGCTCAACGCCGAGGGGCACAGCGACATCCTCGTTGTCGACGACCTCACCGACGGCCACAAGATCGCCAATCTCGCCGACCTGCATATCGCCGACTATCTCGACAAGGACGATTTCCTCGCGCGCCTGGGGGATGGCGGGCTCGGCCGCGTCGACGCGGTCTTCCACCAGGGCGCCTGCTCGACCACCACCGAGTGGAACGGCAAATACATGATGGAGGTCAACTACGCCTATTCGAAGCGGCTCCTGCATGCCTGCCTGGCCTTGCGCGTGCCCTTCCTCTACGCCTCCTCGGCGTCGGTCTATGGCGGCGGCAGCGAGTTCCGCGAGGAACAGCAGTTCGAGCGCCCGCTCAACGTCTATGCCTATTCCAAGAAGCTGTTCGACGACTATGTCCGCCGCACCGTCTTCGACACCGACCATTCGCAGGTGGCCGGGCTGCGCTATTTCAACGTCTACGGACCGCGCGAGGCGCACAAGGGCGCCATGGCCTCGGTCGCCTTCCATCTGTTCAACCAGGTCGAGCGCGGCGAAAACCCGAAGCTGTTCGGCGCCTATGACGGGTTCGGACCCGGCGAGCAGAGCCGCGACTTCATCCATGTCGGCGACGTCGCCGACGTCAATCTGTGGCTCTGGAAGCGCGGCTCGAGCGGCATCTTCAACTGCGGCACCGGCCGCGCCCAGCCATTCCGCGCCATCGCCGAGACCGTCATCGATACACTCGGCAAGGGCAGGCTCGAATTCATCGACTTCCCCGACCACCTCAAGGGCAGCTACCAGAGTTTTACCCAAGCTGATATGTCCCGCTTGCGCGCGGCCGGTTACAATGGCCAATTCCGGACTGTCGAAACCGGTGTCAGAGACTATGTCGAATGGCTGAAAGCCCAGCGATCCTCGTGATCGGCCCACGTTGGGTGGGCGACATGGTCATGGCGCAGTGCCTGTTCTCGGCGCTGAAGGAGCAATATCCGAACGCCGCGATCGACGTGCTGGCGCCGGCCTGGGCGGCACCGCTGGTCAAGCGCATGCCCGAGATACGCCAGCAGATCGATTTCCCGCTGAAGCCGGGCGCGCTCGAGTTCCGCATCCGCAGGCGCTTCGGCCGGTTGCTGCGCGGCCGCTACGACATGGCTTACGTCCTGCCCGGAAGCTGGAAGTCGGCGCTGATCCCGTTCTTTGCCCGCATTCCGCGCCGCGTCGGCAACCTAAGGGAAATGCGCTACGGCCTGCTCACCGACATCGTGCCGCTGCCCGACGCGGTGAAGCGGCGCACGGCGCTGACCTATTTCGGCCTTGCCCGCGGCGGCACCTTCCAGGCCCCGAAGCTCACCGTCGATGCCGTCAGCCAGGCTGCCCTGCTCGAGCGGTCGGGACTCAGCGCGAAGACCTTCGTGGCGCTGATGCCCGGCGCGGAATTCGGCCCGGCGAAACGCTGGCCGAGCGAAAGCTACGCCGAACTGGCGCGCGGGATGATGGCTAAGGGCCTGAAGGTCGCGCTGCTCGGATCCAGGAACGACGCCGAGGTGACGGCGGAGATCGCCGCGCTTGCGCCCGGCGCCGTCGACCTTGCCGGCAAGACGCGACTGGAGGACGCCATCGACCTCATCGCCGCGGCGCGGCTGGCGGTGTCGAACGACAGCGGGCTGATGCATGTCGCCGCCGCTGTCGGCACGCCGATCGTCGCTGTCTACGGCTCGACCTCGCCTGAGAACACGCCGCCGCTTTCCGAGCGGGCCGAGCTGGTATGGCTGGGCCTCTCCTGCTCGCCCTGCCACCAGAAGACCTGTCCGCTCGGTCATCTCAACTGCCTGAAGACGCTGGATGTCGCGCGGGTCGCGGCAGCAGTGGACCGGCTGCTGGAAATACCGGCCGCCGCATGAAGATCCTGATCGTCAAGACATCCTCGATGGGTGATGTCATCCATACATTTCCGGCTGTCGAGGATGCGCGCCGCCACCGCCCGGACGTCTCCTTCGACTGGTGCGTGGAGGAAGCCTTTGCCGGCATCGTCGCCCTGCATCCGGCGATCGGCACCATCCACACGGTGGCGATCCGGCGCTGGCGCAAGCGGCTTTTCAACAGCGACACCTGGCATGAAGCGGGAAAACTGCGCCGCGCCCTGCGCGCTGCCGGCTACGACCTCGTCATCGATGCGCAGGGACTGCTGAAGTCTGCTGTGGTGGCAAAGCAGGCGGCGGCGCCGGTCGCCGGCTTCGACCGGGCAAGCGCGCGCGAACCGTCGGCGACGCTGTTCTACGACCACCGCTACGGCGTGCCCCGCGATCTGCACGCCATCGAACGGACGCGGCGGCTGTTCGGCCTGGCGCTCGGCTACCAGCCCGATCTCTCCGGCCTCCAGTCCGGCATCGTGCCGCCGGCGGATGGCCTGGCCGGCACCAGCGGCAACATCGCGTTCCTGCTGCACGGCACCAGCCGCGAAGACAAGAAATGGCCGGTTAAGGACTGGATCGAGACCGCCGGGCTGTTGCTCGAGAGGAAAATGACGCCTGTCGTCACCTGGTCGAACGAGCCTGAAAAGGCAGTGGCCGAGGCGATCGCCAGGGCCGTGCCGCAGGCGGTGCTGGTGCCCAAATCGCCGCTGGCGGTGATCGCCGCGATCATCGGCCGCTCGGCGCTGGTCATCGGCGCCGACACCGGCCTCACCCACCTCGCCAGCGCCTTCGGCGTGCCGACCGTCGCCATCTTCCTGGCCACCGAACCCGGCCTCACCGGCCCGCGCGGGCCGTATGCGTCGACGCTTTTGGCCGCGCCCGGCGGCCGTATCACCCCTGCGGAGGCAGCGGCGGAAGCCGAGCGGCTGATCGGGCTGCAGGCGCTTGGTCGAGCAGGCGCGGACAGAGATTGATTTATTCAATCAATTCAATTGGAAAGGTCAGCGCCGCCCCTCATCCGCCTGCCGGCACCTTCTCCCCGTATAGTAACGGGGAGAAGGGAGCTAAGCGCGAAATTCAGCGCCACTTTTCAGCGTTTCCGGTTGGCGAAATCATCAGGTGACGGCGTCCTTCTCCCCGTCACTATACGGGGAGAAGTGCCCGGCAGGGCGATGAGGGGCGGCGCCATCCTTGGATTGGAATAGCGCAATTCAGGGACAAATCCTGCCCCCTCAACTTCCCTCAGATGAATTGCACCTGGACGATCTCATACCCCCGGGCGCCCCCGGGCGCGTTGACCTCGATGGCGTCGCCGACTTCCTTGCCGATGAGGGCGCGCGCGATCGGCGAGGAGATCGAGATGCGGCCAGACTTCACGTCCGCTTCCTGGTCGCCGACGATCTGGTAGGTCTTCTTCTCCTCGGTGTCCTCGTCGACCAGCACCACGGTGGCGCCGAACTTGACCTTGTCGCCGCTGAGCTTGGTGACGTCGATCACCTCGGCCCGCGCGATCAGGTCCTCGAGCTCGTTGACGCGGCCTTCATTGTGGCTCTGCGCCTCTTTGGCCGCGTGGTATTCGGCGTTTTCGGAAAGGTCGCCATGCGAGCGCGCCTCGGAGATCGCCTCGATGATGCGCGGCCGCTCTTCCTGCTGGCGCCAGCGCAGTTCTTCCTTCAATGACGCGAACCCCTCGCCTGTCATCGGGACCTTGTTCATATGCCTGACCTTTCCTGCCGCCACCCCCGTTTTTCGGGGATGGCCCTTGTCGATGGGTACAAAAAGAAAACGGTCCGGCAGCCTTGGGCTAACGGAACCGTTTCACCGCAATTTGCCTGAATATAGCAATGTTTGCGCGTTTTTCACGCCAAAAAATCCGGTTTTGAAAAATCATCCGCTGCTTTCGCAAGGGCGATCGCCGCCAAAGCAATCCTTTGCCGGCGCGGCAAACAAAAAGCCGGCTACGATCGCTCGCAGCCGGCTGGAAAGGGTGTCGAGGTCGAATCAGCTTCTCAGGAAATGGTCGATCTGCTCGGCCAGCATGCCGTATTCGCGCGAGCCCTTGCCGGTGCGCTTCTCGATTTCGCTGAGCTGTTCGCGGGCGCCCGCAAGGTCGCCGATCTGCAGATGCGCCTCGCCGAGATATTCGCGCACCAGCGTGTAGTCGGGATTGATGCGCAAGGCTTCCTCGTAATAGCCGAGGCCGACGGTGATGCGGCCGGAATGGCGATGCGAATAGCCGAGATAGTTGAGGATGCGCGGATCCTGCTTGTTGGCCGCAAGGCTGAGCACGGCGATCGCCTCGTCATAGCGCCCGGCCATCGCAAGATCGTGGCCCGCCTCATAGATGTTGTTGTCGTCGAGCATGCCGTATTTCGGCGTCACGCATTTCTGTTTCTTCTTGTCCCAGACCTCGCCCTTCTTGCACTTCTCGGTCGGGCTGCCGCCGCCACCACCGCCTCCGCCTTCGCCGGCCGTGAAGGCGGGCGCCACAAAGAGCGGCAAAGCCACAACAGCCATGACCTGGATCAGCAAACGTCTGCGCATCGGAGCCTCCTTGAGAATGACAATGGGATATTAACGCCGGGCCTGCCTTCTTTCATCCCGGAAAAGCGGAGCGCGTGAAAAACCTGCGCTCCAGGCCCGCATCACCGGCATTTTGCCTGAAACAGGCCGAACATGACGTGACGCGCGCCACAAATCCGCTATCATCCGGCAAACGGCCGATGGAGCATGCGGAGCAGGCCAGTGCAGCAGCGCCTCGAAAAGGAATGGGAGCTTTCGATCGGTCCCGATACCGTGCGCCTGTTCATTCTCAAGGCCAAGGCGCTGAGCGCGGCCGTCAACGAGGACTATGCCGACGGCGCCGAGCACGAGATCGAGTTCGACGGCGACACCCGCGACAGCCACCATCATGACGGTCTCGTCGAGGAGAGCTCGGAAAACCTGACCGAGGAGGAGCTGCGCGAACTGATCGACGACCTCAATGTCGACGAAGCGGCCGAGCTGATCGCCCTCGCCTGGGTCGGCCGCGGCGACTATGACGCCGCCGAATGGGCCGACGCGCTGGCCGCCGCGCGCGAGCGCGCCAACAAGCGCACGGCCAAATATCTGCTCGGCATGCCGCTGCTTGCCGACTGGCTGGAGGAAGGGCTGGAAGCGATCGGCGCGTAACGCGTTGGTAACCGATTGTGATCGGTCGGATGCGCCTTCGAAGGCAACTTCGCCATGCCGACGCCGTTTCCGGGCGATGGCAACGCTGAGCATTTCCGGATTTTTCAGGCTGGCGCTGCCTTTGGCAGCGGCGGTTTTGCTGATCACGCCGGCCGATGCCAGGCATCGTCACAGGCAGCCGCTGACACCGCGTCTGGAGCAGCCCTTGACGCAGCGGGCCGATCAGCCCCTGAGGCCAAGGAGCAAGCACCGCGTGAGATCGCGGGGCAAGCGGCATATCGCGTCAGAGCTGACGCAGCACCAAACGCAGGATCAGCCGATCTTACCCGCCGATGTTTCGGTACCGGAGCCACGTCCCGCGGAAGCGCAAAAGACCGATGCCGCCACGAAGGAAGAGCGGAAGGCTGCAGGACCAAGGGACGCCGACGCATCAGACCGGATCGATCAGGAAAAGTCTCCGCAGGAGAAGCGGCAGCGGCCCGAGCCTTCGGCCCCGGAGCCGTCAACAGAGATGGAAACTCAACCTGAAGCGCCGGCCGCGGCGCCGATTCCGACACAAAGACCCGACAAGGCGGAACCGGAGGTCGAGCCGCCCGCCGTCGCGCCGAAGCCACCTGAAAAACCGGCTGAATCCGGCGACAACAAACCGCCGCCCGATCCTCGTTCGGCGATCCTTCCCGAGCAACAGATGCCGGAGGAGGAACTGGCCTGCCGCCGGCGGCTGACATCGATGGGCGTCGACTTCGAGGAACACAAGGCCGAGCAGGAACCCGAAATTGGCTGCTCGATCCCCTACCCGATCGTGCTGAAGACGCTGGGCAAATCCATGGCTATCAGCCCCGGCGCCGAATTGAACTGTGCGATGGCCGAGGCGGCGGCACGCTTCACCGCCGAAATCATCCAGCCTGCCGTCGAGGCCAAGTTCGGCACGGAATTGAAGTCGATCGGCCAGGCTTCCGCCTTCGTCTGCCGGGCGCGCCACAACGGAGGCAAGATGTCGGAGCACGCTTTCGGCAACGCGCTCGACATTGCCAGCTTCACGCTGGCGGACGGCAGGAAAATCGAGGTCGGGCCGGCGCCGCCCGAACAGGACGCGCAATTCCTGGGCACGGTGCGCAAGGCCGCCTGCGGACCGTTCAAGACGGTGCTTGGCCCGGGCAGCGATGCCGACCATTCGCTGCACTTCCACCTCGACCTGGAGCCGCGCCGCCACGGCGGCACCTTCTGCCAGTGACCCCGCAATTCGTGACCGCCGCAATTCGGCCCCAGGCGTGAATGCGGGCGCTGATCTTTCCTTTACTCTTGCAGATTAACCTTATGCCATCGGCAGCATGACCCCTGCGGGATCAGCTCTGGGACGGGATGCCTATCGATGGCCGGAAGACTTGGCGCCGTGCTTGCCATGGCGCGACAGAACAATCGTGCGCGCTCCGCTGCCGCCAGGCTGGTGACGCTGCTTGCCATCGCGACCGTATCGGCCTGCAACACCGGGGACGTGTTCTCGCTGCAGCCTGCCGTCGATGTCGGCAACCAGACCGCCGCCGTCCCCGATGCGCCCCAATATTCAGCGCCCCAATATTCTTCAGCGCCACAGTATTCCGGCATGCAGCGCCTCGTCCCCTCCAACCCCTACATGACCGCCGCCTATCCGCGCATGGACGAGCCGATGTCGCCGACCGAGCAGATGCCGGCCAGCGAGGTCGACTGCCGCAACGAGCTGAAGCGCCTCGGCGTCGCCTACACCGAGGTCCAGCCGATCCATGAGGGCCAGTGCGGCATCGACTTTCCGGTCAGGGTTTCGGCCATCGGCAGCGTCCAGATGAAGCCCGCCGCGACGCTGACCTGCAACATGGCTGCCACCTTCGCAACCTGGACCAGGAACGAGCTGGTGCCTGCCGCTCGCTGGCGTTATTTCTCAGGCGTCAGGACCATCCACCAGGGGTCCAGCTATTCCTGCCGCAACATCGCCGGCGAAGGCGTCCTGTCCGAGCACGGCAAGGGCAACGCGCTCGACGTCATGAGCATCGAGCTCAACAACGGCGACGACATCGACGTGCGCAAGCCCGGCCTGTTCGCCTTCCGCACCCGCGGCTTCCTCAACAATGTGCGCGCCGACGGCTGCCAGTATTTCACCACGGTGCTCGGCCCCGGCTACAATTACGACCACCGCAACCATTTCCATTTCGACATCAAGAACCGCAGGAACGGCTACCGCGCCTGCCGCTGACGACGAGCGGTTCCCTTTGCCCAACCCATGCAACGGCGCATAAGGTGACGCATGCGTTTGGGAGTGGCCTCTCGTGAGTAAGCGAAGCCTTCGGCGGCGCGCGTCGACCTGGCTGGCGGCACTTTGCGCCGGATATCTGGGACTGGCCTACGTCGCCGCGCCGGAATTCTGGACCTGGCGCGAGCGCGGCTATCGCACGCAGCACTTCGAAATGGTGACGCATACGCCGCAAGGCATTCCGGGCGACCCGATCAATGTCGGCCTTGTCGGCACCGAAAAGGAGGTGGTGCACGCCTTCGCCGTCGCCGGCTGGGACACGGCCGACGCCGTCTCGCTGAGAACCGCCATCGACATCGGCGAAAGCGTGTTGTTTTCGCGTCCCTATCCCGATGCGCCGATGAGCAGGCTGCTGTTCGAGGGCCGCGCCCAGGACCTGGCCTTCGAAAAGCCGGTCGGCGACAGTGCCGACCAGCGCCACCATGTCCGCTTCTGGCAGACCAACACGGTCGGCGATGACGGTCGTCCGCTCTGGCTCGGTGCCGCGAGCTTCGACCGTGGCGTCGGCCTCAGCCACGACACCGGAGCGATAACCCATCACATCGCCCCCGACATCGACGCCGAGCGCGACTTCCTCGTCGGCGACCTCGCCAAGGCTGGCCTGCTTGCCTCGACCAGCGAAATGGCTGGCATCGGCGCGACGAAGACCGGACGCAACGGCGGCGGCGATCCGTACTTCACCGATGGCATGGCGGTGGTCGGGGTGTTGAAGACGCTGCCCTAGCGTATTTGCGCCAATCTTTGCCCAGCACCAGCACGCCGCCCCGAAAAACAATAGCCGCTGCTATTTTCGAATGCACTGCAGCAATGCTATTGACCCCTCATGCTATACGTTGAAATCGCCACCGTGGCCGTCCTCATCTGCGTGAACGGCCTTCTGGCAATGTCCGAGCTTGCCATCGTCTCGTCACGCCCCGCCCGCCTCAAGGCGATGATCGACCGCAACGTCAAGGGCGCCGGCCGCGCGCTGGCGCTCGGCTCCAATCCCGGCAAGTTCCTGTCGTCGGTGCAGATCGGCATCACCCTGGTCGGCGTTCTCTCCGGCGCCTTTTCGGGCGCCACGCTCGGCGAGCGCCTGGCCGCCTTCCTCGCCTCGAACGGCATCCGCGAGAACATTGCCGATCCGCTCGGCGTCGGCATCGTCGTCGCCATCATCACCTATGCCTCGCTGATTGTCGGCGAGCTGGTGCCGAAGCAGATCGCGCTGCGCGATCCCGAGCGCGTCGCCGTCCGGGCGGCGCCCGCGATGACCGTCCTCGCCACCATCTCGGCGCCGCTCGTCTTCCTGCTCGACATTTCCGGCCGCGCCGTCCTCTGGCTGCTCGGCCAGCGCGGCGAGAGCGAGGAGAAGGTCACCGACGAGGAGATCAAGATGCTGGTCGCCGAGGCCGAGCATCACGGCACCATCGAATCCGACGAGCGCCGCATGATCGCCGGCGTCATGCGGCTCGGCGACCGCGCCGTGCGCGCTGTGATGACGCCGCGCACCGAGGTCGACTGGATCAACCTGCAATCAGACGAGGCGACCATCAGGAAGCTGCTGATCGAGACCCAGCATTCGCGCCTGCCGGCCGGCGACGGCAATGTGGATGCCATGGTCGGCGTCGTCCAGACACGCGACGTCCTGGCCGCGATCCTCGGCGGCAAGGTGCTGGAGCCGCGCCACCATGTGCGCGCCGCGCCCATCGTCCACGATCAGGCCGATGCGCTGGACGTGCTGCAGAAGTTGAAGGAATCCGACGTGCCGATGGCGCTCGTCCATGACGAGTACGGCCACTTCGAGGGCATCGTCACGCCGGCCGACATACTGGAAGCCATCACCGGCGTCTTCCGCTCCGACCTCGACGCGGGCGAGGAGGAGAATGCCGTCAAGCGCGAGGACGGCTCCTGGCTGCTCGCCGGCTACATGCAGGCCGACGAGATGGCCGAAGTGCTCGGCATCGACCTGCCCGAGAACCGCGACTACGAGACCGTCGCCGGCTATGTGCTGTCGCACCTGCACCACCTGCCGGCAACCGGCGAATGCGTCGACGCGCAGGGCTGGCGCTTCGAGGTCGTCGACCTGGACGGCCGCCGCATCGACAAGCTGATCGCCACCCGCCTGCCGGATGGTCACCGCCAGATCGCGCGCTGACATCAGGCGGCGCTATGCCCCCTATGGCGCGAGACCTTCTCGCGGTTGCCGCAGGTGCGCATGCTGCACCAGCGGCGTTTGCCGCCGCGCGACGTATCGAGGAAAAGCCAGCCGCAGCGAGGACAGGAATGCAGCCTGTCCCGCGGCAAGCTGAAGAAGGCTTCGACCGACAGCAAAGCAAGGAACGCGGTGACGGCATCCGGGTCCCGCCACTGGCCAGGCCGCGGTCTGGTGTCGTGCAAGTCGACCGACCCGGTGGCCAGCGGGCTCGCCGCGCATGAGAACAGGACGCTGAGCGCCTCGGTCGCGGACGGTTTGCCCGCGGCGATCGGCTCAAAAATCTGAAAAGACGCTTCACGGACTTCGCGAACCCGTTCCACGAAGCGCCCATCTTCGATCTCGGAAACGGCCTGCGCCTGGTGATGGTCGGCAAGCCCTGAAGCCATCAACCAGTTGGCAACATCCTGGGTCGACTTGAACAGCTCATTGTCGGGCGCCGGCACGCGCCGGTCGAACACGGCGTTCGACAGGTCCAGGGCGGCATGCCCGCCTATGAAGTGCTCAGGCACCCATTCGGTGTAGGCCTGCGCCATGGAACATAACCCTATTAACCGCATTATGCAGTTACGATGTAACCGCAATCATACAGATATGCGGTTTCAAAGCCAGAGCGTCGCCAGCAGCACGGGAACCATGGGAGAAAGACGATGCGAAGCCGTCCTTACAAGACACGCCACGAAACCATCCGTGCCGACGGCCTCGACATTTTCTACCGTCATGCAGGCGACCCGGACCGTCCGGCAATCCTGCTGCTGCACGGATATCCGACTTCCTCACATGTCTATCGCAACATCATCGAGCCACTGGCCGAGACAGCCTATGTGGTGGCACCGGATATGCCCGGTTTCGGCTTCTCGTCCGCCCCTTCCGCCGACGCCTATGACTACACGTTCGAGAACCTCGCCAACACGATCGAGGCATTCATCGAGGCCCTCGGTCTTGAGCGGTTCTTTCTCTACATCACCGACTTCGGCGCGCCCGTCGGTTATCATCTCGCGACACGACGGCCGGATCGTATCCTCGGCTTGGTCGTCCAGGACGGCAATGCCCATGAGGAGGGGCTGGGACCGGATTGGGACGCACCCAAGGTGTTCTTCGCCGAACCGACGGACGACAACCGCGCCAAGCTGCCGGACTGGATGAATTTCGAGGGCACCCGCAACCAGTATATCGGCGGTCTGCCCGAACGCCTGAAGGTCTTGTTTCCGCCCGAGAGTTGGCATCTCGACACCGAGCGCCTGGAGAGGCCCGGAAACACTGACATTCAGTTCGAACTCTTCACGGATTATGGCTCACACATCGCGCGCTTCCCCGCCATCCAGGCCTACTTGCGCAACCACCGGCCAGCTTGCCTTGCGCTGTGGGCCCGGCATGACGCCTTCTTCGCGGTGGATGAGATCATGGCCTACAATCGCGACCTCCACGCCATCGAAATCCATGTCTTTGAAAGCGGCCACATGCTGCTTGAGACGCACCATCGCCAATGCGCGGCGCTCATCGCTCACTTCATGCACGAGGTGGAGACCGGGATCTTTCGCGATTCCGAAAGGCGCTGACCGCGACGGTCAAACGGCTGCCTCGATCGGCTCGGCAAGCTTCGGGTTCGCGCGCGCGGCGATCAGGCAGCCGGCGACGATCAGGCATGCTCCCGCGAGCGTCGTCCATGTGACTGCCTCGTCGAAGAAGAACCAGCCAAACGCGATCGCCCAGATGAAGGCCGAGTATTCCGTTGGAATGAGATATTGCGCTTCGGCGCGGGCGTAGGACCAACTCATCAGGAATTGGCCGGCGAGCGACAGCGCGGTCACGCCGGCCAGGGGAAGCCAAAGATTGGCCGGCAGGGCGACGACGAGCCAGGGCGCGGCGAGGCCGAGGATGATTGCAACGGCGAGGCTCTGGAAGAACATGATCTCGATTGGCTTGGCCACCTGCGCCTGTTGCCGGGCGAGGATCAAATTGTAGCCGTAGAACACCGTCGATACGAGCACCGCCGCCGTGCCAAGCAGCGCATCGTGCGAATAGCTTGCCTGCCCGAACTGGCCGGATACGATGATCGCCACGCCGGCGATGCCGGCCATCGATGCCCAGATTGCCTCGCGCCGGACCCGCTCGCCCAGCAACAGCGCGGCGAGGAAGAGAGCGATCAGAGGCGCAACGAAGCTCAGCCCGACGGCCTCCGCGAGCGGCAGCCTGCCAAGCCCCCAGAAGAATGATATCAGGACGATGCCGACAACCACGGCCCGCAGCGCATGCAGCCTTAGCACCGCAATGGTTGGCAGCGAGCGCGATCCCGCCGACCAAGCTGCGCCCGCGACTGCTGTCGCGAGAAAGCTGCGCCACAGCACCGTATTGTAGACGCCCACGGCGATAACCAGCGTTTTCATCGCCGCATCCATCCCGGACAGCAGGAAGATCGCGAGCGCGCATACGAGCACCGGGACCAACGGGGAAACGGCGCCTGTCAGGCTGGATGTCTTCACGGCTGCACTCATCTGGCCGCGGATATCTCAGGGCAAACGGCAGGGCCAGATGGCAGTGCGCCCGATATTGCGGTCCAATCCGGATCAGCTGCAGCGCCGGGTTGCGACCGAAGAGCAGCGTCTCAGACTGAATGTCGACGCGCTCCTCGCTATCGGCCTTCGCCTTCCTCGCTTATCATTGACGCCCCAAAGGTGGGAAGCGCGGCGAAGGTCCCTATATCGGCAGCCATGGATGCATCGAGCGACCAAACGCTGAACGAAGAGCTTCTCTCGGCCACCCAGCGCCTGTCCTTCGATTATTTTCTCAAGGAGGCCAACCCGGCAAACGGACTGATCGCCGATCGCAACACGCCGGCGTCGCCCGCCAGCATCGCCGCCGTCGGGCTCGCTCTGTCGGCCTATCCCGTCGACGTCGAGCGCGGGTTCATGACGCGCGACGCCGCCGTCGAACGGACGCTCGCCACGCTTCGTTTCTTCTGGAACGCGCCGCATGGACCGGAGCCCGACGCCACCGGCTATAAGGGCCTCTACTATCATTTCCTTGACATGCGGACCGGCCGCCGCGTCTGGAAATGCGAGCTGTCCACCGTCGACACGGCGCTTCTGCTTGCCGGCGTGCTGGCCGCCGGCGCCTATTTTGACGCCGACGACGAGGCCGAACTGGAAATCCGCCGGCTTGCCGATGCGCTCTACCGCCGTGCCGACTGGCGCTGGGCGCAGAACGGCGGCGCGACCGTCACCCACGGCTGGCGGCCCGAGAAGGGCTTCCTGCGCTACCGCTGGCAAGGCTATGACGAGGCGGTGATCCTCTATGTGCTGGGCCTCGGCTCGCCGACCCACCCGCTGCCGCCCGAGAGCTATGCGGCGTGGCTCTCCACCTACAAATGGAAGAAGATCTATGGCCGGGAACTGGTCTATGCCGGGCCGCTCTTCGTCCACCAGTTCTCGCATGTCTGGATCGATTTTCGCGGCATCCGCGACGCTTTCATGCGCGAGCACGGCAGCGACTATTTCGAGAACAGCCGCGCGGCGAGCTACCTGCAGCGCGACTACGCCATCCGCAATCCGAAGGGTTTCGTCGGCTATGACGAGAATTGCTGGGGCATCACCGCCAGCGACGGCCCGGGCCTGAAAAAACTCCACATGACGATCGGCGACCGACGCTTCTTCGGCTATCTGGCGCGCGGGGCGCCCTTCGGCCCCGATGACGGCACCTTGTCGCCATGGGCGGCGATCACCTCATTGCCCTTTGCGCCGGAGATCGTCCTGCCGGCGTTGCGCCATTTCCACGAGATCGACCTGCACGAGGGCAACCCTTACGGCTTCACCGCCAGCTTCAATCCGACAATCGCCGCCGCCGACGGCCGCGCCTGCGGCTGGGTATCGCCGGACCATGTCGGCATCAACCAGGGGCCGATCGCCCTGATGATCGAGAACTACCGGTCGGACTTCCTGTGGCAGCTTATGCGCCGTGTGCCGGCCATCGCCACCGGGTTGCGACGCGCCGGATTTTCGGGCGGCTGGCTGTAGGAGCGGCCACCAGCGCCGCTGCCCGTCGCCACGATATTCAAGTCAAAGCTTATATTTATACTTGTTATATACGGCATTTCTAATGTTGCCTTTAAGTAACGGCACGAAACAAATCAGTAATCGGCACTTCAACTTGACGACAGGAATCAAACACCAAGTTAACCTCTTGGCGATTTGGTCGGCACGCCATGCGGGCGATCCGGCATGGCAGGCGTCAGATTTCCGGGGCGGACAGACCAGTGAAGACGAGCGGCGGCGCGCTTCGGCGCATTCGGGGAAGGCAGCTTCTTGCCGGTGCGAGCGGCGCGGCGATCGCCTGTCTGCTCCCAGGGCAAGCCTCGGCAGCGACCTATATGGTCAGCAATGAGGCGCAGCTGATCGCCGCCATCAATTCGGCCAATGCCGACGGCGATCCCAGCTCGTCGATCGTGATGACCCAGAGCTTCAACATACAGGCCCCGCACACGCTGCCGATACCGACCAAATCGCTGTCTGTCGACACGCAGGGCTTTACCTTGTCCGGTACGTCCGCTCCCGGTTTCGGAGGCACTGTCCGTTTCAGCGGCGGAACCTTTGCCAGCGGCACGCTGACCCTTTCAGGCACGCTCACCGGCGCCAACCAGGGCGGTGGCATGCCGGCCGGTGTCGGCCTGGTCGTTGACAGCGGGATATCGACATTGGGCAGCCCCACCGGGCAGGTCGTCAACAACGGCTCGATCACGGCTGGTTCCGCGACCGTGTCAGGCGCCAACGGCAGCATCGGCGTGACGCTGCTGAATGTCGTGACCTTCGTCAACAACGGCACCGTCACGGGCGGCAGCGGGATAAACGGCGCCGTTGTCGGGAACAATGGAGCCGGCGTCAGTGCCAACAATACCGGCGCAACGATCATCAACAATGCCAGCGGCATCATCCAGGGCGGCAACAGCCAGGGCGGATATGCTGGCGCCGGCGTCTTCGTGACCGGTAGCTCCACCAAGCCTGGGACGGTCGTCAATTATGGCACGATCCGCGGCGGCTCGGACCTGACCGGTGTCGGAACCGGAAACTACGCGATCCGTGGCCGGGGAACCAATATCTCGATAACCAATTACGGCACTTTGGAAGGCGGCAATGGCGTAGCTGCGATCGGTCCTGATGGAGGTTTCCCTTTCCCTGTCACGGTCGTCAACAGCGGCACGATCCGCGCCGGCACCGGTTCCACCACCGCCATCCAATTCGCCAACAATGTCGCATCCAACTCGACGCTGGAACTTCAGGCCGGCTCGCAGATCATCGGCAACGTGATCGCCGGCATCCTGAGCACGAGCGACACGCTGCGGCTCGGCGGCGACGGGTTCGCCATACTCGACGGCGCGATCGGCGCCACCGGCCAGTACCGGAACTTCGACATCCTGCTGAAGACCGGAACCGGCACCTGGGCGCTGACCGCCGACAACACCGCCACGCAGGCCTGGACGATTTCGCAGGGCACGCTGCAGATTGGCAATGGCGGCACGACCGGCTCGATCCTCGGTGACATTGCCAACAACGGCACCCTCGCCTTCGACCGCTCCGACACTTACACTTATGCCGGAATCATCTCCGGCAGTGGCGCGGTGAACCAGATCGGCACCGGCACCACCATACTCGCCGGAGCCAACACCTATAGCGGCGGGACCACGATCTCCAACGGCGTGCTTTCGGTCTCCGCCGACAACAACCTCGGCGACGCCGCCGTTGGCCTGACCTTCAATGGCGGCGTGCTGCAGGTGACCGGACAAAGCTATACCGGCACGAACCGCGCGATCACTTGGGGACCTCTGGGCGGAGGCTTCGACATCGCCGACGCCGGCAACGCTTTCACGGTGAGCCAGGCGATCACCGGCAGCGGCGCGCTCAGCAAGCTTGGCGCCGGCACGCTGATCCTGACAGGCGACAACAGTTACGCAAACGGCGTGCCCGTGAGCGGCACGACGATCTCCGCCGGCACGCTGCAGCTCGGCAATGGCGGCGCGGCAGGCTCGATCACCGGCAACGTGACCAACAACGGCATTTTGGCGTTCGACCGCTCCAACGACATGAACCATGCAGGCGCGATCTCGGGAAGCGGCGCGGTGATCCAGCAGGGCGCGGGTAGCACGACGCTCACTGGTGCGAATACCTACAGCGGCGGCACGACAATCTCGGCCGGCAAGCTGATCGGCCAGGCATCGAGCTTCGGCACCGGCAACATCCTCGACGACGCCGCGCTCGTCTTCGACCAGTCGACCAATGCCAGCTTTGCCGCGGCCATCGACGGCACCGGCACCCTCGCCAAGCGGGGTCTGGGCAATCTCAATCTCACCGGCACCAATACGCTGAGCGGCGCGACCACGATCGAGGCCGGCAAGCTCTCGGTCAACGGCTCGCTCGCCAACTCCGCCGTCACCATTCTGAGCGGCGGCACTCTCGGCGGCAACGGCACGGTCGGAAACACCACGCTGCAAGCCGGCGGCGTCATCGCGCCCGGCAACTCGATCGGCTTGCTGACTATCCAGGGCAACTTCGTCGGCGCCGGCGGTACGGTCGAGATCGAGGCCATCCTCGATGGCGACGCCTCCTCCACCGACAAGCTCGTCATCACTGGCGACACCTCGGGCACCGCCAACGTCAAGGTGATCGGCCTTGGCGGCGCCGGCGCGCAGACGGTCGAAGGCATCAAGATCATCGATGTCGGCGGTGTCTCGGCCGGCACTTTCAACCTGCAGGGCGACTACGTCTTTCAGGGCGACCAGGCCGTGGTAGCGGGCGCCTATGCCTACAGGCTGTATCAGAACGGCATCAGCACGCCGGCCGACGGCGACTGGTATCTGCGCTCGGCGCTGATCAACCCCGTCGATCCGGGTGGCCCGACCTCGCCGCTCTATTCGCCGGCCGTGCCGGTCTACGAGGCCTATGCCGGCGTGCTGCAGAGCTTCACCCAGCTCGGCACGCTGCAGCAGCGCATCGGCAACCGCTCATGGACTGTCGCCGACCAGTCGGCGACAGGCGGCGCAAACCAAGGCGGCAGTCCGATCTGGGGGCGCATGGAGGCCTCGCACAGCGAATTCGAGCCGGGGACCAGCACGACCGGCACCGACTACGACGCGGACCTCTGGCGGCTGCAGGCCGGCCTCGATGTGCTGCTTTCGGAAACGGCCTCGGGAACGCTTATCGGCGGCGTCACCGTTCATTACGGCACGGTGAGGTCGGACGTCTCTTCGGCCTTCGGTGTCGGCTCGATCGATACGACCGGCTACGGCTTCGGCGGCACGCTCACCTGGTATGGCAAGAGCGGCTTCTATGTCGACACCAAGGCCGAGTTGACCTGGTTCAACAGCGACCTTGCGTCTTCGACCTTGGGCCGGACTCTTGCCAAGGGCAACAACGGCTTCGGCTACGGTCTCGGCATCGAGGCCGGCCGGAAGGTCGCGCTCCACGGCAACTGGTCGCTGACGCCGCAGGCGCAGCTGAGTTATGCCTCGGTCGACTTCGACAATTTCACCGATCCTTATGGCGCTCTCGTCTCCAACGACGGCAGCGACAGCCTGGTCGGCCGCCTTGGCCTGTCGGCCGACTATGAGAGCGAATGGAAGGGCCTGACCGGCCAGTCGAGCCGCTCGCATGTCTATGGCATCGCCAACCTCTATTACGACTTCCTCGACGGCTCCGATGTCGACGTGTCGGGCACGAGGCTCGTCAGCCAGACGCAGCCTCTGTGGGGCGGGCTTGGCCTCGGCGGCTCGCTGAGCTGGGCCGACGATCGCTACTCCGTCCATGGCGAACTGCTGGCACGCACCAGCCTGGAGGATTTCGGCGACAGCCATGCTTTTGGTGGCACAGTCGGCTTCAAGATGAAGTGGTAGGGCGCGAACGAGCCGCTTTCTTGGGAAGACGGCAGTCGCATATTGCGTCGAGAACCGGCCAGGCCATTGGTACAATGTTGCTGCGGCCGAGGCCACCGGCTGAAGCGTCCTTAAATTGAAAAGGGCGGCGCAAGCGCCGCCCCGTATCCCTTGGGAGGACAATCCGGATTGACGGCTCAGGCCGCCTTGGCTTCCGCGGTGATCGCGTCGGCGGCGCGGGCCGCCTTGAGCACCTTCGCCCACCAGGCGACGTCGTTGACGAGCGCCGCGGCGGCCTGGTTCAGATGCTCGAGATCCTCGAGCTTCTTCTCGCCCTGGCGAACCGCCAGGAAATCGCCCCAGGCGATATGGACCGCCGACTTGACCGGCGCCATCTGCAGCTCGACGGCGTAGAGGCGGAGCTGCTCGACGGCGCGCGAGCCGCCGACGCTGCCATAACCGACGAAGCCGGCCGGCTTCTTGTTCCACTCGTTGGCTGCGTAGTCGATGGCGTTCTTCAGCACACCCGTCGGGCCGTGATTGTATTCGGCAGCGGTGAAGATGAAGCCGTCGAAAGAGGCGACCTTCTTCTGCCAGCGCTGCGCCACTTCGTTCTGCGACGGCGCCCAGGCGGAGGAAGCGACCTCGTCGAAGAACGGCAGCGGGAAGTCGCGCAGGTCGACGACTTCGACGTCGATGTCGGCATGCGCCTTGGCGATCTTGGCGATCCACTCGGTCGGCACGTCGGCGAAGCGCGCGGCGCGCGTCGAACCGACGACAATGGCGATTTTGGGCTTGGACATTTTGGGAGGCTCTCCTTGCGGGAAATTGTGGTATCGTTTGGATACCGGCGCTATATGAGATACCGCAAAAGCGAAGTGCAAGGAGGCACGTTTTTGTTACTGAGGCACCCGCATATCACCGAAGACTGCCGCGCCGTGTCGGAAATCCTGCAGCGCGTCGGCGACAAATGGACCGTTCTGGTGGTCGGCAAGCTCGGCAACGGACCGCTGCGCTTCAATGAACTTCGCGCCGCCGTCGGCGGCATTTCGCAGAAGATGCTGACCACCACATTGCGCGGTCTGGAGCGCGATGGCTTCGTCATCCGCACCGTCTTTCCGACCATCCCGCCGCGCGTCGACTACGAGCTGACAGAGCTTGGCCACGAGCTGTTGGTCCCCGTCAGCGCGCTCGGCGCATGGGCGCGCAGGAACACCGCCAGGGTCAGGGCCGCGCGCGAGAAATTCGACGGTCTGCACGGCTGAAAGCCTGTTGCCGCAAGGATTTTTGGCGCAAGGCCCGCGAAAGATGAACCTTCGTGCCGACCCGTTTTCTGGTCGGCCGCTGTGGCGTGTCCGTCCCGTTTTCAGCTTACGGTGGATCGTCTCGCAGTCAGCCCGGCGGGCCGTCTGCTCGCGGCAATCGTCTGCGGTTTCTGGCCGGCGTCGCAACTGATCGCCAGGCATTTTTCGCATGCGCCCGGCGGCTTGCCGATGACGCTATTTTGCGAAGCGCAAGAGAGCCCGGCATCGGCTTGCTTGATCTCGGTATAGGCGGTTGCGGCGAGCAGGCCGAACAGGCCCAGGACGGCTCCCGCAAGAGCACCGTTCAGCGTTCGTTGACGCATTGTCTTCCCCCAAGCCCGGGCGGACTTGGTCACGGAAATTTGCGCACGACTGTGAAGGAACTCACGCAGCCCGCCGGCAGGGCCCTCGCCTGCCGGGGCCGGGTCAGCCTTCGGCCGGAACCGCCTTCGGCTTGCCCTCGCCGTCGAGCGCCACCATGACGAAATCGGCATGGGTGACCTTCTCCATCAGGTCGGAGAGATAGCGCTGCGCCCAGGCCTCGACCTTGAGCGCCATCGAGGTGCGGCCGACGCGCTCGACATGGGTGTAGATGCAGAGCGTGTCGCCGATCTTCATCGGCTTGGCGAAGGACATCTCCTTGACCGCCGCCGTCACCACGCGGCCCTTGGCGCGTTCGGCGGCGCGGATGCCGCAGGCAAGGTCCATCTGCGCCATTACCCAGCCGCCGAAGATATCGCCGGCCGCGTTGGCGTCCGAAGGCATGGCCAGCGTCCTCAGTGTCAGGTCACCGATCGGCCGTCCGTCCGCGTAGTGCACCATGCCAAAATCCCCGAGATCGATGACATGATCCCGTAGCGTCACCGCGCCGGCAGGTCAACGCGCCGCGGATGCTGTCGCAAGCAGCGGCTGGCTTGACCCTAAAAGTAGCGCTCGAGGTTCGCGCGGATGCGATCGAGCACGGTATCCCCGGAAACGTCGGGGGCGAATTCCTTGCCGGTGATCGCCTCATAGGCCTGCGCATAGACCCGCGAAGCCTGTTCGACGATCTCGTCCGGTATGGTCGGGATCGGCTCCCTGTAGGGGTCGCAGCGCGCCGCGACCCATGACCGGATAAAATCCTTGTCGAAGCTCTCGGGCCGTTCGCCGCTCGCAAAAGCCTGTTCGTAGCTGGCCGCGATCCAGTAGCGGCTGCTGTCCGGCGTGTGGATCTCGTCGGCCAGGATGATGGTCCCGTTTCTGTCGGTGCCGAATTCATATTTCGTGTCGGCGAGGATGAGCCCGCGTTCGGCGGCGCGCGCCTGGCCGCGGGCGAACAGCCGCAACGCGTAATCTGACACGGTATCCCACTGTGCTGGCGTAAGAAGCCCCTGATCGAGGATCTCTGCCTTCGACAGCGGCTCGTCATGGCCGCCATCCGAAGCCTTGCTCGTTGGCGTGATGACCGGCTCGGCCAGCTTCTCATTGTCGCGCAGGCCGTCCGGCAGGGTCATTCCATACATCACCCGTTCGCCCTTCCGGTACCGGGTCAGGATCGAGGTGCTGGTGGTTCCCGCCAGATAGCCGCGCACGACGATCTCGACCGGCAGGATATCGAGCCTTGTGCCGACGACGACGTTCGGGTCGGGATATTCCAGAACATGGTTCGGGCAGATATCGGCCGTTTCCTCGAACCAGTAGCGGGCGGTCTGGGTGAGGATCTCGCCCTTGAACGGGATCGAGGCCAGGATGATGTCGAAGGCGCTGAGACGGTCGGTGGCGATGATGATGCGCCTGCCGTCGGGCAGGTCGTAGTTTTCGCGGACCTTGCCCTTGTAGTAGCCTGGCAGTTCCGGGATGAAGGCATCGGAGAGGGTACGCATTTGGATCTCCTGCCTCCCGGGGATTGGTCGATGCCTTCGCATAAGCTCTCGACCCCGTGCATATCAAGCGGGATTGTCGGGTTATCCCGCTAGCCATCGCTATTGCGGCAGTCGTATTTTTCACAACCGATGCCGGAAGGCGCGGCGACGCGGCGAACCCGCCGCGTCTAGGCTGCGGCCAGATTACCGGAGCCGCCCACCAGTCATGCAGACCTATGATTTCATTATCGTCGGCTCCGGCTCGGCCGGTTCGGTGCTCGCCGAAAGACTGTCGGCCTCCGGCCGTTTCTCGGTCCTGGTGCTGGAGGCCGGCGGCACCGACCGCCGCTTCTACGTCCAGATGCCGCTCGGCTACGGCAAGACCTTCTTCGACCCGGCCGTCAACTGGAACTATAAAGCGGAGCCCGATCCTGGCCTTGGCGGCAATGCCGACCACTGGCCGCGCGGCAAGCTGCTCGGCGGCTCCAGCTCGATCAACGCCATGGTGTATATCAGGGGCGCGCGCGAGGATTTCGACGCCTGGGCGGCCGCCGGCAATCCAGGTTGGAGCTACGACCACCTGCTCCCCGCCTTCAAGGCGCTGGAGGACAATGAGGCCGGCGCCGACAGATGGCGCGGCGTCGGCGGTCCCTTGCACATCACCGACTGCGCAAATGCCGTCCACCCGCTGACGAAACGCTACCTTGCGGCAGCGCAGCAGGCCGGCCTGCCGCTCAATCCGGATTTCAACGGCGCTTCCCAGGAAGGCGTCGGCATCTACCAGATCACCACCAGGAACGGCCGCCGCATGTCGGCCGCCCGCGCCTTCCTGCGCCCGGCGATGAAGCGTGCCAATGTGCGCGTCGAGACAAACGCGCTGGCGACCAAAATCCTGTTCGAGGGCAAGCGCGCCGTCGGTGTCGAATATCAGCAGAACGGCGAGACCTGGACCGCGCGCGCTGGCCGTGAGGTCATCCTGTCCGGCGGCTCCATCAACTCCCCGCAGCTGCTTCAGCTCTCCGGTGTCGGCCCGTCGGCGCTGCTCGGAGACCTCGGCATTCCGCTCATCCACGCCAACGAGAATGTCGGCGCGAACCTGCAGGACCATGTCGGCATCAACTACACGTTCAAGGGCAGGCTGCCGACGCTGAACCAGATCCTGCGCCCCTGGTGGGGCAAGCTCATGGTCGGCATGCAGTACATCCTGTTCCGGTCCGGGCCGCTGTCGCTGTCGATGAACAATGCCGGCGGTTTCTTCCGCACCGACCCGACCCTGGCGCGGCCGAACATGCAGCTCTATTTCCAGGCCTTCTCCACCGTCATTCCCAAGAGCGGTGAGCGCCCGATCCTGACCCCCGACCCATGGCCCGGCTTTTCCATCGGCCTTTCCAACTGCCGCCCGTCGAGCCGCGGCGAGATCATGATCCGCTCGAGCAATCCGCGCGACTATCCGCGGATCACGCCCAATGCCTATTCGACCAACGCCGATGTCGACGAGATGCTGGCGGCGGTGAAGTTCGTGCGCAAGATCGCCGCGATGCCGGCGATGGCCGAGATCATCGAGGAAGAGGTTTTGCCCGGTCCGTCAATCACTTCCGACGCCGACCTGATTCAGGATTTCAGGAAGCGCTCGGGCACCGTCTACCATCCGGTCTCGACCTGCCGCATGGGGCCGGACGCCGCGCGCGCCGTTGTCGATCCGCGCCTCAGGGTGCACGGGATTGCCGGCCTGCGCGTCATCGACGCCTCAATCTTTCCCGACAACATCACCGGCAACACCAACGCCGCCTCGATCCTTACCGGATGGAAGGGCGCCGAACTGGTTCTGGAGGATCAGAAATGAAGATCACCGACGTCAAGACCTGGGTTGTCGGCAACCCGCCGCCCGGCATCGGCGGCAAGTATTTCATCTTCGTCAAGCTCACCACCGATGGCGGCGTGGTCGGCTATGGCGAGGCCTACAACGCCACCTTCTCCGGCCACGTCACCGCCAGGATGATCGAGGACATGGCCGAGCGTTATCTTGTCGGCCGCGATCCGCACGACATCGAGAACCTCTTCCGCCGCATCTATTCCTCCGGCTTCACCCAGCGCCCGGACGTTTCCGGCATGGGCTGTTTCTCGGCGCTGGAAATGGCCTGCTGGGACATCATCGGCAAGGAAGCGGACAAGCCGGTCTACAAATTGCTCGGCGGCCAGGTGCACGAGACGCTGCGTTCCTACACCTATCTCTACCCGCATACGGGCAGCGTGCATTCCGAGGACGCGCGCGGCAGGAACGTCTACAACGACCCGGAATTGGCCGCCGCCTGCGCGCTCGAATATGTCGAGCAGGGCTTCAACGCCGTCAAACTCGACCCGGCCGGCCCCTACACCGCTTTCGACGGCCACCAGCCGCGCCTAATCGACATCGACCTCTCCGCTCGCATGGTCAAGGCGATCCGCGAGGCCGTCGGAAACAGGGCGGACATCCTGTTCGGCACGCATGGCCAGTTCACTGCCTCGGGCGCGCTGCGTCTCGCCCGCGCCATCGAGCCCTATGACCCGCTGTGGTTCGAGGAGCCGGTGCCACCCGATATGCCCGAGGTGATGGCGCAGGTCGCCCGCGCGACCTCCATCCCCATCGCAACCGGCGAGCGGCTGACGACCAAATTCGAGTTCGCCCGCGTCATCGAGAACCGCGCCGCGACCATCCTGCAGCCCGACCTCGGCCGCTCCGGCGGCATCCTGGAAACCAAGAAGATCGCCGCCATGGCCGAGGCCTACCACATCCAGGTCGCGCCGCACTGCTATTGCGGTCCGATCGTCGGCGCCGCCAACATCCAGCTGGCGGTGACGCTGCCCAACTTCCTGATCCTGGAATCCCTGAAGCAGTGGGACGGTTTTCATGCCACGCTGCTGAAGAAGAAGATCGAGTGGCAAGACGGCAACGTCATTCCTTCGAAGGAGCCCGGCCTCGGCGTCGAGCTCGACGAGGCGGTTTGCGACGCGCATCCCTACAGCGGCAAGGATCTGCATCTGCAGATGATGCAGACGCCGTTGATGCCGTGAGGGAGCGGCCCGCTTACGCCTTCATCGGCCTAGGCCATCTCGGCGGCCACCTCGCCGCCAGCCTGGTCCGCAATGGTTTCGACGTCACCGTCTTCGACCGCTACCCGGCAGCCGTCGAGCGCTTGGTGGGCCTCGGCGCCAATGCCGCGAACAGCCCGGCCGAGGCCGCCGCCCGCGCCGGCAATGCCATCTCTTGCCTGCCATCGCCCAAGGTCAGCGAGACAGTGCTCGCCGGTCCCGGCGGATTGCTCGAAGGCCTGCCGGCTGGCGGCGCCTGGATCGAGATGTCGACCAACGGCCGCGACGAGATCGTGCGGCTCGCGGCACTGGCGTCGGCGAAGGGAATCGAGACGCTGGAATGCCCGGTCACCGGCGGCGTGCACATGGCGGCGGCGGGAAAGATCACCGCGCTGGTCGGCGGCGACGGCGCGCTTTACGAGCGGCACCGGCCGGCCATCGAGGCGATGTGCGCAAAATCCTTCCTGATGGGTCCGATCGGCTCGGCGGCGGTGATCAAGGTCATCACCAACATGCTGGCCTTCATCCATCTCGTCGCCGCCGGCGAGGCGCTGATGCTGGCCAAACAGGGCGGACTCGACCTCGCCCAAACCTACCACGCCATCGTCGCCTCCTCGGGCAACAGTTTTGTCCACGAGACCGAAAGCCAGCTGGTGCTTAACGGATCCTACGATATCGGCTTCACTATGGACCTGGCGCTGAAGGACCTCGGCTTCGCGCTTCGCATGGGCAAGGATTTCGGCGTGCCGCTCGATCTCGCCGCCCGCGTCAACGCGATCTTCGAGCAAGGCAAGGAGGCCTATGGCGGCAGCGCCTGGTCGACGCAGATCGTCAAGCTGGTCGAGGACGCGGTCGGCACCGACCTGCGCGCGCCCGGATTCCCGGCCAAGCTGGATATCTGAGGCGGCTAAACTTTACGAGCCATTTCAGCGAATTGGGTGGCTCGCCGGAATCAGGCCGGCAACCGCCTGAATCAATTCCTCAACGTCTTGATTCAGTATCTGAGCGTCAGCGCGTCGGGCAGGATCTCGAACGTCGCCGGAATCCGGCCCGGCGACTCGCCGTCTATGTCGACCAGCGCGCCGTTCTTTTCCACATCGCCGAGCGGTTCGACAACCACTTTCTTGCCGCGCAGGATGGTGATCGCCGGATGGTTGCGGTGCCGTCCGCCATAGAGCAGCCGGATGTCGAGGATCAGCCTCAGCTTGCTCGCCGCGCGCAGGATGACGATATCGAAGGCGCCGTCGCCGAGTTCCGCGTCGGGCGCGATCATCATGCCGCCGCCGAAGAACTTTCCGTTGGCGACCGCCACCAGCGCCATCCGCGCCTCGACCGGCGCGCCGTCGTCGACGGTGATCCTGACGTCCTGGAAGCGATAGCGGATGAACTCCAGAACCGTGCGCCAGAAGAACAGCGCCTTGGCCGAGACCTTGCCCTTGCGCTTGTCGGCGTTGACGGCGCGGTCCGTCGCCCCCGAGAGGCCCAGGCTGGCGATGTTGATGAAGTGGCGGCAGGCCAGCGCGCCATGATCGTCGATGTAGCAGATGCGCCCTGCATCGACCTTGCGCGGCTTGGCTTCGGCGATGTGCTTCAGCGTGGCATCGATGTCGCGCGGCAGGCCGAGCCCGCGAGCAAAGTCGATGCCGGTGCCGCAAGGCAAGAGGCCGAGCTCGCATATCCGGCCGGTTTCATCGAACGCCTGCAGCAGTCCGTCCGCCGTTTCGCTGGCCGTGCCGTCGCCGCCCGCCGCAATGACCAGATCGAAGCCGCTGGCAGCGAGGTCGAGCGCCAGCCTTTCGGCGTCGCCTTCGGCCTGTGTCTCGCGCAGCTCGAAATCGCCGAAATGCTTCTTCAGCGAAGCGCTGACCTCCGGCCAGTGCCGTTTCAGCCGGCCGCCGCCGGCAATCGGATTGAGAACAACCCCGACCTTCAAGCAACCTCCCCTGAAGGAATCACAGGAGCGCTTGCGCCTGGAATCCTTTGCCGGCATTGAAGCCCGCGCCGCCTCGCGGGGCAAGCGCCGAATGTCCGGCAATGCCGGATCAGGCGCAACGCGGCCGCGTTTCGCGCCTCTTTCGTCGGCTTCCCGAAAAAATCCTGCGCCGCCTTGGCTTGGTCCCCGATAATCCCGCTATCCACAGGCTGGGGGCAGTTCCCCAAAACCCTTACCCGGCGTACGTTGAACCCATCTCAGGCGGCTACCGATCGCCCAGCCGAAAGGCAAAGCGGAAAGGCGGATTTCCTGAGGCCCGTACGGTCCAGAACGAGAGCAGGCTTGCCTGTTGGAGGGACGGATGTCGGCGGGGCCGCGGAAAGCGTGCGAACGCCAACGGCGGACCGATGCTGCCATGAAGGCCGGTGAAAACCTTCGATGGCACGCTGGGCGAAGCCCGCAAAGGTGGAGACCGGCGGGGTCTGGAACGGGCGCTGCCCTCGGGTGGCGACTGGCAGGACCGTCAAAATCAAGGCCGGCTTGGCGCGACATCTTTCGGGAGTTGCTGCCGCGACCGTGTCCTGATCTGACAGGGAGGCGCTGGGAGAAATCCCAGCGCCGACTGTTTTTGGGCTTTCCCTTTCGCAACGGGCGCCGGAATCGGCTAACGTTCCATGTCGATTGAAGGGGATGCTTCATGACGCTGTTCTGGAGGCCTGCCATCGCCCATGCCACAGGACGGCCGAGGTTCGCGCGGGCAAGGCGCGGCCACGACCCCTTCGCCATGGCCTGAACGGCCATGATCCTGCTCCGTTGGCTGCGACGCATCGTCAAGACGATCCTTTGGCTGGCGGTGATCATCGTGCTCATCCCGGTGGCCGGGCTGGGCTACGGTTTCCTGACCACCTCGTCGCTCACGCCCTTGGAGGGTGTCGCCGACGGCGCCCCGCCAAACCCGCTCGCGAAAAAGGTCCGCGCCGAAATCCCCGGCTACCAGCAGCCGCGGCAAGCGACCTATCTCGCCTATCCGTACTGGACGGTCGTCTACGCGGCTCACGACTATGCCGGCTTCGTCGCCAAGGACCAGCCGAGCGGCTTTCCCTACTGGTCCTATATCGGCCGCTTCTGGCAGGGCTACGCGACGATGATCCGAGCCAGTTCGGGGAGCGAATTCAACGTCGCCGATCACCGCACGCAGGTCGTCATCGGCATCGGCCAGACCGTCGAACTGGCACTGCAATGGGCCTATGAAAACACCGTTGGCCGCATCACCGAGGCGATCGCCGGCAGGCGCACAGCGACCGACGGCTACCAGGCCAGGATGGCGAATGAATACGCCGGCTTCCTCGACCGGGCGCCGTGGTACCAGTTCCCCTATGCCGAAAAACGCGCCGGACTGTTCGGCGTCCAGCCGGCGCCGGGCGATGGCGCAGTACGCAGCGGCGAGCGCAAGCTCGCCTTCGGCCTCGCCGACACCGTCAAGCAGGTCTATGCCGGGTTCGTCAGCGCTACATTAGCCCCGGCCTCCGATCCGGCCGGCATCCATGTCTGGGCCAAAGGGCCGGTCGGCGAGGCGACGCGCACCGAGCCGGACACGCTGCTCGAGCGTGATTTCGGCTCCGATGGCACGGTCTTCGTCACCGGGGATGGTCAACTGAGCGAGATGATCCCGCGCCTGATCGACAAGGGCGTTTCCTTCGTCGAGATCGGCGGCAATGACGAGATCATGCTCACCGTGCTTTCGCCAGCCGAGATCGCCATGCCTGAAGGGACGCGTGCCCTGTTCAGCTATCCGCTCCCGACCGACCCGGACACGCGCCGGACCGGCCTGACCGTCGCCGTGCGCAAGCTGCATGTGGCGTTGCCGGCGCTGATCAAAGCCGGTGCCAGGCTCGAGCACGTCTACGACGGTTGAGGCTTTTCAGTCACAGCGGGAGCCTCGGAAACATTCCGTCACGCAGAAATCACAATCGTGGCCAAATCCCGCCTTGTTCCCCGGCGACTGGTCATTTGGGAACGAATCCGAAGGACAAGACCGTGATCAAGACCGCCCTTGTCGCCATGACCATCGTCGGCTGCGACTGCGACGCTAAGCTTTGCGAGTATATCGGCGAAACGCCGGCCAAGTGGGCGACGATCGCCGATTGCGAAGCGGCGATGAAAAGCCAGATGCTGCACGAGCGCAACTTCAACTATCCGCTGGTCTCAGGCATCTGCCGCGCCAAGGGCTCGGCGTCTTCCTCCGAACTCGCCACGATAGCCTCGAAGCCTGACCTGACGCCCAGGCAGGCCACGGTCGATCCGCTGCCGCCTGAGCTCAGCCATCGGCCCAGCGTCCCCGTCGGCTCGCCGGCCACGGTAGCGGAAACCGAAGCCGCGAAGCCGGTCGCCTATGAAGCGGCGGTCAATGGCGGCAGCGCGGTGCTCTACCGCACCAAGGCCGGCTACGCCGTGGTCAAGACCGATCTCAGCCGCGCCGCGTCCGCGACGGTCGGCATGGCCAAGCGGTCGGCGGGCTGGCTGGCCGGGATCGTGCCGAGCGGACTTTAAGCAACAAAGCGGGGCGACCCGCTTTGTTTGATTGGTCCAGCGGCGCTGCCCGCTTCCCAGGACTCGGTCGATCTGCCATAGGACGCACCGCACATCAGGTGCTTGCTCGAAAGTTCCCGCCCTTGCATCCCGCAATCGAAATCATCGGCGCGTTTGCCGCCCTCATCACCACGCTTGGCTGGATTCCGCAGGTCGCCAAGGTCGCGCGCGAACGCCGCGCCGGCGACATCTCGCTGTTCGCCACCGGCTCCATCGCCACCGGCGTCTTCCTGTGGACGCTTTACGGCCTGCTGATCGGCTCCTGGCCGGTCATCCTCGCCAATGGCGTCACCTTCCTGTTCGTGATCGCCATCCTCGGCATGAAGCTGCGCTTCGGTTGAAAGCCGGCACTTGATGCACGATGATGCCGGCCTTCCGGGGTGGAGGGGTCGTTGCATGAAGGTCTTAGCCCGCGCGGTGCTGTCCCTGATGCTGGCGTTTGCGCCCGCGCATGTTCAGGCGCAAGGCGACGACAAGACCGTCATGGTGCGGTCGGACGATCCCGAGATGACGGCGGCGATAGAACAGGCTCGAGCCAGCCTGGATGACTTCCTGGCCTTGTCCGAGGCCCCGCCGCCAGGAACCGACAAATTCAAACTGAAGGTGATGATCGTCGATGGCGATGCGACGGAGCATTTCTGGGTCATCCCCTTCAAGCGCACCGCCAATGGCTTTGCCGGCATTTTGGCCAACGAGCCCGAGATCGTCCAAAATGTCGTCTACGGCCAGTATATCGAATTCTCCCGCGACGACATTTCCGACTGGGGCTACATCAGGGACGGCCATCAGGTCGGCAGCTACACCGTCTGCGTGATGCTGAAGAAGATGTCCGAGCAGGATGCGGATAATTTGCGCAGCAATTACGGCTTCGACTGCTGAGAGCCAATGCATGTCGCGCAAAACTGTGCAGCGGTTTTGCGAAAACGACATGCATAAAAACAAAGACCTAAAGCGGTCGCCTGGATCCGCTTCCAGCGCGACGCGCTTTAGCCGGCCGCGTCGTCCGCGGCGCCGATCTTGCGCACCAGCGCCGCCGTCGCCAGCATGGCGCCGAGATCTGCGATCATCGGCGCGATATGGGTCTGGTAGTCGATCGGCACGGAGATGTCCGGCAGCTCGAAGAAATTCTTGCTGCGCGGCATGAGCAGGAAGCCGTCGCTGCCGTTGAGCGCGATGCGGGCCTGGTCATATGGCCATGTCTCGCCGAGCCAGGTCAGCGCGCTGGCCAGGCGTCCGGTGACCAGCGGCCTCGCCGCGTCGACATTGTCGGTGCGGAACTCGTAGCTGGCGTCGAGTTCCGGCACGCCGCAGGCCAGTTCCTGCAGCTTGCTGGAGAACATGCCGCGGAAGAAGCCGACCACCTTGCCGGCCTTGCGCGCCGCAACCAGCATGCCTGGGAACGGCTCGATGGTCTCGAAGGCGACGATGACGCCCTTGAAGACCGTCTGCTGGCTCTTGCCGGAGCCCTCCGTCAGCTTCGCCTCGTAAAGCTCGAAAGGGAAGTCCTCGTAGCGGCCAGATATGATGTCGTCGAAGCTCTGCCGGTTGAACGCCCCAATCGTCTCGCGCGGCAGCCGGTCGAAGGAATTCGGCCGCACGCCATGCTGGTAGCGCACATCGCGGACGAAGCCGAAGATCATCGGCAGAACCGTATCGCGGAACGATTGCTGCAGCCTGGTCGCCGGTCTCACCGCCTGGAAATAAAGCAGCACCGCCGCCCCGAAGCCGCCGACATAGAGGAAGACGTGCGGGGTCGAGAACCATTGCTCGTTGGGGTCGGCGGCCGCGTTGAACAGCCAGGCGACAAGCGCCACGAACACCAGCACCAGGCCGACGAACAGCGGCACCCGCCAGCGGACCTGCCGGTAGGTTGAAGCCCGCTTCGCCTCATAGGCTTCGATGTCTTTCCTGATGCCGGCGATCACCGCCTCGCTCGGCATGAAATCCGCCGCTTCCATCGCCACCCCCGCCGCAGAGACTGTACCTCGTGCGGCCATGATAGCGGCTTTTGCGCAAAAGTCGTCAGGCCTCGGCCGGCTCGCCGAAGATCGCCTTGAGCCGGCCCTCGACCTTGCCGCGCAGTCGGCCCTTGAGCGCTTCGACAGGGACCAGCCGCTCATGGCCGCCGAGGCGCTGCCGCATGAAGGGATGCAGCCGGTAGGCCGCTATGGCGCCGCGCATGCCGAGGTCGGCGCCGACATCGACAACGAGGATGGAGCCGATGCGTCCCGGCCATGGCTGGCGGGCAAAGGCCGTGCCGAGAAAATCGCCGAGCCCGTAGGCGACAAGCGTCTTGCCGATCCGCTCCATCGGCTGCACGACATGGGCGTGATGGCCGGCGATGAGACCGACGCCCTGACCCGCCAGTTGTCCGGCCAGCGACCGTGTTTCCGGTCTTGGAAAGTGCTGGAACTCCCAGCCCCAATGCGGCACGGCGCAGACGAGGTCGACGTCCCTGGCCGCGTCGCGCGGCCCCGGATCGCTTCGCATCGACACGCGGCTCGCGAACGGCGCGGCGTCGGCATTGCGCCACTGCGTGAAGGCGAAGAGGCCTATGGTCAGCGGTCCGACCGCGAACCGCTCGATCGGCGCCTTCGCGGCAGTGCCGATGCTGCGGACACCAAGCCGCTTCAGTGTCCGGACGGTCTCCTCGAAACCCGCGACGCCCTGGTCGAGCATGTGGTTGTTGGCCAGCGACAGGACGAGTTTCTCGCGCGCAATGCCGACCGCCGCCAGGGCGTCGGCAAGGAAGCGCTCCGTCATCGCATGATGCGTGCCGAGCCTTGTGCCGACCACGGCGCTTGGCCGCTCGACGACGGGACTTTCGCAATTGCCGACCACCAGGTCGGCGGAGGCGAGCAGCGCCGCGAGGGCCGGATCGCACTCCGGCGCACTGCGGTTGGCGACCGCCGAGATGTCGCCGAGGAAGGCCAGCCGCACCTTCCGCGCCGGCGGCGGCTCGATCAGCGTCGCGGCCGGCGGCGCAAAGCCTCGTGCCTCGCCGCCGAGCGACGGCCGCAGGAAACGCGGCAGCCAGGACAGTTTGTAGGAGAGCGGATAGTTCGACACGCAATGCCCATTCGTTTGCCCTGTGTAGACCGTCTGCCCGGCAGGAGGAAGCAGCAGACGAAGCGCCGCAAATCTGTGTATTCTCGCCGATGGAAGACCCGACGGGAGGATCCGAAATGACCCGATTGCCGAGCCTTGTCGCATCCGCGCTCACTCTGTTCCTGCCGCTTGCTTCTCCTTGCGCCGCTGCCCCCGATCCCGCTCCGCTGTTCGAGGCCAAGACCGTCACCGAGCGCAACAGCGCGCTCGCCGCGCTTGAGGCAGCCGCGCCCAGCGATCCGGCATCGGCATACGCCGCCGGCGCCGGCGAATTCTTCACCGCGCTGGAGATCCTGGCCGGCGGCCTGCATCGCCACGGCTTCGAAAGCCCGCAATCCTTCATGCTGCCCTTGATGCGGTTGCCGGTGCCGGACAACCCCAATCCCGAGCCGCTCACCTATGAGAAATTCCGCGCCATACTGGTCGCCTTCCGCGACCGGCTGCAGAAATCCGCCGCCACGCTCGGCTCCCTGCCGGCCGATGCCGATATTGGCATGGTCATCGATCTCACCCGTCTCGGCATCGACCTCAACGAGGACGGCAATATCGCCCCGGACGAGAGTGCCGCGGCGATCATGGCCGCGCTGTCGCGCAGCGGCGCCCCGGACGGGCCGGCGCCGTCGCTGACCTTCCGCTTCGATCGCGCCGACGGCTACTGGCTGCAGGGCTATGCCGAGTTCCTGATGGCGCAGGCCGACTTCTGGCTGGCGCATGATTTCAAGACCATGTTCGACGGCTCGTTCCACATGCTGTTCCCGCGCGCCAAACTGCCGCTGCAGGACGTGCTGGTGCCGCCGGACGGCGGCATGAGCGGCTCGATCTTCGCTTCCGAATGGCGCTTCGCCGACTTCATCTCGCTGGTGCATCTGGTCAACTGGTCGGTGGTCGAGCCGGAACGCCGGCAGGCCGCGCGCCGCCATCTGCTGGAGATGATCCGGCTGTCGCGCGAGGACTGGAAGGCGATCCGCGCCGAGACCGACAACGACCGCGAATGGCTGCCCGGTCCAAAGCAGAAAGGCCCGAACCCGCTCACCGGCCTCGAAGTCAGCGAGGAACAGGTCACGGCCTGGCTCGCCACGCTCGACATGGCCGAGGACCTGCTCGAAGGCCGCGTGCTGCTGCCGCATTTCCGCATCGCCGGCAAGGGCATCAACATGAAGCGCTTCTTCGACGAGCCGAAGACGTTCGACCTCGTGCTGTCGATCACCGGGCCAGCCATCGCGCCCTATTTCGAGAGCGGCAGGATCCTGACCGGCGACGACTTCGACCAGATCCAGCGCGAGTTCGGCGGCGCCGGCTTCCTGACCTTCGCGCTGTGGTTCAATTGAAGGCACAGGCCCGCCACCGCTCCTGACAGCCTGCTGTCAGCAGCATCGGTGGCGGGTGCGTGCCCCGACACTCCGCTCTTTCCATTTCGGGCGAGTCCTCCCATATTCGGGCCATGGCCAAACTCCCCGACAAGAAAACGCCGTCGCAGGCGCAGGACGACCGTGGCGCGCCGAAGCGGCGCAGCCCGCTGACCGAATTCCTCGACGCCGCAGAACCCCTTGAGCCCGGCGGCTTTGCCGAAGCGCCGCAGGCCGACTTTGCCGGCGCGCCGCTGACCGGCTCGATCGCCGACTGGGCCGGCCAGATCGAGCGCGAAGCCGAGAAGCAGCCGAAGGCGAAAGCACTCAAGAAGATCCCTGAACGCTCGTCCGCGCCCGGGCGCACGGCGCGCGGCACCTCGATGGGCGGCGCGGCGTCAGCCAAGGAGCGTACGGCCGCGGGGCTCAACCCGGTCGCCGGCCTGGACATCAGCCTGGAGGATGCCGAGTCGATTTCGTCCGGCGGCGTCACCGCCACGGTGGCCGCGCTGTCGGCGCTGATCGAGTCCGGCAATCCGCTGCACAAGGACGGCGTGCTGTGGACGCCGCACCGCCCTACCCGCCCAGAAAAGTCGGAAGGCGGCATCGCCATCAAGATGGTGTCGGATTTCGAGCCGGCCGGCGACCAGCCGACGGCGATCAAGGACCTGGTCGAAGGCGTCGATCAGAACGATCGCACCCAGGTGCTGCTCGGCGTTACCGGCTCAGGCAAGACCTTCACCATGGCCAAGGTGATCGAGGAGACGCAGCGCCCTGCCCTGATCCTGGCGCCGAACAAGACGCTGGCCGCGCAGCTCTACGCCGAGTTCAAGAAGTTCTTCCCCGAAAACGCCGTCGAGTATTTCGTCTCCTACTACGACTACTACCAGCCCGAGGCCTATGTGCCCCGGACCGACACCTATATCGAGAAAGAATCCTCGATCAACGAGCAGATCGACCGCATGCGCCACTCGGCGACGCGCTCGCTGCTGGAACGCGACGACGTCATCATCGTCGCTTCGGTCTCCTGCATCTACGGTATCGGCTCGGTCGAGACCTATACGGCGATGACCTTCCAGATGCAGATCGGCGACCGGCTCGACCAGCGCGCTCTGCTCGCCGATCTCGTTGCCCAACAATACAAGCGCCAGGACATCAACTTCGTCCGCGGCTCTTTTCGCGTGCGCGGTGACACGATCGAGATCTTCCCGGCTCACTTGGAAGATCGCGCCTGGCGCATCTCCATGTTCGGCGACGAGATCGAGCAGATCACCGAGTTCGACCCGCTGACCGGGCAGAAGACCGGCGAGCTGAAAAGCGTCAAGATCTACGCCAACTCGCACTACGTGACGCCGCGCCCGACCTTGAATCAGGCCATCAAGTCGATCAAGGAAGAGCTCAAGCACCGCCTGCAAGAGCTTGAAAAGGCTGGCCGTCTGCTGGAGGCGCAGCGGCTGGAGCAGCGCACCCGCTTCGACCTGGAGATGCTGGAGGCGACCGGCTCCTGCGCCGGCATCGAGAACTATTCGCGCTACCTGACCGGCCGCCAGCCGGGCGATCCGCCGCCGACGCTGTTCGAATATGTGCCCGACAATGCGCTGATCTTCATCGACGAAAGCCACGTCACCGTGCCGCAGATCGGCGGCATGTATCGCGGCGACTTCCGCCGCAAGGCGACGCTGGCCGAGTACGGTTTCCGCTTGCCATCCTGCATGGACAACCGGCCGCTGCGCTTCGAGGAATGGGACGCCATGCGTCCTCTGTCTGTCGCAGTTTCGGCGACGCCCGGCGGCTGGGAACTGGAGCAGTCCGGCGGCGTCTTCGCCGAGCAGGTCATCCGCCCGACCGGCCTGATCGACCCGCCGGTCGAGGTGCGTCCGGCCAAGAGCCAGGTCGACGATGTCGTCGGCGAAATCCGCGAGACGACCAGGGCCGGCTACCGCACGCTGGTCACCGTGCTCACCAAGCGCATGGCCGAGGACCTCACCGAATATCTGCATGAGAACGGCATCCGGGTCCGCTACATGCATTCCGACATCGACACGCTGGAGCGCATCGAGATCCTGCGCGATCTGCGCCTCGGCGCCTTCGACGTGCTGGTCGGCATCAACCTGCTGCGCGAGGGCCTCGACATCCCCGAATGCGGCTTCGTCGCCATTCTCGACGCCGACAAGGAAGGTTTTTTGCGCTCCGAAACCTCGCTGATCCAGACCATTGGCCGCGCCGCCCGCAACGTCGACGGCAAGGTCATCCTCTACGCCGACCAGATCACCGGCTCGATGGAACGCGCCATGGCGGAAACCAACCGCCGCCGCGAGAAGCAGATGGAGTGGAACGCCGCCAACGGCATCACGCCTGAATCGGTCAAGTCGCGCATCGCCGACATCCTCGATTCGGTCTACGAGAAGGACCATGTCCGCGCCGACATCTCGCAGTTCACCGACGATGCCGGTGCGATGATGGGCAACAATCTGAAGACCCATCTCGAGGCGCTGGACAAGCAGATGCGCGACGCCGCCGCCAATCTCGATTTCGAGAAGGCCGCCCGCGTCCGCGACGAGATCAAGCGGCTGCGCGAGATGGAGCTTGCCATCTCCGACGACCCGCTGGCACGCGAGGTCGAAAGCCAGAGCCCGGCCTCGGGCCGCGAAAAGGGCAAGCACAACAAGGGCGTGGCGAAACATCGTACGGCCGAGGAACAGGAGCGCTTCCGCAGGCTCGACGAAGCACGTGCCGCCGAAGCGGCTGCCAAGGCTGCCCGGCCCAACCTCTTCCGCAAGCCGCAACTCGACGAAATGGGCGCCGACGGCGCCGTGCCGGTGAAGAAGCCACTGTTCGCCAAACCGTCGATCGACGACATGGGCCCCGGCACCGACATGCCGACGCCCGCGGGTGCCGTGTCGCGCTCGCTGTTCAAGAAGCAGTCGGCGCAGGAGGCGCACGGCTCCGACTTCGGCATCCCCGGCGAGCCCACCAAACCTCTGTTCAAGAAGAACTCGCTCGACGAGATGACAGTGCGGCGGACCGAAAAGCCGGTCGAAGGAAAAGTGCCGGCAAAACCAAAGCCAATCTCCCCCCATGTGGGGGAGATGTCCGGCAGGACAGAGGGGGGCGCGAAGGAACGCGACGATTCCCCTAAACCAATCGTTCGCCAGCGCGCCGGCATCGGCTCTTACGAAGACCCAGGCGATGCCCGCCGCGAGAAGCGCCGGCCGGGCAAGACGGGGCGACCGGGGAAGTAACGGCCCGTCGAAAAACGGAGCCATCTCTATAGAGCATCGGTGATCGATGTAGCCTATAAGGTACCAATATCACCGATTTCGGGAAGACCGTCAGCGAGCACATTCGTTAAGCTGATCTGTCTATTCCACATCGAAATCCACCAAGACGGAGCCATCGTCTGCTATCGCGCATAGACTAATTATTTGCAGGACATATTCTTCTAAAAGAAGAAACTCGTCCTTAGATATCACTGAGTTATTATTAATTTTTGCAAGAATATCTTCCGCAAACGAAGGTGAATCTAATATAAGCGTGATCCATGTGTATCTAAATCGAATATCACCTGTCGAACTTCTACGGATGCTTTCGAATATTGATGTATATTCGTTTTGATTTATTTCCTCGTTCATTTCAGATCCAGCCCATCGAAGTCAACACCGACGAATGGTCGTGTGTGTTGGTACGCACATCTGACCTTCCACGATCCGTAAAGTCTATATCCTTAACCGGGCTCCCATCGGCGTCAAACTCTCACCTCGATGGTCGTTGTTCGCAGACTTCAGGAAGACGAATTCAAAGTCTGTTTCGTCGAGCCTATGCAGGACGTAACCGCCACCGCGGAGGCAGTCGTGGACATATGGCAATATGCCGACGCGTTGGATTTGGATGAAATCGGCCTGCCCTATTTGAACGACGTCCACTATGTCTATCGGGACGCGCTAAGTCGGTTCGATCAGGTTCTGATCGGTACCGGCCGCTTCAACACCCTTCTGGTCATCGTCGTCGATCGCGGCAAAAGCGCGGTGTTCGGCCACTTCTTACTCGACTTGAATAAGGAGTACGGAGTGAGCGGTGGCCATTTGAGGTCCGTCTGACCCGAAGTCTGCCGACCCATTGCCATTGGCCCTCCCCCGGTGTACCCAATCTCCCTACTCGAACGTCCAGAAAGGAGGGCTGCGTGTTTATCGATCACCATCGTCAGCGTGGCCCGATTTGCGCCCTGCGAGCTTGCTTGCAGGGCTGACCGGACGGTCCGGGTTTTCCCGTTTCGATTTTTGGTCTGCCCTTCGTGGTGCCGCTAAGCTGATCCGTTGATCAGCCAGCGGACCGTCAAAGTGCATCAGCCGGTTCCCGGCAAGACCAGAGAAATCGACATGGCCCTGATCAGCCTCAAATCCCTCGGCGTCATTATGAGCGCGCCGCTCTTCGCCAATCTCGACCTCACCATCGCCGCCGGCGACCGGCTCGGCATCGTCGCCGCTAACGGCCGCGGCAAATCCACCTTGCTCAAATGCCTGACCGGCGAGTTGGAAGCCACCAGCGGCGACATCACCCGGTCGCGCGGCCTGCGCGTCGGCCATGTCGAGCAATCAGTCCCCGACGCGCTTCTCGATCGGACCTTCCATCAAGTGGTGGCCGACACCTTGCCGCCCGACCAGGCCGATAGTGAGCTGTGGCGGGTCGATGTAGTTCTCGACTCCCTCGACGTGCCGGAGCCCATGCGCGAAAGGACGATGCGCGCTTTGAGCGGCGGCTGGCAGCGATTGGCGCTGATCGCCCGCGCATGGGTCGCCGAACCCGATGTGCTGCTGCTCGACGAGCCGACCAACCATCTCGACCTGGCGAAAATCGGCCAGCTGGAAAACTGGCTGAACGCGCTGCCGCGCGAGGTGCCGGTGGTGATTGCCAGCCACGACCGCGCCTTCCTCGACGCCACCACCAACCGCACGCTGTTCCTGCGCCCGGAGCAGTCGCCGGCCTTCTCGCTTCCCTATTCGCGGGCGCGCGAGGCGCTCGATGACGTCGATGCCTCGACGGCGCGCAAGTTCGAGCGCGACATGAAGGTCGCCCAGCAACTCCGCCGCCAGGCGGCCAAGCTCAACAACATCGGCATCAATTCGGGCAGCGACCTGCTGACCGTCAAGACCAAGCAGCTCAACCAGCGGGCGGAGAAGCTGGAAGAAGCGGCCATGCCGGCGCACCGCGAGCGTTCGGCAGGCACGATCAGGCTCGCCAACAGCGGCAGCCACGCCAAGGTCATGATCACGCTCGACGACGCGGCAGTGGAAACACCTGACGGCACGCTGCTGTTCCGCACCGGCAAGCGTCACATCTGCCAGGGCGACCGCATCGTGCTGCTCGGCCGCAACGGGGTCGGCAAGTCGCGCTTCGTCACCCTGCTCCGCAACGCCGTCGCCGAGCCGGAAAGCGTACGGAACGTGAAGGTGACGCCGTCGACGATGCTCGGCTACAGCGATCAGGCTCTGTCGGGCATGAGCGGCGACGACACGCCGCTGGCGATGGTGACACGCAGATTCGACATTGGCGAACAGCGCGCCCGCTCGCTGCTCGCCGGGGCCGGCGTCGGCATCGACATGCAGGCGCGCCGGATCGGGCTTTTGTCAGGCGGGCAGAAGGCCCGGCTGGTGATGCTGGCGCTGAGGCTTGCCAATCCCAATTTCTACCTGCTCGACGAGCCGACCAACCATCTCGACATCGACGGTCAGGAAGCGCTGGAGGCGGAACTGCTGGCGCATCAGGCGAGCTGCGTTCTCACCTCGCACGACCGCGCCTTCATCCGCGCCGTCGGCAACCGCTTCTGGCTGATCGAGAAACGCCGGCTGACCGAGGTCGACGACCCCGAGGATTTCTTCCGCGCGGTGGCCGGAACGGGCGGCTGAAGAATCTCCGGTCGAAAAAATCCGGCGATCTGTCGGATCGCCGGGATGCGCCACGTCCTTGGGATGCCGACACGATGATGCCGGCATCAACCAGGGAGAATTCATCATGTCGGTCCTGTCATCCATCGGTCGCATCGCAACCCGGTACGCGGCGACGCGCGCCCGCTACCGCAGCGAGCGTATCCTGCTTTCGCTCCCTGCCGAACTGCGCAAGGACATCGGCGTTCCTGAAATCTTCGACGTGCAGTACAGCCCTCGTGCTGGCGCGGTAACCTGCTCGGCCTGGGTGATTTGACGGCGACCAGCCTCGGCGGTTCTAAAAAAATCCGAGACCCGTGTAGGATCGCGGCCGCCTCGTTCGTCCTGTGGTTCGCAAGGTCAGACCAAAACGCAAAGAGGAGCAGAAAATGACCGACCAGACCCCCGTTCAGCCGGCCGCCAAAGTGCTCGGTGGATTGACCCCCTATCTGCAGCTCGACGGCGCCTTCAAGGCCGCCGAATTCTACAAGAAGGCCTTCGGCGCCGAGCAGGTGTTCTTCTATCCGCCGGATGAGCAGGGCCGCACCATGCACATCCATCTCCACATCAACGGCTCGACGCTGATGATCTCCGACTTCTATCCCGAGCACGGCATGTCGCCCGTGAAGCCGCAGGGCTACACGATGCAGCTCCATCTCGGCAGCGACGACATCGAGGCCTGGTGGAACCGCGCCGTCGACGCCGGCTGCGAGGTCGTCATGCCGCTGCAGGTGATGTTCTGGGGCGACCAGTGGGGCAACATGCGCGATCCGTTCGGTGTCGAATGGGCGATGAACGCGCCTGTCAAGAAGGCATAGGAGAAGCACGATGTCCTATGTCGATGGTTTCGTCCTCGCCGTCCCCAAGGCAAATCTCGACGCCTATAAGAAGATGGCCGGGCAAGCAGGCACCATCTGGATGGAGTACGGCGCGCTCTCCTATGTCGAATGCATCGGCGACGACGTGCCCTATGGCGAGCTCACCTCGTTCCCGCGCGCCGTGCAGGCCAAGGACGACGAAGTCGTCGTCTTTGCTTGGGTTGTCTACGAGTCGCGAAAACGGCGCGACGAAGTGATGGCGAAAATTATGGTCGACGAGCGGCTGAAGGCCGATTGGCCGACAATGCCGTTCGACGGGAAGCGCATGATCTTTGGCGGCTTCCAGACGTTCATCGAGCTTTGAGGAGCTCGGCCCCAAGCTGGGTTGAGATTGAGGTCAGGCCGAGTCGAGAATGGCGGTTCCCGAGAACCGGAGCGGAGCGTACTTAACGTACGTGAGCACCGGAAGCGCAGGGAGCCGCCGTTCGCAGGCCGGCCTCACCTCAATATCAGCCTAGCTTGTCCAGCAGCGGCTTCAGCCTGTCCCCATAACGCTTCCACAAATCGACCGAGCCCTGGTACATCGGCTGACGCACCTGGGCGGCCGAGGCCGTGCGCACCGGACGGTCGGTCTCGTGGAAGGACAGCACCTTGTCGTCCCAGGGCAGGCCGAGATGCGCCATCAGCGCCCGCGTCTGCCCTTCCTGGTCGGCGACGAAATCCTCGTAGCGCACATCGTGAACGACGCCGGGCAGCACATTGCGCCAATGCGTCATGATGTCGGCATACAGATTGTGGAAGTCGGCGAGCTCGCCGAGATCGTAGCCGTAACGGTGGCTGTCGCCGCGGAAATGCACCTTGTAGATCGACAGGCAGGTGGCCGCCGCATCGCGCGCGCAATGGATGATCTTCGCCTGCGGCAGCATCAGATGGATGAAGCCGACCAGCAGGAAGTTGCCGGGCATCTTGTCGGTGACATGGCGGAAGCCCGGATAGCGGGCATGCAGCATATCGAGATAGGCCTCGCCCGCTTCGCCGAAGGCCTTGTCGGGCATGTCGGCGATGCCTTGCGGAAAGCCGCCCTTCATGGTGAGCGGAAACTGCTTGCCGACCGCCGTCTTCAGGATGCTGAGCTCACCCGCGCCAAAGACCTGCGGATGGCTGGCGATGATCTGCTCGACCAGCGTGGTGCCGGAACGCGGCATGCCGACGACGAAGATCGGCGTGTCGTCGGCGATCGAACTTGGCTTGTGCTTTTCGAAGAACGCCCTATCGAACGTCGCCTTCATCGCCTCGAATTCATCGCGCGTCCTCGCCGGATCGTAGTCGATGCCGGTGCGGCGGATGGCATTGCCCTCGGCGAAATAGTCGAAGGCGCGGGGATAATCCTTGAGGTCGTCATTGGCCTTGCCGAGGCCGAAGGAAAGCTGCATGCGCGCCAGGCTTCCCTGCGGCGCCTTGGCGTGCTGCGCCTCCATGCCGACGAGTTCGGCGTCGCGCTCGGTCTGGCGCTTGACCTGCGTCAGCAGCAGCCATGCCCTTGCCATGGCGGGAGCGATCGCCAGCGCCTGCCGGGCGAGATCGGCCGCCTCGTCCAGCTTGCCCTTCTCCATCATGCCGACGCCCAGTCCGTACAGCAGGTCGGCGTCCTTCGGCCGGATCGCCAGCGCCTCGCGGAACACCGCGATCGCCTCGTCCAGCCGCCCCGCCTCCTGCAGCGTCTCGGCCAGCCCGATGCGGGCGCGCACATGGAATGGATTGCGGCCGATCGTGCCGCGATAGATGTCTTCTGCGCCCTCGAACTGGCCGAGCTGCTTCAGCGCCGAGCCGAGATTGTCGCGCACCGCCAGCTGGTCCGGCCGCAACGTCACCGCCTTGCGGAACCAATCGACCGCAGCCGCGACGCGGCCGAGGTCGCGCAGCACGGTGCCCAGATTGTTGAGGAAATCGGGATTGCCGGGCTGCAGGCGCACCGACTGCTCGATCAGCGCCAGCCCCTCTTCGCCGCGCCCGGTCTGGTGCAGCAGAAGCCCGAGGAAATGCGCGGCCGCGGCATGGTTCGCCTTTTGCGCCAGCACCTGGCGGTAGAGCATCTCCGCCTCTTGCCGGCGGCCGGCCTGATGCAGTTGCAGCGCCTGCTGCACGCGCTGATCGAGCCCCAGCGTCTGCCCGCCAGGGCCGGAACCCGCGCCTCGTCTTGGATCTCTGGTGATGGGAAACCTGCCGTGTTTGTCCACTTGCCGGACCTAAGCCATGCGGCCGGCAGTTTCAAGACGCAACGGCTTCGCCGGTCGCGGATGGAGATGCCCATCTCCTCGGCAAAAAGGAGATGGGATCTGCCGCCGCAAGGCCCCGCCGCTCGCGACGACAAGGCCTTGCTTGCTCAGCATGGACCGTCACCGATGATGCGATAGTCCGCGGCGCGGGCCTCGCATCCATTCGGGAAGGTGCGCAGTTGCCCGCCGCGGCGGGCGCAGACCGGAGCGTATTCGCGGGTGCAGAATGTCGGCTCGTCGCCACCGCCGCCGCCACCGCCGTCGCGGCATGGGCCATCGCGCACGATGCGATACCCGGCCCGGTCGGCAAGGCAGGCATTGGCGAAGGTCTGGCGGTCGCCGCCGCGTCTGGCGCAGACCGGCTCATACTCTCTGGTGCAGAATTGCGGCTCCGGCCTTGGCGGCCGCGGGCGCGGTCCAGGACCTTCGTCAACCACCACCGTGCAGGCTGCTAGAAGCGCCGACAGGAACAGGAGAGCAAAGCCCTGTCGCGAGAACAGCATCGCAATAAATCTCATGAATACCTCCCGGCGCATGGGTCCAAAGAGCATGCGCAAATCAGAGTGCAATGACCCCCGCTCCGGCGCAAAACACGCCTGCCGATCCTCGCCATTCCTCTGACAAATGCAACCCCCGTTTGCGGACGAAATGGCGCCGCCGCTGGCGCCGTCCGGCCACCCGCGAGGGGCCGCTGGCCCATGCGTGGCCGGGCTCTGGCCGATGACCGGGGCATGGGGCCGGGTCTATCGAAGCGCTGCGTCGGGGGCGCCCATCGGGCCCACCCGCGGCGCTGTCTTGCAACCATCACGTTTCCGTGCGATAAATTCCGTGTTCGGGCATTTGCGACCCGGAGAGCGGAACGTTTTGGACGACCTTTCCCCGATACTGTGAATCTCTGACGGCCCCGTTTTTCGGCGGGGGGTTTGACCATGCGCCAATGCATGACTGCCGAAGCAACCACCGGGACATGCCCAAGGCGCCAGCGGCGGGCAAACCATATGACTGACACGGGTGAGAGGAGTTTCCCCCAATGGCCCAGACCGGCACCGTAAAGTTTTTCAACGCCACCAAAGGCTTCGGCTTCATCACGCCTGACGGCGGCGCCAAGGATGTGTTCGTCCATATCTCGGCGATCGAGGCTTCGGGCCTGCGCACCCTGGTCGACGGCCAGAAGGTCACCTTCGACGTCGAGCCCGACCGCATGGGCAAGGGTCCGAAGGCGGTCAATCTCCGCGCTGCCTGATCGATCGATCTGAGGCATCGCCCGCGCGGAGGAGCGATGGCGCGCTGCAAGGTCGTGAACCGGCTTCCGAGCCGGGCTGAATTCTCGAAGGCGCGACGGTCACCGTCGCGCCTTTTCCATGCCCGGTGGAGGGCTCGCCGAACGGTGCCGGGCATTCGGCTAACGGCGTGCACCAAAACGACAATTTGGATCACGGCACGCGAAGCGCGGCGGACGCAAAGCGCTGCCAAAATGCCTGCCGGGCGGGGCAAAAACTTTCTCTTGCCGATAGCGCTAAAATAAAGGACAAATTTCCACTCGGGCATTTGCCGGCCCGAAACTGGACTTTATGGGATCATAAGGAGCTTCCCATGCCGCAGACCGGCACCGTCAAGTTCTTCAATCATGCCAAAGGCTTCGGCTTCATCACGCCGGACGATGGCGCGAAGGATGTCTTCGTCCATATTTCGGCCGTGCAGGCGTCGGGTCTTCCCGGTCTTGAGGATGGGCAGAAAGTGACATTCGACACCGAGCCGGACAAGCGCGGCAAGGGTCCGAAGGCCGTCAACCTGTCGATCGGCTGAGCCGGTTCAGGACAGACCTGGCGGAGACTGATGAGGCGGGTCCGCTCTCGCCGGGTCTATGGTTTTGCGCAAGCAATCGAAATGTCAGGCCGGATTTCGTTCAGCCTCCGTTCAGCCACGGTCTCTTATTAACCTTTGCTAAAGCCGGTCCGCATCCCCCGAAAGTACACGGGCCGGCGCGAAGGAGACCGAAATGAACCGAATTCTCAAGACCGCCATTCTGTCCACCGGCATCGCCGCGACCATATTGGCCACCTTGCCGGCGGCCAACGCCGATGACTGGCGCTGGCGCCGTCACCATCACAACCACAACGACGCCCTCGCCGCCGGCGTTGTCGGCCTTGCTGCCGGCGCCCTGATCGCCGGCGCGTTGAGCAACCCGCAGCCTCGCTACAACAGCTATTACGAGCCGGGCTACGACGACTATGACTACCGCTATGTGCAGCCGGCTCCGGTTCGCCGCTACTATGCGCAGCCGCGCGTCGTCTATGCCGACCGCTATGCGGAACCGTGGACCCGTGCCTGGTACGAATACTGCTCGGACCGCTATCGCACCTTCAATTCCCGCACCGGTACCTTCACCGGCAATGATGGCGAGCAGCACTTCTGCGTCGCCAACTGAGGCTTCCCTGCCCCAAACAGGAAAGCGCTGACCGCAAGGCCAGCGCTTTTTTGTTTGGGGTCCTTTAGGCGCTCACCCAGGGGGTGTTGAGATTCAGGTCAGGAACGGATTGGTGCGGCGCTCCTCGCCGAAGCGGCCGCCCGGGCCGTGGCCGCAGATGAAGCCGATGTCGTCGCCGAGCGGCAGAAGCTTGTCCTTGATCGAAGCAATCAGCGCGGCGTGGTCCCCGCCGGGCAGGTCGGTGCGCCCGATCGAGCCGCGAAACAGCACGTCGCCGACATGGGCGAACTTGGCCGCACGGTTGAAGTAGACGACGTGGCCCGGCGCATGGCCGGGGCAATGCAGGACCTCGAAGACATGCTCCCCGAACGAGACCGCCTCGCCCTCGGCGAGGAAGCGGTCCGGCACGCAGTTGCGCACCGCGTCGGTGATGCCGAAGCGCTTGGCCTGGTTTTCGAGGTTGGCGAGCAGCGGCCTGTCGGCCTCGTGCGGGCCAATGATATCGACGCCGAGCGCCTCCTTCAGTTCCATCGCGCCTCCGGCATGGTCGATATGGCCATGGGTGATCCAGATAGCGCCGGCCCTGATGTCATTGTCCTTCAGCACCGCCAGCACCTTGTCGACATCGCCGCCGGGGTCGACGACGACTCCCTGTCTGTCGTCCATGTCGAAGAGGATCGTGCAGTTCTGCTGGAAGGGCGTGACCGGCACGATGCCGGCGTTGAGCTGACCCATGATTGTCCTTTCGCTGTGTCTTCTCCGATGTAGAGACACATGCGAACGGCGTCCACCGGCAGTGACGATCTCGATGAGCCGAAAACAAATGGGCGGCCGAAGCCGCCCATGCGAAAAGCCCGAACCCGGCAGGCCTATTTCTTCATCGCATTCAGGACCGCCCCGATGATGCCGGTCAGGATGGCGCCGCCGCCCGCGCCGCCAACGATGTTTGGAATGTTCAACGCGCTGCCCAATCCGCCTGCCGCCGCGGCAGCCGCCGCCGGATCGATCGTGCCACCGCCGAGCAGGCTGCCGAGGATCGCCGCGCCGCCGACGCCACCGATGGCACCGCCCAGGATTTTGGGAAGCTGACCCAACGCCGCTTGCTTCAGCGCCGCGCCCACTGCCTGACCACCAATGATACCCGTAATCACCTGAACAACGATCGCAACGAGCGTGTTCGTATCCATGTTAACAGTCCCTCCATGACTGCCAGCCTCCTCGGGCCGACGTCATCATGAGACGCTGAATTGGCCGAAAGTCAAATGCACTGGGGCTTAAATAAAAGGGGCGGCCTGAAAACCGCCCCCGTAAGACAAAAAAGTTGTGACTTATCGCTATTCTGCGGCGATCGCATGCTTTGGTTGCACTGCAGCAGAATAGTCATTCATCAGCGACTTGGCGATCTCGCCAACCTCGAATCGGTATGGACCGATCTCCGAAACCGGCGTCACTTCGGCTGCCGTGCCGGTGAGGAAGCACTGCTCGAAGCCCTCGAGTTCTTCCGGCATGATTGCGCGCTCGATCACCTCCAGGCCGCGTTCCTTGGCGAGGCCGATGACTGTGCGACGGGTGATGCCGTCGAGGAAGCAGTCGGGCTTCGGCGTATGGATCTTGCCGTCCTTGACGAAGAAGATGTTGGCGCCGGTCGCCTCGGCGACCTGGCCGCGCCAGTCCAGCATCATGGCGTCGGCATAGCCCTTGGCCTCGGCGGCATGCTTGGACAGCGTGCAGATCATGTAGAGGCCGGCGGCCTTCGACTTCGACGGCGCGGTGCGCGGATCGGGCCGGCGCCATTCGGCGAGGTCGAGGCGAATGCCCTTCAGTTTCTGCGCCGGGTCGAAATAGCTCGGCCACTGCCAGATGGCGATGGCGCAGTTGATACGGTTGTTCTGCGCCGAAACGCCCATCTGCTCGCTGCCGCGCCAGGCGATCGGGCGCACATAGGCGTCCTGGAAGCCCTGCTTCTTCAACAGCGTGCGGCAGGCGTCGTCGAGTTCGGCGACCGTGTAGGGGATCTTGAAGCCTAGCAGGCGCGCCGATTCATGCAGGCGCTCGGTGTGCTCGGTGAGCTTGAAGATCTCGCCGCCATAGGCGCGCTCGCCCTCGAAGACGGCGCTGGCATAGTGCAGGCCATGGGTCAGCACATGAATCTTGGCGTCGGCCCACGCGACGAACTCGCCGTTCATCCAGATGAAGCCGTCCAGTTGGTCGAAAGGAACGGATGCCATGGAAACCTCCCGCGGGCGAAAGCCCGCACATCGTTGTATCGTGTGTTTCGTGTCGGCCGCGGCACGCGGCCGGGGTCCGAAAGCGTAGGCGGATATCAAATGTATGGCAAACTCAGGAAGTTCCGGAAAAACGGCTCCCCCTTGCCTTTTCGTTCGCAATCCGCCGAAAAGCTTGTCAAAAATTACCATTGCCGGGAAATTACGTCAATAGTACTGACATAATTCCCCTTCGCATGGAGACAAGATGACGGATCAGAGCAACGCCGCCGGCAAACCGATCAGGACGGCGATCACCGACGAGGACGGCATCGACTTCGCCATCATCGAGCTGCTTTTCTTTGCCTATCGCGACTTCACTTCCGATCCGGACCAGATTCTGGCCGACTACGGCTTCGGCCGCGCCCATCACCGTGTCCTGCATTTCGTCAACCGCAGGCCTGGCCTGACCGTCGCCGAATTGCTCGACGTGCTCAAGATCACCAAGCAGAGCCTGGCGCGCGTGCTCAAGCAGCTCATCGACACCGACCATATCGTCCAGTTGCAAGGGCCGCGCGACCGCCGCCAGCGCGAACTTTACCCGACCGCCAAGGGCCGCGCCCTGGCCCTGGCGCTGGCGCGGCCACAGTCACGCCGCATCCATGCTGCATTGGAGGATTCCGGTGCCGCCGACCGCGCCTCGATCGAACGTTTCCTGGAAGCGATGGTCAATCCGGAACTAAGAGCGCAGATCGACATTGTGCCTGCGAAAATATCGGGGAAGAGCCATGGAGACCATTGAGAGGGTTGATCATCCGACAGCGCCGGACGACGACGCGCCGCATCTGCTTGTGGTCGATGACGACACCCGTATCCGCAACCTGCTCAAGCAGTACCTGTCCGAAAACGGCTTCCGCGTCACCGTCGCCGGCAATTCCGGCGAGGCCCGGCGCAAGCTCGCCGGCCTCGATTTCGACCTGCTCGTGCTCGACGTGATGATGCCGGGCGAAACCGGCGTCGACCTCACCAAGGCGCTCAGGGCCGAAAAGAACGTGCCGATCCTGATGCTGACGGCGCTGTCCGAAACCGACAGCCGCATCACCGGATTGGAGGCCGGCGCGGACGACTATTTGCCGAAGCCGTTCGACCCGCGCGAGCTGATCCTGCGCATCAACAACATCCTGCGCCGTGGCGGCCCGGTGGCGACGCCCAAGGTCGAGCAGCTGGTGTTCGGCCCCTACACCTTCCAGATCGCCAGGCGCGAGCTGAAGCGTGGCGGCGAGGCGCTGAAGCTGACTGATCGCGAGCAGGAGATCCTGGCGATTTTTGCCGCGCGCGCCGGCGAGACCATACCGCGCCATGAGCTGGTCGGCGACGAGTCGGATGTCGGCGAGCGCACCATCGATGTCCAGATCAACCGGCTGCGCCGCAAGATCGAGCGCGACCCGTCCAACCCGGTCTGGCTGCAGACGGTGCGCGGTATTGGGTATCGGCTCAGCGTGGAATAGATTATCTGTAAGGCCCTTTGCTGAACGGCCGTTGACGAGCGGAAGGGCGGATGGCGACCACGCAACTGGAAAGGCCGGGAAATGACGGCTTGAGCGATCGCGCGATGCGAGTGCTGAAAGCCATGTCGCGCGCCTGGAACCGGTTCTGGCGCCTGGTCGCGCTATACATGCCGAAGCGGCTCTACGCCCGCTCCCTGATCATCGTCATCGCGCCGATGATCCTGCTGCAGTCGGTCGTCGCCTTCGTCTTCATGGAACGCCACTGGCAGACCGTGACGCAGCGCCTGTCGCAGGCGACCGTGCGCGACATCGCCGCCATCATCGACATGATGGAAACCTATCCGCACGATGCCGACTACGCCAACATCATCCGCATCGCCCAGGATCGCATGCAGCTCAAGGTCGACCTTTTGCCGCCCGATCCGCTGCCGCCGCCCGGACCGAAACCGTTCTTCTCGATCCTCGACGAGATCCTCTCGGCCGAGATCACCCGCCAGATCAACCGGCCGTTCTGGATCGACACCGTCGGCAATTCCAACATCGTCGAGGTCCGCGTCCAGCTCGAGGGCAAGGTGCTGCGCGTCTTCGTGCGCCGCAGCCAGGCCTATGCCTCCAACACCCACATCTTCCTGATCTGGATGGTCGGCACCTCGCTGGTGCTGCTGATGATCGCCATTCCTTTCCTGCGCAACCAGATCCGGCCGATCCTGACGCTTGCCGAGGCCGCCGAGAGCTTCGGCAAAGGACGGCCGATGCCGCGGGATTTCCGCCCGCGCGGCGCCGAGGAGGTTCGCCGCGCCGGCTTTGCCTTCATCCAGATGCGCGAGCGCATCGAACGCCAGATCGAGCAGCGCACCGCCATGCTGACCGGCGTCAGTCATGACCTCAGGACCATCCTCACCCGCTTCAAGCTGCAGCTGGCGCTGGCGCCCGGCAAGGCCGAGACCAAGGCGGCGCTCGACCAGGACATCGACGACATGCAGTCGATGCTCGAGGGCTATCTCGCCTTCGCCCGCGGCGAGGCATCGGAGGACCCCGGCCGTTTCGACCTCGACGCCTATTTCCAGAAACTCGGCGAGGAGGCAGCGCTGCGCAAATGCAAGCTGTCGACCACGCTTGTCGGCGATCCGCACGTGCACGTGCGTCCGAACGCCTTCGCCCGGCTCTTGTCCAACGTCATCGGCAACGCCTTCCGCTATGCGAGGACCGTGGAGATCAACGCCGATCACAGAGGCGGCTCGCTTCAAGTCACCGTCGATGACAACGGGCCGGGCATTCCGCGCGAAAAGCGCGAGGAAGTGTTCAAGCCCTTCCTGCGGCTCGACGAGGCGCGCAACCTCGACGCCAGCGGGACCGGCCTTGGCCTCTCCATCGCCCGCGATATCGCCCGCAGTCATGGCGGCGACATCATGCTGGAAGACAGCCCGCTTGGCGGCCTGCGCGCGGTAATCAAGGTTCCGGCCTAGCCCGGGGTTTCCAAGCAAGAATTGCCGGCTTCATCCGCTCGTCATGAAACCATGGTGAAGAGCGCGCATGAAACGTGTGACTTTAGTTGATTCGGCCCTGCCGCCCCGGTTCGAGCCCGCGCCTTCAAGGGTGCGCTGGAGCGAAGCGCGAGCTGCCGCCTGGTCGCCGTTCCGGCATCGTATCAAGGCAAAAGACGACCTTTCCGGCAAAGGGCCGCCATGCGCATCGGGATCGCCATGCGTATCCTGATGGTCACCGACGCCTGGCGTCCGCAAGTCAACGGCGTCGTCCATACGCTGGAGCGGCTCACCGAAACGCTGAAATCCTTCGACGTCGAACTGGATTTCCTGACCCCGAACATCTTCCGCACCTTGCCGCTGCCGACCTATCCCGATATCCGCCTGGCGCTGACGACGCCTGGCCACGTCGCGCGCCTGATCGATCGGCGCAAGGCCGACCACATCCATATCGTCACCGAAGGTCCGCTGGGCATCATGGCCAGGCGCTATTGCCGCAATGCCGGCCGTCCCTTCACCACCAGCTACCACACCCGCTTTCCCGAATATCTGAGCGCCCGGCTGCCGGTGCCCGAGAGCTGGGCCTATCGCTGGCTGCGCGATTTCCACAATTCCGGTCAGGGCACGCTAGTCGCCACCCAGTCGCTGGCGGACGATCTTGCCGCGCGCGGCTTCAACAAGCTGAAGCCCTGGACGCGCGGCGTCGATACCGACCATTTCCGGCCGGACAAGCGCAAGGACATGGGATTTCCCGGTCCGGTCTTCCTGTGCGTCGGCCGCGTCGCGATCGAGAAGAACCTGGGCGCCTTCCTCGACCTCGATTTGCCCGGCAGCAAGGTCGTCGTCGGCGAAGGGCCGGAGCTGGCGAAGCTCAAGGCACGCTATCCCAACGCCCATTTCCTTGGCCATCGCCCGAATGACGAACTGGCCGAGATCTATGCCTCGGCCGACGTCTTCGTCTTCCCGAGCCGCACCGACACCTTTGGCAACGTCATCATCGAGGCGCTGGCCAGCGGTACGCCGGTCGCCGCCTATCCGGTCACCGGACCGATCGACATTGTCGGCGACGGCGTCGGCGGCGCGGTCTCCGAAGATTTGCGTGAGGCTGCCCTTGCCGCGCTCCACGTCGACCGCAACGAGGCGCGCCAGCGCGCCATGCGCTACAGCTGGAAGGCTTGCGCGGAAATGTTCCTCGACACGGTCGAGGAAGCGCTGGGAACGACGCACAAGCTGGCGGCCTGACCGTTGGCAGTTGTGTGGCCTCTTCGATGCCGCCCTCTCGTGCATTTCCCGCAGAAGATCCCGAACATCGACAATTCGCCAAAGTCTTCCGCGTGAAGTTTTTGAGATGCGCTGAGAGACCGAGGGCCGACGAGCTTAAATCCCGCGAGCGTGTTCCTTGCGAGACCTTGCGCGACAGTTGATCGCAGTGCATTATTCTGCGTGTGTAGTTCCTAGCGGGAGCGACGCCGATTTCAACGCTGGACGAATTGCCTGCCGTATCGCCGAAACGTCGCCTCCTGCGCGTCGGTAAGACCGTTGCGACGGTGTTAGGCTATTGCCGGGCGAATGCCTGGCCACTCTTCGTGGCCGCCTGGGTTCCCTGCTTTCTGATGACGCTCTGTCTGGCGGCGCTTGTCCTTATTCTCTTTGCCGATCCGGAGCAGGTGCCTGCCTGGCTCCTATCGCAAGGCTTTGCCCACGGGACTTGGCTTTCCGCGATTGTTGCCGCGCCGTTCTCGGCGATGGTCTTTGCATTCGTCCTGGATCGCATGGCAAACGCGCCCGAGCGCGGCCATATCGTTGTTCGACGCGGCATTGACCGAGTCAAACGCTTCGCTATCCCGGGCGTGCGCTTTGAGCTCGGCCAACGGATTCTTCTGGCTGCGTTGCTTCTCGCGGCCGTCCAGCTTCTTTGCGGCTTTGCGGTCGCCGGCGAGCACAGACTGTTTGTTGCCGGCCTACTGGCCACACATGACCTGCCGCTCAGCCCCGAGGACGTCGCTTCCTGGGCGATGGCGAGGGGAATCTTCAACATGCTTGTGGGCGGTTTCATACTTGCCTGGGAATATCTCCTTGTCGGCGATTTTCTCTGGACGGGCTCGTTTGATCCAGTCGGGTGCTGGCGTGCGCTCGACGGCAATCGTCTGCGTTTCGTCGCCATAATGTTCATCGTTTTCGCAATAGTTGCCATACTCAAATATGGGCTGGGCCTCGCCGTAGGCTTGATCCTGATTCCCGCGGACGGCGCGTCGCCTTCCTTCTTGAACCGTATGCTGATGCATTTCGGACTGGCCTGGCCGTTCGACGGCCTGCATCTGGTGCTCTCGGCAGCAGCGGTCGGAACTATTCTCGGCGCGTTCCGGACTCCAGCCATCGCTTCAGTCCGGCCGGCTGCAGCACCGTGATGGCGCTCGCCGGGGCTTGCTGGCGGCGCTGTGTGGATGACTGTAGCCTGCTCGCTAAATCCTAGAACAGCCGTCCGCCGTCAGGCACCTTGCGCTCAATGGCGCCGAGCACCACGGCGCCCTCCTCGTCGGGAAAGCCGAGCGTCAGCACTTCCGACATGAACTTTCCGATCTGGCGCGGCGGGAAATTGACCACCGCGAACACCTGCCGGCCGACAAGCGTCTCCGGCGCATAGTATTTGGTGATCTGCGCCGACGATTTCTTCACCCCGATCGCAGGGCCGAAATCGATCTTCAGCTTGAATGCCGGCTTGCGCGCCTCGGGGAAAGGCTCGGCCTCGATGATGGTGCCGGCGCGAATGTCGACCCGGTCGAAATCGGCGAAACTGATTTCGGGCTTGCGCGCGCCACTCGCACTCATCTTGGATCCTGATCCGGCTCAGGCGGTGCCGTAGGTCTCGAACAGCACGCCGGCAAGCGCGTCCTTGGCCGAGGTCCCCGACCAGACAACGAACTGGAAGGCCTGGAAATAGCATTCGCAGGCCTCGAGAGCCGACGACAGCAGCACCTCGACCTGCTGGCTCGACGGCTCGACCCCGCCGGCAAGCAGCAGCGACTGGCGGAACATGATCGCGCCCTCCTGCTCCCACAGGTCGAAATGGCCGAACAGCATCTGCTCGTTGATCAACGACAAGAGCCGCATCACCTCCAGCGCGCGCGTCTCGGGCACCTTGATGTCGAAGGCGCAGGCCAGATGCAGCGCCTCGAAATCCTCCATCCAGGAGAAGGAGACATGATAGTCGGTCCAGCTTCCCGCCACCGAAATCGAAATCTCATCGTCGCCGGCACGCTCGAACGACCAGTCATTGTTGTGGGCCACCTGCTCGATGACATCCACCGGGTGGATTTCGCGGGAGAATTCGAGTTCGAGAAGTTCCATGGATGCTTCCTGTGTTCAGGGGAGCGCCACACGCTCCGCGGGGCACACACGACGAACAATCTTGTCTAGAACTCGGACGGCCAGGAACTTCGTCAAACGCAAAGACCCCAGACCGGACCCCACCGCCCGGCGCATGACCCTGCTTCGAATCATGCAACAAATTCAGTCTATTGATCGGGAGTCGCGTGACCAGCCCAATTTTTCGCACTGCGTCATTCGCATGTGGAAAGGCGCTGTCACGATGATTCATGCAATGCCGGTAAGCGATTCACGGCAAAGCGCTTTTTCGGATTGTGCTTTGTGGAAAAGTTTAACGATTATTTTTTCGTTTTGGCCTTCGTCGCCGCCGCTGGTGCGGCCTGCCCGGTGAGTTCGGCAAGCTTCGCCTCGAGCGCCTCGATGCGGGCGGCGAGCAGGACGTTGTCTTCACGGGCTTTCACCGCCATCTCGCGTGCGGCCTCGAACTCCTCGCGCTGCACCACGTCCATGGTATTCAGGATGCGCTCGGCCTGGCCCTTGAAGGCCGTCTCCACTTCGCGCCGCACGCCTTGCGCGGCGCCGGCGGCATCCGTCATCAGCTTGGCGAATTCATCGAGAATGCGGTTCGGTCCGGTCGACATGGCAAATCCTCGCTTGCTCGATTTGACGTAGTGGCGCGCGGCGCGGAATGCAAGAACGTTGCGGCGGCTGCGGCATCGCACCTCGCCGGCCGAGCCTGTACGTGATGGCGCCACGTGGCCTATTGTAGTGCTTTCAAGTCGACCTGCGTCAAGCACGAGTCGCTCTCAGTCAGGGTCAACCAATGACAACGCCCCCGCGCCGACCGACAAATCCGATGGCAGCCGCGGAGGCTGCCTTCAAGCCGATCAAGAAACCGGCGACCCCAATTCGCGAACCCTCAGCCGCGCCGAACGTAAGAGAGCTTGTTTCGATCAGAATCGATCGTGCCGTGCTGGACCACTTCCAGGAAGACGGTCCCGGCTGGCAGGACAGGATCAATGACGCTCTAAGGCGGATGGTCGGCGGCAAGCTTCAGGATTGACCCCGCCATCTGCGGCGGCCAAGGCAACCACCACCTTGCCTTGACCCTGCCAAAACCCTGCCGCATGGTCCGCGCTCGAAACCAGACCGCACCCGGGAGACCCTGTTGAGCGAATATTTCCTGCTGCCGCTGGCCTCCCTGCCCTTCCCCAACATTGACCCGGTCATCGTCCAGATCGGCCCGCTGGCGGTGCACTGGTACGGCGTCGGCTACATCGTCGGCATCCTCTTTGCCTGGTGGTACGCCAAGCGCCTCGTCACCAATGCCAGGCTGTGGCCGGACGGCGCCTTGCCGATGAAACCGGAGGATCTCGACGACTTCATTGTCTGGGCAGCGATCGGCGTCGTGGTCGGCGGGCGCGCCGGCTATGTGCTGTTCTACGACCTGGCGCGCTACATCGCGCATCCGCTCGACATCGTCGCCGTCTGGCAGGGCGGTATGTCGTTCCATGGCGGCCTGCTCGGCGTCATCCTCGCCATGACGCTGTTCTCCTTCAAGCGCGGCATCCGCACATGGACGCTGTTCGATGTGGTGTCGGCGGGCGTGCCGGTCGGGCTTGGCCTTGTGCGCGTCGCCAACTTCATCAATTCCGAGCTCTGGGGGCGACCGACCGACGTGCCATGGGCGGTGGAATTCCCCAATGGCGGTCCGTTCTCGCGCCATCCGAGCCAGCTTTACGAAGCCCTCCTCGAAGGCCTGGTGCTGTTCCTCGTGCTGCGCTTCCTCACCCATTCCAGGCTGAAGCTGAAGACGCCGCGCTTCGTCGGCGGCGCCTTCATCTGCGGCTACGGCCTGTCGCGCATCTTTGTCGAATTCTTCCGCGAGCCGGACCAGCAGCTCGGCTACCTGCTCGGCACCAACTGGCTGACCATGGGCATGATCCTGTCGACGCCCATGGTGCTGGCCGGCATCTGGGCGATGGCCACGGCCAGGCCGGTGACGCAGACGCAACCGGCATGACGCGGCTGAAGACCCGCATCATCGATCTCATCGGTGCGGTGGGGCCGATCCCGGTCAGTGAATACATGGCGCTTTGCCTGTTCGATCCCGAGGATGGCTATTACACCACCCGCGAGCCTTTCGGCGCGGCGGGCGATTTCGTCACCGCGCCGGAGATCAGCCAGATGTTCGGCGAGCTGGTCGCCGTCTGGCTCTACCAGGCCTGGCAGGCTTCTGGCCGGCCGCTGCCCGCAACCATCGCCGAGATCGGCCCCGGCCGCGGCACGCTGATGAAGGACATGCTGCGCGCCGTCCTGCGGCTCGATCCCGGCTTCGCCGCCGGCGTCTCGTTCGCCATGATCGAGACCAGCCCGCGCCTGGCCGAAATCCAACAGCGGACGCTTGCGGACCACACGGTCAAGCTCGACTGGCACCAAACCATCGAGACGCTGCCGAAAACGCCGCTCTTCATCGTCGGCAACGAACTGTTCGACGCCGTGCCCATCCGCCAGTTCGTTCGGACCATCTCCGGCTGGCGCGAACGCATGGTCGGCCTCGACGACGAGGATGGCCTGCGCTTCTTCGCCGGCGCCGGCTCGGTCGATCCCTCCCTGCTGCCAGCGGGCGCCGCCGACGCCCCGGAAGGGGCTGTGGTCGAAGTGGCGCCTGCCCGCGCGGCTCTGATGGCGGCCATTGCCGAACGGATAGCCAGACATGGCGGCGCCGGCCTGTTCATCGACTACGGCCATCTTCAGCCCGGCATCGGCGACACGCTGCAGGCCTTGCGCAAGCACGATCACGACAATGTGCTGGCCAATCCCGGCGAGGCCGACCTGACCGCGCATGTCGATTTCGCCGCCCTCGCCGCCGTGGTCCGGGCCCACGGCCTCGATGTCCAGATGACGACGCAAGGCGACTTTCTGCTCGGCCTGGGCCTGCTCGTGCGCGCCGGCCAGCTTGGCGCCAAAGCCGATGACAGCGTGCGGCAGGCCATTTCCGACGCCGTCGAGCGTTTGGCCGGACCGGATGCGATGGGCGAGCTCTTCAAGGTATTGAAAATCCAGCCGAAAGCGGGCACGTCCTGATCCGCCGACGAGGCCCGGTCGGCATCGGACGCACGCCGCCTGTTCGAGCCTCGTTCCGAACTTCGCCTTGACGAAATCCTCGGCGCGGACAACAAACCCATCCATGCTTGATCAGACCAAACCGGATCCTGTTCGCTCGCCGCTGCTCGACGCCGCCAGGACACACGGCATCCGCCACGGCTATTTCACCCGCATTGGCGGCGTCTCCGCCGGCATCTATCGCGGCCTCAATATCGGCACCGGCTCGAATGACGACCAGGAGCGCGTTGCCGAGAATCGCCGCCGCGTCGCCGACTGGATGGGCGTGCCGGCCAGCCATTTGCTGACCGCTCATCAGGTCCATTCGCCCGATGTCGTCATCGCCAGGGAACCCTTTGCCGGCCCGCGCCCCCAGGCCGACGCCATCGTCACCGACCGGCCGGGCATTGCCGTCGGCGCCTCGACGGCCGATTGCGGGCCGGTACTGTTCGCCGACGCCGAGGCGCGCGTCGTCGGCGCCGCGCATGCCGGCTGGAAAGGCGCCTTCGCCGGCGTGCTTGAAAACACCATTGCGGCGATGGAAAGCCTCGGCGCCCGCCGCGAGCGGATCGTGGCGGTACTCGGACCGTCGATCGGGCCGGAGAATTACGAGGTCGGCCCGGAATTCGTCGCTCGTTTCGTCGACGCCGATGCCGGCAATGTCAGCTATTTCGCGCCCTCGGCAAAGCCCGGCCACGCCATGTTCGACCTCAACCTCTATACGGTCGACCGGCTGAGAAATGCCGGGGTCACCGCGGAGGGACTCGGCCGCTGCACTTACACTGAAGAAGACCTTTTCTATTCCTACCGGCGCACCACCCATCGCAAGGAAGCGGATTACGGGCGCCAGGTTTCGGCAATTGTTTTGGAGAAAGAATAATGGCGTTGCACTTCGAACGATCGGAATTCGATGCGCGGCGCGACCGGCTGATCATCGAGATGACGGAGAAGAAGCTCGACGCCGTGCTCCTGTTCGCACAGGAGAGCATGTACTGGCTGACCGGCTACGACACGTTCGGCTTCTGCTTCTTCCAGTGCCTTGTGGTGAAGGCCGACGGCTCGATGGTGCTGCTGACCCGCTCCGCCGATCTCAGGCAGGCGCGCCAGACCTCGATCATCGACAACATCGTTCTGTGGACCGACCGCGACGGCGCCAATCCGGCGATCGACCTGCGCAACCTGCTCAACGAACTCGATCTGCTCGGCGCCCGCATCGGCGTCGAATACGACACCCACGGCCTGACGGCGTATAACGGCCGCCGCCTCGACGAGCAGTTGCAGACCTTCGGCCAGATCGCCGATGCCTCCGGCATCGTCGGCCGGCTGCGCCTGTTCAAGAGCCCGGCCGAGATCGCCAAGGCCGAAAAGGCCGCCAGCCTCTCCGACGACGCGCTCGACGCGGCCCTGCCGCTGATCAAGCAGGGCGGCGACGAAGCGCTGATCCTCGCCGCCATGCAGGGCGCGGTCTTTGCCGGCGGCGGCGACTACCCGGCCAATGAGTTCATCATCGGCTCCGGGGCCGAGGCGCTGCTTTGCCGCTACAAGGCCGGTCGCCGCAAGCTGACCAAGAACGACCAGCTGACGCTCGAATGGGCCGGCGTCTTCCACCACTATCACGCGCCGATGATGCGCACGGTGCTGACCGGCAAGGTTTCGAAGCGCCATCAGGAGCTGTTCGATGCCGCCCGCGCCGCGCTTCTGGCGGTGGAGAAGGCGATGACGCCGGGCAACACTTTCGGCGACGTCTTCGACGCGCACGCCCGCACGCTCGAAGCCCACAATCTGACCAAGCACCGGCTGAACGCATGCGGCTATTCGGTTGGGGCCCGCTTCACCCCGTCCTGGATGGACATGCCGATGTTCTATCAGGGCAATCCCGAGCCGATCGCGCCCAACATGACGCTGTTCGCCCACATGATCATCATGGACTCCGAAACCGAGACTGCGATGACCCTGGGCAGAACGTACCTGACCACCGAATCGCAGCCGAGGCCGCTGTCCCGCCATGATCTCGACTTGATCGTACAGTGAATCCATAATGGCAGGTTCGCGAGGGGCGTTCTTCGCCAGGGAGTTTTCAGGCAGATGAGACGATCGCAGGTGACGACCGTGTCATTGCTTGCCGCGTTGGCGTTGGCCGCCTGCACCAATGCCAAGGACGTTCTGGAACCCTCGGCCATCACGCCGCCGGCGGCCTCGGCGCAGACCCTGCCTGCCACTCAGAGCAATACGGCAACCACGACCGTTCCGGCGCCGTCGACGACTGCCCCGGCTGTTTCGTCGCCGGCTCCTGCCTCACCGGGCCAGAGCACCGCCGCCCTCGCCAGGACAAGGCTGCAGGTGGCGCCGATCGTCGGCGCCTCGGTGGAATCCGCGGCACCGCTGACGGCCGAGCTTCAGACGCGCGCCAGGCAACGCGGCATCACGCTTGCCGGCAGCACCGACCAGACCGCCACGCATGTGCTGAAGGGCTATTTCTCGGCGATCTCGGAAGGCAGCGACACCACCGTGATCTACGTCTGGGACATTTACGATCCCTCGGGCAACCGGCTGCACCGCATCAACGGCCAGCAGAAGGCGCCTTCGGTCAAGGGCGGCGACGGCTGGACGGCGGTCGCGCCGGCGACCATGCAAGGCATCGCCGACCAGACGATCGACCAGTTCGCCGCCTGGCTCGGCGGACAGGCCGGCTGAGCTGTTGCCGGCTTTCATCGCCTGCGACGTTTTTGACCTTGGCCGACGGAATCCCGATCACGAGGCTTGCAATACCGGCGCGGGCCGCTAAAAGCCCGCATCAAAGGCTCATGAGAGTCTGTTAGGTCTCTCCATCCTTCACCAGGAACGGTGCATGAAGCTTTTCGCGGGCAATTCCAACAGGGTGCTGGCCGAGGCGGTCGCTCGCTATCTGAACATCCCGCTGGGGAAGGCCAGCGTCCGGCGCTTCGCCGATCAGGAGATCTTCGTCGAGATCCAGGAGAACGTGCGCGGCGAGGATGTCTTCATCCTGCAGTCCACCTCCTTTCCGACCAACGATCATCTGATGGAACTGCTCATCATGATCGACGCCTTCATGCGCTCCTCGGCGAAGCGCATCACGGCGGTCATCCCCTATTTCGGCTATGCCAGACAGGATCGGCGCGCTTCCGGCCGCACGCCGATCTCGGCCAAGCTGGTCGCCAACATGATCACGCGCGCCGGCGTCGACCGCGTGCTGACGCTCGATCTCCATGCCGGCCAGATCCAGGGCTTCTTCGATATCCCGACCGACAATCTGTTCTCGGTGCCGGTGATGGCCCGCGACGTGAAGGCGAAATACAAGCAACTCGCCAATGTCGTCGTCGTCTCTCCCGACATCGGCGGCGTGGTGCGGGCGCGGGCGCTGGCCAAGCGCTTCGATGCGCAGCTCGCCATCGTCGACAAGCGCCGCGAGCGTCCAGGCGAATCGGAAGTGATGAACATCATCGGCGCCGTCGCCGGCAAGGATTGCCTGCTGATCGACGACATCGTCGATTCCGGCGGCACGCTGTGCAACGCGGCCGACGCGTTGCTCGCCAACGGCGCCACCAGCGTCACCGCCTATATCACCCATGGCGTGCTCTCGGGCGGCGCGGTCGCCCGCATCAGCGGCTCGAAGCTGCAGGAACTGGTGATCACCGATTCCATCCAGCCGACCCAGGGCGTGCTCGACGCGCCCAACATCCGCGTCATCTCGATCGCCGACCTGATGGGCGAGGCGATCTCGCGCACCGCGACCGAGGAATCGGTGTCGAGCCTGTTCGACTAGACCCCTGTTCGACTAGACCATTGCGTTTTCCGGTCTGGCCGGGCCGCTCAGCCGCCGCACTCCCTCCCCGGCATCGCGCGCGCCGCGCATATAGCCGCGTGGCGAGGCGCCCAGCATGCGCTTGAACATGGTGATGAAGGCCGGCACGCTGTCATAGCCGAGGTCGAGCGCTACCCTGGTGATCGGCTCGCCGTCGGCAAGCCTGGGCAGCGCCGCGAACAGGCACGCCTGCTGGCGCCATGTCGACAGCGACAGCCCGGTCTGGCGATGGAAGGCGCGGGTGAAGGTACGGCGGCTCATGCCGGCGGCGTTGGCCCATTCGTCGATCGTCGCATGCGGCGAGGGTTCGGCGACGAAGCGCCGGCAAAGCGCCGCCAGTTTCGGATCCGACGGGAACGGCAGGCCGAGCGGCCGTTCCGGCAGGTTCGGGATCTCATGCAGCAACAGGCCCATGATCAGCCCGCCGCGCCCTTCCAGTTCACCCCCTTGCGGCAGCTTTTCCGATTCCACGATCAGGCTGTGCATCAGCTCGGTGATGCCGACGACGCGCAGTCCCTCCGGCAGGCCGGCAATCGCGTTCGGCATCACATAGACCGAACGCATCGAGACATCGCCCAGCATCTCGACGGAATGCTCGATCCCGGCGGGGATCCACATGGCGTGGTCGGGCGGCACCATCCAGCGCCCGTGTTTCGTCGTCACCAGCACGACGCCGACCAGCGCATGCAGGAGTTGGCTGCGGCTGTGGCGGTGCTGCGGCACATGATAGCCGTCGGGATATTCGGTCGGCAGCGCCACCGCTGGGCCGACAGCCTCCTCCAGCCACTGCCAGCGGCTCTGGTGCAGCCGGCCGAGTTCGGCGGCATCGCCCTTGAAGACTTCCCTGCCATGCGGCATTGGCAATGGCCCACTTGCGAAACTATTGGACCAAACCACGAAAGAAGTCGCTTTGCAACCATCCTATAAGGCTGCCTGCGGATCGTTGCCTAGAAGTCCACGGAGCATGCCTTGACCGACACCATAGCCACCGCCGTCGCCACTCCGGCGCCGGCCAGCCACACTTCGGCGCAAGCGACGGCCTTCACCGTCATTCTTGCGGTGAGCTTCTGCCACTGCGTCAACGACATCATGCAGTCGCTGCTGTCAGCTATCTATCCGCTTCTGAAAGACAATTACGGTCTCGATTTCTGGCAGATCGGGCTTTTGACCTTCACATTCCAGGTGACGGCGTCGCTGCTGCAGCCGCTGATCGGCGCTATCACCGACAAGCGGCCGATGCCCTATTCGCTGCCTTGGGGCATGGCCTCCTCGCTGATCGGGCTGGTCGTGCTCGCACATGCCGGCCACTACTGGCTGCTGCTGATCGGCGCCTCGCTGATCGGCATCGGCTCGGCGATCTTCCATCCGGAATCTTCGCGCATCGCCCGTTTCGCGTCGGGCGGCCGCTACGGTCTTGCCCAGTCGCTGTTCCAGGTCGGCGGCAATTTCGGCCAGGCGATGGGGCCGCTGCTCGCTGCCTTCATCGTCGTGCCCTTCGGCCAGACCAGCATCTCCTGGTTCGCCGTCGGTTCGCTGATCGGCATCATCGTCCTGTGGCAGGTCGGCGGCTGGTACAGCCGGCTGCGCGCCTCGCTCGCCAGCCGCAAGCAGGCCAGCTTCGTCTCGCCCTTCCCGCGCCGCAAGGTCATGTGGGCACTGGCGGTGCTGACGCTGCTGGTGCTGACCAAGAACGCCTACATCGCCTCGATCTCCAGCTACTACACCTTCTACGCCATCCATAAGTTCGGCGTTTCGGTGCAAATGAGCCAAGTCATGCTATTCCTGTTCCTCGGCGCCTCGGCGCTGGGCATCCTGCTCGGCGGCCCGTTCGGCGACCGCTATGGCCAGAAGGCGATGATCTGGTTCTCGATCGTCGGCGTGCTGCCGTTCACACTGGCGCTGCCCTACGCCAACCTCGAATGGACGATGGTGCTGACGGTGCTGATCGGGCTCATCCTGTCGTCAGCCTTCTCCAACATCGTCGTCTTCGCGCAGGAACTGGTGCCTGGTCGCGTGGGCATGATTGCCGGCATCTTCTTCGGCTTCGCCTTCGGCATGGGCGGCATCGCCGCCGCCGTGCTCGGCGTCCTGGCCGACATGAAGGGCATCGACTTCGTCTACCAGGTCTGCTCGTATTTGCCGCTGCTCGGCCTGCTGACGGTGTTCTTGCCGAACATGAAGGAAGCGCGGAAGGCGGAAGCGGCGACCCGTTAAGGAACCGCTGATCTTCGGGACTCGACGTGAACTCGTGGCAGTTGCCACGCGCTCATGGATTCTCTCTCCACACGCCAGGCGAAAGCCTGTTAGTGTTTGAAACGTGTGCGCGACATCACGAGACGTAGCGCGAACGCCTTCAACTTGAACTAAGGTGCCGGGCTCAGCGCCCGATCGGTGCGCTGCGCTACGAGCGAGATGAGGCAATCTGTAGTGTCCAGACTTAAAGACAAGGTCGCGCTGATTACCGGCGGCACCAGCGGCATCGGTCTGGCGACGGCGCGGCGCTTCATTGAGGAAGGCGCTCGTGTCGCCATCACTGGCACCAACACGGGCCGTCTCGAGGAGGCCCGCAAGATTCTTGGCGGCGATACGTTTGTCATCGCCGCCGACGCCGGCGATGTTACGACGCAGAACGATATCGCGCGACAGATCGGAGAAACCTTCGGCAGGCTCGACGCCGTCTTCCTCAACGCCGGCATCGCCGACCTGCGCCCGCTCGATGACTGGACCGAGGCGGCGTTCGACAGGAGCATCGATATCGACCTCAAAGGCCCGTATTTCCTGATCAAGGCGCTGGTACCGCTGCTTTCGAACCCGTCCTCGATCATCCTCAGCGGCTCAGTCAACGCGCATATGGGAATGGCCGGGACGCACGTCTATTCGCTCGCCAAGGCCGGCATGATCTCGCTCGCCAGAACGCTCTCCGGCGAACTGATAGGGCGCGGCATCCGCGCCAATGTGATCAGCCCGGGTCCGATCGACACGCCGCTCAACGACAAACTCGGGCTGGATGCCGAAGCGGCGAAGGCGCGCGCCAAGGCGGTGGTCGGCCTGGTGCCTGCCGGTCGTTTCGGGACCGCCGAGGAAATTGCCAACGCTGTGGTTTTTCTCGCTTCGGACGAATGCCCGTTCATCGTCGGTGCGGAAATTCTGATCGACGGCGGCTTGAGCATCGCCTGATATCGACACGGCCTGACGCAAGAACACCCGCCAGGTGGCGGGTGTCTTGTGTCCCGAAAGGCCTTACGCCTTGAAGAAGGCCAGAAGGTCGGCGTTGATGATGTCGGCATGGGTCGTGGCCATGCCATGCGGAAGGCCCTTGTAGACCTTGAGCTCGCCCTTCTTGAGCAGCTTTATGGCCAGCAGCGCGGAGTCCGCGATCGGCACGATCTGGTCGTCGTCGCCATGCATCACCAGCACCGGCACGTCGATTGCCCTAAGGTCCTCGGTGAAGTCGGTTTCCGAGAATGCCTTGATGCAGTCGTAGTGCGCCTTGGTGCCGCCCATCATGCCCTGGCGCCACCAATTGTCGATGACGCCTTGCGAGACTTCGGCGCCGGGACGGTTGAAGCCGTAGAACGGGCCGGCCGGAACATCGCGGAAGAACTGGGCGCGGTTGGCGGCCTGGGCGGAGCGGAAGCCGTCGAACACCTCGATCGGCAGGCCGCCGGGATTGGCCGCGGTCTTGAGCATGATCGGCGGCACGGCGCCGATCAGCACCGCCTTGGCGACGCGACCGCCAGCGTCGTACTTGGCAACGTAGCGCGCCACCTCGCCGCCGCCGGTGGAATGACCGACATGGATGGCGTTCTTGAGGTCGAGATGCGCAGCGAGTTCGGCGACATCGGCGGCGTAGGTGTCCATCTCGTTGCCGGTATCCGTCTGGGTGGAACGGCCATGGCCGCGCCGGTCATGAGCGATGACGCGATAGCCTTTCGAAAGGAAGAACAGCATCTGGGCGTCCCAGTCGTCGCTGCTCAATGGCCAGCCGTGATGGAAGACGATAGGCTGGCCGGCTCCCCAGTCCTTGTAGAAAATCTCGGTTCCGTCCTTGGTGGTGATCGTGCTGCTGCCGGGCTTGGTCATCTCAATCTCCATTGATTATTTTCGCGATAATCAATATCGCGACAACGATATCGTTAGCGCAGATCGAAACCCCTGTCCACAAGAAATATGTATCGCGATATCATTTTCCGTGGTAAACATTGCGAAATGCTCAGTCGGCAAAGGGAATTCGCCGTGCCTCTCCCGTTGGACAATCAGCTCTGTTTCGCCCTCTACGCCACGAGCATGGCGATCAACCGCACCTACAAGCCCATGCTCGACGAGATGGGGATCACCTACCCGCAATATCTCGTGCTCAACGCCCTGGGAGAGGCGGATGGCATGTCGGTCGGCGCGATCGCGCGCAGGCTGGCGCTGGAATCGAGCACCGTGACGCCTCTGGTCAAGCGCATGGAGCAGGCCGGTCTTGTGAGCCGCCAGCGCAGCCATGCCGACGAGCGCCAGGTGCAGGTCGATCTCACCGTGGCCGGTCGGGCGCTGCTCACTCAATGCAACTGTCTGGGTGAAACGCTCATCGAGCGCTCCGGGATGACATTGGCCGAGATCGATTCCCTCACCCAAAAGGTCTGGGCCTTGCGCGAGGCGCTCGCTGCCGATCAGACCGCTGTTCCGGGCCGACCGTTGGAAATGTAACTCTTCACGCGCGGCAATGGCGGCGCCTCGAGACCCGCGAAAGGGTCGCGCCATGCATCGATCGCCTCGAGTTGGTCATACCAGCGGCGTATCGACGGATAGTCGTCGAGCGGTAGCCCGGCAGCATCGTTGAAGGGCAGAAACGTCGCCATGCGAAAGTCGGCGTAGGAGACGGAATTTCCGACCAGCCACTCCCTTTGCGCGAGCACCGGGGCGAGGATGGCGGCAGCCGCGTGGAAAACCCTGAACCCTTCCTCGACCAGGGCCTGGTCGATAGGACCCAGCCCCCAACGCTGCTTGGTGCCGCGCTCGAAATGCACCATGTCGCAGCCTCTGGCGAAATTCTCCTTGCCCCAGCTTATCCAGCGGATCATGTCCGGCTCATCGTCCCCGCCGCGCCAAAAATTCGAGCCCACCTCGCGGGAGAGCCGGCAGGCGATGGCGTCGGCCTCCCACAGGCTCCATCCGGAGCCGACCAGTATCGGCAAGGTAAGATTTGGGTTGAGCACGCGATAGCGCTCGGCCTGCCCCGATGCCATGGGTGAGGCGAATTCGAACGTAACGTCCGCTTTGAGATGGCGCGCCGTCGCGACTCCGAGGCGAGGATTGGGATTGCGGCTGAACAGGAGTTTCATATCGAATGCTCGCGGATTGGTTGAGACAACTGCCGCAGGACGATTGAAGCCTGCCCGATCCTACATCCGGATGGACGGGATTCTTGACTGTATGCTTTCGACATTGGAAATGTCGCGAAAGCCTTCCAGACCAACCGCTTGCGCCTGCGCCCGCCTTCCGCTATAGAGCCGCCACCCGCGTAGACACCCTTGGAGGCAACGCGGCGGAAGGCTGCCTTCCCTTGTGATCCCGAACAAAGGTCCGCTTCTGCCGGCCACCGGCGTTCGGACATCCAGGCCTGGCGGCTTTCGACGTTTCGGCTGGGCATATTGCCTGCCGCAAACGCTCCATAACACGCGAAAGGAAATGCCATGAGCCACGATACTTACGAGCTCAAGGCCGAGGCGCGCGAACAGGTCGGTAAGGGGTCCGCCCGTGCAGTTCGCCGTAACGGTAAAGTGCCTGCAGTGATTTACGGCGACAAGCAGCCTCCCCTGGCGATCGCCCTCAACTACAAGGACGTCTACTACAAGATCCACGGCGGCGGGTTCCTGACCACGGTCGCCACGATCGATGTCGGCGGCAGCAAGATCCAGGTTCTGCCCAAGGACTTCCAGCTCGACCCGGTCAAGGATTTCCCTGTCCATGTCGACTTCCTGCGCATCGGCAAGGACACCGAGGTCAATGTCGACGTGCCTGTCCACTTCATCAATGAGGACAAGTCGCCCGGCATCAAGCGCGGCGGCGTGCTCAACATCGTGCGTCACGAGGTCGAGTTCCACTGCCCGGCCAACGCGATCCCGGAGTTCATCACCGTCGATCTCGCCGGCACGGATATCGGCGACTCGATCCACATCTCGGCGGTTACGCTCCCGGCCGGCGTCAAGCCGGTCATCGCCGACCGCGACTTCACCATCGCCACCATTGCCGGCTCGTCGGCGATGAAGCCCGAGGTCGAAGAGACGGTCGAGGCGGCAGCGCCCGAAGCGGCTCCGGCCGCCGAAGAGAAGTAATTTTCCCGCCCGGAGACGACGATGCTTGTGTTCGCAGGCCTCGGCAATCCGGGCGCGAAATATGCCAACAACCGGCACAATGTCGGTTTCATGGCGGTGGACGCAATCGCCCGCCGCCATTCTTTTTCGCCTTGGTCGAAGAAATTCCAGGGCCTGATCGCCGAAGGCACGCTCGCCGGCGAAAAGATCCTCCTGGTCAAGCCGCAGACCTTCATGAACCTGTCCGGCCAGGCGGTCGGCGAGGCGCTGCGCTTCTACAAGCTCGAGCCTGCCGCGCTCACCGTCTTCTATGACGAGATCGACCTTGCCGCCGGCAAGGTTCGGGTCAAGGTCGGTGGCGGCTCCGGCGGCCATAACGGCATTCGCTCGCTCGATGACCATGTCGGCAAGGCCTACCGCCGCGTGCGCATCGGCGTGGGCCATCCGGGCGTCAAGGAAATGGTGCACGGCCACGTGCTCGGCGATTTCGCCAAGGCGGACCGCGAATGGCTCGAGGTCCTGCTCGACACCATCGCCGACGACGCCGGCCTTCTGGCCAAGGGCGACGACAATTCCTTCATGAACCGGGTGACGCTCGCCCTGCGTGAAAAACTGACGCCAACCGGCGACGACGACCGCCCGCCGCCCAAGGCGCCAAACGCGCAGAGCCACATTCGCCAGGCACGGCCGCAGCAGGCGCCGGCAAAGCTGCCCGAAACCGGCCCGATGGCCGCCATGCTGAAGAAGCTGTTCGGCGGCAAGGGCTGAACGTCGCCGGGGATGGCGGCCGAGGGCTTGACGTTCGTCACCCCTTTCGCCCATAGCCCTGATCAAATTTCGATTTCCCGATAGGACCGGACAAAATGGGTTTCAAATGCGGCATCGTCGGCTTGCCTAATGTCGGCAAGTCGACGCTCTTCAACGCGCTGACCAGGACGGCGGCGGCGCAGGCCGCCAACTATCCGTTCTGCACCATCGAGCCCAACACCGGCGAGGTCGCGGTGCCGGACTCCCGCCTGCAGAGGATCGCCTCGATCGCCAAGTCGAAGGAGATCATCCCGACGCGCATCTCCTTCGTCGACATCGCCGGCCTGGTGCGCGGCGCCTCCAAAGGCGAAGGGCTGGGCAACCAGTTCCTCGCCAACATCCGCGAGGTCGACGCCATCGTCCATGTGCTGCGCTGCTTCGAGGACGACGACATCACCCATGTCGAGGGACGCATCGACCCCGTCGCCGATGCCGAGACGGTCGAGACCGAGCTGATGCTCGCCGACCTCGAAAGCCTCGAGCGCCGCATCGTCCAGTTCCGCAAGCGCGCCGCCGGCAAGGACAAGGAAGCGATGAGCGTGCTGCCGATGATGGAGGCGGCGCTCGAACTGCTGCAGGCCGGCAAGCCGACCCGCATCCTGTTGAAAGGCATAGCGGCGGAGGATCTGCGCATCCTTCAGGGGCTGAACCTGCTCACCTCACACCCGGTTCTCTACGTCTGCAACGTTGCGGAGGCCGATGCCGCGACCGGCAACGAGCACTCCAGGGCCGTGGAAAAGATGGCCGCCGCGCAGGGCGCCGGCACTGTCGTCATCTCGGCGGCGATCGAAGCCGAGGTTGCCCAGCTTTCCGACGAGGAGGAGATGGAGTTCCTTGCCTCTCTCGGGCTCGACGAGCCGGGTCTCAACAAGGTGATCCGCGCCGGCTACGACCTTTTGCATCTCATCACCTATTTCACCGCCGGGCCGAAGGAGACGCGCGCCTGGACCATTCACAAGGGCGACAAGGCCCCGCAGGCCGCCGGCGTCATCCACACCGATTTCGAGCGCGGCTTCATCCGCGCCCAGACTATCGCCTACAACGACTTCGTCACCCTCGGCGGCGAAGTTGCGGCCAAGGAGGCCGGCAAGGCCCGCGATGAAGGCAAGGAATATGTCGTCCAGGACGGCGACGTCATGCTGTTCAAGTTCAACACCTGACGGTCCGGGCTACACGCGGCTGGCTCACCAGAAATGACTTGACCAAACGCCTGTTGGCCGGCATCCGGGGTGCCGATCCTAATGGGATCGCGCGTTCGTCAACCGGATCCGGACCATGACCGCAACGACCTGGGCCTATGAGAATTTCGTCGAGGGCGCCTCGCTCGACCTCGGTGTGAAGCACGTAAACGCCCACGAGATCATCGAGTTCGCCAGCGAGTTCGACGCCCAGCCGATGCACCTCGACGAGGCGGCCGGCAAGGCCAGCATCCTCGGCGGCCTGTCGGCTTCGGGCTGGCACACATGCGCGATGTTCATGCGCATGCTGTGCGATGCCTTCCTGCTCGACTCGACTTCGCAGGGATCGCCCGGCATCGAACACGTCAAATGGAAGAAGCCGGTGCTCGCCGGCGATACGCTCAGCGGGACGGTGACCGTGCTTGCCAAGCGCCAGTCCAAATCGCGGCCTCAGCTCGGCCTCGTCACCATGCGCAGCGAACTGTTCAACCAGCGCGGCGAGAGCGTCTTCGAGCTCGAGAACACCGGCATGTTCCTGACCCGGGAGGCCGCGGCGTGACCCTCGACGAGTTCTTCCTGATCGGCCACACCGTCACGCTGGGCGCGCACACATTCGAGCCGGACGAGATCAAGGCCTTCGCCCGCAAATACGACCCGCAGGTCTTCCATGTCGACGAGGAGGCTGCGAAGAAGAGCGTGCTCGGTGGCTTGTGCGCCTCCGGCTGGCACACCGCCGCCACCTGGATGAAGTACAATCTCGAAAAGCGCATGGAGACCGAGGGGGTGCGCTGGACGGGCCCCGGCCCGCAGCCCGAATTCGGCCCCTCGCCCGGTTTCCGCAACCTGAAATGGCTGAAGCCGGTCTATGCCGGCGAGACCGTGACCTTCACGCGCACCGCGCTCGCCCACCGCCCGCTTGCCGCGCGCCCCGGCTGGAACCTGCTGACGCTGCGCTGCGAAGCCTTCGATTCGACCGGCGACAAGGTCATCGAGTTCGACAGCGCGGTGCTGGTGAAGGTGGAGTAGCCTCTTCCTTCTCCCCGTTCACGGGGAGAAGGTGCCCGAAGGGCGGATGAGGGGCGGCACCGGCGCAAGTGTCTGAAACTCGACCGCCGCGCTTACCCCTCACCCTGGCTCCGCTCGCGTTGCTCGCTGCGCGTCCCTCTCCCCGTAAACGGGGCGAGGGATAAGGCGCTCAATGCCCCTCGAAGCCGATCAGCGTCCGCACCGGCACGCCGAGTGCTTCGAGCTTCTGGCGGCCGCCGAGGTCAGGCAGGTCGACGACGAAGCAGGCGGCGACGATGTCGGCGCCGATCTGCCTGAGCAGCTTCACCGCAGCCTCCGCCGTGCCGCCGGTGGCGATCAGGTCGTCGACCAGGATCACTTTCTCACCGGGCGAAACGCCGTCCTTGTGCATCTCCATCTCGTCCAGCCCGTATTCCAGGCTGTAGGCGACGCGCACCGTCTCATAGGGCAGCTTGCCCTTCTTGCGGATCGGCACGAAGCCGGCCGAGAGTTGGTGCGCGACGGCGCCGCCGAGGATGAAGCCGCGCGCCTCGATGCCGGCGATCTTGTCGACCTTCAGCCCGACATAGGGATGTACCAGCTCGTCGATGGCGCGGCGGAAAGCACGCGCATTGCCGAGCAGGGTGGTGATATCGCGGAACAAGATGCCCGGCTTCGGATAGTCCGGAATGGTGCGGATGGCCGCGAGCAGCGTTTCTTCGAGAGAGGATTTCATGGGCGGTTGATCCGTTGCCGTACAGTTTTGCCGGCTAGCGGCCCAAAAGAAAAGGGCGCCCATCGGCGCCCTCGCATTTTTCCGGTCGCAGCCGCTCAGTGGGCGACGTCGGCCCACACCTTGCGCTTGGTGAGATAGACCAGCGCGCCGAACAGGAGCAGGAACACCAGCACGCGGAAGCCGGTCTTCTTGCGGTCCTCCAGATGCGGCTCGGCGGCCCACATCAGGAAGGCCGAGACGTCGCGGGAATACTGGTCCACTGTCTGCGGCGAACCGTCGTCATAGGTCACCTGGCCGTCGGAGAGCGGCTTCGGCATCTTCAGCGACACGCCGGACAGGAAGTACGGGTTGTAGTGCGTGCCCTCGGGGATCACCATGCCGGCCGGCGGCGTCTGGTCGTAGCCGGTCAGCAGCGAGTGGATGTAGTCGGGGCCGCCCTGGGCGTACTGGGTGAAGATGTCGAAGACGAAGCGCGGGAAGCCGCGCTCGACGCCGCGCGCCTTGGCGAGCAGCGACATGTCGGGCGGAGCGGCGCCGCCATTGGCCGATGCAGCGGCCTGCTCGTTCGCGAACGGCGCCGGGAAGTGATCGGACGGCTTGCCCGGGCGGTCGAACATGTCGCCGGCATCGTTCGGGCCGTCGTGGATCGTGTATTCGGCGGCTAGCGCCTTCACCTGCCCGTCCGAATAGCCGAGCCCTTCCAGCGTGCGGAAGGCAACCAGGTTCATCGAATGGCAGGCCGAGCAGACTTCCTTGTAGACCTTCAGGCCGCGCTGCAGCTGGGCCTTGTCGTAGGTGCCGAACGGGCCGGCGAAGCTCCAGCTCATTTCCTTCGGCTCGTCGATCGGGAAATGCGTCGGTGCCGCCGCGTTATGTGCCTCTTCGGCGATGGCGCCTGCACCTGTCATCCAGGTGCCCGCGGCCACCAGGCCAAGCAGAGCCAGCGAGGTGAGAATCTTTTTCATACCCAAATCCCCTTAGATTCTCAGCCCTTGGTTTCCGGCGCGGCGTTCGCGCCGGCCGGATGTCCGCCGCCGCCCTTGTTCTTTTCCAGCACCGCCTCGGTGATCGAATTCGGCAGCCTGCGCGGCGTCTCGATCAGCCCGAGCACCGGCAGCGCGACCAGGAAGAAGGCGAAGTAGAACAGTGTCGCCATCTGCGCCATGAACACATAGCTGCCTTCGGCCGGCTGCGAGCCCAGCCATCCGAGCAGGATGGCGTCGGCCACGAACAGCCAGAAGAACAGCTTGTACCAGGGCCGGTAGACCGCCGAGCGCACCTTGGACGTGTCGAGCCACGGCACCAGGAACAGCATCGCGATGGCGCCGAACATGCACAGCACGCCGCCGAGCTTGGAGTTGATCGGCCCGATGTTGAAGGTGATGGCGCGCAGGATCGCGTAGAACGGCAGGAAGTACCATTCCGGCACGATATGGGCCGGCGTCTTCAGCGGGTTGGCGACCGTGTAGTTGTCCGGGTGGCCGAGGAAGTTCGGCAGGTAGAAGACGAAATAGGCGAAGACGAACAGGAACACGATCATGCCGAACGCGTCCTTGATGGTGGCGTAAGGCGTGAAGGCGACGGTATCGGTCTTCGACTTGACCTCGATGCCAGTCGGATTGCTCTGCCCGACGACATGCAGCGCCCAGATATGCAGCACGACGACGCCGGCGATCATGAACGGCAACAGGTAATGCAGCGCGAAGAAGCGGTTCAGCGTCGGGTTGTCGACGGCAAAGCCTCCGAGCAGCAGTTCCTGGATCCAGTTGCCGACCAGCGGAATGGCGCTGAAGAAGCCGGTGATGACGGTGGCGCCCCAGAAGCTCATCTGTCCCCAGGGCAGCACATAGCCCATGAAGCCGGTCGCCATCATCAGCAGGTAGATGATGCAGCCGAGGATCCACAGCAGCTCGCGCGGCGCCTTGTAGGAGCCGTAATAGAGGCCGCGGAAGATGTGGATGTAGACGGCGACGAAGAAGAACGAGGCGCCGTTGGAATGCAGATAGCGCAGCAGCCAGCCCGAATTCACGTCGCGCATGATCTTCTCGACCGAATCGAAGGCGAGCGTGGTGTCCGACGTGTAGTGCATGGCCAGCACGATGCCGGTCAGGATCTGCGACGCCAGCATGATCGACAGGATGCCGCCGAACGTCCACATGTAGTTGAGGTTGCGCGGCACCGGATAGGCGACGAAGCTGTCATAGACCAGCCTGGGCAGCGGCATGCGGGCGTCGAACCAGCGTCCGAGACCGGTCTTGGGCGTATAGGTCGAGTGTCCCTCGCTCATCGAAATATCCCCTGCCTCAACCGATAAGGATCTTGGTATCGGAAATGAACTTGAATACCGGCACCGCCATGTTCTCGGGCGCCGGACCTTTGCGGATGCGGCCGGCGGTGTCGTACACCGAGCCGTGACACGGGCAGAACCAGCCGCCGAAATCGCCTTCCTGGCCGAGCGGGATGCAGCCGAGATGGGTGCAGACCTGGACCATGACCATCCAGGCTTCCTTGCCCGGCGTCGTGCGGTTGGCGTCGGTCGCCGGAGCGTCGGCCGGCAAATTGGCGTTGCGGGCGATCGGGTCCTTCAGGTCGGCGAGATTGACGGCCTCGCCGTCCTTCATCTCCTTCTCGGTGCGATTGCGCACCACGACCGGCTTGCCGCGCCACTTCACGATCAGCGACGTTCCCGGCGTCAGCGACGAGACGTCCACTTCGACCGAGGCCAGCGCCAGCGTCGAGGCGTCGGGGCGCATCTGGTCGATGAACGGCCATGCGACGGCCCCCGCGCCGACCACGGCGGCCGTGCCGGTGGCGACATAGAGGAAATCACGACGGTTGGGATCGTGGGTATCGGTTGCGCTCACGGGTGCCTGATCCTTTCGCCTCTTCCGTGCCGGCGGCCGAGCCTTGTCCCCGCTCAATCGCGCCGGCCCGACAGCGCATGGCGAACAGGCTAGCGAATTCCTCCGGCATTTGGAGTTCGGTTTATGCGTGAAGCCCGTTTTTGTCCAGTCGGGTGAAGGCACAAGGTCAGATTGTCGCGGGGGTAAAATCCGATGCCGGACGGCGCTGCGCCGAAGGGTCGCCAAACAGCCCGAAACGACCGCAAAAACAACGGCGATCATTGCCACGCCTTTGCCTCGACAGTAGGCGCCGGCTCGGTCTATTCTGCCCTCATGGCGCACGTCATCGACCGCGACAAATGGGCCAGGATGCCCGACCGTTGGCAAGGCGAGCTCGAATGCGGCGCCTGGGGCTCCAACTCCTGCCTGATCTTCAATTATCTGCCCGGAACCGGCGGCGGTCCGCGCCTGCACCGGCATCCCTACGCGGAGATCTTCATCGTCCGCCAGGGCAGCGGCCTGTTCACGGTCGGCGACCGGGAGATCGAGGCATTCGCCGGCCAGATCGTGATCGTGCCGCCCAACACGGCGCACAAATTCACCAATCTCGGCCCCGGCCCGCTGGAGACCATCGATATTCACGAGAACGGCAGCTTCGTCACCGAGTGGCTGGAGTAGATCCCGAGCCTCCGGTTCGGCAAGAAACCCGAAGGCAGCGCCTATTTCGCGCCGAGCCTGACCAGGACCGCCCTCGGTATGTTGTATTCGCGGATCACCGCATCGTGCTTACGCAACCCGCAGAGCTCGCGCTGGATGAAATAGGCATGCACGGCCTCGGCGGCGTCCTTGAGCAGTCGCGGCCGCCGCTCCTCGTCGTCGCCGTTCTCGCGCAGTCTGGCCAGCGTCGCCTCGACGCGCTGGCCGGCGCGGCCGAGAGCCGCCGCCTTTTCGGCGAGGATCTCGTGGCCGAGCAGGTCGAGTGCGCTCTCCTGCGCTCCCGCGGGTCCGAAATTCGAAGGCATGCGAACCGACATTGCTCTTCCTACTCCGCCGGCCGCGTCTCTTCCAGCACGCTTTCCTCGTTGAACAGGAAGCCGCCCGACTGCCGCTTCCACAGCCGCGCGTAAAGCCCGTCCAGCGCCACCAGCTCGTCATGCGTGCCCTGTTCGATGATCCGCCCGCCGTCGAGCACCACCAGCCGGTCGAGCGCCGCGATCGTCGACAGCCGGTGCGCGATGGCAATCACGGTCTTGTTCTCCATCAGCCGCGTCAGATTCTCCTGGATCGCCGCCTCGATGTCGGAATCGAGCGCCGAGGTCGCCTCGTCCAGGATCAGGATCGGCGCATCCTTGAGGAAGACACGAGCGATTGCCACACGCTGGCGCTGGCCGCCGGACAGCTTCACGCCGCGTTCGCCGACATAGGCGTCGTAGCCGGTGCGCTCGCGATTGTCGCGCAGGCCTATGATGAACTCATGCGCCTCGGCTTTCCGCGCCGCCGCGATCACTTGCGTCTCGGTCGCGCCCGGCATGCCGAGCTTGATGTTGTCGCGCAGCGAGCGGTGGAACAAGGCCGTGTCCTGACTGACCACGCCGATATTGGCGCGCAGCGAATTCTGCGTCACCTGCGCGACATCCTGGCCGTCGATCAGGATCTTGCCGCCCTCGAGGTCGTAAAGGCGCAGGATCAGGTTGGCCAGGGTCGTCTTGCCGGCGCCCGAGGGGCCGACCAGCCCGACCTTCTCGCCGGGCCTGACGACGAGGTCGATGCCGTCGAGCACGCCCGCCCCCTTGCCGTAGTGGAAAGTCACGTTCTTCACATCGATGCGGCCGCCGGCCACGATCAATTCCTTGGCGTCCGGCGCGTCGGTGAGGCCGAGCGGCTGCGAGATCAACGCCTTGGAGTTCTCCAGCACGCCGAGGTTCCTCAGGATGCCGTTGAGCTGCATCATCACCCGGCCGAGCAGCATGTTGAGCCGCAGGACGAGCGAAAGCGTGAAGGCAACGGCGCCGACGGTGATCGAACCTTCGAGCCATAGATAGATGGCAAAGCTGGCGATGGCGGTGATCATGACGCCCGACAGCGTCGTCAGCGCCATGCGCACGCCGGTCAGCCGGCGGGTGAACGGGCGCAGGGCGTCCAGATAGATGTCGAAACCGCTCCGGATGTAGCGATCGTCGCCATCGGCCGAAAACAGCTTCAGCGTCTGCACGTTGGAGTAGGAATCGACGATTCGGCCATTGATCATCGAGCCGGCCTCGGCGGTCGCCTCGGCGTGCCTGCGGATCGCCGGCAGATAGCGCTTGGCCAGAAAGCCGAAGGCGGCGATCCAGAGCACCACAAGCACCGCCAGCCTGAGATCAAGGCCGGCGACCAGCGCGAGCGTCGTCACCGTATAGACGATCATGAACCAGATGACCTCGATGAAGCTCTCCATCAGGTCGCCGGTGGCCTGCCCCGCCTGCCAGACCTTGGTGGCGATGCGGCCGGCGAAGTCGTTCTGGAAGAAGGCGTAGGACTGGCGCGAAACATGGCGATGCGCCTGCCAGCGCACCAGATTGTAGAAGCCGGGCGTGATCGTCTGCTCGTCGACCAGTGCCGAGAGCCCGACGACCAGCGTGCGGATGATCAGCACCACCGCGCCCATGAACAGGAGCTCGGGACCGGCGGCGGTCCACAGCGCATGCCAGCTGCGCTCGCCGGGCAGCTGGTCGAGGATGTCGACCAGCCGCCCGACGAAATAGAACAGCCCAGCCTCGACCAGCGGCGCAATGCCGCCAATGATCAGCATTGTGAAGAAGGCGAGCTTCGCCTGTCCGACATAGTGCCAGAGGAAGCCGCCGACACCGGTCGGTGGCCGAAGGTTCGCCGGCTCGCGGAACGGATAGACCCAGCGCTCGAACCAGCGATAGACGGCTGTCATCATGCGGTGGCCATCATTCTGCAGCTTGACCCTTGGCCCCGATGTCGTTGGCGGCCTCGGCCGGCGCCTCGTCGAGCAGGAAGCCGCCCGACTGGCGCTGCCAGAGCTGCGCATAGAGTCCACCCTTGGCAACGAGGTCGTCGTGCGAACCTTCCTCGATGACGCGGCCCTTATCCATGACGACGAGCCTGTCCATCGCGGCGATGGTCGACAGCCGATGCGCGATGGCGATGACGGTCTTGCCCTGCATCAGCCTGTAGAGGTTCTCCTGGATCGCCGCCTCGGCCTCGGAATCGAGCGCCGACGTCGCCTCGTCGAGGATGAGGATCGGCGCGTCCTTCAGCATGACGCGGGCAATGGCGATGCGCTGCCGCTGTCCGCCCGACAGTTTGACGCCGCGGTCGCCGACATGGGCATCGAACCCGGTGCGGCCGTTGGCGTCGATCAGCCCGCCTATGAAATCCAGCGCCTCTGCCCGCCCCGCCGCCTCGAGCAGCATCTCATCGGTGGCATCCGGCCGGCCATAGAGGATGTTCTCGCGCACCGAGCGGTGCAGCAGCGAGGTGTCCTGCGTCACCATGCCGATCTGCGCACGCAGCGAGTCCTGCCTCACCGACGCGATCTCCTGGCCGTCGATCAGGATCTGGCCGGCTTCGAGGTCGTAGAAGCGCAGCAGCAGATTGACCAGCGTCGACTTGCCGGCGCCCGAGCGGCCGACGATGCCGACCTTCTCGCCCGGCTTCACCGTCAGCGACAGGTTCTCGATGACGCCCTTCTGCTTGCCGTAGTGGAAGCGGATGTCGTCGAAGCGGATTTCGCCGCGTGTGACGGCGATGTCCTTCGCGCCCGGCCGGTCCTCGACCAGGCGCGGCAGCGAGATCGACTGGATCCCGTCCTGCACCGTGCCGATGTTCTCGAACAGGCCGGACATCTCCCACATGATCCACTGCGACATGCCCCACATCCTGAGCACGAGGCCGATGACCACGGCGACGGCGCCGATCGTCACCGCCTGGCCGAGCCACAGCCACAGCGACAGCGCGGTGACGGAAAACAGCAGCAGCGCGTTGAGGATATAGAGCAGGCCGTAGAGCACCGTCACCAGCCGCATCGAGCGGTAGACCGTCTCGAGGAAGCCTGACATGCCCTCCTTCGCGAAGCTGGCCTCGCGGCGCGCATGGGAAAACAGCTTGACCGTCTGGATGTTGCTGTAGCTGTCGACGACGCGGCCGGTCATGGTCGAGCGCGCATTGGCCTGCTCCTCGCCGACCTTGCCGAGCCGCGGGATGAAGTAGCGTAGCAGCCCGATATAGCCGACCAGCCAGATCGCGAGCGGCGTCGCCAGCCGCCAGTCAGCCGAACCGACGATGAACAGCATGCCGAGGAAGTAGACGATGACGTAGTTGAGCACGTCGATGAGCTTGATGACGCATTCGCGCACTGCGAGCGCCGTCTGCATCAGCTTGGTGGCGATGCGGCCGGCGAACTCGTCCTGATAGAAGGCCATCGACTGCTTCAAGAGGTAGCGATGCACCTGCCAGCGGATGCGCATGGGATAGTTGCCCATCAGCGTCTGCTGGTTGAGAAGCGAGTGGAACCACACGGTGCCCGGCAGCGCGAACAGCACGACGAAAGCCATGCCTGCGAGCTTCCAGCTCTCGGTCTGCAGGAAAGTCTCGCGATTCTGCCCCGAGAGCCAGTCGACGATGCGGCCCATAAAGCCGAACATCCACACTTCGGCGACGGCAATCGCCGTCACCAGGAGCGCGTCGAGGATGATGTAGGGCCAGGCGCCGCGCGTGTAATGCACGCAGAAGGCGACCAGCGTCTTCGGTGGTTCGACCGGCTCCGCGGCCGGGAACGGATCGAGCTTGTTTTCAAACCAGCGGAACATTGCAGGCACTCGACTGTCTATGCGCTCACGCGGCGCGGGATTGATGGACAAGCTTGCTCGACCGCGCAGCGCCGCGGGCCGGCGATGCAGAATCATCTGCATCGCCGGCCCTGCTTCGCGCAATATAGGGTGTCGCGGGCTTTTCGCCGACAGGCTCAGCCGACGATCCTGACGCCCCGGAGTTTCCGGGCGAAAAACTGGCGCCTGCCCGGCCTTTCGCGCCGGGCCGGATCAGCCTGATGATGCGGCGCACCAGCGAAGGCCGGCTGTGGTCAGGCACGGCGCGCGAGAAGTCGACGTCCGGCAGCATGCCTCGATGCGGACGCCGGCGCGTCTCGGCGTGCACTGCCGACGAGTAGGTCTCGCCGACCAGCAGCGCCCAGGTCGCCATCCTGCGCTCGTGCAGGCTTCTGGAGCCGGGTATTTTGTAGGGATCGAACATCGGTCCATCCTCCATGTGCAAATGCGATAAAAAGGGTGACGCAACATCGACTTCCGGCATTCGGCCGAAGCGGCCGAGTACTTCGGTGCGCGCAGCGTCGCTCCGGACATGACGGCAGGCGTCAGTCAGGACACGGTCAGGTGGGGCGCCGGGCCCCTTTGGGCGTTTGAAAAACATCGCAGGATTCCTTCGAGAACCGAAAACTGGGTTCGGCGGGAATCGGTGCGATCAAGTCTTAGAGAGTCAGGAGAATCGTCGTACCGAAACCGCCGCAGAGCGCATAAGGCGCCAGGAGGGGCGCTGGTTGTGCATGGTCATCATGAGTTCCCCCTCCATCGGTTCGGGTTGACAATGAGAGGCGTATACTCGACTTCGCAGAAAATGACCACCCGCCAGTCCAGCAATCTGCGAAACCTGGAAATCTCTGTGGCCGATCTGCCACTTATTAGAAAGACGCGGAAATGAACGACCGTCTCCGCATCGCGCTCTACCAGCCTGACATCGCCGGCAACACCGGAACGATCCTGCGCTTCGCCGCCTGTCTCGGCCTTGGCGTCGACATCATCGAGCCGGCCGGCTTCCCGCTCTCCGACCGGGCGCTGAAACGGGCCGGCATGGACTACCTCGAAATGGCCGATCTGACCCGGCATGTCGACTGGAACGCCTTCGAGCAATGGCGGGCGGGCGACGCGCGTCGGCTGGTGCTGCTCACCACCAAAGCCGCTGCCGCCTATACGGACTTTGCCTTTGCCGATGGAGACATTCTGCTTTTCGGTCGCGAATCCGCAGGCGTGCCGGATCCGGTCCATGACGCTGCGGATGCGCGCCTGACCATCCCGATGCGGCCGGGCGCGCGCAGCATCAATGTCGCGCTGTCCGTCGCCATGGTCGCTGGCGAAGCGATCCGCCAGCTCGCATAGGATCCGCGATCCGCGGTCCCTGCCGTCACCGAGGGCCTTGGTTTCTCCAGTCAGTTTCGTCCAGGCGCACATCGCCTTCTCCTGCATTTGCCCGATCAGGATTTCTTCGCTACAAGCTCAACTTAACTTGAGGTCAAGCGGAAAGTGGCAGATGGCTCCAGCAACGGAATTGACGGTCGGCCAGGTGGCCATGCGCAGCGGCGTCGCCGTATCGGCGCTGCACTTCTACGAGACGCGCGGGCTGATCCGCAGCCACCGCACGGCCGGCAACCAGCGGCGCTACGGCCGCGACGTGCTGCGGCGCGTGGCGATCATCCGGGTCGCCCAGGAGGTCGGCATCTCGCTCTCCGAGATCGCCACGGCGCTTCAATCCCTGCCCGAGGGCCGCACCCCGACGCGCGAGGATTGGAATCTGCTTTCAACGGCTTGGCGCGACGGGCTCGACCACAAGATCGCCCAGTTGAAGAAGCTGCGCGACGGCCTGAGCGACTGCATCGGCTGCGGCTGCATGTCGATCGACAAATGCCCGCTCAGGAACAAGGAAGACCGGCTGGCGCGGGAGGGCACTGGAGCGCGCAGGCTGATGGCGCGCTGATCAATCCGCCGCCGGCAGCCGCCTTATCGTGAATTCGATGACGTCGCCCGGCCGTTCGAACCAGCTTTCGATCTCGGTCCAGTAGGCCTGCTTGGGAAAGCGCTCGAACCATTCCTTGGCCTTGAGGCGGGCGTCCGAGCGCGGCAGGACGAAGGTCTCGCGCAGGAAGCCGTCGCGCGGCATGCGCTCGCGCTCGGCGCGCGAACGGTCGAGCCTCTTCTTCAAGCCATCCAGCGGCGGTCTTGCCGGGGTGCGCACGAAGGAACTCCTTGCACCGTGGTCAGACGGGACTTGACCCTTGCCCCTAAGAGATTAGGGATCGCGCCCGGAAAAGACGAGTCCTTTATCGTCCGCGACTGGAGACCTGATTTTGGAACGACCTGAAATACCGGTGGGCCTGCCGGCCGACATCGAAGAGAAGAAGGTGAAGGCGCGCCTGTGGTTCGAAGCATTGCGCGAGCGCATCTGCGCCGCCTTCGAGCAGATCGAGCAGGATCTGGAGGGGCCTCTGGCCTCGTGGTCGCCCGGCCGCTTCGAGAAGACGCCCTGGCAGCGAGACGAAGGCAAGGGCGGCGGCGGCACCATGTCGATGATGCACGGCCGTGTCTTCGAGAAGGTCGGCGTCCACACCTCGACCGTCTATGGCGAGTTCTCGCCCGAATTCAGGAAGCAGATGCCGGGCGCCGAGGAGGATCCGCGCTTCTGGGCAAGCGGCATCTCGCTGATCGCGCATCCGTGGAACCCCAACGTGCCAACCGTGCACATGAACACGCGCATGGTCGTCACCTCGCGCCAGTGGTTCGGCGGCGGCGCCGACCTGACGCCGGTGCTCGACCGACGCCGCGTCCAGGACGATCCCGATACGCTCTCCTTCCACCGCGCCATGCGGTTTGCCTGCGAGAAGAACGCCGGCGTCGCCGACTACGCCAAATTCAAGGACTGGTGCGACGAGTATTTCTACCTGCCGCACCGCAGCGAGCCACGCGGCATCGGCGGCATCTTCTTCGACTGGCTGCATTCTGGCGAGGACGCGGGCGGCTGGGACGCCGATTTCAACTTCGTCCAGGATGTCGGCCGCTCTTTTCTCGTCGTCTACGGGCACCTGGTCCGGTCCAATTTCAACGACAACTGGACCGACGGCGACCGTGACGAACAGCTCGTCCGGCGCGGCCGCTACGCCGAATTCAACTTGCTTCACGATCGCGGCACCATCTTCGGGCTGAAGACCGGGGGCAATGTCGTCTCGATCCTCTCCAGCCTGCCGCCTGAGGTAAGATGGCCGTAAAATATCGGTGAGCGGGACGTGAGCCGCAATGGCGTCCCATTCGCCGAATCTGGGCGCGCAATGTGGTGACCGGATTATCTTTTTCGTCTAATAGGCATTTGAAAAATCAGGGCTATTTGTCGTTTCCGGGCCGGGAAACGCCGGCGGCTCTTCTCTCCCGTGAGCCGCGACCCGACGTGACCGGACGGCCTTTGATCGAGTGGGCGCCTTCCCCGGAGCGAGATTTCATCTCGCTCTCAGGGTGCCCGCATTTTCCAGGAGAACATGCCATGCGCAAGCTTATTGTGACGGCAGCAACCGCTGCTCTTCTCGCCTCTGGTGGCGCCGCGTTCGCGGCGGTCAAGCACACCACGGGCACAGTGAAGAGCTTCGATGGAACGGCCATGAGCCTCGTTCTGGATGATGGATCCACCTTTACGCTGTCCAAGGCCTTCAAGGATCCTGGCCTGCAGGCTGGCGAGAAGGTCCGCGTTTCCTGGGACATGAGCGGCAAGAACAAGATTGCCGAGGCAGTCAAGATCATGAAGTGACGGCCTGCTCGCAGGAGCAAGACAGGGTTATGTCCGGTCTTGCTCCGAGATAGCGTAAGAAGGCGGAGCAGCGATGCTCCGCCTTTTTCGGCTCTGGCGGCAACCAAAGCCATCGAACCGTGTTATGGTTGCTCGCCAGTGCGCGACCCGGAAGCTTCTCGGTTTTCGATAAAGGATCGTGCACGCATCGAGAGTGCGGACGTCCGTCGGCGCTCCAAGGAGGAAAGGAAAATCCGATGAAGGAATTCCACTGCGGATCGCTCGTGCCCGGCTGTGAGTGGCATACACGCGCCGAAGAAGAGGCCGAGGTGATGCGCCGTGCCGTCGAGCATATGCGTGAGACGCATGGCGAAACAACCATTCGCGAGACGATGATCGAGGCGATCCGCTCGCGTATCCAGAAGGTGCGTGACGCGGCGTAACGGCTTCCGGCCGGATCGGATCACGGAACTTGCGCAATCATTCAGCGGCAGCGGGGTGCCGAACCCGCCAGCATCCCGCTCCGCCTGTCGGCCACGGCTGCCGAGAGCGCAAATATTTTCAATCAAATACTTATATTCGCACCTGCTTGGATAACCAGGCGGTAACGGTAGGCGTGCCACCATCGGGGAGATAATCCGGAAACAGGGGCAGCCAGAGAAGCCCGTCGCCACCAGGCGCTGATCCGGAAACGGTGGGGCGAGGTGTTTTCGCGCATGCGCGAAAGGTCCGGCAATCGAGGCAGTTTCCGTTGGACAGCGCTGCTGCTGTCCGCCTTCCTTGGCGCGCCTCCGGCGGCCGGGCAGGAGATGACGACGTCGCTTGTCGACATGCACCAGGGCTCACAGCTCAGTGACCGGGCCAGAGGCCTCGGCGACGGCGGCTATGAGTTGCAGAGCGGATCGTGGGTATCGTTCAACCGGTGGTATCACGCCACCTGGGTCGACCTCCACGTCGACTTTCTCACCCAGCTGACTGAAGACACCGGCATCCTGTGGGGTTTCGGCACCGGAGAAAGCGCCGAGAAGTACAGCATCGAGCCCAGCTTCAAGCTCGGCTTCCTCACTCAGATGCACCCGAGTGCGAGCAGCACCCTGTCCTTCTCGCTGACCTCGACGATCGGCGGCAACCTCACCGAAAAGCCGTGCGTGGCCGACTATGGGGACCTGGGCACCTACAGCGTCAACTGCCGGCTCGCGGCCACCGAGATGGCACCTGAGCAAACCCTGAAATATCTGGTTAACGCTAAACCGGAGACCATGCGTCTCTGGCTGAATTACCGTGTTACTTTCTGACCTTGGAGGCTGACATGAGCAGGTTGACCCGCCTCGAAGTTCACATTCGTCCGTCCTGGTTCCTGTTCGACTGGAGTAAGAGCATGTCAGCCAACCACTGGAAATTCGGTCTCGCCGCCGCGCTTGCCATCTTCTCGGCGCCGATCGCGTCGGCGCAGGAAGCTCTCGACGCCGACCAGACCGCCGCGCTCTGCCACGGCGCAGGGTCGATTTGCGTGAGCGCCACGATCCCGGCCACGCCGACGACGCAAGCGACGGTGCAGAGCTGGATGAGCCCCGAGGTCGGCGCCGCATGGGCAGCCGGCTACAAGGGCAGTGGCGTCACCATCACCATCGTCGACGATTTCAGCAGCACGTCGCGCTTCTCCGGCAATTTCGGCCTCGGCACGCAAAACCAGCGGCACGGCGAATGGACCCGCCAGGAAGCCAGCATGGTTGCGCCCCTGGCAGCCATCCGGTCGAAGGACTTCTCGACGGGCTCGTCGGTTGCGCTGGCGGCGGGCCTGAACGTGCTCAATCTGAGCTACGGCATGTACGCCAGGGCGGGTTACAGCACCAGCCAGATCGGCTGGGCGCCGGAGGAAGCCTCGATCATCTCTTATGCCACCAAGGGGTCGGCCGTCGTCTCGAAGGCCGCCGGCAACGATGCGGTCGCCGTCGGCGGCATCAAGAACGGCCAGCAGGATTACCTCAACCTCGCGCTGGTCGGCAAAGCCTCGGCGATCTTCGTCGGCGCGCTCTCCACCAACGGCACGACGACCAGCAAGGCCCAGCTTGCCTCCTACTCCAACTACGCCGGCTCCAACCCGCTCGTGCAGAGCCATTTCCTTGTCGTGGGTGTCACCGGCAGCAAGACCGGCCTTTACGGCACCTCCTTCGCGGCGCCGATCATTTCCGGCTACGCGGCGATCGTTGGCAGCAAATTCACCACGGCAACGCCGACACAGATCACCAACCAGTTGCTGAACACGGCTCGTACCGACACGCTGCTCAACTACAACGCCTCCGTCTACGGCAAGGGCGAAGCCAGCCTTTCACGCGCACTGGCTCCCGCTTCGATCAGGTAAGTTGCGATCTAGAGCGGTTCAGCGTTTCATGGAATCGCCGAACCGCTCTAACTATTTGTTTTTACGCAATTCCGGACGGAAAACCGTTACACACTTTTCCTGGAATTGCTCTAAGCTTCAAGCGCTTTTACGGCGCGCTCGATGAGCGCGCCGCGGTCAAGGGTGAAACCGGACGCGATCCATTCCTTCTCGAGACTTTTCAGGATCGCGCCGAGCCTGGGGCCGGGCGCCGCGCCAAGCTCGGCGAGATCGGCGCCCTTGATCGGGAATACCGGCTTCTCCCATTTCAACGCGAAGGCAAGCAGGCGCGAGAAGCCGCCAGCATCGATCAGCGCCTGATTGTCCTCGGCGGCCCGTGCCCGCGCGGAAGCCAGCGAAAGCCGCAGCCGGTCGGCGATGCCGTTTCGATCGCCGAGATAGAGTTTCTTGGCCAGTTCGCCTTCGCTCGTCCTCGGCTCGATCGCCGCCGCCAGCGCCCAGTGCCTCAGCCGCCCCGCCTCGGCGGCGGAAAATTTCAGCCTCTCGGCAAGCGTCTTCATCCGCGCGGCATCGGGCGGCACCATGGCTTCCAGCCTCAGCAGCGGATCGGCCGCCCAGCCCAGGTCCTTCTCGGTCCGGATCAGCCCATGGATGGCGTCGATGCCCCATTTCTCGCTTTCCGGCAGAACGCTGGTAAGCACGCCGGCCTGACGCATCCACAAAAGCGCGCGTGACGGATCCGGCGCCGACAGGAGCTTCTTCAGTTCGGACCAGATGCGCTCCGCCGAGAGCTGGCCGAGCCCGTCCTTCAGCCGCGCGCAGGCCTTCAACCCTTCGGCGTCGGGTCGTCCGTCGCCATACCAGGCGAAGAAACGGAAAAACCGCAGGATGCGCAGGTAATCCTCGCGGATGCGCGCTTCCGCATCGCCGATGAAGCGCAGCCGGCGCGCCGCGATGTCGGCGATGCCGCCGACCAGGTCGACGACGTTTCCGTCAGCTTCGGCATAGAGCGCGTTGATGGTGAAATCGCGCCGCTCGGCGTCGAGCTTCCAGTCGCGCCCGAACGACACCTTTGCCCGCCGCCCATCGGTCTCGATATCGGCGCGCAGCGTGGTGACCTCATAGGTCTTGCCGCCGGCGATCGCCGTGACAGTGCCATGCTCTATGCCGGTCGGCACCGTCTTGAAGCCGGCCGCCTCGGCGCGGCGGATGGTTTCCTGCGGCAGCGTCGTGGTTGCGACGTCGATATCGGCGACCGGCTGGCCGAGCAGCGTGTTGCGAACGGCGCCGCCCGCGACGCGCGCCCGCTCATCGCCATCCGAAAGCGCTGCAAGCAGACGCTGCAGGTGCTTCTCGTTCAGCCAGTCCGCCCTGCCGGCGAGCGATACGGGAGCACTCAAGCATAGAGCCTTTCGTAGAGGGTGCGGATGATGCCGGCGGTGACGCCCCAGATGCGCTGGCCGCCATAGGGCATGTCATAGAAGAACCATTCGAGGTCGTCCCACATGCGGCTGTCCCTGGCGTGGTTGGCCGGGTCCATCAGGAACCGCAGCGGCACCTCGAAGGCGGCGTCGACCTCGTCGGCATTGAGCGTCAAGGAGAAGCCTGGCCGAACCACCGCCAACACCGGCGCGATGCGGTAGCCGCTGCCGGAAACATAGTCGGGCATGCGGCCGATGATCTCGACATGATCGCGCTCGAGGCCGATTTCCTCAAAAGTTTCGCGCAACGCAGCCGCCTCCGGGCTGGGATCGGTCGGGTCGATCGTGCCGCCCGGAAAGGCCACCTGACCGGAATGGCTGCGCAGCTTCTCGGCGCGCTTGGTCAAAAGCATCGTCGCATCGGCGCCGTGATCGACCACCGGGATCAGCACGGCGGCGTCGCGCAGCGGCTTTACGTGCTTCAGCCTGGGATGGCCGGGATTGAAGCGATGATCGCCATAGTCGTCGCCGGCATGGGCGTCTGCCTGGGCGGCGACGCGCTGGCGAAAATCCACGGTCGAGAACGGCGCCGGCGTCACCTGGTCCATCACGCGCTCAGCCGTTTCAGCTTCTCGGCGGGCATGATCGGATAGACCTCGCCCCTGGAGCGCACGGCAAACATCGTCCTGCCGTCGATGTCGATCTCCTCGCCATGCTCGACCAGCTCGTACATCACCGGCCGCGCCACCAGCGCCTCCAACCGGCCGCGCACCAGCACATAGGGCTTCAGCCCGCCGGTCGCCTCCTCGTCGACGAAGCGCAGGGCGTGGCCCGGCCCGGCCTCGACGACATCGCCGACATTGGTGCGGAAGGTGATGACCTGGTCGTCGCCGGCGCCGGACACATCCATCTCGACGGCGACGAAGGGGGCGTCGACGACGCGTATCCCCACCCTCTCCACCGGCGTCACCAGATAGGTCCTACCGTCCGCATCCTTGCGCAACACGGCGGAGAACAGCTGCACCAGCGGCATGCGCCCGATCGGCGTGCCCAGATAGAACCAGGTGCCGTCGGCCCTGATCTCCATGTCGAGGTCGCCGCAGAAGTCCGGATTCCAGCGCTCCACCGGCGCCGGCCCCTTGCCGGCGCGGGTCGCGCGCGAGATCAGCGCCTCCAGCCCGCGCGCCTCGGTGGCGCTGGTGAGGCTCTGTTCACGATGTTCTGTGAGGTCCGTCATGGTCACGAAATAGTCACTGTTGTTCCGCTTGTCAGCCTAAGTCTGTGATTTAAGTTCAAATGCAGGCGCCAGGCGAGGCCGAATCGCGGCATTCTGCGGCACAGACAGTGCAAGCCGGTATTTCCAGCACAAGGATCGAAACGGCATGAGCGTGATGATCAAGGAAAGCCCGATCAGCGAAAAGGACATGATCGCCGAGGCCGAAAAGGCGCTGGCGGACATCTCGAAAGTCCGTGACGGCGTCGGTCGTGTCATCTTCGGCCAGGATGCCGTCGTCGAGCGCACGCTGGTGGCGCTGCTTGCCGGTGGCCATGCGCTGCTGGTCGGCGTGCCTGGCCTCGCCAAGACCAAGCTGGTCGAGACGCTGGGCGTCGTGCTCGGCCTCGATTCCCGCCGCATCCAGTTCACGCCCGACCTGATGCCGTCCGATATTCTGGGCTCCGAGGTGATGGAGCAGGACGAGTTCGGCAAGCGCTCCTTCCGCTTCATCTCCGGGCCGATCTTCGCGCAATTGCTGATGGCCGACGAGATCAACCGCGCCTCGCCGCGCACCCAGTCGGCGCTGCTGCAGGCGATGCAGGAATACCACGTCACCATCGCCGGGGCGCGCCACGACCTGCCCTCGCCCTTCCATGTGCTGGCGACGCAGAACCCGCTGGAGCAGGAAGGCACCTATCCGCTCCCGGAGGCGCAGCTCGACCGCTTCCTGATGCAGGTCGACATCCTCTATCCGGAAATCGAAGCCGAACGGCGCATCCTGCTGGAGACAACCGGCGTCGAGGACGCCAAGGCGCAGAATGTGCTGCAGCCGGCCCGGCTGAAGGAGATCCAGACGCTGATCCGCCGCATGCCGGTGCCGGAAAGCGTGGTCGACGCGATCCTCAAGCTGGTGCGTTCGGCCCGCCCCGGCCAGGGGCACGCCGAAACCGACAAGCTCGTCGCCTGGGGTCCCGGGCCGCGCGCCAGCCAGGCGCTGACACTGTGCGCGCGAGCGCGGGCGCTGTATGATGGGAGGCTGGCGCCGTCGGTTGACGACATCCGTGCCCTGGCCGAGCCGGTGCTGCAGCATCGTATGGCGCTGACTTTCGCCGCCCGCGCCGAAGGCACCTCGGTGCGCGACGTGGTGGCGAAACTGGCAAAAGGCATCTGATGGCACGAATAGGCGAGGTCCAGGCACCGGTTGCGACGCGTGACGCGCTCGCCCGTGGCCGGTTGCGGGCCTCGCTGGTGCCGGACCTGCTGGTCGAGGCGCGCCGCATCGTCAACACCGTGATCGCCGGCTGGCACGGCCGCCGCAAGCGCGGCATAGGCGAGAATTTCTGGCAGTTCCGGCCCTATGTCGAAGGCGATTCCTCGCGCATCGACTGGCGCCGCTCGGCCCGCGACGATCACACCTATGTGCGCGACCGCGAATGGGAGGCCGCCCATACGGTGTGGCTGTGGGCCGACCCCTCGCCTTCGATGCTCTACAAATCGGCCGGTGCCGGCGTTTCCAAGGAATCGCGCGCGCTCGTCCTGGCGCTGGCTATGGCCGAGCTCCTGTCGCGCAGCGGCGAGCGCATCGCCTGGCCGGGCCTCACTGACCCGTTCACGGCCCGCAACGGCGCCGAGCGCATCGCGGCCCAGCTCGGCCATGCCGGCGCACTGCCGGCAAAGCCCGATCTTTCCGGCATCCGTCGCTTTTCCGACGTCGTCCTCGTCAGCGACTTCCTCGACCCGGTCGAGGAGACCATGGCCTGGCTCGACGTGCTCGCCCGCCACGGCGTGCGCGCCCATCTGATCGAGGTCGCCGACCCGGCCGAGGAAACCTTTCCCTATGCCGGCCGCACCGAGTTCACCGATCCCGAAACCGGCGACAAGCTGACCGCCGGCCGCGCCGAGATGCTCGGCGACGAATACCGCCTGCTCTACGGCGCCCGCCGCCAGGAGTTGGCCGGCTGGTGCAAGCGGCTGGGCTGGAGCTTCACCGTCAACCATACCGACCGCCTCGCCTCCGAAGCGCTGGTGCGCATCCACATGGCTTTGACCGCCGAAGGCAGTCATGCAGGGTTGACCATAGGTCATACCGGGTTGACTGCCGCTGGCAGTCATACCGGGTTGACCCAAGGTCATACCGGGTTGACCGCTGGTCCTGCCGGAAAGATCGGCGCATGAGCTGGCTGCCGCTTTCCTTCGGTGCGCCCATGGTGCTGTGGGGCCTGCTGGCGCTGCCGGTGATCTGGTGGCTGTTGCGGCTCACCCCGCCGAAGCCGCAAATGGAAGTGTTTCCGCCGCTGAAGATCCTGGCCCGCGTCCTGAAGCGCGAGGAGACGCCGCAGCAAAGCCCATGGTGGCTGACGCTGCTGAGGCTGCTGATGGCCGCCCTGATCGTCGTCGCACTTGCCGAACCGGTCTTCAATCCGCGTGAAAAACTGCCGGCCGAAGGCTCGGCCCTGGCATTGGTGATCGACAATGACTGGGCAAGTGCCGCCGACTGGGGCAAGCGCGTCGCCACGGCCGAACGGCTGATCGCCGACGCCGGCTCGAATGGCGTGCCCGTCATCATCGCCTTCACCGCCGAAAAGCCCAACGCCGAGATCGGCCCCTTCGATGCCGCGACGGCGCTCGACAGGCTGCGCGCCGCCAAGCCGCGGCCGATCCCGACCGACCGCCCCGCCGTCTATGCCCGCGTCGCGGCAAGCCTGGAGAGCCATCCCGGCGCCAGCGTCGCCGTGCTCGCCGACGGGCTCGCCGCGCAAGGCGACGAAGCCGCCTTCAACACGCTTTTGTCGAAGAATGCGGCGCGCCTGGTCTGGGCCACGTCCGAGCGGATAACGCTGGCCGGCCTGACCGCTGCCGACAACCAGGTCGATGGCTTTGCATTGACCGCGATCCGTCCGCCCGGCGATCCGGCGCCCGCCCAGGTCATCGCCGGCGCTTTCGACGACAAGGGCCGTCGGATCGCCGATGCGACGCTGACCTTCTCGCCGGGCGAAACCACGGCCACCGGCACGATGGCGGTGCCGTTCGAACTGCGCAACGACTTTGCCTCGATCGCCCTCGACGGCGAGCATCAGGCCGGCGCCGTGCGCGTGCTCGACGAGAGCTCCAAACGCCGCCGCGTCGGGCTGTTGTCGCAGTCCGAGGCCGACCAGGCGCAGCCGCTCTTGTCGCCGCTCTACTATATCCGCCGCGCGCTGCAGCCCTTCGCCGATCTGGTCGAGCCGTCGAGCGTCGACCTTGCCGACGCCATCCCGCAATTGCTCGATCAGAAGCCGGCCATGATTGTCATGGCCGATGTCGGCACCATCCCCGAGCAGGTGCGGCCAAAGCTCGCCGACTGGGTCGACAAGGGCGGCACGCTGGTCCGCTTTGCCGGCTCGCGGCTGGCCGCCGCCGGCAATGACGACGACCTCCTGCCGGTCAGGCTGCGCAGCGGCGAGCGCGCGCTGGGCGGCGCGCTGTCGTGGACGACGCCGCAGCCGGTCACCGAATTCCCGAAGACCGGCCCCTTCGCCGATCTCGCCCCGCCGACCGAGGTCACCGTCGCCCGGCAGGTGCTGGCCGAGCCGACGCCCGACATCGTCGAGCGCACCTGGGCGACGCTGGCCGACGGCACGCCGCTGGTCACCGGGCTGAAGAAGGGAAAGGGCACGCTGGTGCTGTTCCACGTCACGCCCGAGGCGACATGGTCGAACCTGCCGATCTCGGGCAGCTTCGTCGAGATGCTGAGGCGCATCGTGCAATTGTCGCGCAACCAGGGAGCCGCCGTCGCCAATGCCGAAGCCGCCTCCACCTCGCTGGCGCCCTACCGCATGATCGCCGCCGACGGCACGCTGGTGCCGCCGACGCCGGACGCAAGGCCGCTGGTGCCGGGCGCCGGTCCGCTGCCGGTGACGATCGAAAACCCGCCGGGCCTCTACGGCTCAGAGACCGGTGTGTTCGCCCACAATCTGCTCGACGCCGCGAGCACCTTCGCGCCGCTGGCCCGGCCCAACCTTTCGCTGCCAGTGACCAGCATCCAGTACGCCTTCGACGAATCGCGCAATCTGAAGGGCTCGCTGGTCGCGGCGGCGCTGGTACTGATGGTGCTCGACACGCTGGCGGTGTTCTGGATGGGCGGCCTGCTCTCGCGCCGACCCCGGCGCGCCGCAGCGACCACCGCGGCTGCCCTGCTGATCGCGCTTGGCGCGCTTGTCGGCCATGCCGACCTCGCCCGCGCCGATGACGCGAAGCCGGGCGACACGCAGGCGATCGAGGACATCTCGAAGACCCGCATCGCCTATGTGCTGACCGGCGAGCCCGGCGTCGATTCAATCAGCCGCGCCGGACTGGAAGGCCTGACCCGCTTCCTGATCGAGAAGACCGCGCTGGAGCCCGGTGATCCGGCCGGCGTCGACATCGCCAAGGATGAATTGTCCTTCTACCCGCTGATCTACTGGCCGATCGACCCCACCGCCCCGATGCCGAGCGAAACCTCGATCGCCCGCATCGACGCCTATATGCAGCAGGGCGGCACGGTGCTGTTCGATACCCGCGACCAGTTCGCCAACGGCATCGGCGCGAACTCGACCAGCCCGGCAACGGAACGGCTGCGCGACATTCTCGGCAATCTCAACGTGCCGCCGCTGGAGCCGGTGCCTTCGGACCACGTGCTGACCAAATCCTTCTTCATCCTTCCGGAGTTTCCCGGGCGGTTCAACGGCAGCCCGCTCTGGGTCGAGGCGTCGCTCGACGCCAGCAACGCCGAGAACCGTCCGGTGCGCGTCGGCGACGGCGTTTCGCCGATCCTGATCACCGCCAATGATTTCGCCGGCGCCTGGGCGGTGGACGAGAATGGCGACCCGTTGCTGCCGACCGTGCCGGCGGACCCGATGCAGCGGATCTATGCGCTGCGTGCCGGCGTCAACATCATGATGTACATGCTGACCGGCAACTACAAATCCGATCAGGTGCATGTGCCTGTCCTGCTCGAACGGCTGGGGCAGTAAGCGATGAACTGGTCGATCTCCTTCGAACCGCTTCTGTCCTGGCCCTGGCTTGCCGCCGTGCTGGCGCCGCTGGCGTTGCTGGCGCTGGTTGGCCTGTGGTTCCGCCAGCGCGGCTCGGTGCTGCGCTTCACAGCCTTGCTGGCGCTCGGCGCCGCGCTGCTCAACCCGGTGTTCCTCGACGAGGAGCGCGACGCGCTGAAGAGCGTCGTCGCCGTCGTTGTCGATCGCAGCCAGAGCCAGGACATCGGCGAGCGTACCAGGCAGACCGACGAAGCGCTCGCCGGGCTGCAGCAGCGGCTTGCCCGCTTCAAGCAGTTCGACGTGCGCGTCATCGAGGCCGGCAAGTCCGATGCCGCCGAGGAACGCACCGACACCAGGCTGTTCAGCGCGCTGGAAGGCGCCTTCCGCGACGTGCCGCCGTCGCGCATCGGCGGCGCAATCATGATCACCGACGGCGAGGTGCACGACGCACCTGCCGGCGCGCCTGATTTCAGCGCGCCGCTGCACGCGCTGATCACCGGCAACGACCACGAGAAGGACCGCCGCATCAGGTTCGAGAACGCGCCGCGCTTCGGCCTCGTCGGCAAGCCGCTCGATATGACCTACCGGGTCATCGCCACAGGCGATCAGGCCGGTCAGGTCGATGTCCGCGTCTCGATCAATGGCGAGCAGGTCTCGGTCGAGCGCGCCACGATCGGCCAGACGATGCCGCTGCAGGTCACCGTTCCCAACGCCGGCCGCAACATCATCGAGCTCGCCATCGATCACGAACCCGGCGAGCTGACCGATGCCAACAACCGCGCCATCGCCCTGGTCGACGGCATCCGTGAGAATCTGCGCGTGCTGCTCGTCTCCGGCGAACCGCATGCGGGCGAGCGCACCTGGCGCAACCTTTTGAAGTCGGACGCCTCGGTAGACCTCGTCCACTTCACCATTTTGCGGCCGCCGGAAAAGCAGGACGGCACGCCGATCAACGAGCTGTCGCTGATCGCCTTCCCGACGCGCGAATTGTTCGTCGAGAAGATCAAGGATTTCGACCTGATCATCTTCGACCGCTACCAGCACCGCGACGTGCTGCCGATCCTCTATTACGACTACATCTCCGAATATGTCGAAAAAGGCGGCGCGCTGCTGATCGCCGCCGGCCCCGAATATGCCGGCGAAAGCTCGATCGCCCGCACGCCGCTGATGTCGGCGCTGCCGGCGATGCCGAGCGGCGAGGTCGTCGACAAGGCCTTCTACCCGCGCCTCACCGACCTCGGCCAGCGCCATCCGGTGACGCGCGGCCTCGACGGCTCCAACACCGAACCGCCGCACTGGAGCCGGTGGTTCCGCACCATCGGCGTCAAGAACCCCGAAGGCGAAGTGGTGATGAAGGGCGCCGACAATTTGCCGCTGCTCCTGCTCGACCGCAAGGGCGAAGGCCGCGTCGGCATGCTCTTGTCCGACCAGGGCTGGCTGTGGGCGCGCGGCTTCGAAGGCGGCGGCCCGCATGTCCAGCTCTACCGCCGCATCGCCCACTGGCTGATGAAGGAGCCGGAGCTCGAGGAGGAGCGGCTGACTGCCGATGGACGCGGCATGGTGCTGGAGATCCGCCGCCAGACGATGAGCGACGACCCTGGTCCCGCGCAGGTCATCACGCCGTCCGGGAAGGCGCTGATCGTCAGGCTCGAGAAGTCCGAACCCGGCATCTTCCTCGGCAGCGTCGAGACCAAGGAAATCGGCCTCTACCAGGTCGGCAATGGTGACCTCACCGCGCTGGCCCATGTCGGCCCGATCAACGCGCCGGAGTTCACCGATGTCATCTCGACCGAGGACCGGCTGAAGGCGCCGGTCGAGGCGACCGGTGGCAGCGTGCGCCGGCTGGCCGCCACCTCCGCGCTCGGCGGCATTACCGGCGGCGTGACGCTGCCTTCGATCGTTCCGGTCCGTTCTTCCGGTGTCGCATCCGGCGCCGACTGGATCGGCCTGCGCACAACCGACGACAGCCTGCTCAAGGCCGTCTCGCGCGTGCCGCTGTTCGGCGGCTTCCTCGGCCTCGGCCTGCTGCTCCTGGCAATGGGCTCGATGTGGTACCGCGAGGGGCGGTAGCGCCTCCTTCCTTCGCCCCGTTCACGGGGAGAAGGTGCCCGAAGGGCGGATGAGGGGCGGCGCCAACTGTGATTGGCGATCGTCACGGATTATCCAGGGGAAACTCTTCTAGCGCCAGCGCCGCCCCTCATTGTCCTGCCGGACATTTCTCCCCGTATAGTGACGGGGAGAAAAAGGCAGTCGCGACCCTACTCCTCCGGTTCCGTTGTAAACAGCAGCGGATAGCCCTTGGCCTTGCCGGCGTCCGTCGCCCGCGTCGCCTTGGTTTCCGCGATATCCTTGGTGAAGACGGCGACGACGCAGACGCCGCGCCGGTGCGCGGTGATCATCACCCGCTGCGCCTGGTCCTCGCTCAGCCTGAACTCGGCCTTCAGAACGGTCACCACGAATTCGCGCGGCGTGAAGTCGTCGTTGATCAGGATGACCTTGTAAAGTTTCGGCCGCTCGGTCTGCGGCTTCGTCCTGGTGCGTGGCTTGGTGACGGTTTCAGGCATCGGAACCCGGCGACGGCAAGGAAGGCTCACATTTTGTCATGCGCGACCGCGACCGTCCATTTCCGCCGACGGCGCGGCCGTTCACGAATCTATGTGGGATCTATCGTCTGCCGTTCAACGGCCGTGGCGGCCGGCGATGCGGTCGATGGGCGGCCCGTCCGCCCTGCGTTCCATCAAGGCCGTGAGCGCCCAGGCCGCGAAGGCGATCAGGGTCGTGCCCATCAGCACGATCAGCAGCCAGGTCTGCAGCGGGGTGATGTAGTCCCAGCTGGTTGAGATCTTGGGCGCGAACAGCGAAGGCTCGGTCCGTCCGCTGGCAGGGTCAGGCACGGGACTGGCGGTCAAAAGGATCAGCATCTTGGCCAGACCTGTGACGACCAGGCCGCCAAGCGCCATCGAACGCATAAGGGACGAAAACCGCTTCTTCATGCGGATTGTCCTACAGGATCGGCATTGCGACCGGGTTAAGGATCGCCGGCCGTGGGACCGGTTTCAGCGTGACCCGGTTGGCGCCTCAGTTCGGAGGTCGGCACCAGTCGAGCCAAGGCCGCCCCAGCCGATGTGCGGCTGAAGCGGCCTCGATTGCAAGAACAGGCTTGCGGATCAGGACTTCTTCGCCGGAGCCTTCTTGGCCTTCTTGACCGGGCACTTGTGCGTCTTGGTCACCTTGCAGACCTTCTTGGCGGCAACCTTCTTCGGAGCAGCCTTGGCCGGCGCGGCGGTCGCCGGAGCGGTCGTCGTCGAAGCAGCCGGAGCAGCGGTCGTGGTCGCGGCCGCATTGCCGAGAGCCGGCATCGAGAACGCGAGAGCAATGCCGAGGCCGAGGGCGGAGAGGAGGGACTTTTTCATGGCTTCATTTCCTTTTCTTGTGCGGGTCGGGGTTTGAGCGTCACTGAACCGGGTCGATCGGTGTCACTCCAAGCAGCTTCAAAGCGTTCGCGAGCATCCGGATTCCCTGTGCCTGCTTCTTGTTGGCGCAGAACCGGTTTCCCTTTCTCTGAAGTGCCTTCGCCGCGGTGACCTGCGTTGCCGCGGCATGGGTTTCGAGGGCTTCGTCAACCTGGCGGTTGAGATCGCTGCAGCGCTCGGCCCGGGTGATCGGCGTCACCTTTGCGTTGGAGGCCGCGACCGCTGCCGTGACGAGCGAAATGCTGAGCAACGCACCCATCAAGCTGATCGTGAACCTCTGCATTGGTCTTGTCCGTTACTCCGGAGACTAGCGTCGCAGCCGATGACCTGACCGCCACGACATCAGTTATGCCTTTGAAATTTTTCAGGAGTTTTTCCCGACTGTAGAATTTTGTTTCTGGATTGTTTCTGGTGAATCCAGCCTCGCGAAGCATCGTCGCCACTGGCCAAGATATGGCCGGAATTCTATCGTGTGGGTGAGATCGGAACGACCACAGGCCACCAGAATGACAGGGTTCCCGTGAAATCCGACGCACACATACTGATCGTCGACGACGACAAGGGCATACGCGACCTGCTTCAGGAGTTCTTCCAGAAGCGCGGGCTGCGCACCACGGTTGCCGCCGACGGCACCGAGATGGAGGCGATCCTGCGCCGCGCGCAGGTCGACCTCATCGTGCTTGACGTGATGCTGCCGGGAAAGAGCGGGCTGGAGCTCTGCCGCGAGCTCCGCGCCAACTACACCACGCCGATCATCATGCTGACGGCCGTCACCGAGACCACCGACCGGGTCGTCGGCCTGGAGATGGGCGCCGACGACTACGTGCCGAAACCCTTCGATCCGCGCGAACTGCTGGCCCGCATCCGCGCCGTGCTGAGACGCAACGGCGCCGCCGAGCCGCGCCGGCCGGCCGCTAAGCAGATCTACCATTTCGCCGGCTGGACGATGGACTGCTCGCGCCGCCGGCTGACGGCGCCCGGCGATGTCAGGGTCGAGCTGACCATGGCCGAATTCAACCTCCTGCAGACCTTCGTCAAAAGCGCCCAGCGTGTGCTGACCCGCGACCAGCTCATCGAGCTGTCCGGCGGCGACACCGGCTACAGTTTCGACCGCAGCGTCGACATCCTGGTCAGCCGGCTGCGGCGCAAGATGGAGGACGACCCCAAGACGCCGAAACTGATCCTCACCGTGCGCAGCGGCGGCTACCAGTTCCTGCCCGAGACGACCACCGAATGAGACGCTTCCTGCCGCAGACCCTGCCCGTCTGGGTGCTGCTCATCGTCATTGCCGGCCTGCTGATCAGCCAGGTCGCGACGCTCTACATCGTCTCGCGCGACCGCGCCGCCGCCAACGACGTGGTCGACCTCTACCGGCTGAACGACCGCGCCTTCTCCCTGGTGCAGCTGATGCATGATGCGACGCCGGATGAGCGCAAGGCGACGGCGTCAGGCCTGTTCAACGCCACCTATGCGCTCACCGTTTCCGATACGCCCGCCGTCTCCTCCTCGATTGCCGGCGACGACGAGCTTGCCGAACTGGAGGACATCCTCGTTGGCCGCCTGTCGAAATTCGGCATCACCGACGCGCGCGTGCGGCGCGATCCGGCAACGCAAGAGGCCGATGCTCCCGGCGGCATCATTCCCAACAAGGATGTCGGCCAGGTGGAGCGCGACCTCCTGGTGCTGGCGGCGGATTTCGCCCAGAGCGACAAGCTGACGGCCTCGCTGCGCTTTGCCGACGGCCAATGGCTGAATTTCACCGAGCCGATCACCCCGGTGGGGCCGATTCTGAGTTTCGACAGCCTGCCGCTTTATTCGCTGATCGCCGGGCTGGTGGTGGTGATGTCGATCTGGTCGTTGCGCCGGCTGACCGCGCCCTACCGGATGATGGAAACCGCCGTGAACCGGATCGGCAACGACCTGAAGTTCCCGCCGATCGCCGAGACCGGCAGCCGCGAGATCCGCGCCGCCGCCAAGGCGGTCAATGCCATGCAGGTCAGGCTGCGCGCCTATGTCGAGGACCGCGAGCACCTTGCGGCGGCCCTTGCCCACGATCTGCGCACGCCGCTGACCAGGATGCGGCTGCGCCTGGAATTGCTGCGCAAATCGCCGGCGCGCGAAGCGCTCGCCCATGACCTCGCCGACATCGAGAGCATCGCCAGCTCCGTCATCGACTTCGCCAAGTTCGAGGTGACCGAGGAAAAGGCCGAACGCATCGATTTCTGGTCGCTGGTGGAATCGATCGCCGACGGTTTCGAGGAGGTTTCGTTCGACCATGACGGCACCCGGCCGCGCGGCCTGATCTGCATCGCCCGGCCGGTGGCGCTGAAACGCTGCGTCACCAACCTTGTCCAAAACGCCGTGACCTATGGCAAGAAGGCGCATCTCAGCCTGGAGCGATCAGAACACACGGTCACGCTGGCCATCCGCGACGAAGGTCCGGGCATCCCCCAGGCCCAACTCGACGCGGTGTTCGGCTCGTTCGTCCGCATCGAGCAGTCGCGCAACCGCCAGACCGGCGGCCTTGGCCTTGGCCTGACCATTGCCCGCAACATCGCGCGCGCCGCCGGCGGCGAAATCAGCCTCTCCAACAACCCCGGCGGCGGCCTGCTGACGGAACTGCGCCTGCCGCTGGCAGCTTGAGTCAGGAGGCGGCGGGCCGCTTGCCGTGGGGACTGGATCAGCCATGCCATCCTTGGGATAGTGCGGCCCGCTCCGGCTTGAGGAAAATCGCACCCATGTTCTACGCCATCCTGGCCTACCACGTCGAACAAACCGTCCAGTCCTGGACGCCCGAGGAGGATGCCGCGCTGATGGTCGACCTGCTCGAGATCAACGACAGGCTGACCCGCGCAGGCAAGCTTGGGCCGGCGGCGAGGCTGGGCGAGACGGCGAAAGCCGTCACGCTGCGCGGCCCGGGCGACGGCATGGTGATCGACGGACCCTTTGCCGAGACCAAGGAACAGTTGCTGGGCCTCTATGTCCTCGACTGCGCCGACCAGGACGAGGCGATTGCCACGGCGCGCGACCTCAAGCGCGTCAATCCGAGCGCGGTCTACGAAATCCGGCCGATCATGCTTTACCTGCCCGGCGCGCCGCTGGCTGCCGGCGACGGCTAGCCCTGCATCGCGGGCTCCGGCAGCGCCACCCGCGCTAGGAATTGGGCGAGCAGCGCGGCGCATTTTTGCGCATGGGTCGCAATGAGGAAGTGGCCGGCGCCGTCGACGACCGCGCGACGCGCATTCGGCAAAGCCCGTGCCAGCACGTCGGTCATGGCCACCATCGCCGGATTGGCGAGTTCGCCCCTGACGAGGAGAACCGGAATGTCCAGGCGGCGGTAATCCTCGACCCCAGCCTCGAACCCGAAGTCCGTCAGCCAGTCGATCGCATTGGTCGCCGCAGTCTTGCGGCAATAGTCGCGGACGGCCTCGGGCATCGCCGCAAATGTTCCCGGACGGCCCCAGAAGTCGATGATCATGGCCGCCGCATCGGCTTCGCCGGCATCGACGGCGGCGCTAAATTCGCGGCTGAGTTCCAGAACTTCTTGATGGATATTCCGCCTCGGCGGCCGAGCAAGCAGGGCCAGCGGATTTGCCTCGAACAGCGACAGGCTCGCCACCTCGACGGAGTTTGCCAGGGCAGCGGCAAGGGCGACCGTACCGCCGAAGGAATGCCCGACCAGATGCACGGGTTCGCCGGCGCGGCGTGCCGCATGCTCGATGATGCGAAGCTCGTGCCGCATGCCGAAATCATCGCGCCTGCGGGTCTCCGCCGTCGCCCCGTAGCCGCAGAGGCTGGTGCCGATCATGCGATAGCCGGGCGCAAGCCATTTCTGCATCGGCCGCCAGGCCGCATAGGTGCTGAACGACCCCGGAACGAACAGCACCGGCGGCCCCGAGCCTTCTTCCACATAGTCTATCAAGGGCATGTTTGCTCTCCCGCCGGCGACATCCGCGCCGCAAGTTCCGCGCCGATACGCAAGGTTTCCGCGACCAGCAGTTCGAGGTCCTCGCGTCGCGTCCGGTGGTTGGTGATCGCCACTCTCAGGCAGTGCTGCCCATGCACCGTAGTGTCGGAGAGGGCGGCGATGCCCTCTTCCTGCAGCCGCAGCATGATCTCGGTGTTGAGCACCTTCAGCCGCTCGCCGGACAGGCCGCCTCCCCGATGGCGGAAACAGACGATGTTTATGGTGACTGGCGCCGTCAGTTCGAGCGCCGGCTCGGCCGCGATGAGGCCGGCCAGATAGCGGCCTTGGGCGATGTTCTGGTCGATCAGGCGGCCGAACTTCTCGACGCCATGCTCCTTCAGCGCCATCCACACCTTGAGCGCGCGAAAGCCGCGCGACGTCTGCAGGCCGTAGTCATGCAGCCATTGCCCGGAGGCGAGGCCGCGCGGCGCCGATTCCAGATATTCCGGCGTGACCGCGAAAGTGCCGCGGTGCGCCACGGCATCGCGAACCAGCGCGCAACCGGCCTCGAATGGCGCATGCAGCCATTTGTGCGGATCGAGCGCGATCGAATGCGCCTGCTCGATCCCGGCGACCAGCGATGCGTTCCCCGGCGCGATCGCGATCAAAGCGCCGATGCAGCCATCGACATGGAACCAGAGGTCCTCTTCCGCCGCCAGCACCGCCAACGCCCGCAGATCGTCGATCGCGCCGGTGTTGACGGTGCCGGCCGTGCCGATGACGCAGGCCGGCTTGAAGCCGGCGGCGCGATCCTCGGATATCGCCGCACGCAGCGCCGCGAGATCGATGCGCAGCCCGGCATCCGTCGGGATGCGGCGCAGCGCGTGATTGCCGAGGCCGAGTGCTTCCATCGCCTTGCGATGGCAGGAATGGACCTGGTCCGAGGCGTAGAAGCGCAGCGGCATCGGAATGGCGGCAACGCCATGCTCGCGCACGTCGACACCGGCCTTGATGTTGCGCGCCACGGTGAGCCCGATGATGTTGGCCATCGAGCCGCCGCTGACCAGCGTGCCGCTGGCCGAGGCCGGAAAGCCCACCATCTCCTTGCACCAGTCGACCACCTGGCTGTCCATCAGCCCGGCGGCATGGTTGCCGCCGCCGAGATTGGAGCCCTGGATCGCCGCCAGGAAATCGCCGAGCGCGCCGGTGAAGTTGCTGGACCCCATGTACCAGGCCCAGAACCGCGGATGGATGTTGCCCATCGGATAGGCCATGACGTTGCGGGCGACATCGCCATAGACGTCGGCAAGCGGCGATGGCGTGCGCGGCAAGGGCGCCGTGAAGAAGGTCCGCACCTCGGCCGGCATCTCCTGCCATACCGGGCGCTCGCGGACATCACGCAGATAGCCCATGGCATCGTCCATGATGCGGTGCGAAAGGGCCTTCACATCGGCCCAGTCCGGCGGATCGAGAGTCTCGTCCGCGGCCATGCTTGTTGACGCTTCCCCCAAACTGTCCATTTGCCCCTCTCTCACATCTTGTGGCGCCGCCATCGAGGGCGGCGGCGCCACGGCTCTGTCGTCAGGCGTCGAACTGGCAGCTTGGCGTCGAACGCGAGAGCGCCATCTCCTCGGCATCCATCTCGGTCTCGATGCCGTCGAACAGCGGCGTCGACATATAGCGCTCGCCGGTGTCGGGCAGCATGCACAGGATCACCGAGCCGGCGGGAGCCGTGCCCGCGATCTGGCGCGCCACGGCAAAGGTGGCGCCTCCGGAAATGCCGGTGAAGATGCCCTCCTGCTGCGCCAGCGCCTTCGCCCATTTGATGCCTTCCGGACCGGGGATCGGCACCACCTGGTCATAGAAGCGCTTGTCGATCGCTTCCTGCAGCACATTGGGGATGAAGTCCGGCGTCCAGCCCTGGATCGGATGCGGCTCAAAGGCCGGATGACTGGCGTCCGGCGCCCCGCCGGCGCCGCGCTGCTGCGCCTTGCCGCTGCCGACCAGCTGGGCGTTGGCGGGCTCGGCGAGCACTATTTTGACATCCGGCCGCTCCCGGCGGAGCACCCGGCCGACGCCGGTCACCGTGCCGCCGGTGCCGTAGCCGGTCACCAGATAGTCGAGCCGCGAGCCTGCAAAGTCGTTGATGATCTCGCGCGCCGTGGTCGCCTCGTGGATGGCGGCGTTGGCTTCGGTCTCGAACTGGCGGGCGAGGAACCAGCCATTGGCCTCGGCCAGCTCGGCCGCCTTCTTGTACATGCCGAAGCCCTTCTGGGCACGCGGCGTCAGCACCACCTTGGCGCCCAGCATGCGCATCAGCTTGCGGCGTTCGACGGAAAAGCTGTCGGCCATCGTCACCACCAGCGGGTAGCCCTTTTGCGCGCAGACCATGGCGAGCCCGATGCCGGTGTTGCCGCTGGTCGCCTCGACCACGGTCTGGCCCGGCTTCAGCGCGCCGCTGCGCTCGCCTTCCTCGATGATGTTGAGCGCCAGGCGGTCCTTGACCGATGCGGCCGGATTGAAGAATTCGGCCTTCGCATAGATCGTCGCATGGCCCGGGCCGAGATTGTTGATGCGGATGACCGGCGTATCGCCGACCGTGTCGAGAATGCTGTCGAACAACCGGCCGCGCCCGGCCGTGGTTCTGATCTTCAACTGCTTCAACATGTCTGGTCTCCTCTTGGTCCTCACGATCCGGTTACAAACCGGAGGGCTTGGCGGCGAGGTTTCGAGACCTTGCCGCGTTAGGTTGCTCGACGTGCCTTCATTTCGGCAACGGCTGCATCCGGCCGGAATGTCCGCTGCCGGTGCGCCTTGTCGGGTTTGGTGATAGAACATGGAGCAACTGGTCAGCGTGGGAGCGAGCGTGGAAACGCACGTGGAATCCGCCCGAGCGAGCCTGGAAAGCACTGCCGCCGGCCTTTCCGTGCGGCTGCTCGGACAGCTGGCTATTTCGCGCGACGACATGCCGGTGGCGCTGCCGGCGTCGCGCAAGCTGCGTGCATTGCTTGCCTATCTGGCGCTTGCGCCGCACCCGGTCGGACGCAGCCGCCTGTGCGAGCTTTTGTGGGATGTGCCGAACGATCCGCGCGGCGAGCTACGCTGGTGCCTCAGCAAGCTGCGCGGCGCGCTCGACGAGCCGGGCCGGCGCCGGATCGAGACCGAAGGCGACACCGTCGCGCTTCGTCTTGCCGGACTTGGCATCGATGCCGTGGAAGCCGCCGCCGCGGTCGCCGAAGGCATCGAGAGCCTCGGCCTCGAGCGGCTGCGGACGCTTTCCCACCTTTTCACCGGCGATTTCCTCGACGGGCTGGAACTCGACCGCAGCCCCCATTTCAACAGCTGGCTGACGGCGCAGCGCCGTCGTTTCAGGTCATGCCATGTCGCCATACTGGAGCATCTGATCGGGCTGCTTCCGGTCGAATGCGACGAGGCAGGCGCCTATATCGACAAATGGCTGGAACTCGCCCCTTTCGACAGCCGCGCTCATCTTGCGCTGCTGGAAAACAGCGCGCGGCGTGGCCAGATCGGCGCGTGCGAGGAGCATCTGGCTGCCGCCGCGCGGCTATTCGAGTCGGAGGAGCTGGATTTCGCCCCCCTGCGCGAGGCATGGCAGGAAATAAGATCCAGTCAGTCCAGCGCGACGCCACCCGTGCGATCCGTGCCGGCGTTTGCAGTGCCCCAGGCACCGGTCGCTCCGGCCGAGCCCGAGACATCCGCGACACGCCGCGCCTCGCTCGCAGTCATGCCGTTCGTCGAGCACGCCGGCACCGCGGATTTTCGTGGTGGGCTGGCCGACGGCTTGACCCATGACATCATCACCCGGCTGGCCAAGCTCAGGGATTTCTTCGTCATCGCCCGCGGCTCGGTTTTCGCGCTGGCGGAGAAGGACATCTCGCCCGAGGATGCCGGGCGCAGGCTGAATGTCGACTACGTCGCGACCGGCTCCGTCCGCAGCCTGTCGGGCAGGGTCATCGTCGCCGTCGAACTGGTCGAGGTGCGCACCGCACGCATTGTCTGGGCCGAGACGTTCGAGCACCGGCCGGACGATATCTTTGTCGTGCTGGACGATATCGGCAACAGCATCGTGTCCTCCATCGCGGCGGAGGTCACCACGGTCGAGCGCAACCGGGCGATGCTGAAGGCGCCCAATTCGCTAAACGCCTGGGAGGCCTACCATCGCGGCCTCTGGCACATGTACCGCTTCACCCGGACCGAAAACGAGCTGGCCCACCAGTTCTTCGACATGGCGCTGAAGCAGGACCCGACCTTTGCCCGCGCCTATGCCGGCCTCTCCTTCACCCACTGGCAGAACGCCTTCCAGCGCTGGGGCGACCGCGACCACGAAGCTGCGCTTGCCTTCGAAACCGCCGGACAAAGTCTTCTGGTCGACGAACACAATCCGGCGGCGCATTGGGCCATGGGCCGGGCGCTGTGGCTGCGCGGCGAGCGCGACGGCTCGCTGCTCGAACTGGAAAGGGCCGTCGACCTCAGCCCGAATTTCGCGCTCGGCCACTACGCGCTGTCGTTTGTGCACTCCCAGTCGGGTGATCCGCGCTCAGCGATCGGCTCGTCCGATCATTCGCGCCATCTCAGCCCCTTCGACCCGCTGCTGTTCGGCATGATGGGCGCCCGCGCCATGGCCCATGCCCGCCTTGGAGAGTTCGCCGAGGCCTCGGAATGGGCGCTGAAGGCGGCGGCCCGCCCCAACGCCCACATCATCATCCTGGCGATCGCCGCGCATTGCCTGGCGCTGGCCGGCCGGCAGGACGAGGCGCGCACTTTCGCCGCCGCCATCCGCAAGACCCTGCCGGACTATCGTGCCGACGACTTCATCGCCACCTTCCGTTTCGACCGGGACGCCGAAGCCATGTTCCGGCACGGCGCCAGGCGCATCGGCCTGAATTGATCTTCTGAAATCCGGCCCGCGCGGCGCCGCCACGGCCTACCGCAACAGCGGCCCGCCCGCCTTCCGCCACGCGTCGATGCCGCCCTGGATATGGCGGGCGTTGGCGATGCCGACGTCCTGTGCCGCTTGCACCGCCATCGCCGAGCGTTCGCCGAAGGCGCAGTAGAACAAAAGCTGCTTGCTGGTCGATCGAGCCAACTCATTGAGCATGCCGCCGGCGGCGATGTTCTCCTGCAGCCTGGGATAGGGCAGATGGATGGCGCCCGGGATGACGCCATGCCGCTCCCGCTCGGCGCTCTCGCGCAGATCGATCAAAGCCACGTCCGGCCTGCCGACAATCGCCAGCGCCTCGTCCGCCGTGACAGACCAGCCGCGCCCGGCGATCTCGTCCTGATGCAGCCCGACCTTCATGTTGGCCGGCACGGCGACGTCCATCATCTTCGGGTTGGCGAGCTTGAGGTTGTTCATGATCTCGACATACTCGTCCACCGACTTCACCTGCAGGCGCGGGTTGAAGGCTTTCTCCTCGGCGATGGTCGAGACCGTCTCGCCCTTGTAGTCATGCGCCGGGAAGATCAGCGTCTCGTCGGGAAGCTTGAGCAGGCGGCCGAAGATCGATTCGTACTGCTGGCGCGGATCGCCGTTCTGGAAGTCGGTGCGGCCGGTGCCGCGGATCAGCAGCGTGTCGCCGGTGAACACCCGGTCCGGCAGGATGAAGCTGTAGGAATCGTCGGTATGCCCGGGCGTATAGATGACGTCGAGCGCCAGCCCCTCGATGGCCAGCTTGTCGCCGTCGGCGAGCCGCATCGACACCACGTCGGCCTTGGTCTGCTCGCCCATCACCGTGACGCAATGCGTCCGGTCGCGCAGCGCGCCGAGGCCGGTGATGTGATCGGCGTGCAGATGCGTGTCCACCGCCTTGACCAGCTTGAGGTCGAGCTCGTTGACGAGCTGCAGATAGCGCTCGACCTTCTCCAGCACCGGATCGATGATCAGCGCCTCTCCGCCCCGGCGGCTGGCCAGCAGGTAGGAGTAGGTCCCCGATACGGAATCGAAGAGCTGTCGGAAAATCATCCCTGCACCTCCCGTCCGCGGCGCGATCCGCCGCCGCAGGGATCATACTAGGGCACGGTGGCGGTGCCTGCCAGCCGTACCAAGGTGCGGCCTCGCACCTTGGGTCGCGCCTGCAATCTCGAACCCGCGGCTATCGCCGCAGCACGGCGCTCAGCACGTCGCGGATGCCGATCGCGCCGACGAAGCGCGACTGCTCGTCGAACAGCGCCACCGGCGCCGTTTGCGAGCGGTGCATGGCCAGCATCACCGTCTTCAGCGACGTGCCAGGTGTCGCCCAGAAGACCTGCGACGTCTCCTCCGGCTGCCGCTCGACATCGGCACAGGAGACCCACACCGCAGGCTTGCCGTCGCGCTCGGCGGCCGACACCAGCCCGTGATCGTCGATCTTGAAGCGCGTCGTCTTGCGCCGGTCGAGCCACACCCAGCCGTCCTCGCCGTGGTCGAGGTCGCGGCGGTCGCGCATGACGTTCCAGGCGGTCAGCACCGACAGCGGATTCACGTTGGCGATGAAGTCGCGGACATAGTCGTTGGCAGGCCGGAGCACGATGTCTTCCGGCGCGCCGGTCTGCACGATGCGCCCGCCTTCCATGATGGTGATGTGGCTGCCGATCTTCAGCGCCTCCTCGAGGTCGTGGCTGACGAAGATGATGGTCTTCTTCAGCTCCGCCTGCAGCTGCAGCAACTCGTCCTGCAGCTTGGTGCGGATCAGCGGATCGAGCGCCGAGAACGGCTCGTCCATCAACAGGATCGGTGCCTCGGTGGCGAAGGCCCGCGCCAGGCCGACGCGCTGCTGCATGCCGCCGGAGAGCTCATGCGCGTATTTCTTCGACCATTGGTCGAGATGGACGAGCTCGAGCTGCTTCTTCACGCGCGCCTTGCGTTCGGCTTCCGGCACGCCGGCAAGCTCGAGGCCGAAGCCGACATTCTCTTCCACCGTGCGCCAGGGCAAGAGGCCGAATTGCTGGAACACCATCGCCACTTGCTTCTGGCGCAGGCGCCTGAGTGTCGCCTCGTCGCAGGTGACGACATCGACCGTGCGGTCGCCGTCCTTGACCAGAACCTGGCCGCGCGAGACTACGTTGAGCCGGTTGACGGCTCTGAGCAGGGTCGACTTGCCGGAGCCCGACAGGCCCATCAGCACGGAAATCTCGCCCTCGTGCACGGTCAGGCTGGCGCCCGCGCAGCCCAGCACATTGCCGGTCTTCTCGAGGATCTCCGCGCGGCTCGCGCCGCTGTCGATCAACGCCAGTGAACCGGCCTGATCGGCGCCGAAGACGATGTCGACATCCTTGAAATCAACGGCGACGGTCATTTCTTGCCTCCAACGCCGATACGCGTCATCCGGTCGAGCACGATGGCCAGCACGACGATGGCGAGGCCGGCTTCAAGCCCGAGATCGATGCGGCGCGAGCCGAGCGCGCGGTTGATTTCCGTGCCGAGGCCGCCGGCGCCGATCAGCGCGGCGAACACCACCATGGACAGCGACAGCATGATCGACTGCGTCAGCCCCGCCATGATGGCGGGCAGCGCCGAGGGCAGCTCGACCTTCCACAGAAGCTGGCTCTTGGTGGCGCCGAACGCCTCGCCGGCCTCGATGATCGCCTTTGGCACCGAGACGACGCCGAGATGGGTGAGCCGCACCGCGGTCGGGATGACGAAGATAATTGTGACGATGAGGCCTGGCGCATTGCCGAGTCCGAACAGGGTCAGCACAGGGATCAGGTAGACGAAGGTCGGCAGCGTCTGCATCAGGTCCAGCACCGGCAGCATGATGCGGTAGACCTTCGGCTTGTGCGCGGCCCAGATGCCGAGCGGCACGCCGATGGCCATCGCCATGGCGGCGGCCGCAACCACCAGCACCAGCGTCTGCACCGTCTGCTTCCACAGGTTCTGGTTGATGATGAAGATGAGGCCGATGAAGACGGCGATGGCCAGCGGCCGCGAGCGCTGCAGGAACCAGGCGATGACGGCGATGACCAGTGCCAGCAGCACCGGAGGCACCACCAGCAAGATGTCGACCAGACCGTCAAGCAGGAAATTGAGGCCGTTGGAGAAGGCCCTGAAGATGGTGTCGAAATTGTCGGTGAGAAAGCCGAAGAAGGCCTTCCCCCAGGGTCCTATGGGGATCTTGTAGGCGACCAGGAATTTCGAAATCGGATCCATCTTGCCCCTCTCTGGCTGCGCCGTCCTTGCCGGACAGTCATCTTGTCACAGGATATGAAAAAGGGCAGCCTTTTCCATGGTGGCTGCCCTTGCTCCGGTCATGCCGGATTCATGGTCGGCTCAGCCTCCGAGCGCGGTCTTGACTGCCGCGGCGGCATCGCCGCCGTCGAAGGTGGTGACGCCGGCGATCCAGGGCGCGACGGCGTCCGGATGCTTCTTCAGCCAGTCGGTCGCGACCGTGTTGGCATCGCCGCCCTTGAGGATCGCGTCCATCATCTCGCCTTCCATGTCCAGGTTGAACTTCAGGTTGGCGATGAACTTGCCGGCATTCGGGCATTCGGTGGTGTAGCCCTTGCGCACGTTGGTGAAGACGGTGGCGGCGCCGAAGCCGCTGTCGCCCATGCCGTCGAGATAGGTGATCTTCATGGCGCCCATCACCGGATGCGGCGTCCAGCCGAGGAAAGCGATCCACTCATTGCTCTTCATCGACTGCTCGGCCTGCGTCAGCATGCCGGCCTCCGAGGATTCGACCAGCTCGAAGCCTTCGAGATTGTCCTTCGGGTTCTTGATCATGTCGAGGATGATGCGGTTGCCGTCATTGCCGGCCTCGATGCCATAGATCTTGCCGTTGAACTTGTCCTTGAACTTGCCGAGGTCGGTCAGCGTCTTGACGCCGGCGTCCGCCACATAGGTCGGCACGACGATGCCGTAGCCGGCACCGGTCAGGTTGGTGCTGATCGTCTCGACCGAGCCGTCGGCGGTGTAGTCCTTGATGTCGTTGGTCATCGACGGCATCCAGTTGCCTAGGAAGACGTCGAGGTCCTTGTTCTTCAGCGAGGCCATGGTGACCGGGACCGACAGCTGGATCACCTGCGGCTCGTAGCCGAGCGCGGTGAGCAGCACCGAGGCGACGCCGGTCGTGGCCTGGATGTCGGTCCAGCCGACATCGGAGAGGCGCACCGCCTTGCAGCTTTCGGGGTCGCCGGCGAAAGCAGCGCTGGTGGACAGGAAGGCCGCCAGGCCGAGCCCGGCGACGAAGGAATTCATGCGCGACATAGATATTCTCCCATTGCGATTCTTTTTGGCGCGGCGAAGTTACGGTTTGTGTCCCCGCCTTGTTTCGTCAGCCAAACACCATTCTGGAGCGGTTTCAAGCACTAAGACAATCACGATCAACGGCGCGCACTGGCCGATCAGCGACACGGCTGCCGCTTTTTTGATGGCCGGCAGCTTTTTCAGGGGAATGCGCCGACGCCCCCTCCCCGCCCCGCCGCAACTCGGCATAAGGTGTGCCGAGATTCAGGTCAGGGTCCGTGAGCACCGGAAGCGCAGGAAGCCGCCGTTTGCAGGCCGGCATCACCTGAAACTCGACACACCTCAAGGGCGGCATGGCCAAGCTTTACTTCAGCTACGCGACGATGAATGCCGGCAAGACGACGATGCTGCTGCAGGCGTCCTACAATTATCATGAGCGCGGCATGACCACGATGCTGTTCGTCGCCGGCCACTATCGCAAGGGCGACAGCGGGCAGATCTCGTCGCGCATTGGCCTCGAGGCAGAGGCCGAGATGTTCCGCGACGGCGATGACCTCTACGCACGGGTCGCCGAGCACCACGAGCACACCACGGTGCACTGCATTTTCGTCGACGAGGCGCAGTTCCTCGAGGAGGAACAGGTCTGGCAACTGGCCCGGATCGCCGACCGGCTGAACATACCGGTCATGTGCTACGGCCTGCGCACCGATTTCCAGGGCAAGCTGTTTTCCGGCTCGCGCGCCCTGCTGGCGATTGCCGACGATCTGCGCGAGGTGCGCACCATCTGCCGCTGCGGTCGCAAGGCGACAATGGTCGTGCGGCTGGGTCCCGACGGCAAGGTGGCGAGGCAGGGCGAGCAGGTGGCGATCGGCAAGGACGTCTATGTCTCGCTTTGCCGGCGCCACTGGGAAGAGGAGATGGGCCGCGCCGCGCCCGACGATTTCATCGGCTTCACCAAGGCCTGACCGGGACGCGGACCGCATCGCCGCCGGGCGTGACCGGATGAGGGCTCCTTCCGCAATCCCGCCATCATGTGCGGCGTTTGTTAAGGCATGGGCCCTATCCAGGTGCCCTCAGCCGGGAGTCCCGCCATGCTTCGAGCCCTTTCGTCCGCCGTTATCCTTTTCTTCGTCGGCATCGCCGCCGCCCATGCCGATGGCGACGCGGCCCTTGGCAAGAAGGTCTTCAACCGCTGCATGGCCTGCCATGACGCGACGACCGATCACGACAAGGTCGGACCGCACCTTCTGGGCGTCGTCGGCCGCACCGCCGGCACGGCCGCGAATTTCAACTATTCGCAGGCCATGAAGGACGCCGGCGCCGCCGGCCTGGTCTGGGACGAGGCAAACCTGTCCTTGTACCTGCGCGCGCCCAAGCTGAAGGTCCCCGGCAACAAAATGGCCTTCAGCGGACTGACGAAGGACGCCGACATCGCCAATGTCATTGCCTATCTCAAGGCCGACCCCAAGCCCTGAGCTGCCGCGGCTGCGATTTGCCCGGCAGGCGCCGGTTCACCGGCAATTGTTCGCCGAATATCCAGACGATGCGTCGGCGGGAAGCGAAATGCATCGCCCGCGGCCCGGCGGCGCGACAGTCGAATTGCAAGAGAAATGCGCCGGCGGACGGCTAGTCAGGCCATGCGCATGGCTCGTTTGTCTTTCAAGGGAGAAACGAAACCTTTTGTTTTCGCAGCACCTCTTGTCTTGCGTCTTTCAATCCCCGGATGCTCCACATATATTCGCGCCGACACGAAACCGATGCCGATGCGGGAGGCCCCTATGGCGACATTGCAGAATTTCGATGCCGAAATTGCCAAGACCAAGCAGGTCGTCCAGGACATGCGCTCGAAGATCGAGCAGTCCGGCACCGTGCTCGACACGCTCGCCCAGGCCGACAAGAAGATCGGCGATGCCAATTTCGACATCGAGAACGCCCGCATCGAGGATGTGCTGAAACAGCAGAAGATCATGGAAGGCAACATCGCCGACCTGATCATCGGCCTCGAAGACGCCACCAACGTCTTCGGCGCCGAATTCGAGAGCATGAAGAACTACACCGGCTGGGAAAACTTCGTCGGCGTCTTCTCAGCGCAGCGCAAGCAGCGCATGCGCACCGACCGCGTGCGCAACATGTCGCTGGCCGGCAACCTGCAGGAGCTGCTGGCCAAGTCCGACACCATCGTCGGCATCCTGAAAGCGCAGAAGGAAGTGCTCGACCAGCGCTACAAGACCTCGGAAAGCAGCCTGTCGCAGGTCATCGAGCGCCGCAAGACGACGATGTCCAACCTCGAAGCGGTGCAGAAGCGCATCGAGGAGCTCAATCCGATGCTGCTCGACATCGAAAACAAGATCGCCGCCTCGACAAGCCAGAAGGAGCGCACGCAGCTCGAGGGCGAGCGCTCGAAAATGGCCACGGAATACAACGAGAAGCAGGCCAAGGAGCAGGAATTGCTGGCCGAGAGCCAGACGCTCGAGCGCTACACCTCGATGTTCCAGACCTTCGTCGATTCGCTCAACAACCAGATCGCCGCGCAGTCGACGCTGATCAACAAGCTGACCATCGACACCGAGCAGCGCATCGTCCTGTACAAGGCGCTGGAGGATTCGCTGAAGACCGCCGCGCAGCAGGACGTCGCCCACAAGATCAACACGCTGGGCAGCCAGGTCGACAACACCGCGGAGGAGACCATGGCCGGCATCGGCGCCGCCTCGCAGAAGCACATCGGCGACCTGCTCGAAATGCACGAGAAGAACATGGTGGCCTCGGCCGACATCCAGCGCCGCAAGAAGCTCGCCGACGATGCCTTCGCCCGCCGCTTCGACGAGGTGATGAAGAAGCACAATTCCGCCAACTACGTGCAGCAGTGATTGGCGGCTGGCGTTCGTCTCCAAGGCAGTCCCATGACTCCCGAAAATGAAGCGGCGGCGCGCTATTTTTCCGCCATCACGGCGGCGCTGAGCGGGCTGGAAGTGTTCATGCGCGACGATCGCTCGCCGCTCTACCGGCACGGCATCGTCGCCAAGATCGTCGCCGAATACATTGCGCGGCTGGACAAGTCGTTTTCCTGCTGGCGCAACCGCCTCGGCTTCATGGACACGTTCCGCATCTCGCGCGCCGACAGCGGCTATCCGGTGTTCCAGAACCTGCTCGAACTGGAGAACGACCGTCGCCAGGCGGAGAGCCGGCTGGCCAACATCCCGCAGGCCGGCGAGCTGCGCGAGGAGATGGCCGACTTCATCCTGCGCCACAAGGAATTCCCCGAGGCGCTGCAGAAGTCGATGGCCGAGCGGCTCTACCTGGAGGACGTCAGGAGCGAGCAGACCTTCGGCCCGTTCACGCTGGCGCAGACGGCGAAAGTCTCGGTCAATCCGAAGACCTTTCGGCCCTACTACCTTGTGCACTGGGCCTGCTTCGACGGCAGCGCCAACCTGCCGCTGATCTATATGGTGACGGTCGAGGACTCTTCCGAAAGCATGGTGCGCCAGCTCGTCGACAGCAACGGCAAGCTCAATGAGAGGGTCGACATCCCGCTGCCGGTCGACGGCCTGCTCAATCCCGAGCTTGCCCATCGTTTCGACGATTTCACCGAGAAGAATTCCGCCTACACGCTGTCGCCGGCAACGATCGCGATCAATCTCGACAAGGATTTCGAGCCGCTGCACCCAAAGCAGCTCCGCCGCGTCGTGCTCGGCCCGTTCTATTCGGCGGGCATCACCGACAACAATTCGACAGTGACCGAGGTTCTGGCCAAGGTGCGCAAGCCGGAAAACGCCTGGCTGCTCACCTGGACCATCCAGGAGGTCTTTTCCAAATCCGAGAAGCCCGGCCGCAAGGGCCTGTTTTCGAGCGAGAAGACGACGCAGGAATTCTTCATCAACACCGACGATCTGGAGGCCGCGCGCCAGGGCGTGTCGAGCTACGAGAACCATGCGCTGATCCCGCACGAGGCCTATCAGGCGCTCTACGCCGCCGGCGAGGCGCAGAAGATCTTTTCCGGCTACAAGGTCCACATCCTGTCCAACGGACAGGTCATCTCAGACGTCTGACCGTCACACCACGGAGCATCCTTCATGGACACCGGCCTGACCACGATTTCGGAAGCCGCGATCGAAAAGCACCGCGCCACGGCGCAGAGCTTCATCACCCGCATTGTCGTGCTGGAGGATCCGGCGCGCGAATCCGGCACGGCGCTAGCCGGCACCAATCGCCGCTTCGTCTCGACCGTCTCGGTCGGTTCGGTGCGCCGCACGCGCGAGGTCGAGCTGTCGAAGACGGTCGCCGCCGTCCATCCCGACGACCAGCTGCTGACCATTCCGCAGCACACGCTTCTGTACCGCGCCCGCCGCGGCCTGGCGATCGCGCTCGCCATTTCCGATGTCTTCGCCGAGGGCTCGGACCTGGAAAGCCTGCAGGCCAAAAACGCCCGCGCGCCGCTCGAGGGCGACGAGGCGGCGACCTTCAAGAAGCTTCTGTCGGCCTCGGCCTACATCTCCGCCTTCAGCCTCGCCTCGTACCTCTTCCAGCTGATCGACAGCGACGGCGAGGCGCCCAACGACATCGCCGAGCCCGACTTCCTGTTCGACACCCAGCAGGACGCGGTGAAGTCGATCATCGCCGGCCTCGACAAGGCAATTGCCGGGTCGAAGGACGATGCGGACCTGATGACGCACGCGCGCGCCTTCGCCCGCGTCGCCATCGACGGGCTGCTGGCGCGAAAAGGCCGCTTCGACGGCATCGGGCCATTCGAGAATGCCCATATCCGCATCGATGTCGACGATTTCACGCTCGACGGCTTCGACGTCGCGCCCGGCAAGCGCTCGAAGCCGCTGGTGATGACCTTCAAGAAGCCGGAAGAGGTCGTCGGCAACCACATCGCCAAATACCAGTCGGTCAAGCTCGCCAAGATGCTGATGGCCTATGATTTCGAGCGCGAGCTGAACCCGTTCGTCGAGCTTGGCGGCTTCCTGTTCACCTTCATCGGCGATGGCGCGCCGGGCACCGGCAAGACGACGCTGATCCAGATGATCGCCGGCCTCGTCAACGACTACTGCCAGGTCGCCGGCTATCCCTTCGCCTACGAGAATTTCGGCGTCGACCAGATCTCGTCCTACCAGGGCAAGTCCGGCCAGAACTGCCGCCAGTTCATCAACAACGTGCTCAATCCGCGCGTCATCGGCTTCGGCACCATCGACGACATCGACCAGGTGGCGGCACGGCGCTCCGACGATCGCGCCTCGGCCGGCCAGCAGGAGATCACCGGCGTCCTGATGGACGCCTTTGCCGGCGCCGGCACGGTGGTGCGCGGCAACTGTGCCTTCGGCATGTTTTCAAACTATCCCGAGAATGTCGATGACGCGCTGCGCCAGCGCGCCGGCGCCCGCTGGCTGGTCGACGGGCCGCAGTCCCGCGACGACTATATCGACATCTTCGTCCTGCTCGCCGGCAAGAACCACAAGATCCCGCTCGGCGACCACAAGCTCTATGCCGCGCAGGAAATCCAGCGCGCCGTGGCGGAAGCCTACGAGGAGCATGAAAAGCCGCAGGAAGACGGGCTGATCAAGGTCTACGAGCGCTACATGAAGGACAACGGCGCGCCCAAGTCGATGACCGATATCGGCACCTACCTGCACATGATCAAGGATGCCGAGCCGCGCTTCACCGGCCGCGCCATCAAGAACGTCACCGACGCCATCAAGATGCGCGCCATGGACATCGAGCTGCCCGACGAGTGGTTCGAGAAGCCGGAAGCCTTCATGCACAAGAGCTACGACGACAAGAAGGCGATGATCGAGGAACTGCGCGGACCGTTCTCGATGGACATGGTCATGCAGGAGATCAACCGCTACGCCGACTCGGAATTCCGCTATTCCGACAAGTCCGACGACGCCGCCGTGACCAAGATGATCCGCGACACCAGGCTGCGCGACCGCGCCGTGCGCGAAATCGAGGAGATGAAGAAGAAGGGGCTATGGAATGCATGATCTTCCTTCTCCCCGTTCACGGGGAGAAGGTGCCCGAAGGGCGGATGAGGGGCAGCGCCATGCGTGGAGGAAATGAGTCGAAGGTCACGAGAGCCCGTGAGCTACGGAGGGTTGAGAACGATGCCGAGGACAGATTGTGGCATGAACTGCGCGGACGGCGATTGAACGGCCACAAGTTTGTTCGCCAACTACCGATTGGGCCCTTTTTCGCAGACTTCGCCTGTCGTGAAGCTAATCTGGTCGTGGAAGTCGACGGCAGCCAGCACGCGGGTCGGTCTCGGGATCGATACAGAGATGAAACGATGAATGGAAATGGTTGGTCGGTATTGAGGGTTTGGCACGCGGATGTTTTGAACAGCCGCGCGAGCGTGCTTGATACGATCATCGCAGCCCTTGATGGCCGGCTGGATCGCAAAGTGATTGGTGTCGATGTGAGATTTCTGCCGGCCGCCACGTCGGAGCAAAGATGATGAGCGCCTGCGCCGCCCCTCATCCGCCCTTCGGGCACCTTCTCCCCGTGAACGGGGAGAAGGCATAAATGACCCGTCCCGCCAAGAAACCCGACCTTCTGCGCGACAATGAGCTGATCTACGGCAGGCTGCTGACCGTCGACGAGCCGCATCTCATCCAGCGTTACAACAAGGCGCTCGTCGCCTTTGGCCTCAATCCCACCAAGCTGAGCAGCTTCCAGATCGACCGCACCGGCTTCTCTCCCGAGGTCGCCGACGAATGCGGCGACTACGACTATCTCGATCCCAACGAGGTCAACCGCCGCTTCATCGTCCTGACGCCGTCGCAGATCGACCTGCCGGTGGTCCACACCGCCTTCTCAAACACCTCGCAGCTGATGTTCGAGTTCATGTCCAAGAACCAGCGCGCCATCGACGCGCTGACCATCAAGGACGTCATCTACGGCGAGATCGAGGACTCGGTGCCCAAGGTGGACGACATCGAGGACCTGCTGTCGATCAATCAGGTCGAGTTCAGGGTGCTGTCGGCAGAGGATGTGCTCGGCAAGGCCGCCGAGCTCGGCAAGCTGGTCGACAGGTTGAAGCAGGAGCCCGACGCCTGGCGCGACAACGCCATGCTGGAGCGCATGGTCGAGCTGGCCAAGGTCTGCGGCGACATCCGCGAGAACGCGCTGGTGCCCGACCAGGTGATCTTCCGCCACAACGCCTACTGGACCAGCCATTTCGGCGGCCTCTACGTCTTCGTCGATCCCGACATGACCACCGTCATCAGCGATCCGGCCGCGCCCGGTTTCCGCCGCTCGCGGCCGTGGCAGGTGAGCTATCTGTCGATCAAGGACGCCGACAAGGTGTTCAAATTCCTCGCCGCGACCGGCCGCATAGAGCTGCCGCGCGCCTCCTGGATCGAAGCCTCCGGCTATCTCGAGCATCGCGCCGAAATGGTGGTGCGGGCGCTGATCCGCGACACCGAGCCGAACCGCAATCTGACCGACGTCGACAAGGTCTGGCTGCAGACCTGGATCCATGGCCATACCGACCTGATCACCAGGGACGGCAATTTCCCCTTCCTCAACGCCGCCAAGCGCGAGATCGCCCAGTATGGCCATCTCAAGATCGAGGAAGTGTTCCCGCAGCAGCGCTTCCTGGTGATCCGCGCCAAGCCCGACCATCCCGATGCCTGGCTGACCAACCAGCTGATCTCCGACTTCGTGCCGCAGGACTTCGTCTCGCGCTACGTCTTCAACAAGCCCGGCTTCTACAGGGACTATGACGGCTTCAGCGACGCCTGGCGCTCGCATGTTGTGGACGTTCTGAAAACCACATATTTGAAAGACAAGGCGGCGTTCCGCACGCGCCTTTACGGCTTGACTGATTGAGGGGTGACGAGAGCCATGCTTGACCCGATTGTGAGTTTCTTCACCCAGATCTTCCAGTGGATCGGCCGCGGCATCGGTCTTCTCGTCGGCGTCGTCCTGTGGCCGTTCATGTGGGCCGGCCGCTGGTATGGGCAGCGCGGCTGGATCCTGAAGGCGGTGGTTGGGCTGACCTTGCTGGTGCTCATCGGCCTCTACGCCAATTTCTTCTACGCCACCCAGTGGTGGAACAATTTCAACCCGAACTATCCCGACACCTACACGTTCGAGAAGCGCAACGTGTCGGCCGGCGAGCAGGTCTCGGCCGGCGCCGGCACCGATACGGCCAAGACCTGCGGCAATTCGGCGATCGCCCAGGTGGCGGCCGATCTGACCGACTTCAACGTCAACCAGAATGCCTGGATCTCGTCGATGATCCTCTACAAGCTCGGCCTGTTCGGCATCGACTGGGACCATACGCCGTGGATGGACAACAAGGCTTCCTTCCAGCGCGGCATCAACCAGGCGGTTCGGCGCACGGCGACGGAGCTTGCCGACAATCTCGGCCGCGTGCGCACGACCTCGCAGATCGACGCCGACCTCCAGGATGCGCGCGGCAATCTGCAGTTCGACGAGGAGACCTGGTATTTCGGCCTCAATCCGTTCGGTCCGAAGACGCCGACCCCGAGCTACTATCGCGACGCCGTGCGCAAGCTGCGCTCGTTCAACGCAAGGCTGGCCAGCTGCCAGGCGACGTTCGACGCCCGCGCCGACAATCTCAAGCAATATATCGACCGCATCTCGTCCGACATCGGCTCGACCTCGGCAATCCTCAAGGAGCGCGCCGAGAACCACAATGACGGCTGGTTCGATTTCCGCGCCGACGACCGCTTCTGGTTCGCCTACGGCCAGCTCTATGGCTATTACGGCCTGATGAAGGCCGCCCAGGCCGACTTCGAGGACGTCATCAAGGAAAAGCACCTGCAGAACCTGTGGGACACGATGGATTCGCAATTCGTCTCGGCGCTGCGCATCCAGCCCTTCATCATCGCCAACGGCCGCGAGGACGGCTGGCTGCTGCCGACCCACCTGACCACGATGGGTTTCTACGTGCTGAGGGTGCGCTCCAACATGGTCGAGATCAGCAACGTGCTGACGCAGTAGCGGCATCCCCCCGCCAAGGGCGCTTGCGGATTTGCGCCGTCGACCCTGTCGCATTCGGTGCATTGCGCGGCTGTTTTGAGACGGCGGCGCGGCATCCGCTCTGGCTTCTATACGGCGCAACGACCGGGCTCGAGATAGCCGACCCAAAGCGGCCCGGCAGCAGGAACACTCTTTCTTCGCAGGAAACATAGTTGCATGAAAGTTGACGCCGCGGCAGCGACAGGGTTAGAACATGCCCTCACGCCCGCACGGCGTCTCGAACATGCACAAATGATCAAACCCGTCCCCTCCACCGACCAATCCAGAGGAAAGCCGTCATGGCCGAAGTGAAGTCCGACATCGAGATCGCGCGCGCCGCCAGGAAGAAACAGATCCAGGAGATCGGGGCCAAGATCGGCATTCCGACCGAGCATCTCTTGCCCTACGGCCATGACAAGGCCAAGGTCTCGGCCGAGTTCATCAAGTCGGTGAAAGGCAACAAGGACGGCAAGCTGATCCTCGTCACCGCCATCAACCCGACGCCTGCCGGCGAAGGCAAGACGACGACGACGGTCGGTCTCGGCGACGGTCTCAACCGCATCGGCAAGAAGGCGATCGTCTGCATCCGCGAAGCCTCGCTCGGCCCGAACTTCGGCGTCAAGGGCGGTGCGGCCGGCGGCGGCTACGCGCAGGTCGTGCCGATGGAGGATATGAACCTCCACTTCACCGGCGACTTCCACGCCATCACCACCGCGCACAATCTGCTCTCGGCGCTGATCGACAACCACATCTACTGGGGCAACGAACTCGGCATCGACACCCGCCGCGTCGCCTGGCGCCGCGTCATGGACATGAACGACCGGGCGCTGCGCGAGATCATCTGCTCGCTCGGCGGCGTCGCCAACGGCTATCCGCGCGAAGGCGGCTTCGACATCACCGTCGCCTCGGAAGTGATGGCGATCCTGTGCCTTGCCACCGACCTCAAGGACCTCGAGAAGCGCCTCGGCGACATCATCGTCGCCTACCGCCGCGACAAGTCGCCGGTCTATGCCCGCGACCTCAAGGCCGACGGCGCCATGGCGGTGCTGTTGAAGGACGCCATGCAGCCCAACCTGGTGCAGACGCTCGAGAACAACCCGGCCTTCGTCCATGGCGGTCCGTTCGCCAACATCGCCCATGGCTGCAACTCGGTCGTCGCCACCACGACGGCGCTGAAGCTCGCCGACTATGTCGTCACCGAAGCCGGCTTCGGCGCCGACCTCGGCGCCGAGAAATTCTTCGACATCAAATGCCGCAAGGCCGGCCTCAAGCCGGCGGCCGCAGTCATCGTCGCCACCGTGCGCGCCATGAAGATGAATGGCGGCGTCAAAAAGGAAGACCTCGGCAAGGAGAACATCGAGGCGGTTAAGAAGGGCTGCCTCAACCTCGGCCGCCACATCGAGAACGTGAAGCAGTTCGGCGTGCCGGCGGTGGTGGCGATCAACCACTTCACTACCGACACCGAGACCGAAATCCAGGCGATGAAGGACTTCGTCAAGGCGCAGGGCGCCGAGGCGATCCTGTGCAAGCACTGGGCGCAAGGCTCCGCCGGCATCGAGGATCTGGCAAAAAAGGTCGTCGAGATCGCCGAATCCGGTGCCTCGCAGTTCTCGCCGCTCTATCCCGACGAGATGCCGCTGTTCGAGAAGGTCAACACCATCGTCAAGCGCATCTACCGCGGCGACGAGGCGATCGCCGACAAGTCGATCCGCGACCAGCTGCACGCCTGGGAGCAGGCCGGCTACGGCAACCTGCCGGTCTGCATGGCCAAGACCCAGTATTCGTTCTCGACCGATCCGAACCTGCGCGGCGCGCCGACCGGCCACACCGTGCCGGTGCGCGAGGTCCGGCTCTCGGCCGGCGCCGGCTTCGTCGTCATCATCTGCGGCGAGGTCATGACCATGCCCGGCCTGCCCAAGGCGCCCTCCTCCGAAAAGATCTTCCTCAACGAGGTCGGCCAGATCGAAGGCCTGTTCTAGGCTTCCTTTCGGCTGCGAAAACAAAGGGCGCCGCTTTCGCGGCGCCCTTTTCATTTGCGGATTTGAGCGCGGCTAGGCTGCATTGCGCGCCAGTGCGCGCTGGTTGGAGGCAAAGATCGTGTCGCGCTCCGGCAAGGCGCCGGTCCTCAGGCAGTCGATCCATTCAGCGGTCTTGAGCACCGCCGCGAAGCGCGACTGCAGGATGATGGTGACCACGCGGTGGATGTCCTCGGCCGAGGCATAGCCGGCGCTGTTGGCGTATGGCACCGAGCCGCTGGCGTCGGAAAGGAACTCGACCGCAAAGCCCATATGCACGGCATGGATGATGGTCGACAGGTCGCAATTGTGCGTCATGTAGCCGACGACCGCGATCGTATCGATGGCATTGGCGCGCAGCCACGCCTCGAGATCGGTGCCGGTGAAGGCTGAGGGCAGCGTCTTCTCGACATAATGGTCGCGACTTCGCCCGGCGATCTCGGGATGCAGCTCGCCGCCATGGCTTCCCTTGGCGAAGATCGGCGAGGTCTCCGGCGCCATCTGCTTGATGACCACTACCTTGACGCCCGCTTCCGACGCCGCGTCCATGGCGCGCGCCACATTGACGACGCTGTCGCCGAACGGCGGATGCTGGATGGCGAGGTTGCCGCCATCATAGTCGTTCTGGACGTCGACGACGACGAGGGCGCGGCGCGGCTGGGCGGTATTGGCTGGTGCGGACATGGCGATCTCCTTTCGATCGGGTTGATGGGCACAAGCTAGGCCCGGCGCCAACGCGGCAAAAGTGTCCCGATTGACATCGTGCGAAAGAATTGGGACAATCTTGCCTGTTTCTCCCGGAGCTCCCATGGCCGACCCGATCGTCACCGTCATCGCCTTCGACGGCATCAGCCCCTTCCACCTCTCCGTGCCTTGCCTGGTGTTCGGCACCGACCGCACCAGGCTCGGCCTGCCGCGCTTCGATTTCCGCGTCTGCGCTATGGAGGAGGGACCGATCCACACCGACGCCGGGCTGACCATCGCCGTCCCGCATGGGCTTGCGGCACTCGACGATGCCGACATTGTCATCATTCCAAGCTGGAAAGACCTCGAAGACCCGCTTCCGGCGACGCTGACCGAGGCGCTCGGCCGCGCCCACCGGCGCGGCGCGCTGATCGTGGGGCTGTGCCTCGGCACGTTCGCAATCGCCGCCGCGGGACTGCTCGGCGGACGCAAGGCGGCGACGCACTGGGCCTATACCGACAGGCTGCAGGCGCTCCATCCCGACATCGCCGTCGACGCCGACGTGCTCTACGTCGACGACGGCGACATCGTAACCTCGGCCGGCGTCGCCGCCGGGCTCGACTGCTGTCTGCATATCGTGCGCGCCCGCTACGGCGCGGAAGTGGCGTTGCGGCTTGCCCGGCATGTCGTGCTGTCACCACACCGGCAAGGCGGTCAGGCGCAATTCATCGAGCGCCCGCTGGCGCCGACCCCGACCGCCGACCGGTTCGCGCAGGCCCTCGACAAGGTGCGGGCGACGCTCGGCGAGGCGCACAGCCTCGACAGCGTCGCCGAGGCGGCCGGCCTCACCCGCCGCACCTTCACGCGCCGCTTCCAGAAGTCGATCGGCACCAGCTTCGGCGACTGGCTGGCCGACCAGCGGATCGCGCTCGCGCAGAGGCTGCTGGAGGCGACGGAGAAATCGATGGATACGGTGGCCTTCGAAGCCGGCTTCGGCAGCGCCACCTCGCTGCGCCAGCATTTTTCCGCGCGGCTCAAGACCTCGCCGATGCAATATCGGCGCGAGTTCTCCAGGAGTGCCGGTGCCAAAAGGCCGACACACGCCGCAATGTTTTGACCCGAACCGGCAAGCCGCTCAACGCTGCCTGACCGGACGCGCCGGATTGCCGACCACCGTGGTGTTCGCTGCGACGTCGCGGGTAACCACGGCGCCTGCGCCGACGATCGCGCCCTCGCCGATGTTGACGCCGCCGAGGATGATGGTGCTGCCGCCGATCCAGGCATCGGCGCCGATCGTCACCGGTTTGGCGATCTCCAGGCCCGCCTGCCTTCCTGCAGCCTCCCGGTGATGCTCGGCGCAGTAGATCTGCACATTGGGCCCAAGCAGCGTTCGCTTGCCGATGCGTACCGGCGCCGTATCGAGGACCGTGCAGCCGGCATTGAGGAAGACACCATCTCCGAGAAAGAGGTTGAACCCGTAGGCGCAGTGGAACTGCCCCTCGATGCGCGCCCCCTCGCCCGCGTTTCCCAACAATGACCGTAAGGCCGGGCCGATGTCGCCGCGCTGCCGGGGCGGCAGGCCGTTGTGCTCGAACACCGCATCGCGCGCGGCAACGCGCAGCGCTTCCAGTTCCTGATCGAGGCAAGTGTACCACTCGCCCGCCGCCATCTTCATGCGCTCACTTGTCGTCATGGCCGCGTCTCCATCGAATTACTGCCAAAGCACAATCCTTTGCTGGGCGAAAGCCTGCTGGCCAAATGTCCGGCCTATGCTAGCTTGCTCGCGCCGGACTGCGAGGTCCTGACATCGAGGGGGTCAATCATGCTTTATCTGCTTGCATTGCTGATCGGGGTCGTTGCCGGGCTCCGCGCCGGAACGGCACTTGCCGTCACCGCCTGGGGCGCCTGGCTCGGCTGGCTGCCGGTCGCCGGCACCTGGGCGAGTTTCATGGGGCACTGGATGGCCGTCAGCATCTCCACCATCCTGGGGGTCGCCGAGCTGATCACCGACCAGCTGCCGTCGACGCCGAGCCGCAAGGTGCCGCAGCAGTTCGGCGCCCGCGTCATCATCGGCGCCTTTTGCGGCGCCGTGCTCGGCGCGACCGGCGGCGCCACCATCGGCGGCCTGATTGCCGGCGCCATCGGCGCCGTGATCGGCACGCTTGGCGGCGCCGAGTTCCGCGGCCGGCTGGCGGCAGCTTTCGGCAAGGACCCGCCCGCTGCCTTCGTCGAGGACGCCGTCGCGATCATCGGCGGCCTGCTGATCGTGGCGGCCGTGGCATGACGGCAAAAGCCTTCGACGCCATCATCATCGGCGCCGGCCAGGCCGGCACGCCGCTCGCCGGCCGGCTGAACGCGGCCGGCATGAGCGTGGCGCTGGTCGAGCGCAAGCTCGTCGGCGGCACCTGCGTCAACACCGGCTGCATCCCGACCAAGACGATGGTGGCGAGCGCCTACGCCGCCCATCTCGCCCGCCGCGCCGCCGACTTTGGCGTGACCTTATCCGGCCCGGTGGGCGTCGACTACAAAGCGATCAAGGCGCGCAAGGACAAGGTGTCGGGCGCTTCCCGCACGGGGCTGGAAACCTGGATCGCAGGCATGGAGAAATGCACGCTCTACCGCGGCCATGCGCGTTTCGAGTCCGCCAACACCGTGCGCGTCGGCGACGAGCTGCTGACCGCGCCGAAGATCTTCCTCAACACCGGCGGCCGCGCCGCCGTTCCCGACCTGCCCGGCGTCGAGGAGGTGCCTTACCTCACCAATTCCTCGATGATGGATCTCGACGTGCTGCCCCGCCATCTCGTCGTCGTCGGCGGCAGCTACATCTCGCTCGAATTCGCGCAGATGTTCCGCCGCTTCGGCTCCGAGGTGACGGTGATCGAAAAGAGCCCGCGGCTGACCGGCCGCGAGGACGAGGACGTCTCGGCTGCCATCCTGTCGATCCTCCAGAACGAAGGCATCACGGTGCATCTCGGCGCCGAAGACATCAGTTTTGCCAAGCAGGGCAGCGATGTCGCCGTCACCTTCGCCGCCGGCAAGCCGCCGGCCGTCGGTTCGCATGTGCTGCTGGCGCTCGGCCGCAACCCCAACACCGACGATCTCGGCCTCGACAAGGCCGGCGTCGAGGTCGACAGGCGCGGCTTCGTCGTCGTCGACGACCAGTTGCGGACCAGCGTGCCCGGCATCTGGGCGATGGGCGACTGCAACGGCAAGGGCGCCTTCACCCACACCTCCTACAACGACTTCGAGATCGTCGCCGCCAACCTGCTCGACAACGATCCGCGCAAGGTCAGCGACCGCATCGAGGCCTATGCGCTCTACATCGATCCGCCGCTCGGCCGCTGCGGTATGACCGAGGCCGCGGTGAGGAAATCCGGCCGCCGCGCGCTGGTCGGCCAGCGGCCGATGACCCGCGTCGGCCGCGCCGTGGAAAAAGGCGAGACGCAGGGCTTCATGAAGATCCTGGCCGACGCCGACACCGGCGAGATCCTCGGCTGCTCGGTGCTTGGTCCAGGCGGCGACGAGGTGATCCACTCGGTGCTCGACCTGATGTATGCCAAGGCGCCGATATCGACGCTGGCGCGTGCCATGCACATCCACCCCAACGTCTCCGAGCTTCTGCCGACCATAGCCCAGGAGCTGAAGCCGCTGGCCTAGTGTCGCCATCGGCGTGGTTTGCGCCCATAGCGCCTCGGCCTGGACCAATCGACAGCGCAATCGCAAAAGTGCATGGGTTCGCCTCTTTCCCGGAGGCCTCCATGCACAGATCGATCGAACGCATCGCCGGCGACAGCGAGGGCGTTTCCTACGAATTCCCGGTCCTCCGCTTCGAGGGGACGGACAAGGCGGCGCCTTCGGCCTATCTGCAGGCGGCACTCCATGCCGGCGAGCTGCCGGGCGTGGTCGCCATCGACGCGCTGATGCCGATGCTCGCCAGGGCCGAAGCCGAGGGCCGCATCAGGGGCGCCATCACCATCGTGCCCTGGGCCAACCCGATCGGCCGCGCGCAGTACCATTTCGGCGAGCATCAGGGCCGCTTCCATCTCGGCACGCGCACCAATTTCAACCGCGGCTTCCCGCTGCTTGCCGCGCCCGACACCGCGCTTTTGCCCGATACGACTCTTGCCACACCCGACCAGCGGCTGAAGTCGCGACTGCTGCAACTCTCGCTCGGCCATGACATCGTGCTCGACCTGCATTGCGACGACGAGGGCATGCCTTACCTCTACATCCACACCAGCCTGTGGCCGGCGATGGCCGATTGCGCCGCGGCCATGGGCGTCGATGCGGTGCTGTTGTGGAACGAGGACACTGACGGCACCTTCGAGGGCGCCTCGATCATGCCCTATCAGAACGTTCCGGCCGAAGTCGCGCGTTTTGACCGGCGGGTCGCCACCACGGTCGAGTATCGCGGCATACTCGACGTCGACGGCGAATTGGCCGCTGCCGATGCCGAGGGGCTCTATCGGCTGCTTGTCGCGCGCGGCGTTGTCGCCGATCCCGCCTTGGCCACGCCCGGCGCCTTCACCGGCACTGTGGCGCCGCTGGAAAACATCGACATGATGCCGGCGCCGAAGGGTGGCGCGGTCGTTTATGACGTGAAGCCCGGCGACCGCGTCGCCAAGGGAGCGCGGCTCGCCAAAATCGTCCACGCCCCGGGCGAAACGGGCGGCAGCACGGAAGTGTTCGCGCCCCAGGCCGGCCTCATCCTGACCAGGCGTTCGCGGCGCATCATCCGCGCCGGCGAAGACCTCCTGAAGCTGGTCGGCGACAAAAGGAGCGACGACGCAAGGTCGGGAACGCTGGAGGACTGAGAGAGGCAGGCCCTTTACCAGCTTCGTGGAATCCAGTTGCGCGGCCGTCCATTCGCCGCTATGGGAATCCCATGAACATGCGCTCGAACAAGACTGTTTGGTGGTGGGCTCGCTGACAGCGGCCTGTTCGAACGCGTGCGCGTGAATAGAGAGGGTGGCCGCAACGGAATGTCCGGGCGGCCATTTGTTTTTTAAGCCATTCCCGGGTCCGTTGCCCAAAACGCTGATGGAGACGGCAATGACGACAAAAGTTCTGGACAACGGGGCCGAGCGCTTCGTCACCGCCGGCGGCGTGACGATAACGCGCGAGCGCCACGACCGGCCCTATGACGGGGCGATCGACGCCTATGTCGATGGCCTCAATTCGCGGCGCGGCGCGGTGTTCTCCTCGAATTACGAATATCCGGGCCGCTACACGCGCTGGGACACCGCCATCATCGACCCGCCGCTGGTGATCTCGGCGCGCGGCCGCGCCATGCGCATCGAGGCGCTGAACGGCCGTGGCGAGGCGCTGCTGCCGGTGATCGGCAAGACGCTCGCGGGATTAAGCGAGGTAACGATCGCCGAGTCCACGAGGAAGCTCATTCGCCTCGATGTGGCAAAGCCCGGCCGTGTCTTCACCGAGGAAGAGCGCAGCCGCGTGCCTTCGGTGTTCACGGTGCTGCGCGCCATCACCGCCCTGTTCAAGACCGAGGAAGACGCCAATCTCGGGCTTTATGGCGCCTTCGGCTACGACCTCGCCTTCCAGTTCGACCCGGTCGACTACAAGCTCGAGCGCAAGGACAGCCAGCGCGACCTGGTGCTGTTCCTGCCCGATGAGATCCTGGTCGTCGACCATTATTCGACCAAGGCCTGGACCGACCGCTACGACTATTCCGGCGAGGGATTTTCGACCGAAGGCCTGGCCCGCGACGCCGCCGTCGAGCCGTTCAGGACCGCCGACCGCATCCCGCCGCGCGGCGATCACGAGCCCGGCGAATACGCCAATCTGGTGCGCCGGGCGATGGAGAGCTTCAAGCGCGGCGATCTGTTCGAGGTGGTGCCCGGCCAGATGTTCTACGAGCGCTGCGAGACCGAGCCCTCCGAGATCTCCCGTAAGCTGAAATCGATCAACCCGTCGCCCTATTCCTTCTTCATCAATCTCGGCGAGGGCGAATATCTGATCGGCGCCTCGCCGGAGATGTTCGTGCGCGTCAATGGCCGCCGCGTCGAGACCTGCCCGATCTCGGGCACGATCAAGCGCGGCGACGACGCCATTTCGGACTCCGAGCAGATCCTGAAGCTGCTCAACTCCAAGAAGGATGAGTCCGAGCTCACCATGTGCTCGGACGTCGACCGCAACGACAAATCTCGCGTCTGCGATCCGGGCTCGGTGCGTGTCATCGGCCGCCGCCAGATCGAGATGTATTCGCGCCTGATCCACACCGTCGACCATATCGAGGGGCGGCTGCGCGAGGGCATGGATGCCTTCGACGCCTTCCTGTCGCACGCCTGGGCGGTCACCGTCACCGGCGCGCCGAAGCTCTGGGCCATGCGCTTCATCGAACAGAACGAGAAGAGCCCGCGCGCCTGGTATGGCGGGGCGATCGGCATGGTCAACTTCAACGGCGACATGAACACCGGGCTGACGCTGCGCACCATCCGCATCAAGGACGGCATCGCCGAGGTGCGCGCCGGCGCCACGCTGCTCTTCGACAGCATTCCCGAGGAAGAAGAAGCCGAAACCGAACTGAAGGCATCCGCCATGCTCTCCGCCATCCGCGACGCCAAGACCGGCAATGCGGCCGGTGCCGAACGCGCCACCGCGCACGTCGGCGACGGCGTCAACATCCTGCTGGTCGACCACGAGGACTCCTTCGTCCATACGCTCGCCAACTACTTCCGCCAGACCGGCGCCAATGTCTCCACCGTGCGCACGCCGGTGCCGGAAGAGGTTTTCGAACGGCTGAAGCCCGACCTCGTCGTGCTGTCGCCCGGACCCGGCACGCCGAAGGATTTCGACTGTGCCGCCACGATCAAGAAGGCGCGCGCCCGCGACCTGCCGATCTTCGGCGTCTGCCTCGGACTGCAGGCGCTGGCCGAGGCCTATGGCGGCGAACTCAGGCAGTTGCACATTCCGATGCACGGCAAGCCGTCGCGCATCCGCGTCTCCAAGCCGGGCATCATCTTCTCCGGCCTGCCCAAGGAAGTGACCGTCGGCCGCTACCACTCGATCTTCGCCGATCCGGTGCGCCTGCCCGACGATTTCCTGGTCACCGCCGAGACCGAGGATGGCGTCATCATGGCCTTCGAGCACCGCAAGGAGCCGATCGCCGCCGTGCAGTTCCATCCGGAATCGATCATGACGCTCGGCCACAATGCCGGCATGCGCATCATCGAGAACATCGTTGCGCATCTGCCGCGCAAGGCCAAGGAAAAGGCAGCCTAGCAGCGATGGCCGCAACGGAAGACATGGCGGCGGCCGCGGCAAAAGCCGCAGCCAAGCGCAAGGTTGCCAGCCTTGCCTTCTGGTCGATCGTCATCGCCTTCCTGGTGATGGGGCTGAAGTTTGTCGCCTGGCAGATGACCGGCTCCGTCGCCCTCTATTCCGACGCGCTGGAATCGATCGTCAACGTCATCACGGCGACCGCCGCTCTCTGGGCCATCCGCATCAGCCACAAACCAGCCGACAGCGACCATCCTTTCGGTCATCACAAGGCTGAATATTTTTCGGCGGTGCTCGAGGGCGTGCTGATCGTCGTGGCGGCGATGCTGATCATAGCCAAGGTGTGGCAGTCGCTGCAGAACCCGGCATTGATCGAACAGCCCTGGGAGGGCTTGATGATCAACGGCGGCGCCGCTGTGGTCAACGCCGCCTGGGCCTTGGTGCTGATCCGCAACGGCCGCGCCGAACGATCGCCGGCATTGGTCGCCGACGGTCAGCATATCATGACCGACGTGCTGACTTCGGTCGGCGTCATCGTCGGCCTTGTTGCCGCGGTGATGACCGGCTGGCGGATCCTCGACCCGCTGCTTGCGCTGCTCGTGGCGCTGAACATCCTCTACCAGGGCTGGAAGCTTACCGGAGAATCGCTGAGCGGCCTCATGGACCGCGCGGTGGATACGCAGGAGCATATGCGCATCCGCGACATCATCTCGGCCAATTCGAAGGGCGCGCTTGAGGTGCACGACCTCAAGACGCGCATCGCCGGCCGCGCCACCTTCATCGAATTTCACATGGTCGTCGACGCCGGTATGACGGTGGGCGACAGCCATGTCATCTGCGACCGCATCGAGGACGCGCTGAAGGCCGAAATCCCCTCGGTCCGCGTCACCATCCATGTCGAGCCGGACGATGAGGCGAAGCTGCCCAAGGGCACGACGGCGGTGCCGTTCGCTTGATCTCGAGCAAGGTCTGTTGATGCGAGAACCGGAGCGGAGCGTACTTGAAGTACGTGAGCACCGGAAGCGCAGGAAGTTGCCGTTCGCAGGCCGGCATCACCTGAAACGACAGACCTTACGGTGCGCAGGCCGACTGCGGCATTGGGTTCAGCCGATAGACCTTGTCGTCGGACTTCGTCTTGCCATCCGCCGCCTTCGAGCAGAGATCGACGATGGCAAGCGCGCTGTTGGGGTTGGCCAGCATCATCGTGCCGTTGACGCCGCGCTTGAGGAAAATCTCCTTCTGGGAGACGTCGCAGGCAAAATCGCTCATCTTCGAGCTTGCCGCGCAGCGCCACTGGTCGGCCTCGCCCTGGCAGGAATAGGTCTGCGTGACCTTGCCCGTTTTCAGCCTGGTCGTCACCGAAACGGCGATGTCGGCGCCGTCCGGCCAGTTGGCCACATCGCCGCCTGAAGCGTAGGAGGCGAGTTCGACCGGCCCGCGGAAAACCCGGATCGACTGCGTCACCTGGTCGGGGTGCGATTTCAGATGCGCGGCATCGTAGTCGCGGCCATAGCAGAAGGCCTGGTCGGGCTGCAGCCGCTCCCGCAACGGCGCCCCGAGCGCCGGATCGATCGGATCGATGCGCGCGAATTCCGCCTTGCAGGTCGCGGCCGGCATCGGGTCGAGGCGGAAATTGTCGTCCTCGCTGCCCAGCGCCTGCTTGTTGTACTGCGCCGTGCCGAGTTCCTCCTCCGCGCCGGCGTCGAGATAGACATCGGGCTGTACGTTGGAGACGATCAGCCGGCCTTTGTCGTCGACCTTGAGCGAAGCGAGCGTGCGGTCGCATTCCATGCCGCAATGGATCGGGCCGCTCTTGCCGTCCTCGGATTGACGATTGCACCAGCCTGCTGCCCATTCCGGCTTCTTGGTGCCGCGCACCGTGGTGGTGAGAAAGCCATCATAGGCGGCGCCGCCAAACGTGCTCGGCTCCTCGTTCGGCCGGCTGACCGGATCGTGGCCATAGTAAAAGAAGATGCGCGCCACCTTCTGCTTTGGATGCGCCTTGAGGTGCGCCGCGTCGTAGACGCGTCCGAAACAGGCATCGGCGCCGTTGGGGCTGAGTTCCGTCAGCTTGGGAGTGTCGTCGGCAAGAGCCGCGCCGACAACGAACAATACAGCGCCAAGCGCCGCGCCCACCGCTATCCTCGACGTCATGTGACCCTCCTCCCACCGACAGGACGTGACTGCGATTCATGCTAGTCTAGGAGCAGTTCCGGGAAAAGCGTGTAACGGTTTTCCATAGGGAATTGCGTAGAAACAAATGGTTAGCGAGGCCGGGGCCACGCAAGGCCATAGTGCCCGGCTGGTGGAGGAAGAGCGATGCTGCGCCGAGATATTTTCCGTGTCGGTCTTGCCGGGGCCGCCGGCCTTTTCGGACTGCGCCAGATCAAGGCGGCTGCCGCGGAGGAGGAAAGGCTGAAGGTCGCCTATCACCTCAGCGACGTCGACAAGGCCAATTTCGTCCTGGGCAACATCAACAACCACTACGAAGGCACCGGCGGCAATGTCGACATCGTGCTTGTCGTGCATGGCCCGGCCCTTGCGGCCTTTAAGACCAAGGCCGCATCCGGCGCCACGTCCAGCCGGTTTGCCGGGCTGGTCCAGCAGGGGCTGGTTCCGCAAGCCTGCGGCAACACCATGCATGGCATGGACATCACGCTTGCCGACCTGCTCGCCGGCTTCCAGGTCGCCGACAAGGGCGGCGTCGTCAAGCTCGCCGAGCTGCAGCGCCAGGGCTATGTCTATCTCAGGCCCTAGAGTCCCGGGGTTACGACCGGGGGCTTGAATACCGGGGCGGCGAGGTCCTACCAAGGACGGGCGTAAATTCGGAGGATCGAAATGCCGGCGACCGCTAGCTCTGCCCTTGTCATCCCGGATCTCGCAGATAGAGCGGTGCTGGTCACCGGGGCTTCGACCGGCATCGGCGCCGCCCTTGCACTGGCCTATGCGAAGCAGAAATGCCGCGTCGCGCTCCACTACAATGCGAGCCGCGAGGCCGCCGAGACGCTCGCCAGCATCATCCGCGACCGCGGCGGCGAGGTCTTCCTCACCCAGGGTGATTTCTCGGTGTCCGCCGATGTCGAGCGTGTCGTCGAGGAGAGTGCCAGCCATTTCGGCCGCCTCGACGGGCTGGTCAACAATGCCGGCGGCATGCTCGGCCGGATTGCCTATGCCGAGCAGACCGAGGCGCATTACGACGCGGTGATGGACCTCAACGCGCGGTCCGTGCTCACCGCCTCGCGCAAGGCGATACCCTGGCTGAAGCGCCAGGGTGGCTTCATCGTCAACACCTCCTCGATCGCCGCCCGCAATGGCGCCGGCGGTGGTGCCGGTCTCTACGGCTCGGCCAAGGCCTTCGTCTCCAACGTGACCCGCGGCATGGCCAAGGAACTGATAGGCTTCGGCATCCGCGTCAACGCCGTGGCGCCGGGCACCATCGCCACGCCCTTCCACGAACGCTATTCGACCGATGAACAGATGAAGGGCATGGTCGCCACCATTCCGCAGGGGCGCGCCGGCACCGCCGAGGATTGCGTCGGCGCCTATCTGTTCCTGTCGTCCGACTTGTTGAGCGGCTATATCACCGGCCAGGTGATCGAGGTGAACGGTGGCCAGTTGATGCCGTGAGGCGCCGACTGCATACTCTTGTCGCGCAACCGTAAGGAGACATGGGCAAATGTACGGACTGATCGGCAAGATGCGGGCGGCGCGCGGTCAGCGCGATGCGGTCATGGACGTGCTGCGCGAAAGCACCGGCGCCTTGCCTGGTTGCCTGAGCTACATCATCGCCACCGACCCCGCCGATGCCGACGCGATCTGGGTCACCGAGGTGTGGACCGACCAGGCGAGCCACAAGACGTCCTTGCAATTGCCCGAAGTCCAGGCGGCGATCGCCAAGGCGCGGCCCTTCATCGCCGGTTTTGAGTTCCAGGTGGAGACCCATCCGGTCGGCGGCTTCGGCTTGCCCGCCGGCAACACCGGCTGACGCGCCCTGGAGCAACGCAAATCAGGACTTTTGCGCGGGAAATGGGTTCGCATTTGTCCCCGCCCGGTCTAAGAGCCGGGTATGGACTCCTCGCCGGAACAACCGCCCGTTGAACGCATGGCGCGACTCCGTCGGCCGCGGCAGTGGCTGGTGCTGCTGGCGCTCTCGCTGCTGTTCGCCGGCGCGCTGGAAGTCGCTGCTCTGCCGGCGGCGCTGCTGATCGGACCGATGCTGGCGGCGATCCTCGCCGGAACCAACGGCGCCACGGTGCGCGTACCGCGCCCCCTGTTCGGCTCGGCGCAAGCCGTCGTCGGCTGCCTCGTCGCCGCTTCGATCTCCGCCGACATCTTCCCCGTCTTCTACAAGGAATGGCCGCTCTTCCTTGGCGCCGTGATTGCGACCGTCGCCGCCTCCAGCCTGCTTGGCTGGCTGATCAGCCGCTGGCGCATACCGCCCGGCACCACGGCCGTCTGGGGCTCGTCGCCGGGAGCGGCCACGGCCATGGTGCTGATGGCGGGCGCCTTCGGCGCCGACCAGCGGCTCGTCGCCTTCATGCAGTATCTGCGCGTCATCTTCGTCTCGATGACCGCGGCGCTGATCGCCCGTATGTGGGTCGACACATCGGGCATCGAAGCCCCGGCCATCGTCTGGTTCCCGGCGATCGAATGGATGGCCTTTGCCGCGATGCTCGCTGTCGCGATTGTCGGCGGCCTGCTCGGCCGGCTTTGCCGGCTGCCGTCGCCGTTCTTCCTCGGCACCTTCATCTTCGGCACCATCGTCCATCTCGGCTTCGGCGTGGAGATGCAATTGCCGCAATGGCTGCTCGCCGTCAGCTACGCCCTGATCGGCTGGTCGATCGGCCTGAACTTCACCCGGCCGATCCTGCGCGACGCGACCCGCGCATTGCCGCAGATCATCGGCTCGATCGTGGCGCTGATCGCCTTTTGCGGCGGCATGGCATTCGTCATCAGCCGCGTGCTCGGCATCGATCCGCTCACCGCCTATCTGGCGACCAGCCCCGGCGGCATGGACAGCGTCGCCATCATCGCCGCCGCGGCGCAGAACGTCGACATTTCCTTCGTCATGGCGCTGCAGTCGGCCCGCTTCCTCGTCGTGCTGCTCGTCGGCCCGAGCGTGGCGCGGCTGGTGGCGAGAAGCATTAAGGAATAGGGCAAAGCGCCCGAACCTGCCTGGAAAGGCCCTTGTGCCGCCGACATCGGCAAGCTTCGCAAAACCGCGGACCGGGTCGGTTGCGGTTCAATCCAGCCGCTTCATCAGGTCCTCGTCCAGCCAGCGGCCGAAGAAATAGACCAGCTGCTTGTGCCACCATGGCCAGTCATGGCTGACATCGCCGCCCCAATAGTCGACCCAGGCGGGGATGGACTTGTCGCGCAGCACCTGTTCCAGTTCGCGCGTTTCGACCAGCATGCGCTCTTCCCAGGCGCCCTGCCCGCAGCAGAAGATCAGCCTCAGCGCCCGCAGCCGGCCGAGCAGCTTCTGGTCCACGATGCCCGGCAAATAGTCGAGCGGCGAGTTGAAGAAGATGCTGCCCTCGAGCGTCCGGCCGAAGAAATCGCGCGTCGAATAGACGCCGGACAGCGCAATGACGCCGCTGGCCAGCTCCGGAAAGCGGAAGACGAAGTTCGACGAATGATAGCCGCCCATCGAACAGCCAGAGAACAGCGGCTTCAGATTGCGCCCGCCATTGGCCTTGGCGGCAATCGCCCGCAGTTCCGGCAGTGCTTCCTCGCGCACATAGCGGAAATAGGCTTCATGACGCGCGATGCGCTGCGCAGGATCGCCATGTTTGTCGAAGAAGGATTCGGAATCGATGCCGTCGAGCGTGAACAGCTGGATGCGGCCTGTATCGATGAATTCGGCCAGCGCCCCCACCCCGCCGGAATCCTCGAACTGGTAGAAGCGCCCTTGCGAGGTCGGGAACACCACGACCGGCCGGCCGGCATGGCCGTAGCGCTTGTACTCCATGTCGCGGCCGAGATTTTTGGCAAATCCCTTGTGGTAGGAGACGTCCATCGCTCACGCCTTTTCCGCGTGGATATAGTCGACCGCCTGGCGCAGCGCCGTCTGGTCCTTCGAACGCATCTGGTAGGCGTAATTCCCCATGGCGCGGCTGAAAACCTCTTCGATGGCCTGGTGATGGACGATCTTGTCGCCATGGGCGGCTAGCACGTCCGCATGGCTGTGCAAATAGTGGAGGTGGCGTTTGCGGCTGGCGTAGGCGGTGAAATACTTGCCTTCGTAGGGTCCGCCGGCGGCGTCCTTGACCACCATGTCGGCCCATGCCGCATAGACGTCGACGTCGAACGTGTAGTTGATGGCATCCGTCATCCAGGCGCCCGGCGGGCGCATGTTGACCTCGAGCGCGATGACGCGCTTGTCCTTGGTCTCGAACAGCTCGATGTGGAAGAACCGCTCGCGGACGTCGAACGCCTTGAGGATTTTGCGGCCCGCCTCTTCCACCGCCGGGCTGATTTCGGGAAAGCAGGTGTAGCTCATGTGGCGGTCGCGGTTGACCACCTCCATGACGCTCTGGTCGTAGCGGTGGCTGGCCGCCAGCACCACCTCGCCGTCGCGGTTGACCAGACCGTCGAACGTCACCACCAGCCCCTCGATGAATTGCTCCATGACGAAGGTCACGCCCTCCGGTTTGTCCCGGAAGAACTGGTCGAGCTCCTTCGCATTGGAGATCTTGAATGTGTTCGAGGCGCCCGAGCCGGAATCAGGCTTCACCACCACCGGATAGCCGACACGGCGGATGAAGGTCATGGCGCCCGCCCGATCGGAGCATTTGCGCTGCGGAATGGTCTCGACGCCGCTCTTGCGGAAGAAGGCGCGCATGCGGCTCTTGCGCTTCAGGTTCTTCACGAAATCGAGCTTGGTGCCAAAGATATTGAAGTCGGTGCGGATGTTGGCTTCCAGCTCCAGCCAATGCTCGTTGAGCGACTCGAAACGGTCGATGCGCCCCCATTTGTGGATGAAATGGCCCATCGCCCGGAACACCGGCTCGTAGTCCTCCATGTCGGCGACGCGGTAATATTCCGACAGCGCCGCCTTCAGTTTTCCGCTCAGCGCCTCATAAGGCGCATCGCCGATGCCAAGCACGGTGGCGCCGGCCTTCTTCAGCCGATCGCAGAAGTCGGCGCCATTGGCCGGAAAATGCGGCGAGAAGAACACAAAATTCATGGATGGGCCTCCCCCGGCGTCGCTGCCTCGTCCGGCGAGTTTGGCGCATTTGCCGGACGTGGGGAAGAGCCTGGCCGCGCCGGCACTTGCCTCTCGAATGCTGCTCCTGTATGAGAACCGCCATGAACACGCGCGCCTCCTCTGTCGCTTCCCGTCCGACCGGCTTTGCCGGCGAGACCGTGCGCGCGCTTGCTTCCACTCTGCTTCTTCTCGGCCTTATCGGCGATCGCCGGGTTCGCTGAAGGAGCGCCCGGCGGTCGAAATCGCCGCTTACGCGCACGCTCCTTGGCCAGTTGGCAAGTCACATCAAGCGAACGAAACTTTGGTAAAGGCGCCGCTCGGCACCAATCCGTCTGAAGGCGGATCCGCGAGCCGCCGGGAGAGATGACGATGAACGCACGAGAAGACATTCAGGCTGACCATGCCGAGAAGGGCATGACGGACGCCGCCCGCAAATACCAACCCTACCCGACCGTCGGCCTCACCGATCGCACCTGGCCGTCGAAGGTCATCGACAAGGCGCCGATCTGGTGCTCGGTCGACCTGCGCGACGGCAACCAGGCGCTGATCGACCCGATGGGCCATGAGCGCAAGGCGCGCATGTTCGCGCTGCTGCTCGACATGGGCTTCAAGGAGATCGAGATCGGTTTCCCTTCGGCCTCGCAGACCGATTTCGATTTCGCGCGCTGGTGCATCGAGGAAGGCAACGTGCCGGCCGATGTCTCGCTGCAGGTGCTGGTGCAATGCCGCCCGGAGCTGATCACCCGCACCTTCGAGGCGCTGAAGGATGCCAGCAACCCGATCGTGCACTTCTACAACTCCACCAGCGAATTGCAGCGCCGCGTCGTCTTCGAAAAGGACGTTGCCGGCATCAAGCGCATCGCCACCGACGCCGCCAAGATGATCACCGACATGGCGGCAAAGGCCGGCGGCGGCTATCGCTTTGAATACTCGCCGGAGAGCTTCACCGGCACCGAGCTCGAAGTCGCGCTGGAGATCTGCAACGCGGTAACCGAGATCGTGAAGCCGACGGCTGAAAACAAGCTGATCATCAATCTGCCTTCGACGGTCGAGATGTCGACGCCCAACATCTACGCCGACCGTATCGAGTGGATGTGCCGCAATCTCGACAATCGCGAGAACCTGATCGTCTCGCTGCATCCGCACAACGACCGCGGCACCGGCATCGCCACCACCGAGCTCGGCCTGATGGCCGGCGCCGACCGCGTTGAGGGCACGCTGTTCGGCAATGGCGAGCGCACCGGCAATGTCGACATCGTCACGCTGGCGCTCAACATGTACACACAAGGCGTCGATCCTGAGCTCGATTGTTCCGACATCAACCGGATGAAGGACGTCTATGAATATTCGAACCAGCTGAAAATCCCGGAGCGCCATCCATATGTCGGCGAGCTGGTCTACACCGCCTTTTCCGGCTCGCACCAGGACGCCATCAACAAGGGCATGAAGGCGCTGAAGAAGGCCAACACGCCGCTCTGGGAAGTGCCCTATCTGCCGATCGACCCTGCCGATGTCGGCCGCACCTACGAGGCGATCATCCGCATCAACTCGCAGTCCGGCAAGGGAGGCATCGCCTATGTGCTGCAGGCCGACTACGGGCTCAATCTGCCGCGCAATCTGCAGATCGAGTTCAGCCAGGCCATCCAGGCGATCACCGACGCCGAAGGCAAGGAAGTGCCGGCCAAGCGCATCCATGAGCGCTTCCTCGATACCTATGTCGACCAGCCCCGCGCCCGGCTGAAATTCATCGACCACCAAACCTATCCCGACACCGAGGTGAAGGGCCGGCGCGTGATCGAGGCGGTGATCCTCGACAAGGGCAAAGAGGTGACCATCACCGGCACCGGCACCGGCCCGATCGATGGGTTCGTCGATGCGCTGTCGCGCCATGTCGGCGTCGAGATGTCGGTGCTCGACTATTCCGAACATTCGCTGCAGCGCGGCTCGAATGCCTCCGCCATCTCCTATGTCGAGATGGAGCACCCCGGCGGCAAGCTGTTCGGCGCCGGCATCAACACCAACATCGTCGCCGCTTCGCTGGAGGCTGTGGTCTCGGCCGCCAACCGCATCGTCGGCCGCAAGGCGGGCTGATCAATGCCTACCCGGAGCGTCGCACGTCCGCGGCGCTCCGCACGCATTGCGATACCGGCCCCGTTAACCATGGGCAATTATCCGGTGGCTTACGCGATAGCATAATACAAGTATGCTTGTGCGGCAGTCCCATCACTATATGATCGCGCCCTAACCTGTGCCGACTTCGAGAGGTTCGACACTTGCAGCATGCCACGCCTGCCGCCCCCGCAGTGCGCGAGACACTTGAGCGACTGCTTGCCAGCGAAACATTCGGACGCTCGGAGCGTGCCCGAAAGCTGCTGCGCTATCTGGTCGAGCGCGAGCAGGCCGGCGAAGGCGACCGGCTCAAGGGCTTCTCCATCGCCATGGATGTTTTCGGCAGGGACGGCGACTTCGACCCGTCGACCGATGCCGTGGTGCGCGTGCAGGCGGGCAGGCTGCGCGAGCTTCTGCAGCACTATTTCGCCAATGAAGGCATTGCCGAACCGGTGCGTATCGCCATCCCGCGCGGCGGCTATGTTCCCTCCTATGAGCTGAATGCCATTCGCCTGCCGGACGAACAAAGGCAGGCGGAGAGCGCCGCTTCGGCCATCGTCGCGCCGGGATTGCCCGAAGAACCCGGCCTTGCTCAGGCGCCGCTGATGTCGCCGCCTGCGGCTTCCGCGCCTGCTCCTTCGCTCACACGCCACCTGCGCTTTTTCTGGGGCGCGTTCGCCCTCGTCATCGCCATGCTGGGCGTGCTCATCCTTCGCCAGGGTGGCGATGCCTTGCTCGGCGGCGCGGATACCGCCTCGACGGTCGAGACGACGGCGACCAGCAGCGTCGCTTCGCCGCCGGCGGAGAACCTGCCTTTGATCTACATCGCCGTGAAGGCGGGCAGTCCGGAAGCTGCACGCGTCGCCGCTTCGCTGCGCTCCGGCCTTGCCGGTTTCGACACCATAGACTTCATTGGACGCGACGCCGACGGCACCCACGATCCGGCCGCCGACGCCACCAGCTTCGTATTCGACATCGTGCCTGGACCCACGCCGAGCGACGTAACGATCGAGCTGCAGAACGTCGCTACCGGCAGGGTGCTTCTGTCGCGCAACCTGACGGCCGAGGACAATGCGCCAGACGCCGTCGAGGACAGCGTCGCCAACATACTGACCTCGACCATTCCGGCCTCCGGGCCGATCTACGGCTATATCGATCAAGGCGGTCTCGGCACCGGCCTGACGCAATGCCTGGTGCTCAACGACAGATACTATCTCGATCAAAGCGCCACGACGCATGAGGCCGCCTACCGTTGCCTCGAGGATCTGGCCCGCCAGGGTGCACGATCGTCACTCGTCTATTCAGAGCTTGCCTCCCTGCATCTCGAGGCCGTCACCGATCACTACGCCTACCCCTCCGGCGCCACGATCGAGCAGGCGATGTCGTTTGCCCATCGTGCCGTGCAGATCGGCCCGACCAGCCCCTATGCGCATCGCGCCTATGGCTATCTCAATTCGCGCCTCGGCAATACGGATGAAGCGATACGCTGGATGCGCAAGGCCCACGAGCTGAACCCTTACGATCTCGGCATGGCCGCGGCCTACGGCTACGGCCTGGTCTTCGCCGGCAGGTACAGCGAAGGTACCCCTATCATGGCGCACGCCGTCGAGACCTTCAGCGGCCATCCGACATGGTGGGACTACGGACTTTTTGTCGGAGCATTCATGCTGGGCGATACGAGGCAGGCTGCCATCGCCAGTGAATCGTTGCGGACGACCGCAACCAAGTCGCATTATCTGGCCGCGCGCCTGATCGGCGCCAAGCTTGCCGGCCGCGACCAGTTGGCCGGCCAGTTGGTCGACGAACTCGTCGCCAAATTCCCGAAATTCGCCGCCGATCCGCGCGCGACCTTCGTCGACCGGAAATACCCCGCCGATCTCACCGACAGGTTGGTCCAAGCTTTGCAGGCAGCAGGCCTTGGTAACCCCAGCTAAATTGTATTAGACCGGCGCGACTGATCGCAGAAAATTTACTGACTGTTGCTCTGGACAAAGAGCAATCGAGCCACAATTTGACTACCGGGCGCCCGTTCGGTCGCTTGGGCTTGGACAAACTCATATATTTTCATGGATTCTTCCGTTTATGCCGCCGAACGGGGCGCCGGCTCGAAGGTTGTCGTTTTCCTGCACGGCTTTGGCGGGTGCCATGATGTCTGGCGCCGGGTGATCTCGACGCTGTCTCCCGGCCTGCGGACGCTTGCTTACGACCTTCCCGGCCACGGCCTTTCGCTCGGTGTCCCTGGCACATCGGCACGCTCCGCCGCCAAGGCCATTCTCGCCGACCTGGCGACACGCGGAAGGAAGAAGGTGCATCTCGTCGGCCATTCGATGGGCGGCGCGGTCGCGACCCTGATGGCGTTGAGCGAGCCCGAAAGGGTAGCCTCGCTGACGCTTCTAGCGCCGGGTGGATTTGGCACTGAGATCAACGGGCCGCTGTTGCGCCGCTATGCGGCTGCCGCCGGCAGAAACGAGGTCCGTACCTGTTTGGCCGCCATGTCCGGACCAGGGGAACTGCCCCCGGAAGACATTGTGGATACGCTTGCCGAGATGCGCGAACGCCCCGGTCAGGTGCAGAAGCTTGTCGAGATCGCCGCCGTCATGACCAGGGACGATCGGCAAGGCGCCATTCCGCGCGAACAGTTGGGCACGCTCGCCATGCCGGTGATGGTGGTCTGGGGCACGGACGACGCCATGCTGCCGGTTGCCCAGGCCAACGACTTGCCGGCGCAGTTTCACCTGCATCATGTGCTGGAAGCCGGCCATATGCTGGTCGAGGAAGCATCCGATCTGGTCGCTTCCGCCGTGCGTCGCAACACAAGTCGGCGCCCCAGGCGCTCGGCCATGGCGTAAGGGCGGCAAGGCTTAACCACCATCTCGGCAGTGCATTTTGCCGGCGACTGTGTTAACCCGCTGTTAACCAACCGCGAGGCAGCCGCCGATGAAGGACGCAGGCGAGAAAACCACCCCGATCGAGGCGTCGCACAAGCTGTCCGACGCCATCCGCGACGTGAAGAACGCTTTCGCCGATCGCGACGATATCGTCGTCGACATGCGCGATGCGCACCGCATGCGGCTCGATCTGCTTGCCGCCGAGCTCGCCCCTGTCTTTGCCGAGGTGCCCACCGACATGGACAATTTCGACTTCGCGGTCTCGTCCGGTCTGCAGCCGCGCTTGTGGATCGATGCCGTCAGCCACGTCGCCATGGGCCGCGACCGTCGCACCTATCGCTTCCTCAGGGACACGCGCATCGGCCGCGTGGTCCTCGCTGAATCGAGCGAGATGAAGGTCGTCGCCGATCAGGTGACACGCTATGTGGCAGAGCGCGTCGTCGAGCGACAGCGGATGATGGAAGGCGGTGCCGAACATGCCATCCCGAGGCTGCAGCGCGCCTTGGTGACGGAAGCCGAACCGCCTTTGCGGGCGGCCCGGCGCGGCAGGGCCTGGTCGGCTGTCCTGTCCGGTCTCGGCCTGATTGCGGCCGGCGCACTGGTCGGGCTTGCCGTATCGCTCGTGCTGTTCTGGGATCGTCTCGCGGCGATGAAAATCAGCTTTTGACCAATGGGCGCGATGCCTCGGCATCGGCTCCCAGTTCGATCACTTGCAGGTCCGACGGCGGCATTGCCGGTCCAGTCAGCCCGCGCCGGGTCAGGCGGACCTGCCAGTCGCCCTTTTCGCCTTCGATGTCGACCAGATTGTACTGCGCCGCCGGGTGCCTGCCGCCGAGCCCCTGCCCGGCCGCGGCGACACCGACGACCGGGATCCTGACACCGCGAGTGCCGATGAAGAACAGGCTCGGATCGTGCGAATGGCCGTGCAGGACAAGCTCGGCGCCATGCCGATTTACCGTCCGCTGGAAGAGCTCGATGCCGAACAGGCGCTTGTATTGGGAAACGGCGCCGCGCACCGGCGGATGGTGGATCATCACCACCCGAAACAGGCCGCTGCCGGCCGTTGCGTCCAGTATCTTGCCGAGCCTTCGCGCCTGGCCTGCCCTGAAGAAGCCGTTGGCCATGAACGGCGCGGTGGCGCGCGCCGTCGAAACGCCGATCAGCGCGACATTGCCGCGCACGCGCAGATAGGGAAAGGCATTGCGGTCGACCGGTCCGCCGGTGCCGTCGCCGCTCATCCACGCCGCCCATGACCGGCAGACCTTGTCGAAGGCGCCCGGCACGTAGGCATCGTGATTTCCGGGCACGACCGAAACGTCGTCGGGCGAGCCCAGCGTCTCCAGCCAGTGCCTGGCCATCTCGATCTCGCCGTCGAGCGCCAGGTTGACCAGGTCGCCGGTGACGGCGAGGTGGTCCGGCTGGCTGGCCTTGAGGTCGGCGACGATCGTGTCGATCACCGCGTCATGCATGTGGCGGCGGCGGTTGCGCTGCCAGTTGACGTAGCCGACCACGCGCTTGGAGGCGAGTTCGCGATAGGTTACACCGGGAAGCGGCCCCAGATGGACATCGGAAATATGCGCGAGCCTGAACATAGCTTCTTCATAAGCGAGCCGCTGCCTGCTTTCCACTCATGGTTTTGCGCCCGCTCGCGGTTCTCCCGGTGACGGAACCCCTCGATCCGGAACAGGCCATGCGTCAGACCGGCTGGCCGGGCCTCAGGGCAAGACTGTTCCATCTGTTGTTCCTGCTCAGGCGGCCGATGACGCTCGGTGTGCGCGGCCTGGTCCACGATCGCGCCTCGAACAGCGTCTTCCTGATCCGCCACACCTATGTGCCCGGCTGGCAGTTGCCGGGCGGCGGCGTCGAGGTCGGCGAAACGCTTCTGGAGGCCCTGGCGCGCGAGCTGGCCGAGGAGGGCAACATCACGATTACGGCCGCGCCTGTGCTGAAGTCGGTGCATTTCAACCGTCGCTCCAGCAGGCGCGACCATGTCGGCTTCTATCTGATCGAGAGCTTCAAACAGACCGCGCCGAAACTGCCCGACCACGAAATCGCCGAAGCCGGCTTCTTCCCGCTCGACCGTTTGCCGGAAGCGACGACGCCTGCAACGCTACGGCGGATCGCCGAGATTTTCGCGAAGGCCGAGATCTCGCCTTATTGGTAACTCTAGGCAGCCTTCCCGAACCGGGCGCGGTCATGCGGCGCGCCATAGTCGAGCTCTGGCCCGACCGGTACGATGCCCGTCGGGTTGATCGTCTTGTGGCTGCCGTAGTAGTGCGCCTTGATGTTATGCAGATTGACCGTCTTCGAGACGCCGGGCACCTGGTAAAGGTCGCGCAGATAGTTCGACAGGTTCGGATAGTCTGCGATACGGCGCAGGTTGCACTTGAAGTGCCCGACATAGACCGGATCGAAGCGCGCCAGCGTGGTGAACAGCCGCCAATCTGCCTCGGTGATGCGGCCGCCAACGAGATAGCGCTGCTTTGACAGCCGATCCTCCAGGCTGTCGAGGGCCGAAAACAGCTCTTCGAACGCCTCCTCATACGCGGCCTGCGTGGTGGCGAAGCCGGCGCGATAGACGCCGTTGTTGATGGCCGGGTAGACCAGCGCGTTGACGCGGTCGATCTCCGCGCGCAACGCCACGGGATAGAAATCGACGCTCTTGTCGCCCCATTCGTCGAAAGCCGAATTGAGCATGCGGATGATCTCGGAAGATTCGTTCGAGACGATCGTTTCCTCCTTCCTGTCCCACAGCACCGGCACCGTCACCCGGCCCGAATAGGCCGGATCGGCCTTGCTGTAGACCTGGTGCAGGAAATCGAGACCATGCAGCGCGTCGCCGGTGGCGCCGTCCTCGGCAAGGAAGGTCCATCCGTGCGCGCCCATGAAATGGTGCACGATGGAGACCGAGATTGCGTCTTCCAGTCCCTTCAGCGCGCGGAAGATCAGCGTCCTGTGCGCCCACGGACAGGCGAGCGAGACATAGAGATGGTAGCGGCCCGGCTCGGCCTTGAAACCGCGCGTACGGCCTTCGGCCGGCGCGCCGTCGGGCGTGACCCAGTCGCGCCATTGCGACTGCGCCCGCACGAACCTGCCGCCATTGTCGGCCGTCTCGTACCAGCGATCCTGCCATCGGCCTTCGACCAGCAATCCCATGCAAATCTCCTTGATGCTTGAGCTGCATGTAGGCGTACGGCGGCGATCCCGAAGACGCGATCTGCTGAACAGACCGTCACTTTGCCGGAATCGGCGAACGAAAACGGCGGATTGCAGCGGCCGGAAATTGATGCTAGCGGAAAATCCGCATGTTGGACTTTGCCACAATCCGGTTCGACCGACGACGAAAGGGCGCCCGCGCTTGATGAAGCGCTGACTGGCGAACGCTGCCGCTTGCAGCAAACCTTTCCTCGCATACCGGAACGCGAAGACCATGAGCCTTGCCGACGTCGAATACCTGCCGGAAACCCCGGCGCATGACCCCGAGATCGAAGCCATTAACGACGAGGCCTTCGGGCCGGGCCGTTTCGTGCTTGCCGCCTACAAGATCCGCGAGGCCGGAGGGCATGATCGCGCGATGTCCTTCGTCGCCATCGATGGCGACACCGTCGTCGCCTCGGTGCGGATGACGCGTATCGCCGCCGGCGCCGGGCGCGCGCTGATGCTCGGACCGCTTGCGGTGCGCCCCGCCTTCAAGAATCTCGGCATCGGCCGCCGGCTTGTGGCGATCGCGCTGGAAGCCGCCGCCAAGGCCGGCGCACCGGCCGTGATCCTGGTCGGCGACGAGCCCTATTATGGCCCGCTCGGCTTCAAACGCTTCCCGCGCGGTCAGATTTCCATGCCGCGCCCCGTCGATCTCGACAGGCTGCTTCACCACGAAATCAAGCCGGGCGCCGTGGCCAAACTGACGGGCGAGGTCGCCCATGCGGATCAGGCGCGTTTGCCCGAACAAATCCCGGCAATGGCCTGATCCACGGGTCAATCGGCACGATTGATCCCGGTCAATCGGCACGATTGATCCACGGGTCGATTGGCGCATGCCAATCGATCCCGGGTCAATCGGCGCATGCCGAGTGATCCCGCTCGATTGAAACTTCGATTGACCCCGTCTGCCGTTGCGCCATCGTGGCGTCCTTCGTAGCATGACCGGAAAAGCGTGGAGGATGCCTGCATGAACCCGAATGGCCAGATAGCGATCGTCACCGGCGGCGGCTCCGGCCTCGGCGAGGCGACGGCGCGCGCCCTCGCCGCCAAGGGCGCCCGCATCGCCATCCTCGATGTCGGCATCGACCGCGCCAGGAAGGTCGCCGACGATATTGGCGGCATCGCCGTCCAGTGCGACGTAAGCAGCGGCGACAGCGCCGCCGCCGCGATCGCGGACGTGTCGCAAAAGCTCGGCGAGCCGCGCATCCTCGTCAATTGCGCCGGCATCGCCATCGGCGTGAAGACGATCGGCAAGGACGGCCCGCACCCGCTCGACCAGTACCGCAAGGTGATCGAGATCAACCTGATCGGCACCTTCAACATGATCCGCCTCGTTGCCGACCGCGCCGCCAAGCTTGATGCGCTGGATGGCGGCGAGCGCGGCGTCATCGTCAACACGGCATCGGTCGCCGCCTATGACGGCCAGATCGGCCAGGCCGCCTATTCGGCCTCCAAGGGCGGCGTGGTCGGCATGACGCTGCCGGTCGCCCGCGACCTCGCCCGCTCCGGCATCCGCGTCTGCACCATCGCGCCCGGCATCTTCCGGACGCCGATGATGGCCGGTATGCCGCAGGAAGTGCAGGATTCGCTTGGTGCGGCGGTGCCGTTCCCGTCCCGCCTCGGCGAGCCTTCCGAATATGCAGCACTTGCGCTGCACATCGTCGAGAACCAGATGCTGAACGGCGAAACCATCCGCCTCGACGGCGCCATCCGCATGGCCCCCAAATAGCCGCGATGGACACCGGCATTTCCGCTGCCGGAAAGACCGGTCCGCTGGCCGGTCTGACGGTGATCGAAATGGCCGGTCTCGGCCCGGTGCCGCTGGCGGGGCTGATACTGTCGGAAATGGGCGCCGAGGTGCTGCGCATCGAGCGCATCGGCGCAAGTCCGCCTTTGCTGGATCTGCCGGCCGAATACGATCTCGACCGCCACGGCCGCTCCGTCCTGCGCATCGATCTCAAGCGCGGCGAAGGCAGAGAACTGCTGCTCGGTCTGGTCGCAGAGACCGACATGCTGATCGAGGGCTATCGGCCCGGCGTCATGGAGCGGCTTGGCCTTGGACCGGATGCGGCGCTGGCGCGCAATCCCGCGCTGATCTACGGCCGCATGACCGGTTTCGGTCAGGACGGGCCGCTTTCGGACCGCGCCGGCCACGACATCACCTATCTGGCCTATTCCGGCCTGCTGCACGCCATCGGCAGGCAGGCAAGCCCGCCGGTCCCGCCGCTCAACCTCGTCGCCGATTATGGCGGCGGCGCCATGATGCTGATCGCCGGCGTGCTCGCCGCCTTGTTCCAGCGCTCGCGTTCCGGCAAGGGCCAGGTGATCGACGCCGCCATGGTCGAAGGCGCTTCTATGCTGGCAACGCCGGTGCACGCCTTCATGGCCGCCGGCCTGTGGAGGGACGAACGCGGCGTCAACCTGCTCGATTCCGGCGCGCCCTTCTACGACACCTACGAGACGGCGGACGCGCGCCATGTCGCGGTCGGCTGCCTCGAGCCCCGCTTCTTCGCCGAATTCGCCAGGCTGTTGCCGCTCGACCAGCGTTTCGCGCATGGCCAGTACGACAGGAGCATATGGCCGGGGATGCGCGCCGAAATCGCCGCGCGCATGAGGCAGAAGACGCGCGACGACTGGGAGACGGTCTTCACCGCGACCGATGCTTGCGTCGCGCCGGTGCTGTCCTTGCGGGAAGCCAGAGACCATCCGCACAATCGCGCCCGTGGCGCCTTTGTCAGATCGGGCGACCTCGATCGCCCCGCTCCGGCGCCACGCTTCTCGCAAACGCCGTCGACGATCGGCGCCGCGCCGACCGATCGTGATCTCAAGCCGGAGACGGTTCTTGCGCGTTTCGGCGTCGCCGGAAGCGAGATTGCGGCCCTTGTCAAATCCGGCGTGATCGGATGATAAGCGGAGCAGAAAAATCAGCTTAAACGGTGAGCGCTCTTGGTTGATCGTAAAAAGGACGTCATCCGCGAGACCGATGCCGAAGCGGTGAGGCTGGCGAAGACGCTGATCCGTAGCGCTCGCTTCGGCGCGCTGGCGGTGATCGAGCCCGGCACCGGGGCGCCGCTGGCGAGCCGGGTCGGCGTTGCCACCGACAGTGACGGCGCGCCGCTGATCCTGGTCTCGATGCTGTCGGCGCATACCGGCGCGCTGCTTGCCGACCCGCGCTGTTCGCTGCTGGTCGGCGAACCCGGCAAGGGCGATCCGCTGGCGCATCCGCGCATAACGCTGGTCTGCCGGGCGAGGCGGCTGGAGCATGGGGCGGAAGAGCACCAGCGCGCCGAGCGGCGCTATCTCAACCGCAATCCCAAGGCAAAGCTCTACGTCGGGCTTGGCGACTTCTCCATTTTCCGGCTCGAACCTGAGCGTGCCAGCCTCAATGGCGGCTTCGGCAAGGCCTATCTGCTCGATCGTGCCGACCTCATCATCGCCGGACCGATTGTCGAGGACCTGGCCGCAGGCGAGCAATCGGCACTCGACCACATGAATGCCGACCATCTCGACGCGATCGCCGTCTATGCGCTTCATTTCGCCAGGGCCGAGGGTGACGGCTGGGTCGCCACCGGCTTCGACGCCGAAGGCATGGACCTTGCGGCTGGCGATAGCGTATGCCGGGTGTTCTTTCCTGAACCGCTGAAGGCCGCGCGCGATCTGCGAACGGTGCTGGTCGACATGGCAAAGACCGGTCGCGCCGCCGGCTATTCACAAGGGCGATAGTTAATCGCCTAGAATCAAAAGCAAGTCTTGAGATTTGGAAGAAATGTTCTACCCTTTTGGTGTGACGCTGATTCACGAGCGCGCACCCACACGTGAGTTTATGGAATCAGACGCTATTGCCCCCATAGCGTCTGGATGAGCTGAAAAGCATGGGGCATCGATGATCTCGAGCAAGCTAATCGCAAACGCCGAATCGGCAGCCACGTTTCTGACGCTCATGGGCAACGAGAAACGGCTGTTGATCATGAGCTATCTGGTCGACGGCGAAATGTCGGTCGGCGCCATCGCCGAAAAGGTCCAGCTGAGCCAGTCCGCCCTGTCTCAGCATCTGGCGAAGCTGCGCGGACTCGACCTCGTCGAGACCCGTCGCGACCGGCAGATGATCTACTATTCCTGCAAGTCGGAAGCCGCGCGCGAGTTGCTCCGCATGCTGGACGGCATTTTCGGCGACGGCGATCTATCGCGGATGGCCCATCGCCTGCGTCGCGCCGGGGCTTGACCGGCGCGTCCGATCACCCCTTACCTCGCTGACGAATTTTCGCCGGCCGAGGCACGTATGGACATTATCCGCATCGACGATCCGCGGGACCCGCGTGTCGCTGCCTATCTCGATATCCGCGAGCGCGATCTCGTTGGCCGTCACGGCCGTTTCGTCGCCGAAGGCAAGGTGGTGCTCGACGTGCTCTTCTCGGCGGGCCGCTTCGCCGTCGAATCGGTGCTCGTCCTGGAAAACCGGCTGGCTGGTCTCGAGAGCACCTTGCGCAAGTCTGCTCCTGCTCTCCCCGTCTATGTCGCCAGTGGCGAGATCATTGACAGGATCGCCGGATTCCACATGCATCGCGGCATTCTGGCGATCGGCAACAGGGGCGCCGAACAACCCGCCGAGAGTTTGCTGGCTACCCTGCCCGCCGGCGCGCTGGTCGTCGTCCTCGTCGGCATCGCCAATCACGACAATATGGGCTCGATCTTCCGCAACGCCGCCGCCTTCGGCGCCGATGCGGTCTTGATGGACGCGACCTGTTGCGATCCTCTGTACCGCAAGGCGATCCGCGTCTCGGTCGGCGCCGCGCTGAAGGTCCCCTTCGCATCCTTCGGCGACGCCGGCCGCATCACCGCCCTGCTCGACCGGCTGGGCTTTGGCCAGTTCGCCCTGTCGCCGCGCGGCGAGACCGACATTCGCGATGCGCAGAGGACGGACCGGCTGGCGCTCTATCTCGGCACCGAAGGCGAAGGCCTGCCCGAGGCTCTGCTCTCCCGCTTGCGCACGGTGCGGATTGCCATGGCGCAAGGCTTCGACAGCCCCAACGTCGCAGCCGCCTCGGCCATCGCGCTGCATCATTTTTCGCGCGGCGGCTGACGCATATCGCCCATGAGGGACAGTCTGGTCGAAGGCTGACCTGGTTTCGGAACGATGCGTGTCGTGCCGATCTCACTCGGCGCGGCCTCGATCCTGAAGACTTCCATGTCGTCTGCCAGCGGCACTGGAGCGCCGGTTGCCCTCGATCGCGCATCGTGGGCTATTTCGGTGATATCCCACAGCGACGTCGCGACATCAAACAGCGCGGAAAGCAGCGGACAAAAGAGCCAGAGAGCGAGCAGGAAAATCGCGGCGACCGCACGGGATCATGGCATCGGACATGGTGATGCCCAGTGCTGAGTGCAAGGAGGTGGCGGCGTGCGCTACTTTCCGTTCGGCGAATGCGCCTTTTGCAGCGCACGCACGCGATCGGCAAGGCTGGTGACGCCTTCTCCATTGGCCGGCCGCCCTTCGCGGGGCGGAGAGGCCAGCGCCTTGGCGATGGGCGAATCCGGTCCGTCCAGCTTCATCGTCAGGCTGACGACTTCCGCCGCCAGTTCGTTCATCTGGTCGCGCAGCGCAGCGCTTGCGCCATGCGCATCGCTGCTGGCCCCGGACCTTGATGTCTCGTGGGCGGCAAGGTCGGTCTTGAGGCGCTTGTTCTCGCGCGCCAGCGCCGTCAGCCGCGCCTCCAGTCGCTCGCGCTCGCCGTCCAGTCTGGCGATCGCCTTGTCGATGTCGTTGCCGCTCACGCCGGCCGTCAGGGCCACGGGAGCGGGCGCCGTGGTCTCGCCCTTCGCCCGCTCGCGAAGCCGCGCCAGTTCCTTCTCACGGCGGTCGAGCTTCTCCTCGCGATCGGCAAGCGTGGCGAGCAGGCGCTCGACCTTCTTGTCCAGTTCGCCGGTTCTCTTCTTCTCCGCCTTCAGCGCCTCGCGAGCGGCCTTGCTTTCGGCCGTCATCTCCTGGTTGCGCCTGTCCGCTTCCTTGCGCTGGGCGCGCAGCACGGCGATGTCGTTGGCGAGCTTGTCCAGCTCGGACTCGCGTGCCACCAGCTCGATCTGGCGGTTGCTAGAGGCGAAGCTTGCATCGTCATACATATGCTCCAGCTTTTCCAGCTCGAGCGCGCGCTTCTCCAGCATGCGTTCCATATGCGCCAGTTTCTCGGACAACTGGTGCAACTGCTCCTCGCGCTGGTGCAGTTCCCCGGTCCGTGCCTCGAGGTCGGAAAGCGCCTGGTTCTTGTCCTTCCGCTCGACGGCCAACCCCTTGAGGGCCTCGCGGCCGCGGCCGATCTCGACCAGCTGCTCGGCTGCTTTCTCCTGCAGGGTCTTGACGCTCATCTCCAGACGTCGCGTCGACATCGCGAACTCGGCTCTGACCTGATCCTTGTTCGCCTGGATTTCGGCCAGCGTGAGCGGCATCGAAGCCTCGACCCGCCTGCGCGTCAGCGCGACGGCCCGGCGCCAGATGGCCGGAGCGATCAGCAATGCCAAAAAGCCTGCGCAAAGAAAGCCGAGGGCGAAGAACAGGATCGACTGGACCAAGGTGACTATCCGCTATGGATGGCGGCTACCGCCAAAGCTCGACTTTGCCATCTTGGCATGACGGAAATCCAGTGCCGCGGCAAGAGCATGCCGCGGCAAGACCTGCAACAAGCAGTTCTGACGTTGGATTGGCACCGTCATGACCTTGTCAGAACGGATTCCAGGTCGGCCGCTGCGTGAGTTTCAGATAGCCGAGATTGACGCCCAGCCTGGCGCCGACGCCGGTCCGGATCGGGACGAGCAGGACCCTGTTGTTCTGCAGCACGTTGAAGCCGACGCCCGCAACGACATAGGCGGAGCCGGCGACACCGCCGAACCGGTTATAGAGATTGCCTATGTCGTCGAGGTTATAGACGAGCATCATGACGCGCGATCCCTCGCCGCCGAAGTCCCAGCCGAGCGAAGGGCCCTGCCAGAACACCTTATGGTCGCCGGCATTCTTGGTGTAGAGAGTGCCCTCGCCATAGGTCAGGCCGCCGATCAGCGCGCCCGACCCTTCCTCACCGAGTAGGTAGCCGTTGGGCAGGCCGTAGGAGGCGAAGATCTTCTCGACGACCGTGGCCAGACCGCCGGAGGTCGCGCCAAAGAACTTGTGGCCGGAATCGATGATCTCCTGGGCGGTATATTCCTGTGCCCGCAGCGCGGAGGTTGAAAAGACGAGAGCGCCCATGAGGGCAATCGCCATGGAAATGACACGGAAAAGATTCCGGTCGTAGAATCGGGAAAACATGCTTCCAATCTCCGTCAGGGAGCACTTTCGCCGACGCCTCGCACCCCCCACGGCTCTTGGCGGCCGCTCAAGGTGACTATCACTGGCAAACTATGCCGTAATCCTTTTTCAACCATTAAGCTCTCACATGAAGATGGCGGTTCGAAGGCCGGGGAACCCAGCTCTGGCCCCGAAACGCTGCGCGGGGCCCGGCATTTCCGCGCGAATCCACCATTTTCGCCGACGACAATTTTGGATTTGTTGCTGCACGCTCGGGCGCTGTGTATTCAGGGTGCCCAGGGAGAGCGCGTGATTCGTGCGGGCGGGGCGCGACGACTGATCGCTCGGCCGTGAATAACTTTAGCAGGGACTTCGCCTATGGCCGAGCTTTTCACCCTTTCCGCACCCGACCTTGCCGCGCTGCTCTGCAGCCGGGTCTGCCACGACATCATCTCGCCGGTCGGCGCCATCAACAACGGCCTTGAATTGCTCGACGAGGGCGGCGCCGACGAAGACGCCATGAAGCTGATCCGCCAGAGCGCCAGGAATGCCTCGGCCCGGCTGCAATTCGCCCGCATCGCCTTCGGCGCCGCCGGCTCGGCCGGCATGATGATCGACACCGGCGACGCCGAGGCGGTCGCCATCGCCTTCCTCAAGAACGAGAAGCCGGAACTGGTGTGGAACGGGGCCCGCGCGCTGCTGCCCAAGAACAAGGTCAAGCTGCTGCTCAACCTCATTCTCGTTGCCAACGCCGCCATTCCGCGCGGCGGCAAGCTTGTCGCCACCCTGGAGAATCTCGACACCGAGCCGCGTTTTGCGCTGTCGGCCGCCGGTCCGATGCTGCGCGTGCCGCCGAAATTCCTCGAACTGCATTCCGGCCACAAGCCCGAGGAGCCGATCGACGCCCATTCGGTCCAGCCCTATTACACGCTGCTCTTGGCGCGCGAGGCCAACATGACGATTTCGATCCACGCGACGGCCGAGGAAATCGTGCTGTCGGCCGCTTGAGCGGCCTGTTCTGTCAGCAAGAACAGATCAAGTATCTATTTCAAATAATATTTGCGGCTGAGCCCGCATTTCAGGCTTGGCAAGTTTTGTTGGCCTGGCCAAAACCGAGTTCGCGACGAAAGGGGCGAACAAGGCGCATCTTTGCAAAAACTTTACCTAACGGCTTTTCCGCTTCTTTACCAGATTGAACTATGGTGGCTGCGGTTGCCCAGAGGTTGCCGGTTCGCCAGATGGCAAAGAGGACCCGGAAATGAAACGCTGCCTGTTCGTCGACGATTCGAGCGTCATCAGGAAGGTCGCAAAACGCATCCTCGGTGGCTCCGACTTCACCGTGATCGAAGCCGCCAGCGGCCTCGATGCCGTCGAGGTGTGCGCCGCCGAGATGCCTGACGTCATCGTCGTCGATGGCGGTCTGCCGGACATGCAGGCAGTCGACTTCATTCGCCGGGTTCGCGCCATGGAGAGCGCGGTCAAGCCGCAGATCCTGATCTCGCTGGTCGAAGTCGATGTCGCCTCGATCATGCGGGCAAAGCGGGCCGGCGCCCAGGGCTATCTCTTGAAGCCGTTCAATCGGCCGCAATTGCTGGAACGCTTTCGCGTCCTGAAAATCGCCGCTTGACGGCCGGCCTGGATCGGCAACAAAAAACCCGGCTGAAGCCGGGTTTTTTGTGTTCAAAAACAATCGACAGGGCGTGTCAGGCGCTGACGCGGATGTCTTCCGGCTCGCGCAGCACGTAACCGCGGCCCCAGACCGTCTCGATGTAGTTCTGACCACCCGACGCCGCATCCAGCTTCTTGCGCAGCTTGCAGATGAAGACGTCGATGATCTTCAGTTCCGGCTCGTCCATGCCGCCATAGAGGTGGTTGAGGAACATTTCCTTGGTCAGCGTGGTGCCCTTGCGCAGCGAGAGCAGTTCCAGCATCTGGTATTCCTTGCCGGTCAGGTGCACGCGCTGGCCGCCGACTTCGACGGTCTTGGCGTCGAGGTTGACCACCAGGTCGCCGGTGGTGATGACCGACTGGGCATGGCCCTTGGAGCGCCGCACGATGGCGTGGATACGCGCCACCAGCTCGTCCTTGTGGAATGGCTTGGTCATGTAGTCGTCGGCGCCGAAGCCGAGGCCGCGCACCTTGTCCTCGATGCCGGCCATGCCGGACAGGATCAGGATGGGCGTCTTCACCTTGGACAGGCGAAGCGTTCTCAAGACTTCATAGCCCGACATGTCGGGGAGATTGAGATCGAGAAGGATGATGTCGTAGTCGTAGAGCTTGCCGAGGTCGACACCTTCTTCGCCGAGATCGGTCGTATAGACGTTGAAGCTTTCCGATTTCAGCATCAATTCGATGCTTTGTGCGGTTGCACTGTCATCTTCTATCAGCAGAACACGCATTTCATTCCCCTTTTCTGCTGCCGGACCATGTCACGACCCGTCCGGGACCCGGAGCAGTGATTGCCTGAACAGAAGGTGCCATTGAATGGTTAACAAAACCTAATTTCGTGCCGAGGACGATACCAGATTTTTTAACCCCTTTCTACACCCTCTTGAATCTAATAATGAATCACAGACCAAAACCGCTAATGCACCACATTAATAAACCAGCCTAAGTGACTCCAGGGACTCGCTGGTCGGCTTCCCGTCGAAAGCCGGAATTTTTACCCGGCCTTAAGTCCTCGGCCGTATGATTAACAATGCCCGTAAACGAATGGTTACCAACGGCAAAAAACTTTAGGAGTTTGTTTCCCATAGTGGGGGGAAAGCCAGGGGATACGGGCAGCGCTTGGGCCTTTCCGGGCGGATTGGACGATATGTGCGGGTGTGCGTTTCCGGGAGTACCGAATCATGAAGTCACGTGAAAACCTCGTTCGGCTGAAACAGTTTCAGGTGAATGAGAAGCGGCGGCAGCTGCTGCAGCTCGACATGATGATCGCCGAGTTCGAACGCATGGCCGTCGAACTGGAGGTGCAGATCGCCGCCGAGGAGAAGAAGGCCGGCATCACCGACATCAACCATTTTGCCTATCCGACCTTCGCCAAGGCGGCGCGCCTGCGCCGCGACAACCTTAGAAATTCGCAAAGCGACCTCGCCCAACAGCGAAGCGCTGCCGAATCATTACTCGGCGAAGCTGAAGCGGAGCTTTCCAAGGCAGAGATGCTGGAATCGCGCGACACCAAGATACGCGACGCCGAACTCGGCGGCCGCAGCGCAATGATCGGGTAAAGCCGCCGCCGAGCGCTACCTCCGCGACGCGAGCCGGCGAACCGCCAGGAGCCTGGCGGCCGCTCAGCCCAGCGTCGCAAGATCGGCTTGGGGATCCATCGATGCCCGGATGCGAGCCGCCTTGATGTCGGGCGCGTGCTCTTCCGACCAGGACCGTATCTGATTGAGCAGTCCCGCCAGGTTCCGGCCGAGATCGGTCAGCTCATATTCGACCCTTGGCGGAATCACCGGAAAGATCTCCCGCCGCACCAGCCCGTCGCGCTCGAGCACACGCAGCGTCTGCGTCAGCATTTTGGGCGTGATGCCTTCGAGCTTGCGGGCCAGCTCGCCATTGCGCATCCGCCCGCGGCGCAGCGCGCAGACGGTCAGGTAGACCCATTTGCTGGCCAGCATTTCGAGCACGGTGTGCGAAGGGCACGTCCGCCGGTACGCGTCATAGCCGAAGGGGGAGTCGTTATCGCTATCCATGAGGTGCCTATATATAGAAAAGGTACATACTGGACAAGGGAATATTACTATCCAAATGATAGCGGCACACCAACTTACGAGGAGCCTCTCATGCGTGCCGTTACCCAGAATACCGTCGGCGGTCCCGACGTCCTTGTCATCGCCGACCGGCCGGACCCGGCGCCGAAAGCCGGCGAAGTGCTGGTCCGCGTCAGCGCGGCCGGCATCAACCCTGTCGACGGCGCGGTGCGCGGCGGCCACTATCCGCTGCTCGGCGAGCCGCCCTTCATCCTCGGCTGGGACATTTCCGGAACCATCGAGGCGCTTGGCCCCGATGTGAGCGGCCTCAAGGTTGGCGATCAGGTGTTCGGCATGCCGCACTTTCCGAAGCAGGCGGCGGCCTACGCCGAACTCGCCGTGGCCCCCGCCGACGAGATTGCGCCAAAGCCCGACAGCATCGATCATATCCACGCCGCGGCGCTGCCCCTGGCCGGCCTGACAGCCTGGCAAGGCCTCGTCCGCCATGGCGGCCTGAGAAAGGGTCAGCGCGTGCTGGTGCACGCGGCGGCCGGCGGGGTCGGCCATCTGGCGGTGCAGATCGCCAAGGCGCTCGGCGCCCATGTCATCGCCACCGCCAGTCCCGACAAGCTCGACTTCGTGCGATCGATCGGCGCCGACGAGGTCGTCGACTACACCGCAGGTGATTTCACCGAAAAGGTCGGCGATGTCGATCTGGTGCTGGACGCAATCGGTGGCGATCATGCCGATCAGTCGCTGAAAGTCGTGCGTGACGGCGGCGTGCTGGTTTCGCTGCTCAACGTTCACGACGCCACCAGGGCAACGGCCGGCGCCCGCGGCATCCGCGTCGAGCGCATGTCGGTGGTGCCGGATCGCGACGGTCTCATTGAACTCGGCAAACTGATCGACGCGAAGAAGCTTGCCGTGCATGTGGCGGAGAGCTTTCCGCTGGCGCAAGCCGGCGACGCCCATGCCTTCCTCGCCGCCAGGCCGATCGGCAAGGTGGTGCTGGCGGTCTGAGCGCGGCACGATCCGACAGAAAACGCGAAGGGCGCGGTTTACCGCGCCCTTCGTTTAGCCTGGAGAGGCATCAATGCCGGTATTGCTGGATGCGCGTCGTGCGCAGCCCGGCAAGGCCGTATTCGTCGATCGACGCTTGCCAGGAGAGGAATTCCTCGGTGGTGAGCTTGTAGCGCTGGCAAGCCTCTTCGAGGCTGAGCAGTCCGCCGCGCACCGCGGCCACAACTTCCGCCTTGCGCCGGATAACCCAGCGCCTCGTATTGGTCGGCGGCAGATCGGCAATCGTAAGAGGGCTGCCGTCAGGCCCGATAACATACTTGACTCGCGGTCTAACCAGATCGGTCATCGTACTCTCTACAAAAAACTCAAAGACCCAATCCCCGCCACAGTACCGCCACAGCTTTAAAAATTGCCTAAGCGAACCCTAATGACTAGGTAAGGATCGTGAACGTCGCGTTAGCGTTTTCCTCGGCATTTGAGAGATGCGCCGCCGGGCATTGATTTTGCAGGCAAAAAATCGACCCGTCCGGGAGACGCTGGCGCCACGCGGGTGCTTGACCTATATTCCGGCCATTGGCATTCAGACGCCACGCAGAACGAAAGAACCATGAACAGCCTCGACCTTCCCGGACGCCCCGAAAACACCCGCGTCGTCGTCGCCATGTCGGGCGGCGTCGATTCCTCCGTCGTCGCCGGCATCCTGAAGCACGAAGGCTATGACGTCGTCGGCGTCACGCTGCAGCTCTATGACCATGGCGCGGCGACGCATCGCGCCGGCTCGTGCTGCGCCGGCCAGGACATCGACGATGCCCGCCGTGTCTCCGAGACGCTCGGCATCCCGCATTATGTGCTCGACTATGAGGAGCGCTTCCGCAAGGCGGTCATCGATCCCTTCGCCGATTCCTATGTCGCGGGCGAGACGCCGATTCCCTGCGTTTCGTGCAACCAGACGGTGAAGTTCGCCGACCTCCTGGCGACCGCGCAGAACCTTGGCGCCGATGCTCTGGCCACCGGCCACTACATCCGCTCCGGCGCCAACGGCGCCCATCGCGCGCTCTACCGCCCGGTCGATGCCGACCGCGACCAGAGCTATTTCCTGTTCGCCACCACGCAGGCGCAGATCGACTATCTGCGCTTTCCGCTGGGTGGCCTGTCGAAGCCGCAGGTTCGCGCCATCGCCGAGGAGATGGGACTGACGGTCGCCGCCAAGCAGGACAGCCAGGACATCTGCTTCGTGCCGCAGGGCAAATATTCAGACATCATCGCCAAGCTGAAGCCTGCCGCCGCCAATCCCGGCGACATCGTCCACATCGACGGCCGTGTGCTCGGCCGCCATGAAGGCATCCTGCGCTACACGATCGGCCAGCGCCGCGGCATCGGCATCGCCTCCGGCGAGCCGCTCTATGTCGTCCATCTCGACGCCGACCGTGCCCGCGTCATCGTCGGCCCGCGCGAGGCGCTGGAGACGCACAAGATCTATCTGCGCAACATGAACTGGCTTGGCGACGGGCCGCTCGCCGACGTTCCGGCCGGCGGGCTGGAACTGTTCGCCAAGGTCCGCTCGACGCGCCCGCCGCGTCCGGCGGTGCTGCATCACCGCGACGGCGTCACCTCGGTGGAACTGGTCGACGGCGAGTCGGGCATCGCGCCCGGCCAGGCCTGCGTGCTCTATTCCGACGACGGCAACGAGGCGCGCGTGTTCGGCGGCGGCTTCATCGAACGCTCGGAGCGCGGCGCCGAGGCCGAGGCCATGCTGACGCGGCTTGCCGCCCGCCCGGCGCAGATCCCCGCCGAATAGCGACGCGCTTCGCCGCGATTTCCGGACGTCAAAGGCGTTTTAGCCCGGGCTCAGGATGAAGGGCCGGAGTGGGTGACGGTGCCCGCAGTCAGGATGCGCAGCACCCTGATCGCTTCCTCGCCGCCGGTGCGCGGTTCGGCCCGCGTTTCGATGCAGTGCATGAAATGCGCCAGCTCGCGCGTCAGCGGCATGCCTTCGCCGACCGCCACATAGGACGGCTCGTTGGCGGTGAAGGCCCACTGGCCGCTGTCCTGCCACACCGCATGGCGGTACACGGCGAGCTTGCGCTCCCACGGCTCGACATCGTCGAACACCGCCATAGCTTTGGTGCCGACCACCGTCAGCCGCCGCTCGCGATAGGGATTGAGCCGCGAGGCGAAGAGATGGCCGCGCAGCCCGTTGGGAAAGCGCATGTGCAGATGCGCGAAGTCGCTGAGATTGTCGAGCAGCGCGGCGCCCTCGCCCCTCACCTCGATCGGCTCGGTGCCGGTGATCGCCAGGATCATCGACAGGTCGTGCGGCGCAAGGTCCCACAGCGCGTCGTTCTCGGTGTGGAACTTGCCAAGGCCGAGGCGATGCGAATGGATGTAGCGCACCTCGCCGAGCTCGCCATTGTCGATCAGGCCCTTGAGCGTCTCGAAAGCGGGGTGGAAGCGCAGCACATGGCCGACCATGAAGACGCGGCCGTGGTCCCTTGCCGCCTGCACCGAGCGCTCGGCGTCGGCGACCGTCAGCGCGATCGGCTTTTCCACCAGCACGTCCTTGCCGCCCTCGATGGCGCGCACCGCCATGTCGGCGTGGAACTGCGGCGGCAGCGCCATGACGATGCCGTCGACGTCATCGCGCTTGAACAACTGCCCAGGCTCGATCGCCAGGCAGTCCTGCTCGCTGGCAAAGCCTTCCGCGCGCGCGCGATTGAGGTCCGAAACCGCGTGCAAGGCGCCGAGCGCCTTGAGGGTGCGGATATGGTTGCTGCCCCAGTATCCGCAACCGAGGACTGCAATGCGCGGCTTCATTCGCTCAAACTCTAGAATTTCGTGGCCGAGACATAGCGACGTGCCCCGTCGAACTCAACCCCGCGCCCCAGATCAAATGCCTGTCCGGCAAAGCTTTTGCTGCAGCGCAAATAAGCCGGGCAAGCGGCCGCATCGAAGCTTGACAGGCTTGCCCTAGCAACCTTATATCCGCGCCGACCTTGGTGAACGCTCCGACATGCCTTTAGATTTAGGTGGATTTCGGGCTTTTCGCCGCCCTGGCGGGGTAGCTCAGTTGGTTAGAGCACGGGAATCATAATCCTGGGGTCGGGGGTTCAAGTCCCTCTCCCGCTACCAAATCATCATAAGCCATTGAAATCATAGCGAAAACGGGTAGTTGTGGTGGCGCCCCGTCCAAGAATCTTGAATGATTTCAAGGGTTGAGGCGTCCGCCTGGGTGCCGCACATTGCCTAACGTTTGTTTCTGCATGCCGCTTAGTCCGACTTGGCAAGTGCTTTCAGGATAAAGCCAATCTGCTCTCGCAAGCTCGCCTCGGTGTCTTCGCCGTGTTGGACGCAGTGCTCGATCAGAACCGGATGGAAGAACGGCATGAACGCGGTCTTGACCGCGCGCGCCGCCTCTGCCGGGTCGCTGACCTTGAATTCGCCCGCTCCAATGCCCTCGCGGATGATCGCCTCGAAGATCGTGACCATCCACTCAATATGACCTTTGACGATCTCCCGGTCCTCCCGCATGACCGCGACAATCATGTCGTGCATGTGCTTCTGCTCGATCAGTGTCGCCTTGCCATGATTGTGAATTGCGATCAAAAGCCGACTGATTTTTTCCGACGCCGTGGCGTTCGTACGTGCGATCGCAAAGGCGATATCGGCAGCCTCGTCCAGGATCCGCTTGCAGATGAACCCGTTGATCGCATCCCTAGAGGGAAAGAAACGGTAGACATTTGCCCGGCTCATGCCGAGGTCTGAGGCGATGTCGTACATCGACGTCTTATGGGAGCCGATGCGGCGAAAGTGCTTCTCCGCTACCTCAAGAATGCGCGCGCGCACCGAGTCGAGATCAGTTCGCACTCGGATCGGGTGATTCATTGATCTCTCCGGGACTGATAAATCGGATCTGCAAGACTTGCCCGTCGAGCATCTGGAAGCGGGCACGATCGTCCCGCCCGCAAGGCAAGTCCTTTGGGCGGGCCTCGACCCCATTTCATCCGGCACGAGTCCTATTCCGCGGCCATTGCCAGCCGCAGTTGCGGTTCTGGCTCTTGCGTTGGGGCGGCCTCATGGTTCTCGTCCGCGGTCGGTTTGATCCGGAACCACGCGGTATATAGCGCGGGAAGGAAGAGTAGGATCAATACCGTGCCAACCGCCGTGCCCCCGATCAGCGTATAGGCCATCGATCCCCAGAAGACGGAGTGCGTGAGGGGTATGAAGGCCAGCACTGCGGCAAGCGCGGTTAGGATCACGGGCCGCGCGCGCTGCACTGTGGCCTCGATGACGGCGTGATAGGCGTCGAGGCCTGCGGCGCGGCTTTCCTTGATCTGTTCGGTCAGGATCAGCGTGTTGCGCATCAGGATGCCGGCCAATCCTATCAGGCCCAGAATGGCGTTGAAGCCAAAGGGCTGGTGGAAGACGAGCAACATCGGCACGACGCCGACGAGGCCAAGCGGCCCCGTTAGCACGACCATGAACATCGTCGAGAAGGATCGCACTTGGAGCATGATGACGATCAGCATGGCGGCGATCATGGCCGGGAAGATCTTGCCCAACGCGGTGTTGGCTTTTTCAGCCTCCTCGATCGATCCGCCCATTTCGATGCTATAGCCAGCCGGAAGGGATGCGATCAGCGGCTGAAGGGCTTTCACGACCTGTTGTGAGACCTCCGGAGGCTGGGTCGCTTCGTTGATGTCGGAGCGGATTGTGATAACGGGCGTGCGGTCGCGGCGCTTCAGGATCGGCTCTTCAAGACGGATTTCGGAATGGCCGATCTGGTCGAGCGGAATCTGCCGGCCGTCGCGGCTCATCAATGAGAAATCCGCCAGGCGCGCCGGATCCAGCCGCTCGCCGCCGGCGCTGCGCGCCACGATAGGGACATTGCGGATGTCCTCGCGGACCTGCGTGACCGGGATGCCGGTAAGGAGGAATTGCAGCTGCTGAGCCACCTCGGTCGGCGACAGGCCGATGAGGCTCAATCTATCCTGGTCCGGGACGAAGCGAAGCACGGGCGTGCGATTGCCCCAGTCGCGGTTGGCCTGCCGCACGTCCGGGACGCCCCGCATGATGCCGAGGGCCTTCTCGGAGATACTGTAGAGTTGCGCAGGATCAGGTCCCATGACCCGGAACTCGACCGGGAACGGCGTGTAGGGGCCGAACACGAGCTGCGTGACGCGCACATTGGCTTCCGGCGCGAGGCCCTGTGCCACCGCCTCTCGAAGCCGGTGCTTCAATTCCTCGCGCGCCTCGGCATTCGGGGTCAGAACGACGATCTTGGCAAAGGCGGGATCGGGCAGCTCAGGCGCCATCGCGAAGAAGAAGCGCGGGGCGCCCTGACCGACATAGCTCGTGACGATCTTGGCTTCGGGCTGTCCGTCCAGCCAGTGCTCGAGCTTCTCGACCGTGGCGGTCGTCGTCTCGATGCTGGTGCCTCCCGGCAGGCGAACCTCCACCAGCACTTCCGGGCGGTCGGATGTGGGGAAGAACTGCTGCTTGATGGCACCCATGCCGACAACGGAGAGCGTGAAAGCGATGCCGACAATACCGGAGGTCACGAACTTGTGGCGCACGGCAAAAGTGATGAGCCGCCTCAGGCGCCGATAGTTAGGCGTGTCGTAGATCGCGTGGTGACCGCCTTCGATCGGTTTGATGGCGGGCAGCATCTTGACGCCGAGATAGGGCGTGAAGACCACGGCGACGATCCAGGAGACGATGAGGGCGAAACCCACAACCCAGAAGATGTTGCCAGCGTATTCGCCGGCCGTCGAGCGAGCGAAGCCCACCGGCAGGAAGCCGGCTATCGTGACCAGCGTTCCCGACAGCATCGGCGCCGCCGTGTGGCTCCAGGCATAGGCCGCCGCCTTGATACGGTCCATGCCCTCTTCCATCTTCACCACCATCACCTCGATCGCGATGATGGCGTCGTCGACGAGAAGACCGAGCGCCAGGATGAGCGCGCCGAGCGTGATGCGATCGAAGAACCGTCCCGTCTCCAGCATAATGAGGAACACGGCGGCAAGCGTCAGGGGGACGGCGGCCGCCACGACGATGCCGACCCGCCAGCCCATGCTCAGCAGGCTGATCAGCAGCACGACGCCCAGCGCCATCGCGAACTTCATCATGAACTCGTCGACCGCCGAGGTAATGTTGACCGCTTGGTCTGACACCTTGTCGAGCGTCATCCCGAGCGGCAATGTCCGTACGATGGCCGCCGTCCTGTCCTCCAGCGCCTTGCCGAGTGCGCGACCATCCCAGCCCTCCTGCATAACGGCCGCGAGCATGATCGTGGGCTCACCCTGGCGCCGGATGAGATACGTGGGAGGATCTTCATAGCCGCGGCGGACCTCGGCGATGTCGGAAAGTTTGAGCGTCCGCCCGGAGGCAACGATCGGCGTGTCGGCGATCGTCTGGACACTGTCATAGGCGCCATTGACCCTGATGAAGACCTGCGGCCCGTCAGTGTCGATCGAGCCCGCCGGGGTGACAGTGTTCTGCCGCTGCAAGGCGGCAATGATATCCTGGGCCGACACGCCGAGCGTAGCCAGCCTGGCGTAGGAGAACTCGACGAAAATCTGCTCGGGACGTTCACCGAGGATGTTGATCTTCTTGACGCCGGGCACGTGCAAGAGGTCCTGGCGGATCGCCTCGGCCTGCCTGGCCAGCTCACGCATCGGCATGCCTTTGGCCTTGAGCGCATAAAGAGCGAAGCTGACATCCGAGTACTCATCGTTGATGAAGGGCCCGTAGACGCCGGGCGGCAGGTTGCGGGCTTCATCCCCGAGCTTCTTGCGGGCCTGGTAGAACTCTTCCTGCACGGCGGATGGCGGCGTGCTGTCCTTCAGCGTGACCGTCATATACGCATAGCCCGGCCGCGTAGTCGTCTCCACCCGGTCGTACCAGGTCAGCTCCTGAAGCCGCTTCTCCAAGGGTTCGGCGACGAGGTCCTGCATCTCGCGCGCTGTCGCGCCTGGCCATGTCGTCGTGACGGTCAGGGTCTTGATGGTAAAGTTGGGGTCCTCCGCTCGGCCGAGCATAAGGAAGGCGTAGGCGCCGGCAGCCACCAGCAGGAGGATGAAGAACAGAGTGACGGCCCGTTCGCGAACGGCGAGCGCTGAAAGATTAAGGGTCATCCTCAGTTGCTCCCGATTTCAGAGGCAGTCCTCACGCGAGCACCCTCTTGCAGGAGATGAGCGCCGAGCGACACGATGGGAACACTGGAGCTTAGTCCGGAGATCACAGCGGTTTCGCTGGCTACACGAACAAGCTGGACGGGTTGAAAGTGCACGGTCGACGTGCCCTTGTCCAAGACCCAAACGCCAGTCTTCCGGCCGTCGTCGAGCACGGCTCCCAACGGCACCTGGACCTCAGGCTGACTCACCTGGGTTGCAACCCGAATGGTCACCGTCGCGCCAAGCGGTGCCGCCGCAGCCTCACCGTCAAGCACGTAGCGGGCCTCATAGGTGCGGGTCTGGGTATCGGCGGAGTTGGATAATTGTCGCAGATGTGCCGCATGGCGGTGCTCATCGCCACCATACACGCTGGCCTCGGCCGCCGAGCCGATCGCCGGCCTGATCGTTTCGGGAAGTGATACCACCGCTTCGCGGGGGCCGGCCTGGGCGATCCGGACCACTGTCTGGCCGGCGGAGACGACCTGACCCGGCTCACCGAGCGTATCGACCACCGTTCCATCGGCGTCCGCCACCAGGACTGCGTATGTCGCTTCGTTCTCCGCGACCTTCGCTTCCGCTTCGGCGGCGGCGAGCTGGGCCGTAGCGGTATCCAGCGCGGTCTTGGCCTGTTCGTATCGCTGCGGAGTTGCAGCCAATCCGTCTTTCACCAAAGCCGCATAGCGTTTCTCGTCTGCTGCCGCCTGGATTAGGACAGCGTGTGCCGCGGCGACTGCGTTGCGCTTTGCCGTGAGCGCAAGTTGTAGATCGGTCTCGTCGATCCGCATGAGCGGCTGTCCAGCCTTGACCTGATCGCCAGCATCCACGAGGCGCTGGACAATCTTGCCGGGCACGCGAAAACCAAGGTTGCTCTGCACTCGCGCCGCGACAATGCCGGTAAAACTGCGCGCAGACCCGGTGACTTGCTCTCCTGTCACCAGTCTGACGATCGGAGGTTCCTGCCTCGGGTCGGCAGCGACGGCGGCTGCCTGCGTGCGGTCAGAAAGTGTCACGAATGCCAGTGCCGCTGATCCTGCGATCAGGATACTGCCCAGCACAATTAGGGGTCTCTTTTTCATGCCCATCGCCTCACGTCAAAATAGATTGCATTCACACTCTATAACTGGTATAGATTACGAACGCAATCTAAAAAAGGAGATCGATGATGCGCGTGAGTCGCACTCAGGCTGCGGAAAACCGCGAGACGGTGATCGATGTGGCAAGCCGCCTTTTCCGGAAGCATGGCTTTGACGGCATCGGCCTTAAGGATCTGATGAAGGGCGCCGGGCTGACCCAAGGCGCTTTTTACAAGCAATTCGCATCAAAGGAGGACTTGGAGGCGCTGGCCTCCAGGCGGGCACTGGAGCACGCATCGCGTCGATGGTGGGACGCGGCCGCGAAAAATCCCAAGGACCCGCTTGGTGCAGTGATCGAGTTCTACCTCAGCGCCGGACATCGCGAAGAAAGGATGGACGGCTGCCCGGTCGTGGCGCTGGGCTCGGATGCTGCCAGGCAGGGCAGCGACGTAAAAGCATCTTTCGAAGCCGGGATCAGGGAATATCTCGGGCTGCTCGACGGATGGGTTGGCGATGCCCACGGCGAGGATCCCGATGGAAAGGCCATGGCCGTCCTATCGACGATGGTCGGTGCGGTCGTCCTTTCACGGGCCGTCAACGACAAGCAACTGTCGAACCAGTTTCTGCAAGCCGCAGCCGAGAGCGTGCTGCAGCGATCATCGTCCAGCAATGCTCAGGAAGAGCCGCCCCCATGACGGTGGTTTCTCCAAGCGGGATGCACAGCGCCACAGCTTCTATCCACCTCTTTAGGCTGATGGGTAAGCGGCAATCCAACGTCCGTCAGGATTGTGCCAGCGCGTGGGGCAGAGCCTCGCGGCGCAAGCGATTTGATTGGTGAGTATATGCGACGCATAGTCGTTACAGGCATAGGAGCGGTCACGCCGCTTGCTGCAAACGTCGAGGCAACCTGGACGCGGCTCCTGAGCGGTCGCTCGGGCATCGCGAGGCTTGCGGACGAGGTCGTGGGAGAGTTGCCCGCAAAGGTCGGCGGCGTGGTTCCCTCCCTGGAAGACGATCCCGAGGCCGGCCTAGATGCCAATGCCTTCGTGGCTCCGAAGGACCAGCGCAGAATTGACCGCTTCATTCTTTTCGCGTTGGCCGCGGCGGAAGAGGCGCTTGCCCAGGCGAGATGGAAGCCGAGTTCGGAGAGCGATCGGGTTCGCACCGCAACGATCATCGCTTCAGGTGTCGGAGGTTTTCCGGCCATCACGGAGGCGGTGCGGACAGTCGACCAGCGCGGGGTGCGGCGTCTTTCACCATTCACGGTGCCATCCTTTCTGGTCAACATGGCGGCCGGCCACATCTCGATTCGCTATGGCTTCAAGGGTGCGCTCGGCGCGCCTGTGACGGCCTGTGCGGCAGGTATCCAAGCAATCGGCGATGCCGCCCGCCTCATCCGGGCTGATGACGCGGATGTCGCCGTGTGCGGTGGCACCGAAGCTTGCATGAACGTGGTCAGTCTGGGCGGCTTTGCGGCGGCACGCTCGCTTTCGACCTCCTACAATCATCGCCCCGACCAGGCCTCTCGTCCGTTCGACATGTCACGGGACGGCTTCGTCATGGGCGAAGGCGCTGGCATCCTGGTCATCGAGGAGTTGAGCCATGCACTGGCGCGCGGCGCGGAACCGCTCGCCGAGGTCGTCGGCTACGGCACGACGGCGGATGCGTATCACGTCACTTCAGGTCCCGAGGACGGCGATGGCGCGCGCCGAGCTATGGAGATTGCAATCGCTCAGGCAGGGATTTCGGCGCGCGAGGTCCGTCATCTCAATGCCCATGCAACCTCCACGCCGGTGGGCGACCTTGGTGAGATCGAAGCGATCAAGAGCGTGTTCGGGCACGATTTCGGGATAGCCGTCAGCGGAACGAAGTCGGCGACAGGCCACCTGCTCGGCGCCGCCGGCGGGCTTGGCGCGATCTTCACGATCCTTGCGCTCAGGGATCAGGTGGCACCGCCCACCCTCAATTTGAACGCGCCTGATCCAGCGGGCGAAGGGATCGACTTCGTCGCGAACCGGGCCAGGTCAATGGAGATGGAGTACGCGATCTCCAACGGTTTTGGCTTCGGAGGGGTCAACGCCAGCGCTCTATTCCGGCGCTGGGAAGGTGCCCGGCGTGACCGCCGAAGCCCTCGATGATCGACGCCTTTGCTTCGGTCTTTCTGCCTCTTCTCACTCTAATCCAACTCAAAGAAAGTGATTTCCATGAACAAGATCAATCCCGGCGTTGCCATCGTCACAGGGGCATCCTCGGGCATCGGACATGCAACGGCCAATGCCCTGCAGAGCGCTGGTTTTCGTGTGTTCGGCACCAGCCGTCGCGCGATCGCTGGAAAAAGCGACGGCGTGACGATGCTGACCTGCGACGTGACCGATGACACATCCGTGTCACAGCTGGTCGACGATGTGCTGGCCGAAACCGGGCGCATCGACCTGCTCGTCAACAATGCCGGTATGGGCCTGTTTGGCGCGGCCGAGGAATCCTCGACTGTTCAAGCTCAGGCGCTGTTCGACGTGAACGTCTTTGGCGTTTTCCGCATGACAAACGCAGTCCTGCCGACGATGCGACGTCAGAACGAGGGCCGGATCGTCAATGTGAGTTCGGTGCAGGGGTTCATCCCCGCTCCCTATTTCGCGCTTTACGCCTCGACCAAACACGCAATTGAGGGCTACTCCGAATCGCTCGACCACGAAGTGCGCCCGTTCGGAATTCGAGTGGCATTGGTCGAGCCCGCCTATACCCGCACGTCATTCGAAGAAAGCCTCGCCACCCCGGATCAATTGCTCGATATCTACAACTCGTCGCGGGCCGGCATGAAAGAGGCGGTTCGGAAAGCGATGGAAAAGGGTGATACGCCCGAGGTGGTGGCCAAGACAGTTCTGGCGGCTGCGACCGACCCAGACCCGAAGCGGCGCTACACGGCCGGAAAAACAGCTCGCCAGGTCAGTTTCCTGCGCCGTTTCGTTCCCGCGTCCGCATTTGACAAGAGCCTTCGAAAGCAACTCGGCCTTCCGGTCTGATTCGACGGAGCAGGAACCGTCGATCTGATAGGTGGGGGGAAAAGCGGTAGCGCTCTCCCGCTACCAGTCCACCGACAGATGGGCCGGTGCCGAATGTTGAAGCGGAGAGAACGGTCCTCCGCCACCACCGCTAACAACACCTAGGCTTCCGAAGCCTCTCGCTGCTACCCACCAGTTGCCGCGGATCGAGCGCCTCACAGACGCCACCGGAAACCAATGCGCCTTGCGACGCTGTAAAAACGAGCGGCACGGGATACAATTGCCGGAGCGAATGCGTCCTCGGGATGGCTCAAATGTCCTCCGTCGATTCTCTCGCCGCGAGATTATTGTCGGCGACATTGATGTTCGATCGGGCGTCGTTGCTGGCGCTCGAGGCTTTGGCTGCCGAATCCGACCGTCGGGTCCTAAGGCGCGGCGAGGTCCTGGTTCGCGAGGGCGATCCATCGGACAGGTTCTTCGTCGTGCTGTCCGGTCGCTTTACGGTCCACAAAGGAGATCGGATTGGCTCGGTCGCCGAGATCGCCCAGGGCGAACTGGTCGGCGAAATTGGTTTCTTTGCAGGGCTGCCCCGTACCGCCACTGTCCTTGCAGCGCGCGATTCGATCGTCCTTGAAATCAGTCGCAATCACTTCGAGAAGGCGGCCGAGGCTCTGCCGAACCTGAGAGAGGCGGTCACAACATCGCTGGCGCGCCGGTTCGCCACGCAATCTCCGATTTTGTCACGTCAGAACCCTGCCAAGATCCGAACGCTTGCCATCATCGCAGCCGGCGGAAGTCGCATCTCACCGGTTTTCATCGGGCACCTACAGCAAGAGTTCGGTGCGCTCACCGGCGCTCAGTTCGTTTCCCGGCATGACGTCCACGCGAGGTTCGCGGGTCGTCCGATCGACGACCAGCCGGTCCTTAACTGGTTGAACGAACTGGAGGCGCAAGCTGAATTCGTTGTCTACGTCGCCGATGAAGAACCTAATGAATGGACACGAGTCTGCATTCGCCAGGCCGATACTGTCCTGCTGCTGGCGAACGCGTCCTCCTCGCCTCGCTTGAACACGTCCGAGGAATTGGCGCTATCGGTCCATCCACCATCGACCGGTCGGCTTGTCCTAATTCACGACAATCGCTCGGCTGCGGTCTCCGGCACCTCTGCATGGCTCGATGAGCGTCCCCATGTCGGCCAGCATCATCATGTCGCGCTGGAGGACGCGTCTGATATCCAGCGCCTGGTCCGATTTATTTCCTGCAAGGCACGTGGCTTCGTGGCGGCGGGGGGTGGGTCCCTGGGCAGCGCCCATCTGGGCGTCTACAAGGCCTTCGTCGAGGCAGGCGCGCGCTTCGACTATCTCGGCGGGACGAGTTCCGGAGCCGCGATGATGGCCGGCTTCGCAAGAGGGTTGGACGCGGAGCAGATCGACCGCGGCACGCACAACGTATTTGTCAAGAGCAGGGCGTTTCGGCGCCCCACCTTGCCGCGTTTCGCGCTTCTGGATCACAAAGCCTTCGATCGGGCCCTTCGGGAGGAATACGGCGACGTCCTGATCGAAGATCTTTGGCTTCCGTTCTTTGCGCTTTCGACCAATCTGAGCAGCCGTCAGCCCCATGTCCACCGTCGTGGCAAACTCTGGCAAGCCGTTCGGGCATCCGGCTCGCTCCCGGGTGTCCTGCCGCCGTTCTTCACGGCTGACGGCGATATGCTGGTGGACGGCGCCATCATGAACAATTTGCCGCTGGAACAGATGAGGGAACTCAAGACCGGCCCCAATGTCGTCGTGAGCTTTGGGTCCAGTGGACCGCAAAAATACCACGTCGATTATGACCGCATCCCCGGAAGATCGGAACTGGCGGTCGCCTTGCTGAACCCTTTCGGCCGTGCCCGCCTGCCGCAGGTTCCGAGCATGCTTCAGGTTATTGCCGCGAGTATGCTGGCACACGGGCCGCAGGACATTGCCGTCGGCGACGAGGATGTCTTGGTCTGTCCGCAGGTTTCGAGCACCTTCATGGATTGGAGTCGGCACTCCGAGCTGTTTTCGGACGCCCACGGCCGCACGGCGCAATGGATCGAGGAACGTCTCCGCCAGAACGACTCAGGCCTCCGGGCGATGCTCGGTAACGCACATACTTAGCGCATCACCACGAGACTTTGCGCCTTCCGTTGCTGCCCTGCATCGCGGTCCCCATTGCCGAACTTATCGGCCCGGCGACTGAGCGATCATGTTGCAGTCGGCTGTGCGATCGGAACGCGTGGTGTAGGCGGCGTGGATCACCTGACCCATGTTCATGGAAATTTCACGCACCAGCTTTAGCCGGACTGCGGTGGCGAACATGGTGGCCTCGGTGACGCCGATCGCAAATGCGTCTGGTCCGCCAATGACGCAGCGTTCGAAATAGGATTGCAGGTAGGAACGGTCGTAGATCGCAAACCCGCCGGCCCAGCCAATGCGGGGCAGTGCGATCGGCAACCCGTTGATCGTCACGCCTTCCGCCAGAAGAACCTGCCGGACGGGATCAAGCGGCGCTCCGGCATTGTTGGGTCCATCGCCGGATACGTCAACAACCCTGCGCGGGCTGCGCAAGCCACTCTTCGCGAACAGATCATGCGCCGCCCACAATGCGCCGGAGATCGACGTTCCGCGACCTTCGGTCAACGGCAGCGCCGCGAGCCTGTCTGCCAAGATCAGGGCGTCCTCGCGGCCTTCAACAATTGTCCACGGCATGATCACTGTTTGCTGGTGTGGCCCTGCCCACTCCAGATAAAGCACTGCAATTCTGCCCCGCTCTCCCGACTTGATGGCCGTCGCGATGTCCGCGTGGCGGAAGGCACTGACGTAGCCGTCGCGTTGCACTCGTTGCTCAACGTTGCTCATCGAAGGCGAAACGTCCACGGCCAGGATCAATTGCAGATCGACTTCGGCCAGGTGGTCAGCGGGACGGTCGGTCGCGTGAGCCTGCGACGCCATCGCGAAGAACAGCAGGCAGACGGCCGTGAGCCGCAGCACCGGTCTTGCACCCGCACATCGAGCAATCCGCACCAGGTCGTCCATGGCGAGCCTCTCGCTGACATGCAATTGTCGGTCCGAGGCGTCCCGCGCGTCACGAACAGCTTCCGATCATTCGCCGAAATCTGCGCTCCGCGCCCGTCGGATGGTGATGACGCTTCGCAGTCCGTGCTAATATCGAAGCATTGGACTGAGGCCTCCTGCGTGAGGAAACCGGCTTGGATAGCTCGCCGCCCACGACGTTCGTACTCAACGGCATTACCGCCGACGTGAGCAGCGAGACCTTGCGCGACAAGTCCAACAGGACGATCGCACTTCGCCAGCAGACCTTTGCGGTGCTTCGTCACCTTCTGGCGAACGCGGATCGCGTCGTCACCAAAGACGACCTGATGAGGGCGGTCTGGAACGGGATAGCCGTCACCGACGACAGCCTGGTGCAATGCATTCACGAGATCCGTGCGGCGCTCAACGACAGCCGGCAGACCGTCGTGCAGACAGTGCCGAGGCGCGGCTACAGGCTGGTCCTTCCCGCAAATGCCGGACCGAGGATGGCGACCATCCTGGCAGCCGAATTGGCCTCCGAGAGCCGGCCGACAGTCAAGCGGATTTCCGCCGCATCTCTCCGGGAGTACCGGCAGATCATCGATCGGCTGCTGGTCCAACATGCGGGTCGCGCGTTCTGGAACGGCGAAGGGAGCCTGGTCGCCGAGTTTGCCGGCCCTGTCGAAGCGATGCGGTGTGCGAGCGAGATCCAGCATGAGGTCGACAGGCGGGACTGCGAAGTTCCCGAGACAAAGCGCCTGCGCTTCCGCATCGGCGTCCACCTGGGTTATGTCGTCGCCGAGGGCGACCACCTCGCGGGCGAGGCCGTCGAGGTCGCCGCGCATCTGCAAATTCTGTCACGACCGGGTGGGATTTGCGTCACCGAAGCGGTCCACGCCCAGGCGCAAGACCGGCTCTCGCTGGAATTCGTCGATCTCGGCGAGCACAAGCTGAAGAGTGTCGCGCGCGCCTTGCGCATCTACCGCGTACCGCTTGCTTCGGAGGAACCGGTCAAGTCGCCATTTCGCGGCCTCGATGCCTTCGAATTCGAAGATGCCGACCTGTTCTTCGGCCGGGCGCGGGCGATTGCTGCCTGCACCGCAAGATTGGAGCAGCAGGCAGCCAGCGGCACGGCATTCCTGCTCATTTACGGGATGAGCGGTTGCGGCAAGTCTTCCCTGCTGCGCGCCGGCCTGATGCCGTCTTTGACGCGGCCTGGGGCCGTGGCGGGCATATCCCTGTGGCGCCGCTGCCTGATCCGCCTCTCAGAAGGGCCGGATGCGTTCGCTGTGCTGGCTGCGGCACTGCTTGGCGAAGCTGCTGTGCCGGAACTGTCCCGCGAAGTAACAGCCGCGGAGCTGGCGCTGCTCTGCAGGAACGCTCCGGATCGGGCGCTGGCGATGATCCGGCAGGCACTTGGCAGGGCCGCCGGATCGGCCCGCTCGCAGATCAGATTGCTGGTTGCCATCGATCAGCTCGAGGAGCTTTTCACCACGCAGAAGCAGCCGGCGACGCGCGAGGCCCTTGTGCGGCTCATGGCGGTGCTGGCCGCGAGCGGACTGGTCTGGGTGATCGCGGCGATCCGTTCGGACTTCTTTCACCGCTGCGGCGAGGTGCCGGGCTTCTCGGCGCTCAAGGACGGTCTCGCCAGCTACGAACTCCTGCCGCCGACCGGCCCGGAGATCGCGCAGATCATCCGCGAGCCCGCGGGCGTTGCCGGGCTCCGCTTCGAGCAGAATGCCGAGTTGGGGCGGCTCGATGATGTGCTGCAGGAGGCAGCTGCTGCCGATCCCGGATCATTGCCGCTTCTCGAGTTTGTGCTCGACGCGCTGTACGAGGCCGGTCGCGAGCGCCGGCTCCTCACCTTTTCGCATTATCGCGCGCTCGGCGGGCTCGAAGGCGCAATCGCGCGCCGCGCCGATGAAGTCGTAGATCTGCTGGCGCCCAAGATCCAGGAGGCCTTGCCCGCGGTGCTGGGCGCCCTCACCACGGCAAATCCGGGCGATGAAACGGTGACGGCGCGTCCTGCCCTGCTCACCGAAGTTGCAGGCACTCCCGCGCGATCGGCCCTCGTCAGGGCCCTGATCGACGCCCGGCTCCTCGTCAGCGATGAGGACGCCGCAGGCCATGTCGTCGTCCGCGTAGCACATGAAGCACTGCTGAGCCGTTGGCCGCGCGCCGGTGACATTGTGAACGCAAACCGGAACTTCCTCGAGACACGCGACCGCCTCAGGGCCGACGCTCACCGTTGGCACCTGGAGAACAGGAATAGAGAGCTTCTCCTTCCGTCCGGCAAACGCCTCGCCGAAGGCGAAGAGCTGATGCTGTCACGACGGGAGGAGGTCGACGATGCCGTCCTTGAGTACATCGAAGAGTCCTTGCGTGCCCATCGGCACAAGGAGGAGAAAGACCGGCACGCGGAGCTGGCGCTGATCGAGGCCGCCGAAGAGGCAAAACGCGAGCGCCTGGAGCGCGAGGCCGAGCGCCGGAGCCTCGCGGCTGTCGCAGCAAACCGGCTCGCCCGACGGACGCGCAATGCCGCGATCGTGGCGATCGCGCTCGCTCTCATGGCGGGCGCAGGCGCGCTGGTCGCCTTCAAAGCGCGGGAGGAGGCGAGGGGCCAACGCGATCAGGCGCTGCGCAATCAGTCTCTTTCGCTCTCGTTTCTTTCGGAGCAGTCCGCGTCGAGAGGCAACACCGAGGCTGCGATCCTGTTGGCGCTCGAAGCACTGTCCTCGAAAGACCAGCCCAAGCGGCCCTATCTCTTTGAGGCTGAGACAGCCCTCTACAAGGCTCTGCTGGCGCACCGACAGATCAAAATCTTCCGGCATGGGGCCGGCGTGACGGATGCGGCATTCAATCCGGCCGGCGATCGCATCGTCACCGCATCCCACGACAAGACTGCAGCCGTCTGGGACATCTCCAGCGGCGCCGAAACCGCAGTTCTAAAAGGACATGAAGAGGCCCTGGAGAGGGCTGAATTCAGCCCGGATGGGAGCCGTATCCTGACGGCCGCGAGGGATGGCACTGCACGCCTTTGGGAGGCCACATCGGGAGAACAGCTCTTCATCCTGCGGCCTGTAAGCAACTATCCGACGGCAATCTTCAGCCCGGATGGCACCCGGGTGCTGACGGCGGGGGAGAACAGCGATGCAACGCTCTGGGATGCTCGGACCGGAAAGAAAGTCCTAGGTGTAAGGAGCGACGCATATACGCGTGCTGCTTTCAGTTCAGACGGCCGCAGCTTCGCGACGGCAGGCAGGCATTTTGTTTCGATCTGGAATAGCGCAGACGGCGCGCTGACGCGGTCAATCCGAGTGACCTCCTGGCCCTACAGCCTGGCGTTCAGCCCGGACGGAAGCCGGATGCTGGCCGGCCCGTGGGGTTGGCATTCACACCGCGACACTTCCAGCCTTTTCGATGTGTCGAAAGGAACGGAGATCGCAAAGTTGGCCGGCAGCAAGAGCGACACGCAATTGAACGGCGTGATTTTCAGTCACGGGGGTCAGCGAATCGCCACTGTATCCCTCGATGGCACTGCCCGGATTTGGGATGGAGTGTTGGGAACGCTGGATGATGTGCTCGGCCAGGAGGTTTCGGGATTGAAGGCAGACATCGACACGGATGAACGTGATGTGGAGATGACCGGTGCTTTCACCCCGGACGACCGCTTCCTGGCGACCGCCTCGGTCAATGGGCCGATCCGCATCTGGGACGTTGAACGCGCCTCGTTGGTGACGACGATCGCCGGCCATGAATCTTTGGTCGAGCATCTGGAATTCAGCCCGGTTGACAGCAACATTCTTCTCACTGCTTCACACGATGGCACCGCTCGGCTGTGGGATGTCGACGGCGCCCTCACGACCGCGCTCTCGCATGAATACCGGCCGACTTTCGCGGTCTTCAGTCCCGACAATGTCCACCTGCTGACCGGCGGCGGCGACAGCGCGGCGCACCTGTGGGATGTCGTGAGCGGGCGCGAGACAATCCGGCTCGATACACATGAGATCGTTCAAAGCGCGACGTTCAGCCTAGATGGAAGGCGCGTCGCGACGGCATCGCTTGGGGGCCAGGTCCGAATTTGGGATGTGGCCACGGGACACGAGACCACCCAGTTCCGATCACATGGCGGCCTGATCCAGATCCAGTTTGGTCGCGATGGCAAATCGCTTCTCTGCGCATCGATGAACGGCACCGCGCAGTTGTGGGACGCGGCGAACGGCACCAAGCTGGCCGTGATCAATACAAGCAGCAATCTGCCGCAGGCCATTCTCAGCCCTGACGGAAATCTGATCCTCTCGGCCAGGGAAGACAATGCGGGCCACTTGCTGACGACGGGCGGAGCCGAGCTCAGGGTTCTTGTGGGGCATCAGGATCGCATCACGGCAGCGGCCTTCAGCCCGGACGGTCAACTCGTCGCCACGGGCTCACTCGACCACACGGCTCGCATTTGGTCGACCGCGGACGGAGCAAACGTCGGAACGCTAGTGGGACACACCGGCGCGCTAACGGTCCTCGCCTTCAGCCCCGACGGTCAGTCGCTGCTGACCGGCTCGCGCGATGGAACCGTCCGCATCTGGGGCGTCGCTGGCGGACTGGAAAGGGCCGTTCTAAGGGGCCACAGCGGCGCCGTCGACAGCGCCCAGTTCAGTCCCAACGGTTTGTATGTCGTGACCGCGTCCTCGAAAGATCGCACGGTGCGGCTATGGGCGACGCAATCGGGGCGCCAAATTGCCGTCCTTGGCAGCCACGACGAAGCAACCGTTCTACTGGGCTTTACACGCGCAGCTTTCAGTTCCGACGGCACCCGCGTCGCAATTGTTGCCGGCGAAAAAAGTGTCCCTATCGTTCGTGTCTTCCAGGCGCCCAAGGACCTCATCGACTTCGCCCGGCGCACCGTGCCTCGCGAGCTCACCGCTTGCGAGCGGCGAAGCTTCTTCCTGCCTGCGGACCCTGCAACCGGCACCTGTCCGGGCTGATGTCGGCAACGGGCCAGATGTTGCCGCTTGAGCCGTCCGAGTGGCTCACAGGTTGCCGATGCAGAGATATTTGATTTCCAGATAGTCGTCCGCGCCGTGGCGGGAGCCCTCGCGGCCGAGGCCGGACTGCTTGATGCCGCCGAACGGCGCCGCTTCGCTGGATATCAGGCCGGTGTTGATCCCGACCATGCCGTATTCCAGCGCCTCGGCCACCCGCCAGACCTTCTTCAGGTCGCCGGCGAAGAAATACGCCGCAAGTCCGAATTCGGTGTCGTTCGCCTGCGCGATCACGTCCTCGACGGTGTCGAAACGGAAGAGCGGCGCGACCGGGCCGAAAGTCTCCTCGCGCGCCACCTGCATGCCGCTTGTGACGCCCGTCAGCACTGTCGGCGAGAAGAACGTGCCGGCGCCTTTGATGCGCTTGCCGCCGGTCAGCACCTTGGCACCCTTCGATACCGCGTCCTCGACATGGCTCTCGACCTTCGCCAGGCCCTTGTCGTCGATCAGCGGGCCGACCATCACGCCTGCCTCGAAGCCGTCGCCGACCGGCATCGCCGCCACCTTTGCCGCGAGCCTGGCGGCGAAGGCGTCATAGACGCCGGACTGGACGTAGAGGCGGTTGGCGCAGACGCAGGTCTGGCCGGCATTGCGGTACTTGGAGGCGAGCGCGCCTTCGACCGCGGCGTCGAGATCGGCATCGTCGAAGACGATGAACGGCGCATTGCCGCCGAGCTCGAGGCTGACCTTCTTGATCTGGTCGGCGCACTGGCGCATCAGGATGCGGCCGACCTCGGTCGAGCCGGTGAAGCTGATCTTGCGCACCTTGTCGTTGCCGCACAATTCCTTGCCGATGGCCGGACCGTCTTCGCCGACGATGACGTTGAAGACGCCCGCCGGCACGCCGGCCTGCTCGGCAAGGACGGCCAGCGCCAGCGCCGAAAGCGGCGTCTGCTCGGCGGGCTTCGAGACGACCGTGCAGCCGACGGCGAGCGCCGGCGCGACCTTGCGGGCGATCATCGCGGCGGGAAAGTTCCACGGCGTGATCGTGCCGACGACGCCGACGGGCTGCTTGATGACCATCATGCGCTTGTCATTCGACGGCGCCGGGATCGTCTCGCCATAGATGCGCTTGGCTTCCTCGGCATACCACTCGACATAGGCGGCGGCGTAGAGGATCTCGCCGCGCGCCTCGGCGAAGGGCTTGCCCATTTCGGCGGTCAGGATGGCCGCTAGCTCATCGGCGTTGGCGACCATCAGCTCGTGCCATTTGCGCAGGATCGCGGCGCGCTCCTTGGCCGGGCGCGCCGCCCAGGCCGGCTGCGCGGCATGGGCGGCGGTGATCGCATCCCGCGTCTCGGCGGCACCCATGTCGGGCAGTGACGCCAGCACTTCGCCGGTTGCCGGGTTCAGCACGTCGAAGGTCCTGCTCGCGTCTCCCGCGGTCCAGACGCCGTCGATGTAGCCGGTGTCGCGCAGGAAGCGCGACGAGAAGGAAACATGCTTGGTCAACGCGGTCGTGAAGGCCATGTGATCTGCTCCGGAAAATGGACGGGGGCTCCGGCTAGTTGCCGGCGCTTGCTTCGAGGATCGCGCTCTCCAGAATGTCGAGCGCCTCGCCGAAGACGCTGTCCTGGATGGTGATCGGGGCGAGGAAGCGGATGACGTTGCCATGCACGCCGCAGGTCAGCAGGATCAGGCCCTTATCGAGCGCGATCAGCCGCACCTTGTTGGCGAACTCGGCGCTCGGCAGCTTCGTCGTCCTGTCGTTGAACTCGACCGCGTTCATGAAGCCCGGACCGCGGATATCGACGATCTGCGGCGCCTTCTCGCGCAGCGATTCCAGGCGCTGCTTGAGCCGGTTGCCGAGCTGGTTGGCGCGGCCGCAGAGATCCTCGTCCTCGATGACGTCGAGCACGGCATGGGCGGCCGCGACGCCGATCGGGCTGCCGCCATAGGTGCCGCCCAGCCCGCCCGGTCCCGGTGCGTCCATGATTTCCGCTCGGCCGGTGACGGCGGCGAGTGGGAAACCGCCGGCGAGGCTCTTGGCCATCGTCACCAGGTCGGGCGCCACGGCATGATGATCCATCGCAAACATCTTGCCGGTGCGGGCAAAGCCAGTCTGCACCTCATCGGCAATCAGCAGGATGCCGTGCTGGTCGCACAGTTCGCGCAGCGCTTTCATCAGCGACGCCGGCGCCGGATAGAAGCCACCCTCGCCCTGCACCGGCTCGATGATGATCGCGGCGACGCGCTGCGGATCGACATCGGCGGCAAACAGCTTCTTCAGCGCCGCCAGCGACTGTTCGGAGGTCACGCCATGGAGATCGATCGGAAACGGCACGTGGAAGACATCGCCCGGCATCGCGCCGAAGCCGACCTTGTAGGGCACGACCTTGCCGGTCAGCGCCATGCCCATGAAGGTGCGGCCATGGAAGCCGCCGCCGAAGGCGATGACAGCGGAGCGGCCGGTCGCGGCGCGGGCGATCTTGACGGCGTTCTCGACAGCTTCGGCGCCGGTCGTGACGAAGATCGTCTTCTTGGCGAAATCGCCCGGCGTCAGCGCGTTGAGCCGCTCGGCCAGGCGCACATAGCTCTCATAGGGAACGACCTGGTGGCAGGTGTGGGTGAAATGATCGAGCTGATCCTTCACCGCCGCGATCACGCGCGGATGGCGATGGCCGGTGTTGAGCACGGCGATGCCCGCGGCGAAATCGATGTAGCGGCGGCCCTCCTTGTCCCAGATTTCAGCGTTCTCGGCACGCTCGGCATAGATCTGCGTGGTCATGCCGACGCCGCGGGAAATCGCTGCATTCTTGCGGTCAGTGAGGGTGGTCGCGGCCATCATGCGCTCCTGCGCTCTGGGGTGGGATTTTGATATCTTGCATAATTTCTGCAAGGCATATACAAACTTCCTACATTTTTTCTGCAAGAATGCAAGCGGTGTTTTCGGCTTCAAACCGCCGCCGTTTTCGGCGATGGTCCTGAACAGGGCTGAGAGACAACCAACCGGGAATATTCGGCTCATGAGCAATGCCACGCCGGTACGCTACAAGGTGGCGGAGGCGGCGAAATCGGCCGGCGTCTCTGCCTCGACGCTGCGCCTCTGGGAAAGCCAGGGGCTCGTGGTGCCGGGACGGTCGGAGACCGGCCACCGGCAATACAGCGCCGAGGATGTGGCGCGGCTGCAGAAGATCGCCTGGTATCGGACCGAGCGCGGCCTCAACCCGGCGGCCATCCGCGAGGCGCTGGAAAGCGAGGCGCCGTCCGACAGTCCCGACGCCACGGATGCGTCCGACCTCGGCCGCAGGCTCCGCAGCCTTCGCCACGGCGCCGGCAAGACGCTGGACCAGATTGCCGCCGATATCGGCATTGCCGCCTCCACGCTCTCCACGCTGGAGCGGACATCCCAGGGCGTCAGCTTCAAGACCCTGCACGACCTGGCGCAGTATTACGGCACCACCGTTTCACGCCTTTCCGGCGAGGAGCGGGACGACGTGCCGGCGCTCGTGCGCGCCGGCGCCTGGCGCACATGGCCGGAAACCACGCCGGGCGTGACGGTGCAGCTTCTCGCCGAGGGCCGCACGATGATGGACTGCCACCGTTTCGTCCTGGCGCCGGGCGCCGCCAGCGAAGGCGCCTACCGCCACGAAGGCGAGGAATTCATGCACGTGCTGTCCGGACGCCTGGAACTGGTGCTCGATGCCGACCAGTTCTTCGATCTCGGCCCGGGCGATTCCTTGTATTTCGAGAGCCGCCGCTACCACTCCTGGCGCAATCGCCACGACGGCGAAACCGTCCTGCTCTGGATCAACACCCCGCCGACCTTCTGACCGTGACGGGTGGTCCCATCGGCCGCCCGGACTCCTGAAAAACGGCAGGACTTTGGGCACCGCCACCTCTTCCCGGAGATCGACTCGGCGGCGAGTTTCATACCACCTCGATACACGCCTTGGATGAAACAAAGAATCCGGTCGTTGCAGATAGTTTTAGTAAAAATTGACGAGTTAACTAACGATTAACGAATTGCTTAACTTTCTGCGGGTTTTACCTAGAATATTCGAAGGTGGAATACTTCTCGAATGCGCAGGGCAATGGAACAGTCACAGGGAGATTTTGAGGGGTCTGCGTCCGGTGCGGGTGGCGCGGCCGCCGCGCGGCGGGAAGCAGCATCCCTTCCGGAAGGCCTTTCGACCTTTCCGACCGTTTTGATCGGCGGGCTGCCGATCACTGTGATCGACAGGCAGGACGCGGCCCATCTGATGGTCGCGGCGGCGCGGGGACACCTTTCCGGCAGCCGCCCCTATTATTTCACCTCTGCCAATGGGGACGTCATCGCCCAGACGCGCGTCAATGCGGAAACCGCCGGACTCTTTCGCGAAGCCGACCAGATCTTCGCCGACGGTCAGCCGCTTGTTTTCGCCTCGCGCCTGTTGTGCAGGGTGCAATTGCCGGAACGCGTCGCCACGACCGACCTTTTTCACGATGTGGCCAGGCTCGCCGAGCGCGAGGGCACTACATTCTACCTGCTCGGCTCGACGGAGGCCGAGAACCGCAGCGCCGTCGCCGGAATGAGGGCCAGATATCCCGGCCTGCGCATCGTCGGCAATTGCCACGGCTACCTCGCCGGCGAAGCGCTTGAGAAGAAGCTCGACGAGATCAACGCGCTCGCGCCCGACATATTGTGGCTCGGCCTCGGCGTTCCGCGCGAGCAGATCTTCGTGCGCGACTTTGCCTCGCGGCTTTCGAATGTCGGCGTCATCAAGACGTCGGGCGGGCTTTTCGACCATCTTGCCGGCAAAGTGCGGCGGGCGCCGCACTGGGTGCAGAAGGCCGGCTTCGAATGGCTGTGGCGCGTACTGATGGAGCCGCGCCGGCTTTTCTGGCGCTATTTCACAACCAGCCCCCAGGCCATCTACGCCATCTTGAGGTATTCCAAATGACCGCCGATCAGTCCCGCCCTCCGCTGCCGGCGGGCATCGATACGGAGATCGTCATCGTCGGCGGCGGGCTGTCCGGCACGCTTGCGGCCAACGTGCTCGGCCGCGCCGGCTATCAGGTCACGCTGATCGATCGCTATGCCGTCTTTCCCCGGGAATTCCGCGTCGAGAAGATCGCCGGCGACCAGATCGAAAAGTTGCGCCGGATCGGCTTGCTCGACAGGCTCGCCGGCGCTGCCGTCGCATTCGATGAGATCGTCAACATCCGCAAGGGGCGCCTTCTCGACCGCACGCACGCGCGCCACTACGGCATCTTCTACGACGATCTTGTCAACGCCATGCGGGCGGCATTGCCCGAAAACGTCCGCTTCATCGCCGGCCGGGTCAACGCTCTGGAGGCAGGCGCCGAGCGCCAGCGCGTGTCGATCCTGGGCCAGGGCGACGTCACCGCCAGGCTGCTCGTGCTGGCCACCGGTATGGGCGACATCCTGAAGCGCGACCTCGGCATCGAACGCAGGTTCGTCCACCAGCGGCAGTCGCTGACCTTCGGCTTCAACCTTCGCCCGGCGGGAGCGGGCGCCTTCCGGCATTCCGCGCTCACCTACTATGGCGAGCGGACCTCGGACGGCATCGACTATCTCAACCTGTTCCCGGCCGCCGACGTCACGCGCGCCAATCTGTTTGTCTTCAGGGATCATCGCGACCCCTGGGTGAAGGCGCTGCGCGAACAGCCGAAGGAAACGCTGATCGACACGCTGCCGGGGCTGGTCAAGGCATTCGGCGATTTCGAGGTGATGGATAAGGTCGAGAGTTGGCTGACCGACATCACCGTCGCCGAGAATTGCGTGAAGGACGGCGTCGTCCTGATCGGCGATGCCTATCAGACATCCTGTCCGGCCGCGGGAACGGGCGTCAGCCGTCTGCTCACCGACGTCGAGCGCCTGTGCAAGGCGCATGTGCCGCAATGGCTGGCCTCCCCCGGCATGGCGGCCGCGAAAATCGCGGCTTTCTACGGCGATCCCGCCAAGCTGGCGATGGATGCGCACGGATTGCAGCTGGCGGATTTCCGCCGCCGCCTGACCATCGAGAACGATCTGCGCTGGCGCGCGCGCCGGCATCTCCACTTCAGCCGCCGCCGCATCATGCATGGGATCAACAGGCTGAGCCCCGGTTTCGCCGCAAGGCTGCGCGGCCTCAAGAGGCCGAGGCTCGAAGCGGCGACCTAGAGCGGCTGATCTCCACAGCGGAAGCCGCTCCAACATCCATCTCGTTTGTACCGCTGGTCGACCAGGCGCGACGCGCTTCAGGTTTTTCGAACCTCAGGGCTGAACTCCTCGTCCACGGGAACCGGCGCCGCGATCGCGCGATCGGGCGCGGCCTTCTTGCCGTGCAGCACGCGCCGCGCCAGCGCCTTCGCCGCCGGCAGTTTCTCCACCGTCAAATGCGCCGCGTAGCCGAGCGGGCTTCCCGCCCGGAAGATCTGCCACATCGGCGACGGGCGGCCGCCGAAGATGCGCTTGTAGGGCTCGTCGCCGATGGTGAAGTCGAGGGAGTGGTCGCCGCGCTCGATGCAATCGCGCGCGATCTGTTCGAACAGCAGGCTGCCGATCGACTGCTTCCTGTAGCTGGCTTCGTCGAAGCCGCCGAGGATGACGAGAAGCGAGCCATTATGCGCAAGCCCAAGCGCGCCGGCGATCGCCCTGTCGTTCATCCAGAACGTGTAGGTGCGCGCGAAACCGCCACATCCTTCCGCCGCGACGGCAAGATAGAAGTCGAAATAGGACGGCTGCTGCAGCAGGTCGGCGGGGCCGTTGCTGCCGTCGAAGCGCTTGCCGCGATAGACCTTGAGCGCGTCGAATGTGGTACGGATGGCGTCGATGCTCTCGGCGCACTTGAAGCGCGCCTCCCCCAACCGGCCGAGCTGCCGGGATTTCTTGTCGAGTTCCTTGCGGTAGGACTGGTCGAGCTGATGCTCGCGCCAGGCGGAAAATGTCGGCTCCAGCTTGCTGGAATAGGCGCTCATGCCCATGCTTTCGCGCTTCTCAATGCCGAACAGGCGCTCGATGGCGAGCGAGCGATCCGCCAGCTTGCCGATGCGCAGCAGATCATAGGGCCGCAGGAGCCTGCGGATCGAGGCGACGACGCGGCTGTCCGCCAGGATGCGCGACAAGGTCTCCTCGTCGGTGACCGGGGACACATAGTCGGAAACGCGCATGTCGGCGAATTCCACGACTTTGAGCAGCGTGTACCGGCGCCTGACCAGCGGCAGGACCATGGCGAGCTTGCCGCCCTGCCGGCTGCGCACGACGATGATCAGCGGTGTGGCGGAGCTTTGCCGGACGATCCGCTCATAGAGCTGCGCCAGCCATATCGGGTGCTGAAAGGCCGTCGCCGCCGAGCTGGCGAACAGCTCGGCATATTCCGTCGAGCGGAAGTCGAAGGAATCCTCGGCAGTGACTTCAAACATATGTATCCGAACCGGCAGACTGCGGCCCGATCTATCGACGACGTCTTGCGTTCCGCGTCAAGGCAAATCGCAGGAAAGTTAGAAACTTGGTATATGCAAGAGTTGGGACGCCGGTTGCAAATCTGTCATGCATTCGGCGCTCGGCAGGATCGGGCCGAGGCAGTCGAGATTTATTTTTCCGCAAATCACGCATTCGGATTTCAAGTGTAACCGCAAGGTAAGCTTTTTCGGCCAAGTGATTTCTTTTCGAGTGTCTGCGGCCCGAGCACCAATACAACCGCGAACGGGAATGACATGGTCTCGATCGACGTGATTGTTCCGCAAATTGCCCCTCGCCGATGGCAAGAGCTCGTCATCGAGCGGCTTCGGGCCGACTGTCATGACGTGGCCGTGCTGCATCAGGCCGAAGCGGCCGCCTGGCCGGCTGCGGCAAAGCTCGCCTTTGCCTTCGAGCAGCGCCTGTTTCGACGGAAAGGGCCCGGCCTCGGCGCTCCGCTGGACAGGATCGAGGCACGATCCGGCGGCCGGCCCGCAGCGTTGAGACTGGACCTCGCCGGCAACGCGGCGCCGTCGGATGTCCCGACAATTGGCCTGCTGTTTGACGGGTCTGCCTCCGACCTCTCGGCGGCGACGGCGGTCGCGGCCGGCAGGCTGCCGGTCATCGAGGCCGTCCTCGACGGAAAGATGGTGGTGGGCCGGGCTCGGCCGATGGTGGACAAACGGGAATCGGCGGCGCTCGGCACCGAGGATGTGCTGGCCCGCGCCGTCACGCTGGTCGTCTCGATCACCCGTGCCTTCGCTGAAAGCGGATCACTCCGGGATGAAGGAACGCCTGACGCCCGGGGCCGAAAGGGCGCGACGGCGTTTGGCTTCGCATCCGCCTATCTGGGCTCAGCGCTGCCGCGGCTCGGCAGGGAGGCCATCCGGCGCGTCGGTTATCGCCATGCGCATTGGCGCGTCGGCTACCGCTTCGCCGATGCGCCCGGCGTGGCGGACACAGGCCGGCTCGGAACCGGCTGGTCGGTCCTGCCGGATCCGGGCGACCATTTCTACGCCGACCCATTTCCGTTCGAGTGGCAAGGGCAGTCATTCCTGTTCGTCGAGGATTACCCTCATGCGACCGGCAAGGCGGTCATCTCCGTCGTGCCGTTCGATGCGAGCGGCACACCCGAAACGCCGAGGGTCGTGCTGGAGGAGCCGCACCACCTCTCCTACCCGCAGGTGTTCGAGCGTGACGGCGCGGTCTGGATGCTTCCGGAGGCCAGCGCCAGCGGCAGGCTCACCCTCTATCGCGCCAAGGGCTTCCCGGACCGCTGGACCGCCGAGACGGTGCTGGTCGAAGGCGAGATCTCCGACGCGACGCTGCTCGAGCATGGCGGGCAACTTTGGCTGTTCGCGACCGATCGCGACGGTTACGGCAGCACGTCCGACACGCTGGTGGTTTTCAGCGCTCCGGCGCTCTCCGGCCCGTGGACCCCGCATCCCATGAACCCTGTCCTGATCGACCTTCGTATGGCACGCCCAGGCGGAGCTTTCGTTCGCAACCGGGAGGGCCGTATCCTGCTTCCGGTTCAGGACGGAACGCTCGGCTACGGCGGCGGGCTTGGCCTGTCGGAATTGCTGGACCTCGACCAGCAGACGGTTCGGCTTTCGCAGCCTCGGCCGGTAGACCCGGAAGGCGACTGGCCATACCCGAAGATCCACACCCTCAACCGCGCGGGCCGGCTGGAAGTGATCGACGGGATCGCGGCGGTGCGAAAGCGTTCAGGGAAGCAGTAGCGCCTCGTAGCCCGCGCACATCGTCGCCGGCGAGTACTTGTCCCTCAGCCGCCGTCCCGCCGCGGAGAGCCTGGCCATCAGTTCCGGCCTGGCGAGCATCTCCGCAAGGCCCCCGGCCATGCCGTCGGCATCGGCCTTGACGAAGATCGCCGCCGCTTCGCCGTCCTCGGCCGTCAGCACCTCGCGCATCACTTCAAGGTCGTTCGATACCACCGGCAGACCGGAAATCGCCGCTTCGACGCAGGCAAGGCCAAAGGTCTCGGTCGTCGATGGAAACGCATAGGCATCGCCCGCAGCGAGGAATTCGAAAATGCGCGCCGTGGGAACCTCGCCGACCAGATGCAGCCGGTCCGCCAGGCCCCTGCTTCCGGCAAAGTCGACGATCGCGTCCCGCTCTGGTCCGACGCCGGCAAGCGCCACATGGACATGGGGAAGCTGCTCGAGCGCCCCGACCAGCGCGATCTGGTTCTTCATCTGCGTCAGGCGCCCGGACGAGACGGCGAGCCAGGCATCGCGGGGCAAGCCGAAGGCGGCGCGTGCCGACGCCTTGTCGAAATCATCAGCTGGTGCGGGAACGCCGTGATCTATGCGCCGGATCCGCCGCCGGTAGGCTTGGGGATAGCGATCGAACTGCGCTTGCGTCCAGGCCGAGTTGACGACATTCGCCTGGTAGAGGCCGAGCACCCCCATCAGTCTGTCGATCCGCGAGAGCAGGCCCATCACCCCTTTGGTCTGCGGCGCACCGCTCTGGTTGGCGACGATGTGCCGGACACCGGCCAGCCGGGCGCCGATCGTGCCGAAGATGTTGCCGTAGTGCTGGTAGGAGATGACCGCATCCGGCCGCGCCGCGCGCAGATAGGCAGCAAGGCCGATGGCCGCGCGGACCTGTCCCGGCAATCCTTTCGGGGGTTCGGCAAGGACGAAATCCGCGTGCGGATCGCCATCGAAGGCGTCCGTCTTCCTGTACATGAAAACGGTGCGCACATCGTGCCCGCGAGCCCGCAAGCCTTCACCCACCATGTCGGAAATGCGTTGCGCGCCGGCCGCTTCGGCCTGGGTCTGGACCTGGATGATCCTCACATACGCCCCTTCAGCGCCACGCGGGCAGCGAGCGCCGGCCTTCCCATAGTGAAGCCGAAGACCGATGGATCGATGCCTATTCTACGCTTGGCGATCGACACGGCAATGGCGGTCCAGGCGATGACCGTGCCGGCGATGCTGACAGCCGCGCCGATGGGGCCGAAGAAATAGGTCGTCACGGCGGTGGCGCCGAGGCCGAGCGCGTTGACGACGACCAGTACCTTGAACAGCGCATGCTGCAGGCCGGTCAGTTGCAGCAGCACCTCGATCGGGCCGCAAGCGGTGCCGAACGTCGCGCCGATACCGAAGATGACGAGCGTCGCCCGCATGGTTGGCGTGGCGTAGGCCGGATTGAACATCGACAGGATGAAGCCGCCCAGGATCCAGAATGCCGCGAGCACGCACAGCGCGATCGCGAAGCTGCCTAGCGCGGCGAGGCTGGTGATGCGCTGAACATGCGCCCTGTCGCCGCTGTAGAAGGCGCTCGAAATCTGCGGCGCAAGCGCCTGGTTGATGCCGTTGAGCGCAAGCGCCACGAAACGCGTCGTTCGGTCGGCGACGAAGATCGCGCCGGCGGCCTCGGGTCCGAGGATCATGGCCACAAGCAGGGTGCTCACCTGCCCGAGCGCCGGCGGCAGCGAGGTGACGCCCCACAGGCCAAGGGTCACCGTCTTGAATTCCTGCTTCTGCCCTTCGCTCAGGGGGCCGCGTTCGGCGCGCGCCGTGTCGCGCACCAGTCGCACTGTCTGCGGAACGACCGAAAGGATGAGCAGCAGCGCGGTCAGCCAGGTCGCCTCGACCGCGCTCATCTCCACGCGCATGAAATGGCAGACGAAAAGGATGCCGATCGTCGCCGCGCGCCAGATGATATCGCGCGGCAAAAGGCCGGATATCAGCGCGTTCTTGGCCCGGAAGGCGCCGGACGTGAACTCCGACCAGCCGAGCGAGAAGGACAGCACTGCGGCCGCCAGGCACAGCGAGAACCATTCCGGTGTGCCCTTGCCGATGAACGGCAGGAATCCGACCAGCATGATCAGCAGGCTGGAGCCTATGAGCCCCGCCAGCGCCACCAGAATGGCGCGCGCCATCATGCCATGGGCGGAGTTGAGATCGCCAAGCCCGGCATATTGCGGCCAGAACCTGAGCACGGTGCTCTGCTGGCCGACCGAGGCAAAGAAGGACACCAGGCTGGCGCCGGCATAGGTCGCGCTGTAGAGGCCGAACTGCCGTCCGTCCATCACCATCGCCACGGCGACGAACATCAGGAAGGACAGGCCGGCGCTGGCAAGCTTGATGACGCCGGCGACCGCGCCGCTCTTGGCGAGCGCCACGATGGGCATGCGCATGCCGGCCGCGGGGCTGGCGCTCCCGGCCACAGCGTCGCGATCGGCTTGATTCTCACTCAACGTCGGCCCCTGCAGCAATCAACTTGCCTAACCCCCGCGGCAGGCGAGCCGACGCTGAAACCTGCCCCCTGAATAAAGCAAAAGCCCGCAATCGCGCCAGCGCGAACGCTGCTCATGGTTACCGTTAGCGCGAAATGAATCGCGTAAGCACCTCGGTAACCTTAACGAAAGGCTAACGTTAATCCTGAATACTGGACCGTGTAGAGTGGTGTCGGGACGCCGCGCCTCTGCAGGGGAAAGGTAATGAAGCCAGCCAGGATCGACGATCGCGCTCTTCCGCCATTGTTCGATATCGGACCGTTGTGGGCCATCCTTTGGGGGCGCCGCCTGCTGGTCTTTGCCATCACCGGCGCGGCGCTGCTTTTGGCGCTGCTCTACCTTGCCGTGACGAGCCCCAGCTACACCGCGACCGCCTCGATCCTGATCGATCCGCGCGACGCGCGCGCGACCAATTTCAACAACGTCCTACCGGGCATCGGGGCCGACAGCGCCGCCATCGCGAGCCAGGTCTTCGTCATCGAATCGCAGGACCTGCTGGGCACCGTCTTCGACAGCCAGAAGCTCCAGAACGATCCCGAATTTTCGTCACGCGGGCCGATATCGCGCCTCATGTCCCTGTTCGGAGGGACCTCCTCTCAGGACGCGGCATTCAAGCGTTTCCAGAAGGCGGTATCGGTCGAGCGCGAGGGGCTGACCTATGTCATCAATGTCTCCTTCACCTCGCCGTCGCCGGAGAAGGCGGCCCGCCTCGCCAACGCCATCGTCGACCGCTACAAGGCGAGCCTCGCCGGCGAGCGCGAAACCGCCAATGACGATGTGAACTCCCTTCTCAACGACAGGATCAAGGGCCTGCAGAAGGACGTCAGCGACGCCGAGCGCGCCGTCGAGGATTTCAAATCGCAGCACAGGATCGTTGATCCGACCGACGGCGGCACGCTGCAATCGCAGCTCGACCAGCTGACGACGCAGTTGATCGCCGCGCAGGGTGACGCCGACAAGGCAAAGGACAGATACAATCAGGCGCTGGCGGCGGGCACCTCCGCGGCAGGCCTCGCCAAGCTGTCGGAGATACTCTCCTCGAACGCGGCCGCCAATCTGCGCGACGATTACAATCAGCGCGCCACCGAGCTCGCCAACCTCGAAACCATGTACGGGCCACGCCATCCGGCGATCGGGCGCCTGAGGTCCGAACTCGATCGCATCAACCGGCTCATGGCCGGAGAGGCGATGCGCATCAGGCAGCAGCTGAAGGCCAACTACGATCTCGCCGTCCAGAATGCCGCAAAGCTGCAGGACAAGCTCGAAGCCCTGCGCCAGCAGTCGCAGGACTCCAGCCTGGCGCAGGTGCAGTTGCGGCAACTGGACTCCAGGGCCCAGGCCGCCCGCACCGTGCTCGACGACTTCCTCAAGCGCGCGCAGGAAACATCGCAGCTGCAGGGTGTCCAGACATCCGAGGCGCGCACCATAAGCGCCGCCGCGCCGCCGCTGCAGCCGACCTGGCCAAAGCCGGCCCTGCTGCTGCCGGTGAGCGTCCTTCTCGGCCTCATGGCCGGATGCGGCCTCGCGCTGACGCTGGGCCCGGTCGGCCGGCCGCAGGATGATCCGTCGATCCAACGGCGGGACGCTCCGCAGGCGGTCGATCCAGCCAAGGATGGCCCGCAGGCCAAGCCCCGATCGCTGCCCGTGCCGGCCGATTTCGGGGAATACCGCTTGCCCGGGGTCGCCGGGGGCGCGGCGCTTGCAAACATCAAGGCGATGAGGAAGTCGCTGTTCGAGACCGGCAACGAAACGCTGTCGCTGGCCGTGCTGAGGCTGATGCGGCAGATCCTCGGGCGCCTGAGCGACCACCCCAAACCCTTTGTGTTGCTGGTGTCCTCGATGCAAAGCAGCGCCGAGGCACGGCTCGCTGGCGCGATGGTCGGGATCGGCCTGCAGCGAGCCGAACAGAATGTGCTCGTGGTTGAAGTCGGAGACCTGCCGCATCGCGCGGGATACGGCTCCGGCCTGTTCATCGACGGCGCCAGCGGCCTCCGCACGGTTGCAGCCGGTGGGGCGGCCGGGCAGGGTCAGCAATCGCGCGATCGCAACAGCTTGCCCAGCATTCTTGCCGAAGCCGGCAATGCTTTCGATTTCGTGCTCGTGGTCGCCCCATCGCTTGGCGAAGAAGGTTGGGACTCGGAGCTTTTTGCCAAGGCCGATCTCACGCTGTTCGCGTTGAACCGGTCCGAAAGGGCATCCGACGCCGCCGGCCTGATCGAGCGGCATCTCGGTGCTGGCCAGGTCGAACGGAGCGCCACGCTGCTGATCGCGCAGGACAGCGCCCAGCCCGGCGAGACCCGGCAGGATGTCCCGTCGAAGGCCGGCGACTGGCGCCGCGGCGCCATCGCGAGGACCTGATCCATGCGGGCGCTGGGGCAGGCATTGCCGGCGCTGTCGCGGCGGCGAGCGCTTGCCCTGACCGGCGGCGCACTGCTTGCAGCCTTGCCTTTTTCCGTCTCCGCCACGCTGCCGGCGAACAAGCGCGCCGTTCCCTCGCATGGCTTCAACCTCCCCGGATGGTTCGAACGAGAAGGCGGGACCGCCCCTGCACCGGCCGTGCTAGAGAAGCTTCGTCAAACGGGGTTCGAAACGATCCGGTTGCCGGTGAATGGCGATCTCGTCGCGGATGGCAACAGGGCGGCATTGCGCGCCATTCAGCGTGGCGTGGCCGAGCTTGTCGGGCTGGGCTTCGCGGTGCTGGTGGACATGCATCCTTCGGGTGATCTACGCGCCGCGTTCGAGCGCGATCCGACAGCCGCCGCCAGGCAGGTGGTTCAAGCCTGGACGGCGCTGCGCGTCGTCATTGCCGACCTGCCGGAGGATTCGGTCTATCCGGAACTGTTGAACGAACCGCCGATGGAGCGGAGCGACTGGCTCGCGCTGCGCGATGAGCTTGCCGGGACCGTGCGCGCCAAATGTCCGCTGCACACGTTGGTCTGGGGGCCGGCGCGCTTCCAGGGTATCTGGGAGATCGGCGACACCCCGCCGCTCGCCGATGACAGGCAGATCGCCGCCATCCACTACTACGCGCCCATGGCCTTCACGCATCAATGCGAGACCTGGGATCGATCGCCGCTCGCCCGTCTCGCCAACCTGCCCTTTCCTGCGACGAAGGACTCGCCGCCGGTCCGCGCGCTTGTCTCCAAACTCCAGGCGGCGGGCGACGAAGAAGCTGCTTCCCTTCTGGAGCAGGAACTGTCGAGCCCCTGGACAGAGGCGCGGATCGCCTCGGATTTCGCCGGGCTCGGGCGCTGGTCGGCGGCCCAGCACTGCCCCGTCATGCTGAACGAGTTCGGCGTGCTCAATTTCTGCGTCGATGCCGACAGCCGCGCACGCTGGGTTCGCGCCGTGCGCAGGGTCGCCGAGGCCAACCAGATCGGCTGGGCCCATTGGGAGCTCGACCAGGGGTTCGGTTTCATCGCCAGCAGGCAGAGCGCGGAAGGATTCGACCGCTCGATGATCGCCGCCCTCCTCGGCGGCGACGGCGAGGACTGACATGGACAAGGCTCAGCACATCCGGGCGCCGATGCCTGCGACGGTCAGGGCTGACCGGCAATGAGCGTCACCGGGACATATCCACCGGTCGGCCTGGACGCGTCGAGGCTGGAGGCGTCGCGCGATGACGCGCTGCTGCATGTCATCGTGTCGCTCTCCGTCGTTGCCTTGACGGTCTCGGCCTTCGCCGTCTGGACACCGTTCGGCATCGCGGCGACATTCCTGCTGACGCTGATCGTGGCCAACGCCATCCCAGCGGGCGTCCCGGTCCTGATCATCTGCGCCTTCCTCTACCAGAACCTCATAGTGACCTGGTACACCCCTTACATCCCCGACAACGAAACGTTCGACGCGCTACGCGGCACCAACTTCGTCATCCTGATGACCGCCTTCTGCATCTTCCTTGCCGCGTCGTTCCAGCAGCGCGTGCGCGCCCTGACCGAATTGCGCTTCTGGCTGCTGCTGAGCATCGTTCTGTGCGGGACGATCTGTTTCTATCTTGCCCTGGGGATCGTGCACGGCCAGCCCAAGGATGCGGTCGTCTATTTCCGCAACACGATCACGCCGCTCGCCTGCTTCCACATCGCGGTGCTTGCCGCCAGCCTCTATCCGGTCGACCTGCGCAAGAGCATGTTCTGGCTCGGTGCCGGTGCCATCATCTACGGCTACGTGGAGCTGACCTTCACGATGGATTTCCTCAGCCTGTTCCACGGCGACCTTTACATCCAGCGCAACATCGCGCGGCAGATCGAGACCGGCGTCTGGGAGAAGTCGCTCAAGGAAACGGGCTTCGTTTTCCGCGGCCTGCAGGACGTGATGACGACGACCTTCTTCAACACGCCGTTCTTCAACGACATCCTGCCAAGCGTCTTCCGCATCGGCGGCCCGAATTTCCATTCGATCAGCTACGCCTACGCGCTCAGCACCATCTCGGCCTGGCTCCTGTTCAGGGGCCGCTGGCTGCTGCCCATCGCCGCCCTGCCGCTGCTTCTGGTCATCGGCTCCAAGGGCGCGACGTTCCTTTTGCTCATCGCGCTTGCCATGCGCATCATCTACCGCCCTTCCCGCGCCCGCCTGACGCTCGCCGCCGTCCTGGCCCTGGCAGCGATCTGGACGACCGCCGCCATCGCCTATGGCGCCACGCATGGCGACTATCACGTGCTTGGCCTGATGGCCGGCCTGCGCGATTTCATGGCCAACCCGCTTGGGCAAGGATTGGGATTCGGCGGCAATCTGTCGAGCACCAGCCTCAATCTCAGCTGGGCGACCGCCCAGGCCGAGGGCGTCGCGTCCGTCCCCGTCGAAAGCGCGGTCGGCGTCATGCTCTACCAGATGGGGGTTGGCAGCTTCGTCTTCTTCGGCTTCCTCGCGGCGCTCGCCGTGGCGGCACGGCGGCGGCTGATCGACACCGGCGACCCGGATTTCCTGTTTGCCTTTGTCGGCATCGTCACCATCTCGGCCAATGCCGTGCTGCAGGAAGAGGCGTTCTACTCGCCGCTCGCGCTCAGCTTCTGCCTGCTGCTCGTCGGTGTCTCGCTCGGAACGCACTGGCGCGAGGTGGCGACGGCGAGGACCAGTCAGCAAACCTGATCTTAGGGGCCGAAGATCACCAGTTCGGTGAATGTCAGATCCCCGGGCGAAGGCGGTTTCGGCCCTTTGAAATATTTCAGCCCCTTGTTCGCGAAGTAGCGGCCGAACAGGCCTGCGATCGGCCCATTCGCATCGACGAGGCATAGCAGGTTTCCGCGCCGCAGGAGAATGCGTCCCACGGCGCCGGCGCAGCGGCCCAAATCCGCAAGCGAACGGCAATAGACGATTTGGGCGCACGGGATCAGGCCGTGCAGGATGCGGCGCGGCATCAGCACCAGCGGATACGCCGCCCCGTCGCGAACACAGATGAAGGAGAGGCAGCCCAGCGCGGCATGGTCCTCGAGAATGGATCTCTCGCTGTCCGACAGCATCGCCATCTCGGCGAGATCGGAGCGGACCTCGAGCACCCGGCATGACGGCTGCGCCGAACTCAAGGCGGGCAGAAACGCGAACTGGCCGCTGGCGAAGAGGCGAAAGCCGAGCGCCTTGTTGGCGTTCAATGTCGAGGGTGCCGGCGAAATGTTGGTGTAGGTCACATCCCTTCGCCTGAGCACCGGCCAGATCAATTTCATGGCGTAGGGACGGAATGCCTTGTCCACGGACCAACTTGAGATATTGCAGCGGATTTCGTCGCCCTCTCGCCCCGGGTAACGGGCATAGAGGGTCAGCACGACCCCGACGATCCGGCCGGAACTTTCCAGCGCAAAGCCATATCGCGGACAACCCGCGATCGCGGGCCGCTCCGCCAGGCGGGTCAGCGCATGCATCCAGTATTTGCGGCGACGCATTGGAAAGCCTCTGCGCAGGCAATCGAGCACGCCTTCCCAATCATCTTCGCGAATTGGTCGACAGTTGAGATCGGAGGGAGGAGCGCCAGGATCGGCCATCGTCGACTCGGGAATACTACCAAACCAACTGGATAGCTTCACGTTCGTACTTATGCTACTTCGTAAAAATTAACAAACTTTGCGCCGCGGAAGGCGTTTCTGTAGTCATTCCTGAAATACAACCTTGTACAACCATCGCCACTTGGCCGCGGTGCGTTCGCCGGAGAAGTCACCGCTCGCCAGCCTGAAGTGCAGTCAGGCCAATCGCGGCGCAGGCGCCTTATTGCGCGGCGCTTTGCTTCGGGTATTCGAGCTGCATGGCGACAAAATCGGTCGTGTCCGTGCCGTAGCGGTCGGCGATGTTTCGAAGCGCCTGGTCCAGCGCCACGGCCGGCGGCTGATCATCGAAGCCGGCGATCCGCGCTTCCGAAGGCCAGTTGGCGATGACCTGGTCGGGCAGGATGCGCATGCCGTTGCGGCTCGTGACGGCTTCAGTCGTCGCGGAAATCGTCACGGCGCGCGAGCGGTAGGTGCGCGACCATGCATCGGCGACAAGGGCGAGCGACACCTCGTCCATGCCCGGCGTCAGTTCCAGCCCTAGCTGTTCGCGATCCCAGAATGCGAGCGTGTTGCTGATCGCCGTCAGCGCGAAGGGACGCGTGAACTTGAAGGCGCCGCTGGCATGGCGCGCATCCCAGCCGGTGAGCCCAAGCTCGTGCGCGACGGCTGCGGCCTTCTGCCTGCCGGCTATCGCCTCGATCAGGCTCAGCATCATCGGCATCGACGCCGTGATGCCCGTCGTTGTCGCCACACCCTGGTCAACCACGAAGCGCCGGTCGGCGACATAGCGGATCGAGGGATGCCGGTCGCGAAGCTCGCCCACCGAATACCAGTGCGTGGTCGCCTGCTTGCCGTCGAGCAACCCGCTGGCGCCGACCACCTTGGCGCCGGCGCAGATGCCAATGACGATGGCGCCCTTGGCCGACTGGCGCCTTATCCATTCAAGCACCGCAGGATCGTCGTCGCGGCTCATCGCCGGAACGATGACGTAGTCGGCGCCTTGCGGATGCCGCGCATCGAACTCCGCCACTGTCGCATCCGGTTCCACCTTGAGCACCGGGAACAGCGTCACCGGCCCCGGCTCTGTCGCCAGCATCATCACATCGGCGACATCGGTGCGCCTCAGGATGCCGTAGGGCATCAGATAGTCGGTGGTTTCGGTGGCGTCGTTGATGCCGATGATGGCGACCAGCGGCCGCTGCTGCTTTCGCGGCCGCAGCGCCGCTACCGTGGCGTCCGCCTCCTGCCTGTCGATCGCCGGCGCGATGAAGGCCTCGGATGCCGGCGGCAGCGACAGCACCCATCCCGCCCCAGCCACAAGGACAAGCAGGACGGCGGCGACTCCGCTCCACAAAATGGTCCGCAAGCGCATAGTTCACTCCCATCAGGTCGAAGGATTGACCCGAAGTGTAAAGACGCTAGGCTTTGTCCGAAATGACATAAATCGTGCAAAAACTGCCATGAAACGGACAGTCGCGATCATTATCCATCCGGGTTTCCAGCTGCTGGATGCCGCGGGCCCGACGGCGGCCTTCGAGATCGCCGGTCGTTTCTGCCCCGGCAGCTATGAGCTGGCGATGCTGGCGCCAGGCGGCGGCGCGATCGAAAGCTCCTCGGGCATCAGCCTCGCCACCGAGCCTCTGCGCGACGAGCACTTCGACACGGTCATCATTTCCGGCGGCGAGATCGTGCGCTCGCTGGCGGCGGCCGAACAGATCGCCGCCTGGCTGAAACGCGGCCGCGCGCGGCGGATCGCCAGCGTCTGCTCGGGCGCTTATCTGCTGGCGGAAGCCGGGCTGCTCGACGGGCGCCGCGCCACCACGCACTGGGCGAGCACGGACGATTTCGCTCGCCGCTATCCGAGGATCAGCGTCGATGCGGACCGCATCTTCGTTCACGATGGCGATGTCTGGACCTCGGCCGGTATTTCCGCCGGCATCGACCTCGCGCTCGCCCTCATCGAGGACGATCTCGGCCAGGATGTCGCGCGCCGCACGGCGCAGCAGCTTGTCGTTCACCAGCGCAGGTCCGGCCAGTCGCAGTTTTCCTCGCTGGTGGAGCTCGGCGGCCGCACCGGCCGCTTCGCCGATTTGATTGAGTGGATGCGGGACCATCTCGCCGAGCCGCTGACGGTCGAGATTCTCGCCGACCGCGCAGCCATGAGCCCGCGCCACTTCGCCCGTGCCTTCACTGGAGAAACGGGAACCACGCCTGCCAAGGCCGTGGAGCGGCTGCGCCTGGAAACCGCCCGAACCGCGGTGGAGACCAGCTCCGCCTCTCTCGATCGTATCGCCGCCGCCACCGGTTTCGGCGATCCCGGCCGCATGCGCCGCGCCTTCATGCGCGGCTTCGGCCAGCCGCCCCAGGCGCTGCGGCGCTCGGCGCGGCGATAGCGGCCGCTCCGCGTCAGCCCAGCTCGAGCGTGGTTATGCCGAACACCCTGGCTTGCGCGTTTGCCGGCACGCCTCCCCGATACATCCGGGTCGTGCTGAAGCCGGGCGACAGGCCGGCGGCCCCAAGCGCTGCGGTGAAATCCGCATTGGCCACCGGCACGTCGATGTGCAGCGTGCCCCTCATCATGTCGGTCAGCGCGGCCAGCAGCCGCAGCGCGGTCTCGGTATCGTCGGCGAACAGCGGCCCGACCTTGAACCCTTCCCGGCACTGCCGCGCCACGCCATAGCCGCAAATCCGGCCGGCTTTCATGGCCAGCAAGGCAACGCGCGGCGGCTGCAGCCATCCTTCGAGGAAAGCCGGCCGTGGCGCCGGGAAACAGCCGCGGTCATAGGCGAGGACGTCGGCAAACCGATCGGGCGTCAGCGGCCGGATGTCGCCGCTACCGGCGAGACCTGCGGCATGGCCGCTGTAGCGGAGCGTCTCGTAGGCGGGCTGAAATCCCATGCGCCGATAATTGGGCTGCTGCTCGACGACACCGTCGAGGCCGATCGTGCGATTGCCGAGCCGCGCCATGCCGGCGTCCCACACCGCCTTGCCATGCCCCTCGCCGCGCCGGTCGGGTCGGCAGATATAGAGGCCGATGAAGCCGAAGCGGTCGCCATAGGCGACGGCCGAGATGCCGGCCACCATCTGGCCGTCGACGAAGGCGCCGATGAAGCCTTCGGGGTCGGCCGCCTGGAACACGGCGGCATCGCCAAAGCCCGGATTCCAGCCTTCGCCCGCGGCCCAGTCGACAAGCATTTCCACCTCCTGCGAGGCGAGCACGCGGATTGTTCTCGGCATCGTATCACTCGGCGGCGACGGCACCCGGGGCGAAGGATTTCAGAACGCCACGATAGGGCTTTGCCAGCGGGTTTGCATAGGCGCCGCGTTTGGATGTCGACAGGCCAAGCGCAATCAGCGCCTCGGCCTGCTTCACCGCAGCGCCGACGCCGTCGATGACCGGCAGGCGGAAATCCCGTTGCAGTTCGGCGGCAAGATCGGCCATGCCGGCGCAGCCGAGCACGATCGCCTCGGCGCGATCCTGCTCGATGGCGCGCGCGATCTCGTCGCGCAGCTTGACGATGGCGCCCGACGACGGGTCCTCCAGCGCCAGGACCGGAATGTCGGCGGCGCGCACGCGGGCCCGCGCGGCCATGCCGTAGCGCCGCACCAGCTCTTCGACCGGCACGCGCGAACGTTCGGTGGTGGTCACCACGCTGAAGCGCTGGGCAATGAAGGAGGCGACGCTGAGCGCCGCTTCGCAAATGCCGATGACCGGGATGGCCGCCATGGCGCGCGCCGCGTCCAACCCGGTGTCGTCGAAGCAGGCAATGATCGCCGCCTGCGCGCCGGCACGCTCGCCGGCGGCGATCTCGACCAGCAGGCCGGGCACGGCAAGTGCCTCGTCGTAGTAGCCCTCGATCGACACCGGCCCCATCGACGAGGTGACTGCGAAGATCTCCGTCGAGACGCTGGCAACCGAGCGGGCGGCCGCCGCGACGGTTTCGGTCATGCTGGCGGTCGTGTTCGGGTTCACCACAAGAATCTGCACGTTGGCTCCGTTCAGGCTCGCGCCCGGCGGCGGCCGACATAGACGATCGCGCCGAGCGTCAGCAGGATCACCAGGGAAGAGAACACGGTGGTCACCGTGCCAAGCGCATAGAGCACCGGCGTCGTTACATTCGTCGTCATGCCGTAGATCTCGAGCGGCAGCGTGTTGAAACTGCCCGACGTCATCAGCGTGCGGGCGAACTCGTCATAGGAAAGCGTAAAGCCGAACAGGCCGACGCCGATCAGGCTGGGCGCGATCATCGGCAGCACCACATGCGCGAAGGTCTGCCAGGACGACGCCCCGAGATCGCGCGCGGCTTCCTCATAGGCCGGCGAGAAGCGGTTGAAGACGGCGAACATGATCAGCACGCCGAACGGCAAGGTCCAGGTCAGATGCGCGCCGAAAGCCGACGTGTACCAGGCGGGACGAAAGCCGATCTGCTGGAAGACGACGCCGATGCCGAGGCTGATGACGATCGACGGCACGACCAAGCTGGCGACGGCGAGATAGAACAAGGCCGCGGCGCCGCGAAACTTGCGACGGAAGGCGAGCCCGGCGAGCAGCGACACCGTGACCGTTACCGCCATCACCATCAGGCCGAGCGCCAGCGAGCGCCTGAAGCTGCCGCCGAAATCGCCTACCGCCTGCTTCTCGAACAGATTGGCGAACCAGTGCAGCGAGACTCCGTTGAGCGGGAAGGTCAGCCCGCCATTCTCGCCCTGGAAGGACAGGATCAGGATCGCCGACAGCGGCCCGTAGAGAAACAGCACGAACAGGGCGAAGAACGCCGCCAGCAGGTAGAATTGGAGAGTTCGCTTCTCGCGGTGCATCGCCTCAGAGCTCCTTGCGGATGTCGACGATGCGCAGGATGCCGGCGACCATCAAAAGCACCAGCACCAGAAGCACCACCGCGTTGGCGGCGGCGGCCGGATACTGCAGCAGCGACATCTGGTTCTTCATCATCAGCGCGACCGAGGCGCTCTGCCCGCCCGACATCACCTGGACGGTGGAGAAGTCGGCCATCACCAGCGTGACGACGAAGATGGTGCCGATCGCCATGCCCGGCTTGGCCAGCGGGATGACGACGTTCCACAAAATTTGCCAGCCGGAAGCGCCGGCGTCGCGCGCGGCCTCGAACAGCGAGCGGTCGATGCGCATCAGCGTGTTGAAGATCGGCGTCACCATGAACAGCGTGTAGAGATGCACCATGGCGAGCACCACGGCGAATTCGGAATAGAGCAGCCATTCGACCGGCTTCGGCACCAGCCCCAGCTGCACCAGCGTCGAGTTGACCAGCCCGTTGCGGCCAAGTACCGGGATCCACGAGATCATGCGGATGATGTTGGAGGTCAGGAACGGCACGGTGCAGACCAGGAACAGCACCATCTGCATGGCCGTGGTGCGGATGTGGAAGGCTAGGAAATAGGCGACCCAGAAGCCGATGAAGAGCGTCAGCGCCCAGACGATGGCCGCGTATTTCAGCGTGTTGAGATAGGTCTTCCAGGTGACCCAGGAACCGAGCACATCCGCATAATTGGTGGTCAGAAAATCCGGATACATCGCCGCGAAATCGTAGTCCCAGAAGCTGACGACAACGATCATCAGGATCGGCAGCAGCAGGAACGCGCCGAGGATCAGGGCAAGCGGCGTCGCCTGCAGATAGGGGGCGATGGCGCCAATCGAGAAACGACGGCGCCTTACGGGCCTGGCCGCGGCCATTGCAGGGCGTTCGAGCGCGACTGTCATGCTGGATATCCGACGAGTGGTTGTGTTTGCGGATGACGACGGCGTCGCCGCCGTCATCCGCCATCAGTGCATCACGCCGCGATGAACTCGTTCCAGCGCTTCACCATGTAGCGGTCCTCGTCCATGACCGAGTTCCAGCAGGCGACCTTGCCCATGCGCTGTTCGAACGAGCCGCCGTCGCGCACCGCGCCCGCCTTCTCCATGACCTTGCCGTCCGGCGACAGGATATCGCCCTTGGCCGCCTTGCCTTCGATCCAGTAGCCCCACTCGTCCTCGGACATGAACTTCTTGGCCGACACCATGTTGGCCGAGTAGTAGCCCTGGCGGTTGAGATAGCCGCCGACCCAGCCGGACGTGTACCAGTTGATGTATTCGTAGGCGGCGTCGAGCTCGGCGCCCTTGAGATGCGCGGCAAGGCCGAGGCCGCCGCCCCAGGAGCGATAGCCTTCCTTGAGCGGCTGGAACCGGCAGGCGATGCCCTTCGAGCGGACCGCGGCCACGGCCGGCGACCACATCGACTGGATCACCACTTCGCCCGACGCCATCAGATTGACGCTCTCGTCGAAAGACTTCCAGAAGGCGCGGAACTGCCCGGCCTGCTTGGCCTTGATCAGGAAGTCGATCGTCTTGTCGATCTCCTCCTTGGTCATGTTGCCCTTGTCGGCGTATTTGATGTTGCCGGTGGCCTCCATGATCATCGCCGCGTCCATGATGCCGATCGACGGAATGTTGAGGATCGCGGTCTTGCCCTTAAAGGCCGGGTCCATGATGTCGGCCCAGGTGGTGATGTCGCGGCCGACGAGGTCGGGACGGATGCCCAGCGTGTCGGCATTGTAGATCGTCGGCACCATGGTGAACCAGTCGGTCGGCGCCTTGGCGAAGACCTTGCTGTCCTGCGCCTCGACATAGCCGACCGTGTGCGGCGCGGTACCCTGGGCGATGACGCTGTCCGGCGTCAGCTTGCCGGTTTTGAACAGCGGCACCAGTTCGTCGTAATATTTCAGCTTGCTGACATCCATCGGCTGCAGCACGCCGGTGGGAAACACCTTCTTGCAGATCCAGTATTCGATGTCGGCGATGTCGTAGCTGTCAGGTTGCGTCACCGCGCGCTGCGCGGCGGCGTCGGAATCGGTCGCCGTCATCTCCAGCGTGATGCCGAGGTCCGCCTTGCACTTCTCGGCGATGGCATTGAGGTTCGACACGCCGGTGCCGAACTGGCGCAGCGTGATGTTCGATTTCGCCCAGATCGTCGGGAAGCCGGTGATGATGCCTGAGCCGGCGGCAAGGCCGACCGCCGCGGCACCCGTCTTGAGCAGCGAGCGGCGGGAAATGCCTGTCTTCTTGTCGGTGGTGTTGGTCATTGTCAGTTCCCCTTTTTGGTTGTGATGGTTCAGGAATTGAGGCGGCCGAGGATTATCGCGTCCTCGACATCCCAGGCGATCGGCACCGCGTCGCCGACGGCGACCGGCCTGGCGAAGAAGCTCTCGTCATCGAGGATGACGGTGAAATCCTCGATGCCGGCGCCATTGACCGAGAGCTTCACGGTCGCGCCGCGATATTCGATGTTGGAAACGATGCCGCTGAAGCCGAGCCCCGCCGCCGGCGCTTCGCCGACGCGCACACGGTCGGTGCGGATGGCGATGTCGATCGGCGCGCCGGGTTCGCGGGCCTGCCCGCTCGCGGCCAGTGAGGCGCCACCCGGCACATCGAAGAACGCCAAGCCGTCGCGCTCGCCGCTGACACGCCCGGAGACGACATTGTGGTCGCCCATGAAGCGGGCGACGAACGCGGTCGCCGGCCGTTCGAACACCGTGCGCGGCGGCGCCGCCTGCTCGATGCGGCCATCGTTCATCACCACGATCAGGTCGGCCAGCGCCATCGCCTCCTCCTGGCTGTGGGTGACGTGGACGAAGGTGATGCCGAGCGAGGCCTGCAGTTTCTTCAGCTCCGCCCGCATACGGATCTTCAGGAATGGATCGAGCGCCGAAAGCGGCTCGTCGAGCAGCAGCGCTTCGGGGTCGGTGATCAGCGCGCGCGCCAGCGCCACACGCTGCTGCTGCCCGCCCGAAAGCTGCGCCGGACGGCGGCTGGCATAGCCGTCCATCTGCATCAGCTTCAGCATGTCGAGCGCCTTGGCGTGGCGCTCCGCCTTGCCGACGCCCTTCATCTTCAGGCTGAAGGCGACGTTGTCGACAAGGTCGAGATGCGGAAACAGCGCATAGGACTGGAACATCATGGCGGTGCCGCGCCTGGCCGGCGGCAGGTCGGTAACGACAACATTGCCGAGACGGACGTCGCCGCTGGAAATGCTTTCGTGCCCGGCGATCATGCGCAGCGTCGAGGTCTTGCCGCAGCCGGACGGGCCGAGCAGGCAGCAATAGGTGCCGGCCGGGATCTTGAGGCTGATGTCCTCGACGGCGGTGGTTGCGCCGTAGACTTTCGAAACGGACACGATGTCGATCTCGGCGGCTTTGGACATCCGGGCTCCTCTTGCTCGGATTAGCCAAAGCATCATGCGTGCCAGTTGCCCGCCGCTACCCTCAAGCGGTTGAATCCTCGGGAAAATCGGCGACCGCGCTCACCGCCTGACAAAGCGGCATTCTTGTGCGATGCACAAATTATGGGCGATTGTTGGCGATGTAAGCAGAAATCGTATGCAATCTTTTCTGCGATTGCGTTCACTTTGGCTCTCGTGCAGGCGGCCCGATTCAGGCTAGAAGTGCTGAGGGACCTTACCGCCATGAACATCGCCGACCAGACCTTCCCTGCCGTCGACAATGCCAACGCGGATCGCGCCCAGGCGATCCGCGACCAGCTGCGCGACGCCATCGTCGACCGCCGGCTGGCGCCCGGAACAAAGCTGTCGGAAGGCGAGGTCGGCACCCTGTTCGATGTCAGCCGTACCGTCGCGCGCGCGGCGCTGCAGATGCTTTCCTTCGAAGGCCTGGTGCGCACCGAGCGCAATCGCGGCGCCTTCGTCGCCAACCCCTCGCCGGAAGAGGCGCGCCAGGTCTTTGCCTCGCGCCGGCTGATCGAGCCCGGCATCGCGATTGCCGCTGCCGGGCGCATCACACCGGCTGACGTTGCCGCCTTCAAGGCACAGCTCGAAGAAGAGGGCCGCTTCATCGCCGAGCGCGGGCCGAGCGCGAGGCGCTCCGAGATCAAGGCTTCCGGCGATTTCCATCTGCTGCTGGCATCGGTGGCCGGCAACGTCATCCTGCAGCGCTTCATGGAAGAACTGGTCGCGCGCTCCTCTCTGGTGATCGCGCTCTATGGCCGCTCCGGCATTTCGAGCTGCGGCCACAACGAGCATCTGCAGATCCTGCAGGCGCTGGAGAACGGCAACGCCGAACGCGCCAGCGCGCTGATGCTGCACCACATCGACCATATCGAGGCCGATCTCGACCTGCGCGTCAGGAGCGGTCCGGCACTGCGGCAGGCGCTTGAGTCCTGACAATCATCGCCGGCCGGATGGCGCGAAACCTATGCCCGCCCTTTGCGTGCATCAATGCAACCGGGGCTGTCGGCCTGACTATTATTGGGAGGGGTTTTTGCGAACGGTTGCAAAGAGTTAGCGGGGGAAAACGGCCTTGGCCCGAATGCAACCTGACCTACTTTGGTACGGTGATCGCGCCACTGGACACCAACGATGAAGGCTGGAAATGTGCGCCGTGTTTTCACGGTTCGGAGGGCTGAATCGGAGCAGGAGCAGGATGGCGCTTAAAGCCGAAGTCATTGCCGGCCATCCGGTTGTACACCGTGCTGTCCAGGAACAGTCGCGGGCACTTATCCAGATCTTTGAAACGAGCCCGCGGCTGGCTGCGATCTTCGCCACGCAGCAGCGCTGGCTGATGGGCCATGTCGGCCTCGCGCTGCATTTCAGGCGCGACCCGAACGACCATCACACGGCGCTGACCCTGGCGCGCTTCCTCAAGGTCATACGCCAGAATTCGGTGGCCAGCCGCAACACGGCGGAAGCCTTCATCAAGGAGATGCTGCATTACAACATCGCCGAATATCTGCCGACCAGCGGAGATGCGCGCGCTCATCCCATGCAGCCAACAGCGGCCACCATCAAGACATTCACCGGCTGGGTCCTCGCTCATCTGAGGACGCTGGACAGCCTCGACGGCGGCAACCGGCTGGCGACCTTCCTCGAGCGGCCCGAAATGCTGGCCAGATTGCAGCCGCTGATCGCCGACGGCCTGCTGTCCTCGACGCCGGTACGCGAGCCCGAGCAGACCTTCTCCCTGTTCATCTGGCTCAACAATGGCGGTATCGTCATGGATTGGCTGATGTCCGGCATCGATCCGCAGAATGCCGGGTTGGACCGCATCCCGACCAGCATCGTTTCAATCGCGGAGTTTGCCAAATGGCTTAAGCTGTCGCGCACCCATCTCGCGCGCAAACTGCACGACGCCGAGGAACTCGGCAGCATCGGCTGGGCCGGCCAGCGCGGCCATTCCCTGATGTGGGTTTCGAAAGAATTCTACCACGAATACATGGCCGTCCAGGCGGCCAAGCTCGCCGTTGTCGATGCGGCCTTCGAGGCCTGTTTTCCGGCGTCGGACAGAGGCTGAGCAACCGCCTTCTTCACAACCTGCGTGATGCCCTGCCGACCGTCTGGCGGCGGCTGGTTGAAACTGCTATCGGCTATGCTCGTCGAGATGTAAGCGGGTCTGGGGGGATGACGCTGAACGCCGAAGAGATCGCCGACCATCCGGCGCTGCACCGCTGCGTGCGGTTGCAGGCGCTTGCGATGAACCAGGCCTACCAGGCAAACCCGCGCCTTTCGTCCGTCTTTGCCACGCAGCAACGCTGGCTGATGGCCCATATCGGGCTCGCCCTGCATTTCAGGCGCGACCCCAGCGACTACCGCAAGGAAGCGACGGCGGCCCGTATCATCGACGCCATCCGTCAGCATCAGGTGGCCAGCCGCAACACTGCCGACGCCTTCATCAAGGAGATGCTTCACTACAACTTCATCGAAGTCGTGCCGGCCGACGAGGACGCGCGCATTCGCCCCGTGCAGCCGACGCCGTCGAGCCTGGAGGAGGTGGTGGGCTGGATGCTTGCTCATTTGCAGACGCTGGACGGTCTCGACGGCGCGAACCGGCTGTCCCTCTTTCTTGCGCGATCCGACGCGCTGGCCAGGCTGCAGCCGCTGGTGGCCGACGGCTTGCTTTCGTCCCACCCGGTGCGCGAGCCCAAACAGACCTTTTCGCTGTTCACCTGGCTGAACAACGGCGGCGCCGTCATGGACTGGCTGATTTCGGGCATCGATCCCGATCACGCCGGCCAGGACCGCATTCCGACCGTCGTGGTGTCGATCGGCGACTTCGGCGGATGGCTGAAGCTCTCGCGCACGCACCTTGCGCGCAAGCTGCGCGACGCCGAGGAGATGGGCAGCATCGGCTGGCTTGGCCAACGCGGCCAATCGGTGATGTGGGTGTCGCGCGATTTCTACAACGAGTACATGGCCGCCCAGGCCGTGAAGCTGGCCATCATCGACGCCGCTTTCGCCGAGGCCTTCGGCACGCAAGCCGACAGCTGATCGCTGCGGCATCCCCGTGCGGGAGATGCCGCAAATCATGGTCATCAACCCATCGAGTTGCGATGGCCTCAGTCGATGTCGAAGGACACGCCCTGGGCCAACGGCAGCGCCTTGGAATAGTTCACCGTGTTGGTGGCGCGCCGCATATAGGCCTTCCAGGCATCCGAGCCGCTCTCGCGGCCGCCGCCGGTTTCCTTCTCGCCGCCGAACGCGCCACCGATCTCGGCGCCCGAGGTGCCGATGTTGACATTGGCGATGCCACAGTCCGAGCCGTCGACGCCGAGGAAGCGCTCGGATTCCTGCAGGTCGCGGGTGAAGATCGACGACGACAGGCCGGCGCCGACCGCATTGTGCTCGTCGAGCACGGCGTCGAAATCGGTGTATTTCATTACATAGAGGATCGGCGCGAAAGTCTCCTCCGTAACCGGCGCGACCTGCTTCGGCATTTCGACCAGCGCAGGGTGCACGTAGTAGGCGTCCGGATGGCCGTTCTCGACCCGCGAACCGCCGGTCACCTTGCCGCCATGGGCGGTGGCTTCCTGCAGCGCCTTCTGCATGTTGTCGAAGGCGGCCTTGTCGATCAGCGGACCGACCAGCGAAGACGTCTCCAGCGGATTGCCGACCGAGACGCTCTGGTAGGCCTTCTTGAGGCGCGGCAACAGCGCGTCGTAGACGCTTTCGTGCACGAACAGGCGCCGCAGCGTCGTGCAGCGCTGGCCGGCCGTGCCCATGGCGCCAAAGGCGATGGCGCGCAGCGCCATGTCGAGATCGGCGGTCGGGCAGACGATGCCGGCATTGTTGCCGCCGAGTTCCAGCACCGCGCGCGCGAAGCGCTTGGCCAGCCGCGGACCGACATCCCTGCCCATGCGGGTCGAGCCGGTGGCCGAGACCAGCGGCACCTTCGGATGGTCGACCAGGATCTCGCCGACGGCGCGGTCGCCAATCAGCACCGGCGCCAGTCCTGCCGGCGCGTCACTGCCGAAGCGCTTGACCGCGCGCTTGAAGATCGCCTCGCAGGCAAGCGCTGTCAGCGGCGTCTTTTCCGACGGCTTCCACACCACGGCGTCGCCGCACACCAGCGCAAGGGCGGCATTCCACGACCATACCGCAACCGGAAAATTGAACGCCGAGATGACGCCGACGACGCCCAGCGGATGCCAGGTCTCCATCATGCGGTGGCCGGGCCGTTCGGTGGCGATGGTCAGGCCGTACAACTGCCTGGAGAGGCCGACGGCGAAATCGCAGATGTCGATCATCTCCTGCACCTCGCCAAGGCCTTCGGACGGGATCTTGCCGACCTCGATCGACACCAGCCGGCCGAGCTCGGCCTTGTGCGCGCGCAGTTCCTCGCCAAGCAGGCGAACCAGCTCGCCGCGCTTCGGTCCCGGCACCAGCCGCCAGGCCTGGAACGCCTTGTGGGCGGCGTCGATGGTCCTGGCCGCATCCGCCGGCGAGATCGTCGTCAGCGCCGTGATCTGCTCTCCCGTCACCGGGCTGCGCACGATCAGGTCGCCGCCGGAGAGCGCGTCCTTGGCGACGCCGAGTTTCTCCAGAAGTGCGGCCGTTTCCTTCGCTATCGTCATTTTTGTCCCTTTCAGATCCCGTCGCAAGGCAACAGGACAAAGCCATACGCCACCCTATCCGTGCCGTCGGGCACGTCGGAGCGCGTTCATGGCGTGGCATTACTCGTTTCGGGGAAAAACCGCCACCCCGGCATGGTCTAAGCCCGGCGCCCAAGGTTGGGCCAGACTTTCGAGACGAGAGCTCAGCGCGCCTTTTGCGCGGCCCGCTCGGCGCCTTCCTTCATCAGCCGGTCGATATGCATGCGGATATGGGCCGCCTCGGCGGCGGTGTTGGCAAGCGCGATCGCCCGGTCGAAGGCAACGCGCGCCTCATCGCCGCGGTCGAGCTGCATCAGCAGCCCGCCCTTGAGGCCAAAGAAGTGGAAATAGCCGGACAGCCTGTCAGCAAGCGGCTCGATCATGGCGAGCGCCGCCTCGGGCCCGCGCACCTTGGCCACCGCGACGGCGCGATTGAGCGTCACCACCGGCGACGGCTGCATGCGCTCGAGCAGGCTGTAGAGCAGGTCGATCTCGGTCCAGTCGGTATCCTCGGGCTTCACCGCCCGTGCATGCAGCGCGGCGATCGCCGCTTGCACCTGGTAGGGGCCGGGCTGCTGGTGGCGCAGCGCCTTGTCGACAAGCGCCAGGCCCTCGTCGATCATCTTGCGGCTCCAGAGCGACCGATCCTGGTCCTCGAGCAGCACGATCTCGCCACTGGCGTCGAAGCGTGCCGGCGCTCGCGCATGCTGCAGCAGCAGCAGCGCCGTCAGCCCCATGATCTCCGGCTCGGTCTGGAACAGCCTGAGCAGGAGCCGCGCCAGCCGGATCGCCTCCTCGCAGAGCGGCGCGCGCGCCGGCGCCTCGCCGCTGTTGGTCGAATAGCCCTCGTTGAAGATCAGGTAGACCATCGCGGCCACCGCTGCGAGCCGCTCCGAGCGCTCGACGGCGCCCGGCGTCTCGAACGGCACGCCGGCATCCGCGATGCGCGCCTTGGCGCGGGTGATGCGCTGCTCCATGGCGCTTTCGCCGACCAGGAAGGCGCGCGCGATCTGTTTGACGGTAAGGCCGGATACGATGCGCAAGGCCACCGCGATCTGCTGCGTCGCCGGCAGGTCCGGGTGGCAGCAGATGAACAGGAGCCGCAGGATATCGTCGCGGTAGTGGGCGCCGTCGAGACGCTCGGCGATATCGCTCTCGGCATCCTCCAGGTCGGAGATCTGGTCCTCTTCCGGCAGCGGCGCCTGCTTGGACCGCTTGCGCACTGCATCGATGCCGCTGTTGCGGCCGACGAAGATCAGCCAGGCGGCGGGATCGCGCGGCGGGCCGTTTTTCGGCCAGTTCTTCAGCGCCCTGAGGCATGCGTCCTGGAAAGCCTCCTCCGCGGCGTCGAGGTCGCGGAAGTAGCGCAGCAGCGCGCCCATCGCCTGCGGACGGGCGGTGCTGATCGCGGTGCTTATCCAGGCAAGCTCGGTCATGCGGGCACTCTGGCGGGATTGAAGATGGAAACCGGGCGTATCTCGTAGGAGCCGCCGCTCGGATTGACCTCGGAAAGCTCGCGCGCGAAGTCGACGGCCTCGTCGAGATCGGCGCATTCGAGCGTGTAGAAGCCGAGGAACTGTTCCTTGGTCTCGGCGAACGGGCCGTCGATGACGACCGGCTCGCCCTTGACCCTGCGCAGCGTCGTCGCCGCGGTTGTCGGCAGCAGGCGCGCGACCGGCCCAAGCCGCCCGGCCTGGGCGTATTTTTCCTGCACGTTGAGGAGCTTGGCCATCACCTCGTCGTCCTGTTCCTTGCTCCAAGAGCAGACGACGTCTTCGGAGGCATAGCAGAGGATGGCATAGAGCATGGCAAGTCCTTTCCGTATCAAAGGACGCGACAGTAGGGCCCTTCCCGACACAACGTCGATAAAAAAATTGCCGAGCGATCACACGGGCTTGGCTGCCCTCCCCGCGCCATCGGTCAGGCGCAGCGCGCCTCAAGCCATCTCAGCACAAGCGTCTCCTCTTCGTCGAGGCCGGGTATCAGGCGTTTTCGCTTGCTGGCCTCAGCCATCTCGCTGAGCAGCCGCCCCTCCGACCAGGTTTCGAAGACCAGCGGGTGGATATAGCATTTGCGGCAGACCGCACGCGTGTTGCCCAGGCGCTCGGCGACCCTGTCGATGATGCCGTTCATGACCCGCTTCATCTGCGCCTGGCTTTCCGGACGCCCGGTTTGCGCAAACAGCGATGCGGCGTGGATGGTGCCGCCCCAGGTGCGGAAATGCTTCGAGCTGAAATCCGCGCCGGCCGCGTCGCGGATGTAGCCGTTGACGTCGCTGGAGCCGACCGGATGCCGATTGCCGTCCTCGCCAAGATACTGAAGCAGCTTCTGGCCCGGAAGTTCCTGCGCGCCGCGCACGATCCTGGCGATCCGGCGGTCGACCAGTTTCAGCTTCCATTCCTTGCCGGACTTGCCCTTGAAGGCAAACCGCAGGCTCGATCCCTCGATGTCGACATGGCGGTCGCGCAATGTCGTCAGCCCGAAACTCTTGTTGTCGCGGGCGTAGGCGGCATTGCCGACGCGGATCATCGTGTTGTCGAGCAGCCAGACGGTGGCCGCCACGACACGCTCCGCCGGCAGGCCGTGGCGGCGCAGATCGGCATCGATGCGGCGGCGCAGTTCCGGCAGGCTTCTGGCAAAGGCGATCAGGCTCGAATATTTGGCGCCGTCGCGCTCGGCGGCCCACAGCGCATGGTAGCGGTATTGCTTGCGCCCGCGCTGGTCCCGGCCGGTCGCCTGGATATGGCCACAGGCATCGGGCGAAATCCACACATCGGTCCACGCCGGTGGAATTGCGAGCGCCCGGATGCGCGTAAGCGTCGCCGTGGAGACAGGGCGGCCATGGCGCCCGAGATAGACGAAGCCCTTGCCCTTTCGCAGCCGACGAATGCCGGGGTCGGCATCGCTGACATAGGTGAGCGATGCACGCTCGGCCGATTTCTGCGCGCCGTTCTTTTGGGTTTCGTCCTCGCCTGCCGGGCGTTCAGGGGAGGATTGCGGTCGTTGCAGCATGACGGATCCACGGAACTGGTCCGTAGATAAGCCGGCAACCGGCCGCTGGTTCCGCGATGCCTTTTGGGGCTCACGCCGGCCGGATGTCCGACACATCCGCCATCCACAGCCCGCCGTCGTCGCTATGGACCGGAAAGTAGCCTCGCCCGGGCGGTATGGTTTCGAAAACCGCTCCGGAGTCATCCGCCAGATAGTCATAGCCGATGTCCTGCAGCCGGTGATCCGGATCGAGATGATTGTAGAGGTCGCGCCGTGCCGCGCGCCGCTTCGGCTCGATCATCTTCAGATGATAAAGGTTGAGACCGCTGTCCCTGAGCTTGAGGCGGAGGTCTTCGTGGAACCAGGCGCCATGCAAATCCGTCGATCGATAGCGATCCGGATGGTAGGCGCTGAACAGCCTGTGCTGCATCTTCTGCCCCCAGGGCCCGTCGACGCGGTAGCTGTCCGGCGTGTACATTTCCAGCGTCCGGAATCCCCAGGCGATGCGCCGCGACCGGCTGGTCAGTTGGCCAATTTGATCGGCGACCGCGTTTTCCAACCTCTCGTCGGGGTCCATTGCCAGGATCCAATCGGCGCCGGCCTCGAAGGCCGCGCTCAGCAGGGCACGCCGCCTCGCCGGCTCGCTGCTGAACACCGCGTCCGAACCACGATCGTCATATGCGATCCAGCCGTCCACGATCGGGTCGAGGTTCGCGATCAGGCCCGGCACCAGATGCGCGTCGTAGCGATAGCTGAACACCGCGACGATCCTCCGTCGCGTCCCGAACCACCGACCGCGCCGCCGGCGTGGCGGCCTTATCTCGACCGTGATCATTGGCGCCGGCCCTTCTCGCCATATCTGGCGCCGATGGCAGACCCCAGCGATTTGGCGAACAGCGCCAGCCACACGATTGGCAGCGAAAGCATCGCAAAAGTCCTGTCCCTTCCGGACAGCCCTTCCTTGGCCAGCTTGCTCACGTTGCGGCGGTCCCGGAAAATCCTTCGAAATGGCCTCAGGGGCTTCTCGCCTTCGACGGTCCTCAAATAGCCGCCAAGGCGGCGGCCGCGGCGGTACTGGTCGGCAAGCAGGCGGAACAGGCTTGTCTCGTTGCGATGGATGGTGAGGACCTGCGGATCCCAGACCGGCTGCATCGCCTCGGGCAGCCTGGCCATGAAATCGGTGTCTTCCCCCAACGCCATGCGCTCGTCGAACAGCCCGTACAGATCGAACAGCTTTCGGTCGAAGGAGACGCCGTAGCGCAGTGCCTTCTCGGCGGGGAGGCCGGGCAAACGCCGCATGTACGTCACGAGGTGCGCCGCGCACGCCACCAGATTGCGCGGATGGCTGTTGAGGATGGCGCTTGCCACGGTCGCGGCCCCTTGCCGGTGATGGTGCAGGCGCACTTCAGCCCAGCGCGGGCAGGCCAGACAATCACCGGCGAGGAAGGCGACGAACGGGGCCTGCGTCGCCGCGATGCCTAGATTTCGCGCGCCGCCGGCAAACAGTCGCTGCTCGACCTCGACGACCCTCACGTTGAGACCGGCATTGTCGACAAGTGCCTGGGCATTGCCACCGCCCGAATTCACGATGACGATCTCGAGCGGGATGTTCTGATCGAGCACCGACCGCACCGCGGCGACCAGTTCGGCGGGCGCCCGCAAACCAATCACCACGACTGCGAGTTCCGGTCTCCCGGCCATCAAGCGCTTTGCAACTGGATGCGCGGCACAGAAAAGCGGCGCCGCGCCGCAAGCTTGAACTGGTATCGCATGCAACGCCAGGTGTCCGACGGCACCTTCGGCGCCGCCCTGGCCACGGCCAGGAACCGGGCCGCCGTATCCAGATCACCGCGCGCATAGTGGACACGCGCGATCTTCAGGGCGACGAGGCCTTCCCTGACCTTCAGCGCCGACTTCGCGATCCCGCAATCGGCGAGCCCGTGCAACGCCTGCCGCCATTCGAGGAAGCGCTTCGCCGGCTTGACCGTGAAGCGATCGTCGGAGCGTTCCGCCGAAACGAAATAGGTCATGACGGGTTGCGTGATGACGGCAAGCCGGGCGGTGCTGAGCACCTTGGCCCAGAACAACGTGTCCTCGTCATAGGCGAGCCCGGTCGGGAATCGCGTCTCATCGATCGCGCGCCGGGACACGAGCGCGCTTCCGACGGCAATCGAGCGTACATGCCCCTGGATATAGGCCGAGGCATTGGCGGTGCTGGCGGCGGTATAACCTACAGGCAACTTGATCTGCCGGTCGACGCCGTCGGTTCGTCTGCGAAAGGCGCCGACCACCATATCGGCCCTCGTCTGCATATCGGTCCGGGAAAGCAATGACCGCAGCCCGCCGTCCAGATGCAGATCGTCGGCATCGATCATGTAGATCCAGGGGAAGTTCGCCTGCGCCAAAGCGAGATTGCGGGCTCCGCCCGCGTCCCTGCAATTGGACTGGATCACGCGCAACGGCAACGCGCACCGCGAAGCGGCATGCTCGGCAACGCTTGCTGTGTCGTCCGACGAAGAATCATCGACCAGCAGCACTTCACCGATGACATCAGCCTCTGGACGCAGCGATGCCAGCGTCCTCGCTATGGTCGCCGCCGCATTGTGTGCCGGAATGATGACGCTGACCGCTCTCAAATAGAAACTCCGCCGGTGCATGTTGCGCATCCGGCCCTACCGCCCCGAAGCGCAAGATAACGGCAGCGTCCGGATTTGAGAAGCAGTCTTTACGCCCCCGGGAACCCCGGAAAGGCTTGCATCTCAAACCTTCTCGAGCATGACCGGGATGACGTCGACCGCTTGCTCGGCGGCCTGGCCGCCCGTTGTTTTCAGGACGCCGACGATCGGCGCCACATCGGAATAGTCGCGCCCGTAGCCGACGGTGATGTGGTCATTGCTCGCCCGCATGCCGTTCGTCGGGTCGAATTCCTGCCAGCCGGCGTCGCGCCCGCACCACGCCTTGACCCAGGCATGCATGGCGTCGGCGCCCTCGAGCCGGGGCTTGCCCTTCGGCGGTATGGTGCGCAGGAAGCCGCTGACATAGCCGGCGGGAATGCCGAGGCCGCGCAGGCCGGCGATCATGATGTGCGAGAAATCCTGGCAGACGCCGCGTTTCAGGACGAAAGCATCGCTGGCGCGGGTCTGCACGGTGGTTGCCTTGCCGTCATAGGTGAAGTCGCGCTGGATGCGGTTGCACAGATCCATGACCGTGGCGACGGTCGAGCCTGCGAGGCTGTCTTTCGCATAGGCGGTGATCGCGGCATCGATGCCGGCATGATCGCTGGCGGCGAGGAAGTGATGCGGCGAATCCGGCGCCAGCGACCGCACGCCGCCGAGTTCCTCCCGCAGCCGCTGCAGGTTGGGCGAAACGTCGAGTCCCGGTTCGGGGCGCGAAACCGACACGCGCGCGCTCATCCTGATGTCGAGCGCGTCATGGGCGTCGCGAAAGGCGAGCGAGGTGACGTTGTTGCCGAAGAAGTCGGTGAAATCAGAGCGCTCGCCCGGTGCCGGCGTGAAGGACAGCGAGGCGGCGACCACCCGCTGCACGCCCGCGATCGTCGGCGGCAGCACGCGCACCTGATGCCGGCCGCCACCGGCCGCGGCGTCATAGTCGTAGCTCAGATGAAGCCTGATGTCGTAGAGCATGCCCTATCCGAAATAGGCCTTGGCAAGGCTGTTGTAGAGGCCGCCGATCTCGCTGGCGAGATCGTCGATGACTTGCGCCGTCATGTCCGACGGCTCCATGACGGCGATCGCCGTGTTGAGCTGCAGGATTTCCTTGGCCGCCGGCGACATGTGTCCTTCGGCGCCAACGGAAGGCAGCATGCCGATCTCCGCCTTCAATCGTTCGAGCTGGAACAGGATCGAGCGCGGGTTGAGCGGGTCGAGCGCCAGCAGATCGATCACCGTGCGCCGCCCGGCCTGCACCGGATATTGCCGGCGATGGGTCATGACGCTGTCGCCGATCTCCAGCATCATGTCGAGCGCGCCGTCCGGCGCGCCTTTCCTGGTCAGCCGGGCGAGCATGCGGGCGATCTGGATGCCGCGCTCCAGCCGCCGGCCGATTTCGAGGAAGCGCCAGCCGGTGAAGCGGTACATGTTCTCATGCAGCAGGCCGGAGAAGCCGGCAAGCTTGCGCAGGATCACCGTCATCGCCCGCGTCGCGTCGTCGCCCGGCGCGACGGTTTTGGCGAATTGATGGATGGTCTTCGACAGATCCTTCAGCGCCAGCCAGCCGTCGGGCGAAAAACGGTCGCGGATCTGCCCGGCGCTGTAGACGGCGCTGTCCAGCGTGCTGATCAGCCCGAGCGGGATCGCCGTCTCGACGTCGATGCCGAACGGTTCGAGATAGTCCCTGATGTCGGCGAGCAGCGGCGTTTCGGGGTCGGAGGTCTCCGCCAGCCGCACATGATAGGCGCGCAGCACCCGCGCCGTGTCTTCCGAGCGCTCGATGTAGCGGCCGAGCCATGTCAGGTTCTCCGCGGCGCGGCTGGGCAGGCTGCCAGGCATCGAGCGGGTGAAGCTGTCGTGCTCCTGCGGCAGCAGCGTCTCGCGCTCGACCGGCCGGTCGCTGACCACCCACACATCCGCCGCCTGGCCGCCGCGCTGCATGGCGATGGCCGTCGCGTCTTGCGAGAAGCCGACCCGGGCAAAACCGCCGGGCATCACCGTCCAGCCATCCGGCGTGCGCGCCAGATAGACGCGTAGGCTTGCCGGCCGCGGCTCCAGCCAGCCACCGATATAGACGGGCGTGGTCGAAAGCGTCACCGCTTCCTGGCCGACGAAGTCGCCGCCGCTGTCCTTGATCCGCGACACCAGTTCGGCCCGTTCGGCATCGGACAGAGTCGAGCCGAGCCTGGTCGCATCGTCGTCCTCGAAGGCAAGCCGCGTCGACAGCGCCGGACCGACCACCATGCGGTCGAGGTTGGCAAGCACGTGCTCGCGCTCGCTGTCCTGCCCGCACCACCAGGTGGCGACGCTCGGCAGCAGCAATTCCTCGCCTCGCAATTCCCGCGAGATCCTCGGCAGGAAGGAAAGCAGCGCCCGCGTTTCCATCAGCCCCGAGCCGAGCGCATTGACGGCCGACACCGTGCCCCGGCGGATCGCTTCGACCAGGCCGGGCGTGCCGATCTGCGAATCCGGCCTCAGCTCCAGCGGATCGGCGAAGGCGGCATCCAGCCGCCGCCACAGCACGCCGACAGGCTTCAGCCCCGAAACGGTGCGTACCATCAGCTTGCCGCCCGAGACGGTCAGGTCCTCGCCTTCGAGCAGCATGATGCCGAGATAGCGCGCGATATAGGCGTGCTCGTAATAGGTCTCGTTGAGCGGCCCCGGCGTCAGGATGGCGACGCGGCCGCCGGTGTCGTTGGCCATGCCGATCAGCGCATCGCGGAAGCGGCGGAAGAAGCCGGCGAGGCGATGCACATGCATCTCGCCATAGATGTCGGACAGCGCGCGCGTGGTGGCGACGCGGTTCTCCAGGGCGAAGCCTGCGCCTGACGGCGCCTGCGTGCGGTCGCCCAGCACCCACCAGCGGCCGTCGGGCCCGCGGCCGAGCTCGAAGGCGAGCATGTGGAGGAAATGGCCGCTGGCAGGTTTTGTGCCGACGACGGGCCGCAAATATTCCGGGCTGGCGGCGATCAGGCCCGCCGGCAGGATGCCCTTCTCGATCAGCCGATTCGGCCCGTAAATGTCGGCCAGCGTCTCCTCGAACAGGTCGGCGCGCTGCACGAGGCCGGCGCTGATCGCCGCCCATTCCTGTTCCTCGATCAGCAGCGGGACATGCGCCAGCGGCCATTCGCGCTCATTGGCGCCGGCCTTGTCGTAGACCCGGTAGTAGACGCCGGCGTCGCGCAGATACTGGTCGGCGCGGGCAAAGCGCCGGGCCAGCTTTTCAGGACCGAGGTCCTCCAGCGCCTCGAGGAAGGCGCGCCAGGCCGGGCGCGGATTACCCGAGGCGTCGACCATCTCGTCGACGACGCCGTCGATCGGCTGGTAGTGCTCCAGCAGACTGTGCGTCAGCGGCTTGCCGCCTATCTTCTTCTGATTCCCCTTCGCCATCGCCGATCAGAGTCTCGGGGGCCGCCTGAGGTCAAGGGTCATCGGGAAATCTTCAGAGGCTTCTTCATTGTGCAGCACATAGCCGGACGGTGTATGGCCGCGCGGCTCGAAGCGGGCAAGCCGCCGCGCTTCCGCCTCGTTGCCATTGACCGGAAAGGTGTCGTAATTGCGCCCGCCGGGATGGGCGACATGGTAGACGCAGCCGCCCACCGCCCGGCCCGACCAGCGGTCGTAGATGTCGAAGACCAGTGGTGTGTTGACCGGCAGCGCCGGATGCAGGCCGGAAGCCGGCTGCCAGGCCTTGAAGCGCACGCCCGCGACCGCGACCTCGCGGTTGTCCGTCACCTTGACCGGCACGACGCGACCGTTGCAGACGATGGCGTGACGCTCCGGATTGAGGCCCTCGGTCTTCACCTGCAGCCGCTCGACGGAGGAATCGACGAAGCGCACGGTGCCGCCGATCGCGCCCTGCTCGCCCATCACATGCCACGGCTCCAGCGCCTGCCTGAGTTCCAGCTTGACCCCCGCATGCTCGACCTCGCCGCAATACGGGAAACGGAATTCGAGCTGCGCGGCGAACCATTCGGGACGGAATTCGAAGCCGTTGAGCTTGAGGTCCTCCAGCACGTCGAGGAAATCCGCCCAGACATGATGCGGCAGCATGAAGCGGTCGTGCAGCGAGGTGCCCCAGCGCACGAAGCGGCCATCGAGCGGGTTCTTCCACGCACGGGCGATGATGGCGCGCACGAGCAATTGCTGCGCCAGGCTCATGCGCGCATTGGGCGGCATCTCGAAGCCGCGGAACTCGACCAGGCCGAGCCGGCCGGTGGGGCCGTCGGGCGAGAACAATTTGTCGATGCAGATTTCCGAACGGTGGGTGTTGCCGGTCACGTCGGTGAGCAGGTTGCGGAACAGCCGGTCGACAAGCCACGGCAAGGGCGCCTCGCCCTTGTCCGGATGCGGCACCTGCGCCAGCGCGATCTCGAGCTCATAGAGCGAATCGTGGCGTGCCTCGTCGAAGCGCGGCGCCTGGCTGGTCGGTCCAATGAACAGGCCCGAGAACAGGTAGGACAGCGATGGGTGCCGCTGCCATTGCAGCACCAGGCTCTTCAAGAGATCCGGCCGGCGCAGGAACGGACTGTCGTTGGGCGTGGCGCCGCCGACCACGACATGGTTGCCGCCGCCGGTGCCGGTGTGGCGGCCGTCGACCATGAACTTGTCGGTGCCGAGCCGCGACTGCCGCGCCTCCTCGTAGATCGCGGTCGTCGTCGCGACACATTCCTGCCAGTTGGCGGCGGGATGGATGTTGACCTCGATGACGCCGGGATCGGGCGCGACGCGGATGACGTTGAGGCGCGGATCGTGCGGCGGGCCGTAGCCCTCGATATGCACCGGCAGGCCGATGGTCTTTGCCGCATTTTCGGCCGCCGCCACCAGTTCGAGATAGTCTTCCAGCGCCTCGACCGGCGGCATGAACACGCAGAGCCGCCCGTCGCGCGGCTCGACGGTGAGCGCTGTGCGCACGGCACCGCCGATCTCGGTAATCTCCTGCTCGACACGGTCCTGCTGGCCGGCCACCGCGGTGAAGGACACCGCCTGCTGGCGGCGCGCCATTTCGTCGGCGCCTTCAAGCTCCGCCGGAGCGGCTCCCGGCAGGATAGCCTCGCGCGCCGGCAGCGGGCCGCGCGGCAGCGACGGATCGACCGGGACGATGTAGGGGAATTGCGCCGGCGGCACATAGGGCAGTGTGCCGAGCGGCAAGCGATAGCCGACCGGTGAATCGCCGGGAACCAGGAACAGCCGGCCGCGCCTAGTCTTCCATTTCTCCGAGCGCCAGCGCTGGCCGGCAGCCTGGCTGTTCCAGCGCTGGACCGGCAGCACATAACCCGACGGCTTGGTCAGCCCGCGCTCGAACACGCGCGCCATGCGGCTGCGCTCTTCCGGATCCTCGAGCTTGGAATTGGAGGGATCGACATTGTCCGGCAGCTTGCCTTCCTTGAGCAGCCACTCGGCCGGGTCCTCATAGGCCTCGCTGACCATCGCCTCGTCGATGCCGAGCTCGCCGGCGATCGCCGTCAGCAGGCTTTGCGCCTGTTCGGGACCCACCGCGAGGCTGCTCTTTTCGCGCGCGATCAGCGACGGGTCGCTCCACACCGGCTGGCCATCGGTGCGCCAATACAGCGAGAAGGTCCAGCGCGGCAGGCTCTCGCCCGGATACCATTTGCCTTGGCCATAATGGAGAAAACCGCCCGGAGCGAAACGCTCGCGCAGGCGGCGGATCAACTCGTCCGCCTTGCCGCGTTTGGTCGGACCTACGGCGGCGGTGTTCCACTCGGCGGATTCGAAATCGTCGATCGACACGAAGGTCGGCTCGCCGCCCATGGTGAGCCGCACGTCGCCTTCCTTCAGCGCCGCGTCCACCTTGTTTCCCAGCGCGTCGAGCGCCTGCCAGCTTTCGTCGGAGAACGGCTTGGTGATGCGCGGATGCTCGGCGATGCGGTCGACCTGCATGTCGAATCCGAAATCGACATTGGCGAAGCTCGCCATGCCGGAAATCGGCGCGGCATTGCGGAAATGCGGGGTGGCGGCGAGCGGCACGTGGCTTTCGCCGGTGAGCAGGCCCGAGGTCGGATCGAAACCGATCCAGCCGGCGCCGGGGATATAGACCTCGCACCAGGCGTGCAGGTCGGTGAAGTCGACCGCGGTGCCGGGCGGCCCGTCGAGCGAGACCAGATCGGGCTTGAGCTGGATCAGGTAGCCGGAGACGAAGCGCGCGGCGATGCCGAGATTGCGCAGGATCTGCACCAGCAGCCAGCTCGAATCCCGGCACGACCCCTTGGCGGCGGCGAGCGTCTCCTCCGGCGAGAAGACGCCCGTCTCCATGCGCACGATATAGGCGATCTCGCGCTGCAGCCGCGCATTGATGTCGACGAGGAAATTGACGGTGTTCCTGGAACCGCGGTCGATGGTCTCCAGGAAAGCCGAGAGCAGCGGTCCGGCCGGCTCCGGCGTCCGGTAGATGGCGAGGTCTTCCCTGATCTCTTCCGGATACTCGAACGGGAAATTCTCGGCCGATTCCTCGACGAAGAAATCGAATGGATTGTAGACCGTCATGTCGGCGACGAGATCGACCTCGATCTTGAGTTCGGTCACCGGCTCCGGGAAGACGAAGCGGGCGAGGAAGTTGCCGTAGGGGTCCTGCTGCAGATTGACGAAATGGTTCTTCGGCTCGACCTTCAGCGAGTGGCTGAGCACCTTGGTGCGCGAATGCGGCGCCGGCTGCAGCCGGATGACCTGGGGCCCGAGAACCACCGGACGGTCGTATCTGTAGTGGGTCAGGTGGTGGACGGCTGCCAGAATTGCCATGAGGCCCCTGAGTTCGGCGTTTCAATTCGCCGAACCCTGACACAAATGCAGGCCATTCTCCAAGCAGAGATGTTGCGCTGCACCTAATTTAACGCCTTGTTTCGCCTCGCCGTGCTTTCCCGACCTCGAGCAGGTCGACCCCCACTCCTTCGAGCTGCGCTCGACACCTCTCCCCCGATCGACGGGGGAGAGGAAAGGGTGAGCCAGCTCAGCTGGAGCCCCTTCCTCTCCCTCCGGAGGGGGGAGAGGTGGCGCCGCGAAGCGGCGACGGAGTGGGGGAAGGCGGTCCTCAATCGCGCAGCCGTTAGTAACGCGATCGGCAATCCACTCAGACGCGCAGATTGCCTGTATGGCGCTGTCCCGGCCTAGAAAAACGCCTGGATGCCTGTCTGCGCCCGTCCGAGGATCAGCGCATGCACGTCATGCGTGCCCTCATAGGTATTGACCGTCTCCAGGTTCTGCGCGTGGCGCATGACGTGGTAGCCGATCTGGATGCCGTTGCCGCCATGCATGTCGCGGGCCTGGCGGGCGATGTCGAGGGCCTTGCCGCAATTGTTGCGCTTGACGATCGAGATCATCTCCGGCGCCATCTTGCCCTCGTCCATCAGCCGCCCGACGCGCAATGAGCCCTGCAGGCCGAGCGCGATCTCGGTCTGCATGTCGGCGAGCTTCTTCTGGAAGAGCTGCGTGCCGGCGAGCGGCTTGCCGAACTGCTTGCGGTCGAGGCCGTACTGCCGCGCCCGGTGCCAGCAATCCTCGGCCGCGCCCATCGCGCCCCAGGAGATGCCGTAGCGCGCCCGGTTGAGACAGCCGAACGGCCCCTTCAGGCCAGAAACATTGGGCAGCAGCGCCTCCTCGCCGACCTCGACGCCTTCCATCACCACCTCGCCGGTGATCGACGCGCGCAGCGACAGCTTGCCGCCGATCTTCGGCGCCGACAGGCCCTTCATGCCCTTTTCCAGCACGAAGCCGCGGATCTGGTTGTCGTGCGCGGCCGATTTCGCCCAGACGACGAAGACATCGGCGATCGGGGCGTTGGAGATCCACATCTTGGAGCCGGAAAGCCTGTAGCCGTTCGCCGTTTTCTCGGCGCGCGTCTTCATGCCGCCGGGGTCGGAGCCGGCATCCGGTTCGGTGAGGCCGAAGCAGCCGATCCATTCGCCGGAGGCCAGTTTCGGCAGGTACTTCTTGCGCTGTTCTTCCGAGCCATAGGCGTGGATCGGATACATCACCAGTGACGACTGCACGCTCATCATCGAGCGGTAGCCGGAATCGATGCGCTCCACCTCGCGCGCCACCAGCCCGTAAGTCACGTAGTTGGCGCCGAGACCGCCATACTCCTCGGGAATGGTGATGCCGAGCAGGCCCGCCTCGCCCATCTCACGGAAGATCGAGGGATCGGTCTGCTCGTCGAGATAAGCCTCCTCGATGCGCGGCGCGAGCTTGTCGGCCGCGAACGCCGCCGCGCCGTCGCGCACCATGCGCTCATCCTCGGAAAGCTGGTCCTCGATCAGGAAGGGATCGTTCCAGACGAAGGAATTGTTCTCGGCGGCCATGGCCTCACTCTCCCGGCAAAATCTTGAATTGCCCGGCTTATCGACCTCCGCACGGAAAAAATCAAACAAAATTGCATCACGGATCAATGAGCGTTAGTAATGAATCATGAACGTCCAGCGCCGCCTCCTGCCCAACACAGCCGCCCTCGCCGCCTTCGAGGCGGTGGCGCGGCTCGGCTCGTTCACCGCCGCCGCCCGCGAACTCGACCTGACGCAAGGCGCCGTCAGCCGGCAAATCGGCCTCTTGGAAGAGCAGTTCGGACGCCGGCTGTTCGAGCGCGACAGCCGCAATGTCCGGCTGTCGACGGCGGGCGAGATCTATGCTGAAGCGGTGCGCTCAGCACTTGGTCAATTGCGCGACGCCGCTCTCGGATTGATGAGCAATCGACATAGTGGCGCGCTGAACCTGGCAATCCTGCCAACCTTCGGCACACGCTGGCTGATGCCACTGATCCCGGATTTCGTCGCCCGCCACCCCGACATCACCATCAACTTCGCCACCCGCATCGGCCGCTTCGACTTCGCCCGCGAGAGGCTGGATGCCGCAATCCATCACGGCATGCCCGACTGGCCGGATGCCGACTGCACGCTGCTGATGCGCGAAACCGTGACGCCGGTGGTCTCACCCGAATTCCTGGCCAGCCGCGACGTCGCCACGCCGGCCGATATCAGCCGCCTGCCGCTGCTGCACATGGCGACGCGTCCCGGCGCCTGGAGCGAATGGTTCGAGGAGCAGGGTCTCAGCGCACCGACCGGGCCAGGCATGCAGTTCGAGCAGTTCGGCACAGTCGCCCAGGCCTGCATGGCCGGGCTCGGCGTGGCGCTGCTGCCGGAAATCCTGATTGCCGGAGAACTGCAGCGCGGCCAGTTGCTGCCGGCGCCCGGCCAGCCGATGCAGAGCCGCAGCGCCTACTATCTGGTCGTGCCGCACGACAAGCGCGGCCATCCACCGGTTGCCAGTTTTCGCGACTGGCTGCTGGGCCAGGTTGAAAAGGAGCCGGCTTTCCTGGCCTGGTAACTACTTGCGCTTCATCGCCTCGGCGAGCGCCGCGCCGAACGCACCCTGAGATGGCCGCTCCGGCTGGCGTTGCGGTGCTGGCGAGCGCGGCGCCGGCTTGCCGCCACCGTCACGCTGGCCGCTGCGCGCCGCTCCACCTTCGCCGCCATCCTTGCGCATCGACAGGCCGATACGCTTGCGCTTGATGTCGACGTCGACGACGCGCACCTTCACCACGTCGCCCGCCTTCACCACCTCATGCGCATCCTTGATGAAGCGGTCGGCCAGCTGCGAGACGTGGACCAGCCCGTCCTGATGCACGCCGATGTCGACGAAGGCGCCGAAAGCAGCGACATTGGTGACGGTGCCTTCGAGCTGCATGCCCGGCTTCAGGTCCTTGATGTCGTCAACCCCCTCGGCAAAGGTCGCCGTCTTGAAACCAGGACGCGGATCGCGGCCGGGCTTTTCCAGCTCCGCCAGGATGTCGCGCACCGTCGGCAGGCCGAAGCGCTCGTCGACGAAGACACGCGGATCGAGCGCCTTGAGCGCGGCACTGTCGCCCATCAACGCGCGCACGTCGCGGCCGCAGGCGGCGACGATCTTCTTCGCCACGCCATAGGCTTCGGGATGCACCGAGGAAGCATCGAGCGGCTCGGCGCCATTGGCAATGCGCAAGAAGCCGGCGGACTGTTCGAAGGCACGCGGCCCGAGCCGCGCCACTTTGAGCAGGTCCTTGCGGCTGGCAAACGGCCCGGTCGCATCGCGATGCGCAACGATTGCTTCGGCAAGCGACGGCCCAAGCCCCGAAACCCGCGCCAAGAGCGGCGCCGACGCCGTGTTGAGATCGACGCCGACGGCGTTGACCGCATCCTCGACCACTGCTTCCAGCGAACGGCCAAGACGGTACTGATCGACATCGTGCTGGTACTGGCCGACGCCGATCGACTTCGGCTCGATCTTGACCAGTTCGGCAAGCGGATCCTGCAAGCGGCGAGCGATCGACACGGCGCCGCGCAGTGACACGTCGAGGCCGGGGAATTCCGCCGCTGCCGTCGCCGAGGCCGAATAGACCGAAGCGCCCGCCTCGCTGACGATCACCTTGAGCGGCTTCGGGCCGGAACCGGCTGGCAGGTCCGACAGCATGTCAGCGACCAGTTTCTCGGTCTCGCGGCTGCCGGTGCCGTTGCCGATCGAGATCAGCTCGACCTTGTGCTGGCGGATGAGCGCGGCGAGCTCGGCCTGCGCCCCGCGCACGTCGTTCCTGGGCGGGAACGGATAGACCGTCGTCGTCGCCACCAGCTTGCCGGTGCCATCGACCACCGCCACCTTGACGCCGGTGCGGATGCCCGGATCGAGCCCCATCGTCGGCCGCGAGCCGGCGGGCGCGGCGAGCAGCAGGTCCTTCAAGTTGCGCGCGAAGACGTGGATCGCCTCCTCCTCCGCCCGCTCGCGCAGGTCGCGCATCAGGTCGAGCGTCAGATGCAAGGACAGCTTGATGCGCCAGGTCCAGCCGGCGACCTCCATCAGCCAACGGTCGCCCGGCAAGCTGCCGCCGATCGCATAGGCATTGGCAATCATGCGCTCGACCGGCTTCACCGGCGATTGATCGTCGGCATCGACCTCGATGTCGAGCGACAGCACCTCCTCGTTGCGACCGCGCAGCATGGCCAGCGCCCGGTGGCTGGGTGCGTTCGCCCAGCGTTCGACATGGTCGAAATAGTCGGAGAATTTGGCGCCCGCCTCCTGCTTGCCATCGACGACCCTGGCGCGCAGGAAGGCACGCTCCTTCATATAGGCGCGCAGCTTGCCGACCAGATCGGCATTCTCGGCGAACTGTTCGGACAGAATGTCGCGCGCGCCCTCGAGCGCGGCCTTTGCGTCTGCCACCTCTTCGGTGATGTAGGCGAGCGCGAGATCGGCGGGCACCGCCGCGCGGTCGGCAAGGATCGCCTCGGCCAGCGGCCCGAGCCCACGTTCCCTGGCGATCTCCGCCTTGGTGCGCCGCTTCGGCTTGTAGGGCAGGTAGATGTCTTCCAGCTCGGCCTTGGTGGCGGCAGCAATGATCTTGGCCTCCAATTCCTCGGTCAGCTTGCCCTGCTCACGGATGGAACCGAGGATCGTCTCGCGGCGCGCGTCGAGCTCGCGCAGATAGGCGAGCCGCTCGGCCAAATCGCGCAATTGCGTGTCGTCGAGCCCGCCGGTGACCTCCTTGCGGTAGCGGGCCACGAAGGGCACCGTCGCGCCCTCGTCCAGGAGGCCGATCGCCGCCGCCGCCTGCTCGGGCCGCGCGCCGATCTCGGCCGCGATGATTGCTGCAATGCGTTTGATGTCGGATGCCATGCCGGTCCCTGTCGAAAAGAGCGGCGACCATAGGCCTGGATGCCGTCCTCGCCAACCGCGCTGTTCGGGCCCCGTAGCGAGGTTCCACAGAAAAACGGTTACGAAACCCCCCCGCCGAGGCGGCTCAGACCATGCGGCTCAGCGCCTCGAAGAAGGCGACCAGCTCGACATCGAGCCGGTCATCGACCGGCTCCGGCTGCGACGACATCTTGGCGATCACCACTTCGGCCTTCGGGTTGACGTAGAGCCATTGGCCGTGGATGCCGATGCCGCAGAAGGCGCCGCTGTCGGCGCCGGTCTGATACCATTTGTTGCGGTATCGGCCCTTGGGAAAGAGAAAGGCCATCGTGCCGCGCTGCCAGGCTTCGAAGCTGCCGCCGGTTGAAACCGTGTCGCGCACCCAGGCATCCGGCACGATGCGGCGGCCATTGGCCATGCCGCCCTGCCGCATCATCTCGCCGACCCGCGCCAGGTCGCGCGGCGTCACCGAAATGCCGCCGGCCGTGCGCGCCGTGCCTTCCATGTCGACGGCGATCGAGCCCTCGCTCGCCGCGCCGAGGGGCTGCCACAATTTCGCGCGCAGGAGATCGCCGATGCGCTGGCCCGACGCCCGCTCCAGCAGCATGCCGAGCAGATCGGAATTGGGCGAGCGGTAGCGATAGGTGCGCCCGTGCGGCTCGCCGAGACGCTGCAGCGTCAGGATGAACGCCTTGAGGCTTTCGGACCCGCCGCCCGGATTCCACAGCGTGGCGCGGCGATAGCGGGCAAACGCGCTTTCGGGATCGAGATAGGCCTCCTCGAAATCGAGGCTGACGCTCATGTCGAGCACATGCCGGCAGCTCGCATCGCCATAGGCCGACCCCTCGGCCTCGGGAATGTAGCTGGCAACAGGCGCGTCCGGGTCGAATACCCCCTCGCCTTCCAGTATGCCGGCAAGGATGGCGGTGAAGGACTTGCTGATCGAGAAGATGATGTGGCGCGCGCCGAATTGCATATGCGGCGCGAACCAGTCGCCCACCAGCCTGCCGCCCTTCAGGACCGTCAGCGCATCGGTGTCCGACCGCCGGAGGAAAGCCGCGACCGTTTCCGGCTCGGCCGCCAGCGCGACCTTTTCGTCGAGCAGCCCGCCAAGTGCCTGCGCCGGCGCCTCTGCGCCGCCCGACGCCGCGAAGGGCGTGCTCGGCACCAGTTCGCCGACATTCTGGAACGACCAGCGATTGAATGGGCTTTCGCGCCAGTTGGAGAGCAGCACCGCATTGCGGGCAAAGCCATACTGTGTCTCGAACGCGGTCCTGCCGGTCATGACGATCTCTTCTGCTTGCTTGTGGGTCAGCCCAGCGCCGCGGCAATGGCGTGCACGGCCTTCAGCGTCGCCACCGAATAGGCAATGTTGGCGAAATCCGGGTAGGTCGACAGCTTCACCACGACCAACCGGTTATCCCAATCGATATGGATCAGCTGCCCGAACACGCCCCGGCACATCAGCGCGCGCGAGCGCGGATCCTCGATCCAGAACTGGTTGCGGTAGCTGCCCTCCGGCAGGCTGGGATTGAACTCCGGGCCATGCCGACCGTTGCGTGTCGCTTCGATCCAGTCGGCCGGGACCACGCCACCGCCATTGTCGAGGATCAGCTGGCCGAAGCGGCCATAATCGCGCAGCGTCGCATTGAAGCCGCCCTCGGCCAGCGCATAGCCGGCGCTGTCGACGCTGAAGCAGGCGCTCTCGTCGGCGCCAAGCTTTTGCCAGAGTTCCTCGGAAACCAGTTGCGCCAGGCGCTTGCCGGTCACCCGCTCCATGATGAAGGCGAGCACGTCGGTCTCGATCGAGCGGTATTCGAACGCCTCGCCATGCGGCCGGACCTTGTCCTTCAGCCGCAGGATCAGCTCGAACATGTGCGCCGGCCACTGGAAGGCGGGGTCGCTGCCAGGCGGCACCGGTTTCCAGCCGCTGGCGACGTCGACCTGGCCGATCTCCGAATAGGGGTTGGTGTACTCCTCGGAGAAGCGTACGCCCGTCGTCATATCGAGCACATGCTGCACGCTGGCGCCAGCCCAGGCGGTCTCGCCGAGTTCCGGAAGGTAGCTGGTCACCGGCTTTGCCGGATCGATCAGGCCGCGCCCGGCGAGGATGCCGAACACCGAGCCGGTGACCGACTTCGCCATCGACTGCGACAGATGCAGCGAGCGCTCGTCCATACCGTTGAAATAGCGCTCATAGGCTATCTTGCCGTCCTTGAGCACGAGAAAGCCGTCCGTGTAAGTCTCGTCGAGCAGCCCGGCGAGCGTCGTCGCAGATCCCGTGCTGTCCACCACCGGCAGGTCGTCGAGATCGACCTCGACGCGCTCGAAACGGCGGCGATGACCATTGCCACGCCAGACCTCGACGGTCGGCAGGACCTCACGGATATTCTGGAATGCCCAGCGGTTCCATGGCCCTCTGTCCCAATCGAGCTTCGGTGGCACCAGCTTCGGCGGCGAACCCTGCATGATCGGCGGCCGCGGATCGGAGTTGCGATAGGAATCCATGACTAATGTCCCGACGACATGAAAACGGACCCGGCGGCGCCTGCCGCCGGGTCCGTCGCAATGCGGCTACTTCTGCAGTTCGGTCCAGATCTTGGTGTAGAGTTCCTGGACCTCGGGCGGGCACATCACCTGCAGTTCGGCATGCGCCTTGTCTGCCTCGGGAATGACCACTTCGGGCGCGTCCTTCATGTCGGCCGGCATGTATTTGTCCGAACCGGTGATGGCATTGGCGTAGCGGTGGAACGCCGACAGCCCGGCGGCATTTTCCGGGTCCATGATGAAGTTCTGGAACAGCTTGGCGTTCTCGACGTTCTTCGCTTCCTTGAGAACGGCGACATTGTCGCTCCACAGGCCAAAGCCTTCCTTCGGATAGTTGTAGTGGATGGCGGGATTCGCCAGCCGCTGGCGCAGCGCCGAACCGTTCCAGTCGCTGGTTGCCTTGAAATCGCCGGCGCCCATCTTCTCGATGGTGTTGTATTCCATAGCGATCCAGTTGGGCTTGGCGGCAACGAGCAGGTCGCGCACCTTCTTCAGCACCGCCTTGTCGTCCGTGCACTGCTGGCCCCCGACATATTTGGTGGCCGCGAACATGACGTCGCCCATCTCGGGGACGACGTTGACCTTGCCCTTCAATTCGTCCGGCGTATTAAAGACGATCCCCCAAGTGTTGGCCGGCCCCTTGTAGGCATCGGTGTTGACGACCACGCCGATCGTGCCCCAGGCCCACGGCACCGTGTATTTGCGGCCCGGGTCGAAATCGGGATTGGCCCATTCCGGCGCCACATTCTTGAAGTTCTCCATCTTTCCAGGATCGGTCTCGAGCAGGAGACCTTCCTTGATCCAGATCGGAACGTAGGTCTGCGAGGGCACCGCGATGTCGAAGCCGGTGCCGCCCTGGCGCACCTTGGCCAGCGCCGTGTCGTTCGAATCGTAGTCGGTGATCGTCACCTTGACGTTGTATTTCTGCTCGAATTTCTTGATGACGTCGGGGCTGGTGTAGTTGCCCCAATTGTAGATGTTCAACTCGCCATCGGCGAAGGCCGCGCCTGTCGACGCGAGCAGCGCCAACCCCATGGCGGTCGCCGTGATCTTCCAGTTCATGGTTGTGCTCCCATTTCTGATGTCTAATCGCGTTTCCTGCTGATGAAGAAAAACAACGTCACGATGGCGACCGACAAGAGCAGGAATACGGTCGATATCGCGTTTATCTCGGGTGTTATCCCCCGACGGATCTGGCCGAGCATGTAGGTCGGCAGCGTGTCCTGGCCGCCCGACTTGACGAACTCGGTGATGACGACGTCATCGAGCGAGATGACGAAGGCCAGCATCAGCCCGGCCAGGATGCCGGGCCACAGCAGCGGCAGCGTGATGCGGCGGAACGTCCGCCACGGTGTCGCGTAAAGATCGGCGGCGGCACGTTCCAGCGTCAGGTCCATGTTCTCCAGCCGCGCCCGGATCGGCAGGTAGGCGAAGGGGATGCAGAACGCCGTATGCGCGGCGATCAGATAGCCGAGGCCGGAATAGCCGGTGAAAATCTTGATGCGCGAGAAGAAGATGAGCAGCGCCACGCCGGTGACGATCTCCGGCACCATCAGCGGTTGGTTGATCGCCGCGTATTTGAAGGTCAGCCCGGGATAGGCCGCTGTCCGGGTCGTGGCCAGCGCCGCCATGGTTGCGGCGATGGTCGCCAGCACCGCGGCAACCGAGCCGATCTGGAACGATCGCAGGGTGGCATCGATGACCTGCGTGTTCTGCCATGCCGACTGGAACCATTTCAGCGAGAAGCCGCCCCATTCCGAGGTCGATGTCGCGGCGTTGAAGGCGTAGAACACCAGGACGATGATCGGCAGATACAGGACGACGAAGCAGGTCGCCGCGATCGCGGTGAAGCCCGGCTGGTGCTTGATCGAGAAATTAGCCATGGCGCACCTCCGCCCGTCCGGCATTGCGCACATAGACCAGCAGCGCCACCATAACGATGATCATCACCGTGATCGACAGCGCCGAGCCGAGCGGCCAGTTGCGGCCCTGCCCGAACTGCAGCTCGATCAGGTTGGACAGCATCATGTTCTTGCCGCCGCCGAGCACGCTGGGCGTGACATAGGCGCCGATTGCCGGAATGAAGACCAGGATCGAGCCGGCGATGACGCCCGGCCTGACCAGCGGGAAGATGATGCGCCGCAGCACCTGGAACCGGCTGGCGTAGAGATCGTAGCCGGCCTCGACCAGCCGGAAGTCGAGCTTCTCCATGCTGGCATAGATCGGCAGCACCATCAGCGGCAGGTAGACATAGGCCATGCCGATCAGGATCGCCGTATCGGTGAACAGTATTTGGACCGGCGCCGAGACGATGCCGAGCTTGATCAGGATCGTGTTGATGATGCCCTCGTTGCGGATGATCTGCAGCACCGCGAAGGTGCGGATGAGCAGGTTCGTCCAGAACGGTATGGTGATCAGGAACAGCCAGATGTCGCGCGTCTTTTCACTGCGCGTCGCCATGAAATAGGCGGTCGGGAAACCCAGCGCCAGTGTGGCGATCGTCGTCACGATCGCCAGCTTGATGGAGCGCCAGAAGATGGTGACGTGAGCGGCGGCAAGCGAAAGCGTGTCGTCGAAAATGTCACGCTCCATGAACACCGACAGCCAGGCCTCCGGCGAGAATTGCCATTTCACGTCGCCGTACGCGCCGGGCGTCAGCAGCGAATAGACCAGCACGATCAGCAGCGGGCCGGTCGCCGCCAGAAAGATGATGATGAGCGCCGGCGCCGACAGCAGCCAGCGCGTGCGGACGTCGCGCCGTTCCGCTTCCTTGGCGACTTGTTCCGCGGTGGCCATCAGTCCCTCAGCACTTGCGCGGCGTCGTTGCCGATCAGAATGCCGACCTTGTCGCCGCGCTCGAAGCCGCAGCCGGCGCTGCGCGTGTTCTGCTGACGCACGGTGAAGGCCTCGCCGCTGTCCAGCTGGACATGGATATGCGTGTCGGTGCCGAAATAGACGATGTTCTCGACCGTGCCCGACAGATCGCCCTTGCCGCTGGTCAGCTTGGCATGCTCCGGCCGCACCACCACGGTGGCGTTGTCCTTCGGCTGGAAGCCTTCGGCCACCGTCGCCTCGATGGTCGCGCCGGATTTGAGCGTCGCCCGCGCCTTGCCGCTGCCCATGCCCGATATGGCGGCGGTGAGGAAGTTGGTCTCGCCGATGAAGTCGGCGACGAAGCGTTCCGCCGGCTTGTCGTAGATGTCCCAGGGTGTGCCGACCTGCAGGATCTTGCCCGACGACATCACCGCGATGCGGTCCGACATCGTCAGCGCTTCTTCCTGGTCGTGGGTGACGAAGATGAAGGTGATGCCGGTCTCGTGCTGCAGCCGCTTCAGCTCGATCTGCATCTCCTTGCGCAGCTTGTAGTCGAGCGCCGACAGCGGCTCGTCGAGCAGCAGCACCTTTGGCTGCGGCGCCAGGGCCCGGGCTAGCGCCACGCGCTGCTGCTGGCCGCCTGAGATCTGGCTGGTGCGGCGGCCTGCAAGCGCCTCCATCTTGACCAGCTTCAGCATCTCGCCGACGCGCGCCTTGATCTCGGCCTTGGGCTTGCCGAGCATTTCCAGCCCGAAGCCGATGTTCTCGGCCACTGTCATGTGCGGAAACAGCGCGTAGGACTGGAACACGGTGTTGACCGGCCGCTTGAACGGCGGCAGCGGCGCGATGTCCTGGCCGTACAGCAGGATCTCGCCGGCGGTTGGAAAGTCGAAGCCGGCGATCAGCCTCAGAAGCGTTGTCTTGCCGCAGCCGGAAGGGCCCAGCAGCGTGAAGAACTCGTTTTCGCGGATCGACACGGAAACCGTGTCGAGAGCGGCAACCTGGTTTTCACCGCTGCCAAATACCTTGCGGACGCCACGAACCTCGATCGCATTCTTATCCGGTTGTTCCGGCACGATTACCCCATTGAGATGGCCTGCTCTTGGCGGCAGGTTTTGTTCCTGTTTGATTGTCACCATAAGCCAATCGGCTTGGCAACTGCGGAGCTTGGACTGGACTAAAAAGCAATTCCCCTGCCACCGTCAGACTTGATAGGTGACCTTTCCGCCGCAAACCGTGGTGACCGGCCGCACCTTGTGCAGATCTTCCGGCGCGGTCGCCTCGATATCGGCCGAGAGCACCACCAGGTCGGCCAGATAGCCCGGCTTCAGGCGGCCCTTTCGGTTCTCCATGAACTCGGCATAGGCCCCTTCCACCGTATAGCCGGCAATCGCCTCGTGCAGCGAGAATCTCTGATCGGGGTCGGTGCTTGCCCATGGTTTGCGCAACACTGCCGCCTGGATGCCCAGGATCGGATCGATCGGCGCTACCGGCCAATCGGAGGCGAAGACGACGCGCGCGCCGGCATTCTTCAGGGTCCGCCATGCATAGCTTAGCGGCCAGCGGGCCTGCCCGATGCGCGACACCGTCGGTTCCAGCGGAAAATCCATCGCGCCGGGTGGATGCGGCGGCTGCATGGAGGCGATGACGCCAAGCTTTTCGAAGCGCGGCACATCGTCGTCGGTGATGACCTCGATGTGCTCGACACGATGCCGGCTGTCGCGCTTGCCGTTGGCCTTGGCGGCCGCCTCGTAGCCGTCGAGCACGGCGCGCACCGCCCCGTCGCCGATCGAATGCACCGCCATCTGCAGCCCGAGCTTGTCGACGACGACCGCAAGCTCGGCGAACTGCGGCGGCGTGAACAGCGGCTCGCCCACCCAGTCCGGCCGGTCGGCATAAGGCTCGACCATCACCGCCGTCCAGGAATCGAGCACACCGTCGTAGAAGACCTTCACCATCCCCGACGACAGCCACTCGCCCTTGTAGCGTTCGGCCATGACGGACGCCTTGTCGAGCATGTCAAGCGTCATGAAATTCTTGTAGTGGAACGGTATCTGCGCGCGGCAGGGCAAGCCCTCCTCGGCCTCGATCTCGGCCAGCAGCTCGAGCTGGTAGAGATTGCCGTCCATGTTGTGGATCGAGGTGATGCCGTGGCGCGCGCACCAGGCGAGCCCGCGCCGCATGATGTCGCGGTCGGCGGCGCGCTCGGCGGCACTCGGCATCGGATCCGGCTCGCCGCCGGTCGCCAGGCCCAGACGCACGCGGCCCTCGCCGGCGAGATCGAGTACCGGGCCGAACGCCTCGCCCTCGCGCAGTTCACCTGCGGCCAGGCCATCCTCGCCCATGACGATTTCGTTGCCCGGACCAAGCGTGCGTCCGTGCAGGATGCCGGCCATCTCCAGCGCCTTGGTGTTGGCCCACATCGTGTGGTGGTCGGGAGCGGCCATGACGAAAGGCCGGTCCGGCAGGATCGCGTCGAGATGGTGGCGCGTCACCCGCTCGTCGCCGAGCACGGTATAGTCGACGCCTTGCGCGACCAGCATTTTGGCGTCGGGCCATGCCGATGCATAATCGCGGATCGCTGCTTGCAGCGCCTCGAAGCCGTGGACGCCCGACAGTTGCAGATGCGCAAGCTCGGCTGCGCCCGAAAACAGATGCATGTGGGCTTCGATGAAGCCGGGGATCACCGAGCCGCCCCCGGCGTCGACAATCCTGGTGGCAGTTCCCTTGTAGCCTTCGATCGAGGCACGGCTGCCGATGGCGATGATGGCGCCGTCCCTGACGGCAATGGCTTCGGCGATGGGATTGTCGGCATCCATGGTCAGCACACGACCGTTGACGACGATCAGATCCGCATTGTGATCCGCACCCGTGACAGACATCGCGACTCCGCGCTTTTGACGACTGGCCGTGACCGGCAATCCTTGACCAACGGCGTTCCACTCCGCCGGAGCGGCGCGCCATGGGACAAGAATGATGCCAGCGCGCTGTCTTCGAAATTCCCCTTGTTATCCCGGCAGACAGCGTGGATAAAGAATGCGACTAATTATTCGCGTTTGTCAACGCTCCGAATTTCGAATGAATTGTGGACAGCACCCAGCGCCTGTCTTGAGACCGGGCGGGGAACGGGGACCTAGAGCCGTGAAGCGCAACCTCAGCCGCGAAACCAGGATAGCGCTCGAACCGCGCAAGCAGCCGCGCCAGCAACGCTCGAGCAAGGTGGTCGACAGGATTCTCGACGCGGCGCTGACCTTGACGCGGGAGCAAGGAACCAAGGCGCCGACGACGCTCGCCATCGCTCAGCATGCCGGCCTGTCGGTCGGTTCGGTCTACCAGTATTTTCCCAACAAGGAGGCCATTCTTCTCGACCTCGCCCGGCGCTGGCTGTCGTCGTTTCCGGAGGTGATCGCAAGGCGCATCGAGGTCGCCCCGCCCACCAACCGCGAAGAGTTTCGCCAGGAAGTGCGCAAGCTCTTCATCGACACCTCGAGGCTCTACCTCGACAACGCCAGCTTGATGCCGGTGATCGAGGCCATATCGGGAAACGCCGACCTGCGGCCGATCCAGAACGAATATGACGACCAGATCGTCGCCCTCTACGCCGCATGGCTGCAGCATGTGAACCCGGCTCTTGAAGACAAAGTCGCGACCCGCCTCGGCTTGCTGATGATGGAGGTCGGGCACGCATGCCGGCTGGTGGGGCTGAAAAGGGATCGCAAGACATACGACCTTATCGAGGACGATGTGGAAGTGATGTGGCTCGCCTTGGTGAACCCCTATCTCAATCTTGATTGATTTCGCACTTCGAGAGGAATTTCATGAAGACTGTCTATTCGCCGCTTCACGCCGGCCATGCAGGCCAGATGGAACTGGTCACGTCGGCGATCGTGCCGGGTTTCGAAAAGCCGTCGCGGGCGGAATTCATCAGGGCGCGCGTCGAGAGCGAGAAGTTGGGGCCGATCATCGGGCCGGTCGAGCATGATCTCGCCGCCGCCAAGCGCGTGCACAGTGCCGACTACATCGACTTCCTGCCGACCGTCTGGCCGCGATGGACGGCTGAGGGGCACAAGGGCTCGGCCATGGCGTTCACCTGGCCGACGCGCGGTTTGCGCGGCGACGTGCCGCCGCAGCGCATCGACGGCCTGCTCGGCTATTATTCCTTCGACGCCGGCGCCACCTTCGTCGCAGGCACCTGGGCGGCGATCAAGTCGTCCTATGAAGTGGCGCTGACGGCGGCGGAACTGGTCAAGGCCGGCGAGCCGGCCGCCTTCGCGCTCTGCCGCCCGCCCGGCCATCATGCGGGCGCCGCCTTCATGGGCGGCTATTGCTTCATCAACAACGCCGCCGTCGCCGCGCAGTGGTTCCTCGACCAGGGCGCCAGGCGCGTCTCGATCCTCGATGTCGACTACCATCACGGTAACGGCACGCAGGAGATCTTCTACGGCCGCGGCGACGTCCAGGTGATCAACCTGCACGGCGATCCGATGACCGAATATCCGTTCTTCCTCGGCCATGCCGACGAGCACGGCATCGGCGAAGGCGAAGGCTTCAACCTCAACTACCCGATGCCGTTCGGCACCGACTGGGACGGCTGGAACGCCTCGCTGGAGGATGCCTGCGCCAAGCTTGCCGCCTACGCCCCCGATGTCGTCGTGGTGTCGCTCGGCGTCGACACGTTCGAGAAGGACCCGATCAGCCAGTTCAAGCTGACGAGCGCCGACTATCCCAAGATCGGCCGCCGCATCGCCAGGCTCGGCCTGCCGACATTGTTCGTCATGGAAGGCGGCTATGCGGTGGAAGAGATCGGCATCAACGCCGTCGGCGTGCTGACCGGCTTCGAGGGCAGGTAGGAAGCCAAGGAGCGGCCGCAGCCGCCACTTGGAAACTCTACGCTATGCGGCAGCGCCGGGGCTCGGCGCGGCGGCCGGCACGGCCGGTTTGCGGGAACGCCCGAGCATGTACACCGCCACCGCCGCGATCACACCGGCGGCCAGGATGGCGGCCGCCAGCACCGGCCGATACCAGAACCAGGCGACGGCGATCGTCGTCGTCCCGACCAGGATCGCCAGGACGAAGGCGATGATGCCGGTGCCCAGCCGGGCCAGGCTGCCGAGGAAGGGTATGACGTCGAAGATCACCCCGATCGGGCCGAGCAGCAGGGCAAAGCCTATCGTCAGCAGGATCAGGCCGCCGGCGCGCAGCAGCCAGGTTATGAGCGTGTTCGCGCTGACCGCTTCGGCGAACATCCTGTCGGCCGGCACGTCGCCCGTATCCACCATCAGCAACGCATCGCCGGCCGCCGTCTGGTAGGGCTCGAACCGGTCGCCGCCCTGGCGCGCGACGATGCTGACGGTGCCGAGCGGCGCCAGCTCGTAGTCGATGCGATAGTCGCCCAGCGCCGGCGACGTCGTATCGGCGCCGAGATAGATCCTGCCGTCGACGATGTTGATCGGCTTTGCACCGGTATAGGCAGCCTCGATCGCAGCCGACTGGCTGGACGAGAGCGAAAATTCCTTGTCGCCCCCGATGCGGTCGAGCACCGGCCTGTCGAGCGTGAAGGCGCCGAGTTTGCCCTCCGCAATCTGGAAGCTCCTGTTGTGGATCGCCATCGGCGGGTTCTGGTGGCCATCGGGCTTCTTGAAGTCGGATGAGTCGATCTGGCTGTCGTCCCACACCTTCGAATAGCTGTAGGTCGTCACCGTCTCCTCGCCGCCGCCCAGCTTCTTCGTCGTCTCCGACTTGGAGTCTTCCTTCCACTGGTACATCTCGACGCTGCGCGACAGGCGCAGCCCCTCGGCCTGAATGCCGAAATCCGGATCGGCAAGACCGCTATCGGCCGTCACCGGTCCAGTCACATGCACCAGCCTGCCGTCATTGCCGGCGTCGACGCCGTCGACGCCGACCGAGACGACGGCGCCGGCGCCTTCCGCCAGCGAGCGCGCCGTCTGCACCGCGCGGCCTTCGTTCCAGAACAGACCGATCACCATCAGCACGATCAGGATCAGGCCGAAGACCACCCCGCCGACCGCACGCTTGATCCGTCCGAACCACGAGACGGACGTCACTTCCTGAAATGAATCGCTCATCGTTTCCCCCGCAAGACCACCGGCAACGGACGCCCATCCATTGCCGCCATGCGAATCGTAACCGAATCGGCCGCGCCCCGATATGGCGGCCCGGCACCTGCTCTCGCTTTTCCATCGAAGAGACCGGTTGAAGGCAGCGCGAAACGGCCCCTGAGTCGCGATCCGAGTCCACCGGATTCGATTTTGTCAAATCGCGTTTGATGTCGGATTCATCTACGGGTAGATTAGACCCGAATCAGCCGGTCCTCGGGGGGCGCGGCGACCACCCAAAGTCTCAAGTTCCGGCACTCGGCCGGCACCAGACGCGGACGGCTTCGCGTTCCCTGTAGGGATTCCGACCTGGTTGGGCGCTGACCGCGCCTTGAGTGTGTCTTCGTGACAGTGACGCGTATTTCGGGTTCGGCCGCTGGCGACACCAGCACCGGGCACATGGATCGATTCCGGCCAAAGCATAAGATGAGCAGTCCCGCCGCGCTTCTCCAATCCGAACCATCGCGCCTGGCGTCTCGCGGCGACCTCACCAGCTTTTTCATGCAGCTTGCCGCCGAGATCGGCGCCGACAGCTACATGCTTGTCGCCATCATCCACGACCAGGATCGCAGCGATGCCCGCATCGTGTCCTCCAACTGGATATTCGACGCCATCGAGCTCATCGGCAAACGGCTGATAGCCGGCCTCGCCCAAGGGCCGCTGACCGCGTCGCCCGGCAACCGCCCGAGGCCGCTGGTGGCCGCCCAGGCGCCCGATGCCGGCGCGCTGCTGAGCGGCGAGGAGGCCCGCCTGCTCGATGTGCTCGGCCATGCCGAAATCTACTCGCTGAGGCTGAATGTCGGCCGCCAGCGCCTGTTCGCGCTGTTTTCGGCCGCCCAGGCCGGCAAGATCGACCAGCCGGGGCTGATGAGGGCCCAGCTGAAGTGCTGCTACGCGCTGTCCAACATCCCGCAGCTGATCGCCGCCGCCGCCATGCAGGACCCGCTGTCCGACCGCGAGCGCGAATGCCTGTTCTGGGTGTCGGAGGGCAAGACCACCGACGAGGTCGCGCTGATCCTCGGCGTCTCGTCGAACACCGTCAACAGCTACATCACCCACGCGATCCAGAAATTCGCGGCCAGCAACCGCGCGATGGCCATCGCGACGGCGATCAGGAGCGGCATCATTTGAAACAGGCACAGGTCAAGGAGGCAGCCGAGGCCCTCTTCAACGAGCAGCGCAGCCCCTTCGGCGCCTTCTCGCTCGGCTCCGAAACGCACCACGCCGTCACCATTCCGGACGCCGTGCGCCGCTGCCGCTGGATCGCCGTCGACATCAACGCCGGGGCTTTCGGCCTGTTCTTCGTCAGCCCTTCGCTGGAACGGGCCCGCCTCGTGCCAAGCTTCGATTCGGACTACCCCGGCACCTCCGTGGCCACCAAATTCATCTCCGGCGCCAATGGCGAGGAAATGGTGCGCCACACCCGCATCTCCACGGCGCCGCGCTGGTGGGCGGACGACGGCATCGCCAGCTCGCAGCAAGCCTTCCAGGACCTTACCTGGGCCGAAAGAACGGCGCCGCTCGCGCCCGGCACCAACGGCATCGCCTTTCCCGTCCATGCCGACCGCGGCCAGTGCGGGCTGGTCATTTTCCTCGGATCGGAAATCGCCTTGCCGCAGGACGTGCTCTACGAGATCCACGCCCGCTGCTTCTCGCTGTTTGCCGCTGTTGCCCGCATCCGCCCGACCGACACCAGCCGGATGCGCTCGATCTCCAAGCGCGAGCTCGAATGCCTGAAGCTGACCGCCAACGGCAACACCAGCGAGGAGATCGCCAAGCTGCTGAAACTGTCGGTGCACACCGCCAACCAGTACCTGACCCAGTCGACGCAGAAGCTCAACGCCGTCAACCGCAACCAGGCGGTGGCCAAGGCGCTGCGGCTCGGCCTCATCGAATAAGTCCCGCCAAGGCTCCGCGCAACGAGCGAGCCAAAGCGAGTTCGGCTTCAAGGCAAGGACATACAAGGCGCGGCGGTCGATCGACCGTCGCGCCTTGCTTTCATCAATGGCGGATTTTCAGTAGGCGAGCGGCTCGGTCCTGCGGATGCGGGCCTGCTCGATCACCGCTTCCAGCAGCGCGGTGTTGTGCTCCGGATTCTCGCCCGGCTTTTCGAACGAGACGTAGTTGACCACGACATGGTCCTTGTCTTCGCTCAGCGTCAGCTGGAAATAGACGGTGACGCCGGGCGGCCTGAGCTCGAGGTCGAGCACGATGCGCGGGCTGCCGCTCCAGTCGACATGGGCTTCGCCGCCGTGACCGAGCCTGAGCGTACCCGGCATGAAGAACAGTTCGGCCGCCGAATCCACCAGGTCCGACAGGCAGGCGAAATGCTCCAGCCGGATGAAGGCGATATAGTCGGCGACATCGATCAGCCTGAGTTCGGCGATCACCTGCTCGATGGCGCTGGCGACGATGATTTCGCGGGATTTTGCATAAGCTTGCCGGTTCATGAGGTCAGTCTGCGCTCAGCCTTTTTCGAGTAGACGATCCGCACCAGCTCGGCGACGGCCTGATAGAATTGCGACGGGATCACGCTATCAACCGAAACTTGCTTGTACATGGAGCGCGCAAGCGCCACGTCTTCGAAGATCGGGATGTTGTGCTCCCTGGCGATCTCGCGGATCTTCAGCGCCACCAGATCCTGACCCTTGGCAAGCACCAGGGGCGCGGAATCCTCCTCGCGGACATATTTGAGCGCGATGGAAAAGTGCGTCGGATTGGCAATGATCAGGGTGGCGCGCGGCACCGCCGTCATCATGCGGCGGCGCGCCCGGTCGCGCGCCAGCGACCGCAGCCGCGACTTGACGATCGGGTCGCCTTCCGACTGCTTCATCTCGTCCTTGACTTCCTGCTTGCTCATGCGCAGGTCGCGCCGCCAGTTGAAGCGGGACCAGACGAGGTCGACCGCCGCGATCAGCCCCATGACGAAGACGATCGCAACCAGTATGTCGACGGCGATGCTGCGGATGACAAGGCCGAAGGCGACGGGATTGGTGATCATGCCGGCAAGCAGCCTGCGGTGATCCTCCGACAGCGTGAAGCCAAGCACGACGACGGCAAAGCCGAGCTTGCCCAATGATTTCAGGAACTCGACGAAGCCCTGCACGCCGAACATCCGGCTCCAGCCCTTGGTGATAGAAATGCGCGACAGCTGCGGCCTGATCCGGTCGCCGACGAATTGCGGCATGTTCTGGAACACCGACGCGCCGACGCCGGCCACCACCAGCAGCACCAGCAGGCTGACGACGGCGCGGCCGATCTCGAAAATGACGGACTGGTAGAGCGCGATGACGTCATTTTCGGTGTCCATCGGCCAGGCTTCCGGCTTTTCCAGGAACATCGACAGGAACATGCCGAGATCGACGATGGCGTCCTTGGCGTAAAACACCGTGAACACCAGTATGGCGACGAAGGAGGTGAAGATCGCCGCTTCACGCGAATGGGGCAGCTTGCCCTGTTCGACGGTGTCGCGGATCTTCTTTTCTGTTGCTTCCTCGGTTTTGGAGTCCTTGTCGACCGCTTCAGCCATGGCGCGTCAACCGAGCCGTCGCCATCATGCCGCTTCGCTCTGTGCCGATGAGGGGAGTTCGAACGCCCCTTCGCGCGATAGCCGGATCGTCGCAACCGCGATCGTCTTGCGGGCTCCCAGGATGTCGGCCAGCGCGACGCCTTCTGATCCCTGGCCGAGCTCGGATTCGATCATGCGTCGCGACCTTGCGCCGATCGCCGACAGCACCGATTCGGTGAGCGCCGGCGGCGCGCCGCGCAGCGCCAGCGTGACCAGTTCTGTCGACAGCCCGTCGAACAGCAGCACCCGCGCCTTCTGGGTCAGCAGCGGCAGATCGTCGAAGGCGAACAGCCGCGACCTGACGCCGTCGAGATCGGGCGTGCCGGCCTCCTCCAGGTCGTGCATCACCTCTTCGAGCTGAGGCTTGTCCATTTCGTTGAGCACGCTGGCGACACGCGCCTGTCCGACCGAGATGTCCTTCGCCGCCGCCTGTGACAGCAGACTGCTGCGCAATTGGCTCTCGACAATCTTGGCCGCCGCGTCCGGAACCGCGGCCAATGTGACCATGCGTTTGATGATCTGGCTGCGGATGGGCTTTTCCATCGTCAGCAGCACATTGGCCGCCGTCTGCGAGGAAAGCTTCGACAGCACCAAGGCCGAGGTCTGCGGATGCTCGCCGGACAGGAAGGCGCCGAGGCGGCCGGCCTCCAGCTTTTCGAGGTCGGGCCAGATCGGCGGCGGCCCCTCGGGCGCCACCTCGAACCTCTTGTCGCCCATAATGGCGCTCATTTCCTCGGGCGACAGCGATTCGTTGAGGATGGTGTCCATGCGATCGGCGGAATCGAGCAGTCCCGCCCCCTCGGTGAATTCGGCTTCGAACTCGGCGACGATGCGTTCGAGATCGTTCTGCGGGATGGTGCGCAGCAGGCGCGCCCCTTCGATCAGTGCCTTCAGCTCCTCCTGCTTGAAGAATTTCAAGAGCCGGCTGGCCGAGGGCTTGCCCATCGCCACCAGGATGGCGGCTGCCTTCTGCGGGCGCGTCAGCGTGGTCAGCGTCGTCATGCTGTCTGTCCTTGCAGGCGATCGATGGGCGCGCCGGCCATTGCCTATGCGCTCTTGGTGGCGGCGATGATTTCGGTCAGCCTGATGCCGAAGCGCGACGGATCGCTTTCAAGCACGGTGATCTCGCCACGGGCGATCTTGCGGCCATTGACCACGACGTCGACAGGTTCGCCGATGCGCCGGTTGAGCGCCACCGTCGAGCCCTTCTGCAGCGCCATCAGGTCGGACACCGCCATCTCGGTGCTGCCGAGGATGATCTGCACGTCGACCGGAATGGCCATGATGATGCTGGAATTGGCGCCTGATGCCGCCCGCAGGGCCGCGTCCGGCCGCCGCTCCTCTTCCTTGAGGACGCCGCGCAGTTCCTCGATGGCGCGGTCGAGTTGCTCGTCCGGCTGGTCGGGGTCGGCTTCCACCTTGGTCTTTGCCATACGTCGTCTCCAAAAAATCGGGCCAGCCCGGCGTCAGCCCGGCATCAGCCCGTCGATGAAATCCTGCCCGGCATCGTAGGGTTGCCGGACGCGGACGGTGTAGTTCTGGCCGAGCTTGCCGAAATCGCAGACGAACAACGTCTTGTCGCGCGCGCTGAGCCGCGCTTGCGATTGCGCCGTCTCCTCGAATTCGATGATCTGCCCGACTTCCAGGCTGGCGAGGTCGCCGAGCGTCAGCCGCGCAAGCGGCATCGTCGCTTCCAGCATCACCGCCGAGCGCATTACTTCTTCGGAGAAGCGCGCGCGCCAGTCGGAGCCGGCCGCGTGATCGTCCTCGTGGGCGCCGGCAGCGCCGCCGCGAGTAGCCAGCAGGACGCGCTGCGGGATCATCACCGTGACAGTGCCGCTGTCGGTCGGCGTCGAGATGCCGAACACCATGCGGACCGACGCCCCGTCACGCAGCACGCGCCGCTTCGCCTCCATGCCCGACATCGCCCTCTGCACCGGCAGCCGCAATTCGAGCGAGCGTTTGCCCGATCCATTGAGAGCCTGCGCGACCAGCTGGAACACCGTCGTCGCCACGTCGGTTTCGATCTGCGACAGCTCGCGCTCGATCGGCGAGACCGGCACGTCCGGGTCGCCGCCGAACAGCGCGCAAACCATCACCGCGATGCCCGGCGCGTCGAGCACCAGGGTCATGGCATCGGAGGAGGTCGGCGAGGCGACGATGGTCATGGCGAATGTGTCGCCGGCGTCGCTGCGCGCCTCGGGAACACGGCTGACCGCGACCGCGCGCAGATCGACAGTGACCGGCGCGCCGAGTTCGCCGATAAGGCTCTTCTGCAGCAGCGGCACGGCGCGTTCGGCCATCCCCCGGCCGGCGCCGATGACATGATCGGCCTCGCCGCTGTCGCCGACGAGACGTTCGATGATCAGGGAACGGGTCTGCGACGGACTGCCCGGACTGGTCATGATGGCGAGCGGCCTTGTCTGTCTTCACGCATGCTCAGGCCGCCTTCTTTTCGCCCGTGCCGGTGTTCATCGTGCTTTGCTCGACCGCATCGATGGTCGGCCGCTCGTAGGACGAGATGGTCTTGCGGCCGAATTCGATCGCGACCTGCGGCAGCGCGCCGTTCATGTAGGCGAGCAGCGTCTGCTTGACGATGATGTAGAGGCGGTTCTTCTTCTCGCGCACGGTCTTGATCTTGGTGGCGACCGGGCCGACGACGGCATAGGACAGGAAGATGCCGAGGAAGGTGCCGACGAGTGCGGCGCCGATCAGGCCGCCGAGGATTTCCGGCGACTGGTCGAGTGCGCCCATCGCCTTGACCACGCCGAGCACCGCGGCGACGATGCCGAGCGCCGGCAGGCCGTCGCCCACCGCCACCATCGCGTGGTAGGCCTTCAGCTTGTCGGTCCTGATGGTCTGGATCTCCTCGTCCATCAGCGCCTCGATCTCATGCGAGCGCGCATTGCCGATGATGATGATGCGGCAGTAGTCGCAGATGAAATGCGTCAGGTCGTGGTTCTTCAGCACCGTCGGGAAGGCCTGGAAGATCGCCGACTCTTCCGGATTGTCGATATGCGCCTCGACCTCGCTGCGCGACTTGGAGCGCAATTCGCGCATCAGGCTGTGCAGCACGCCGAGCGTCTCCAGATAATCCCGTTCCTTCGGCACCGCCTGCTTGAACGCTTCGAGAATGCCCTTGCCGGTGTCCTTGACGGTCTTCATCGGGTTGGCGACGAGGAAGGTGCCGAGCGCCGCGCCGCAGATGACCACTGCTTCCCAGGGCTGCATCAGCACGTGCAGATGGCCGCCCATGGCCATGAAGCCGCCGAGGACGCAGCCGAGCGTCACCACCAGTCCGATCAGAATGCCCACGCAAGATCCTTCCGCATGTCACCGCAGGTCCCAACCGATAATCCACGTGCCTTGTGTGAGGCTTGAATCGACGAGGCTTCAACCCCGCGAGGTCCGGCTGGCGGGTTGCGGGGCCGATTCAGCTTCGCGCAAGGAAGTGACTGTATTTTCCTGGAATAGCTTCGGCCGGAGGCGCACAGCGTGTTGAACACTTATACGAGCTACCAGCTTATCGCCAAGGACATCCCCAAGGCGATCGACCAGGTTGAGGCGCAGCCCGTCGTCAAGCGTGACACCGACTACTATCTCGCCAATATCGGCAACATCAAAACCATCGACGACTTCGTCAAGGACACCCGCCTGTTCACCTATGCCATGAAGGCATACGGCCTGGGCGACATGGCCTATGCCAAGGCTTTCATGGTCAAGGCGCTCAAGGAAGGCGTCTCGGATTCGGACAGCTTCGCCAACAAGTTGAGCGACAAGCGCTACGCCGCCTTCGTCAAGGCGTTCAACTTTGCCGCCTACGGCTCGACCGCCACACTCTTTCCCTCCGCCCAGCAAGGCGCGGTCGACAAATACATGCGCCAGACCCTGGAGGAGAACGCCGGCGAGACCAATCAAGGCGTGCGGCTGGCACTCTACTTCCAGCGCAAGGCGCCCGACATCACCAACTGGTACGACGTGCTGGCCGACACTGCGCTTGCCAGCGTGGTGCGCACCGCCCTCGGCCTGCCCGATTCCTTCGCCTCGGCCGACATCGACAAGCAGGCGCAGCTGTTCGAGCAGAAGCTCGACATCGCCGATTTCAAGGACACCGACAAGCTGAACAAGTTCCTGACCCGCTTCACCAGCCTGTGGGAGATCAACAACCCGACCTCGACGGCAACGACATCGGTCAGCGTGCTCTTTTCCCAGCCGACCACGGTCGGCATCTCGACCGATCTGATGATGGCCATGCAGAAACTGAAATTCTGAGAACACCATGCAGGACAGCCTTTACGTCGCCCTCTCCTCGCAGATCGCGCTCGAGCGCCGGCTCGACACCATCGCCGACAATGTCGCCAATGCCTCGACCATCGGCTTTCGCGCCACCGGCGTGAAATTCGAGGATGTCGTCTCCGGCACCGGGCCGAAGTCGGTCTCCTTCGCCTCCTCGGGCAACACCTATCTTTCGACGGCGCACGGCTCGATGACCGAGACCGGCAATCCTTTCGACTTCGCCATCCAGGGCGACGCCTGGTTCGCCATCGAGACGCCGGGCGGCACGGTGATGACCCGCGACGGCCGCTTCTCGATGAACGAGAACGGCGAGCTTATGTCGATCGAAGGCTATCCGGTGCTCGACGGCGGCGGCGCGCCGATCCAGCTCGACCCTCGCAACGGACCGCCCAAGGCCGGCGCCGACGGCTCGCTCAGGCAGAACGACCAGCTGGTCGGCGCCATCGGCCTCTACAATTTCGACCCAGGGCAGAATTTCGTCCGCTACGGCAATTCCGGCATCGTGCCCGCGCGGACGCCTGAACCTGTGACCGATCGCTCCGACGTCGGCGTGGCGCAGGGTTTCCTCGAGGAATCCAACGTCAATCCGGTGCAGGAAATGACCCGGCTGATCATGGTCCAGCGCGCCTTCGAGAACACGGCGGCGCTGATGCGCCAGACCGATTCGACGACCGACGACGCGATCAAGACGCTCGGCTCCAAGTAAAGGCATGTCGACCAGCCCACCCTCGCTGCGCGCTCTGGAAAAGCAGCCGGAAGCAGCACCTGCCGACCGGCTTGCCGCCCTGGAACGCGTCCTGCGCCGCTTCGACCGCGCCGAGTCCCTTCTCCGGCGCGGCGGTCGCGTCGCCGAGATCTCGCCGACCCACTACAAGGTGCGCGGCCTTTCCGACATCGCCAGGCTGGGCGATATCGTCGAGCAGCGCGGCCATGCCGGCACGCGTCGCGGCGAAATCGTCAAGATCGGCCGCGACGAGGTGGTTGTGGCCCCCTTCGAGCGCAGTGCCGACGCCGGCATGGGCGACGCCGTGTTTCGCCGCGGACCGCTGGCCGTGACGCCGCATGCCTCGTGGCGCGGGCGCGCCATCGACGCGCTGACACGCGCCATCGACGGCGGCCCGCCGCTGGTCAGGCCCGCATCCACGCCGGGCGAGGATGCCACGACCCCGGGCGCCATGGCGCGGCAGCGCGTCGGCACCGCCTTCATGACCGGGGTCAGGGTCATCGACATCTTCACGCCGCTCTGTTTCGGCCAGCGTCTCGGCATCTTTGCCGGCTCCGGCGTCGGCAAGTCGACGCTGCTCGCCATGCTGGCCGGCGCCGATGCCTTCGATACGGTCGTCGTCGCCCTGATCGGCGAGCGCGGCCGCGAGGTGCGCGAATTCCTCGAGGACACGATCGGCGCCGAAAGCATGGCCAAGACCGTGGCCGTGGTTGCGACCAGCGACGAGAGCGCCATGATGCGCCGGCGCGCGCCGGACACCGCCATGCGCGTCGCCGAGCATTTCCGCGACCAGGGCCACCGCGTGCTCCTGGTGCTCGATTCGATCACGCGCTTTGCCCACGCGCTGCGCGAGGTGGCGACCGGAACCGGCGAGCCGCCGGTCGCGCGCGGCTATCCGGCTTCCGTGTTCACCGACCTGCCCAAGCTGCTCGAGCGCGCCGGACCTGGCGCCGAGGGCCCCGGAGTCAAAGGCAGGGGGTCGATCACTGCCATCATTTCGGTGCTGGTCGACGGCGACGACCACAACGACCCGGTCGCCGATTCCGTGCGCGGCATCCTCGATGGCCATGTCGTGCTCGATCGCGCGATCGCCGAACAGGGCCGCTATCCGCCGGTCAATCCGCTGTCGTCGATCTCGCGCCTGGCTGACAAGGCTTGGAGCGCCGAGCAGCGGATGCTGGTGACCAGGCTGAAGTCGATGATCTCGCGCTTCGAGGACACGCGCGACATCCGCTTGCTCGGCGCCTACCAGGGCGGCGCCGACGCCGAGCTCGACATCGCCGTGCGCCAGGTGCCGCTGATCTACGAGGCGCTGACGCAGTCGCCGAAGGACCGCGCGTCCGTCGATCCGTTCGCCGACCTCGCCCGCTACCTGAAGGGAAAGCAGAATGGCGATGCAGGAGAGTGAGCGCCAATATACCGAGCGCCTGCTGCGCGAGATGATCGACGACGCCAGGGCCAAGGAAGACGCCTTGGCCGAGGAAGCACGATCCGCCGCAGCAAAGGCCGCGCGCGCCATGGCCGCCAAGGTCGCGGCCAAGACCGGGGCCGTCCTGGCCAAGGCGGCGAAGCCCGCCCTCCCGAGGCCCGCCGGGTCTGCCAGGACCGCCGGGGATGATTTGCCCGCGGCTGCCCGGGTTGAGGCGGCCGAGACGATACAGGCCAGCCGCGACTCGCTGATCGATGACCTGTTCCCGCGCACGGAATGGCCCACGCCGCCAAAGGCGGAATTCCCGCGGCTGGGCAAGAAGCCCGACCGGCGCAGCGATTTCGTCGTCGCCGCGCTCGGCGTCACGCTCGGCCTGATCTGCGCGCTGTTTCCCTGGTACATCTTCTTCAACCAGGAACAGTTCGGCGTGCAGGCCATCAAGTTCGGCGGCAGCGGCACCAATGCCGGACGCGTCAGCGGCGGCTCGCAAATGGAAAATCCCGGCCAGCCGCTGACGGCCAAGGATGTTCCCGATGTCGACCTGTTCGCCACCGGCACGCTGCAGGACCCCGAGGATCCCGCCCAGGCGCCGGGCGTCGACCAGCAGCCCTTTCCGGCCGATCCCAAGTTCCGCATGGTGCATGTCGCCAACGGCCGCGCCATGATCGAGGACGACGCTGGCCTGTGGATCGTCCAGCGCGGCTCAAAGCTGCCGGATTCCAGCATCGTCTCGTCGATTGAGCAGCGCGGCGGCAAATGGGTCATGGTCACCAGCACCGACCAGGTGATCGACCTCTCCAGATAGCGACGCACGGGCCGGTCGCGCGGCGCTGCGCCATGCCGGCCCCGCGCAAGGTCCGCGCAAGACTGGCGGCCTAGTCTCTGGGAACCCCGTCCGGAGATTCCCATGGAGCCCGTCAACCTTTTCGATCTCGCCACGAAGCAGTCGCAGTGGCTGGCCGTGCGCCAGTCCGCCATTGCCTCCAACATCGCCAACGCCAACACGCCGGGTTACACGGCGGGCGATGTCGAGCCGTTCGAGAAGGTCCTCGACCGCACCGCGGTGTCGCTGCAGGCCACCCAGGCCGGGCATCTTGGCGGCGAGGCGACGAATGCTGGTTTCAGCATCAAGCCGGAGGAAAGCACCGGCTCGATCATGCCGTCGAAGAACAGCGTGGTGGTGGAAGACGAGTTGATGAAGGCCGGTGAGGTCCGCCGCTCCTTCGAGCTCAACACCGCGATCGTCAAGGCCTTCCACTCCATGATGATGATGGCGGTGAAGAGCTGACCATGGACGCGCTGACCGCAGCTCTCAAAGTCGCCGCGTCCGGCCTGGGCGCCCAGTCCGAGCGCCTGCGCGTGGTGTCGGAAAACCTTGCCAACGCGCAATCGACCGGCACGGCGCCGGGCGCCGACCCCTATCGCCGCAAGACCATCAGCTTCGCTTCCGAACTCGACCGCTCGACCGGCGGCCAGCTCGTGGAGGTCAGCTCGGTGGCGCGCGATCCCTCCGATTTTCCCATCGAGTTCCAGCCCGGCAACGAAGCCGCCGACGAGAAGGGCTATGTCAAGATGCCCAACGTCAACGTGCTGATCGAAATGGCCGACATGACCGAGGCCAACCGCTCCTATGAGGCCAATCTGCAGGTCATCAAGCAGGCGCGCGACCTGATTTCCATGACCATCGACCTGATGAGGAACCAGCAATGATCAGCGGCATCGGCAACATTGGCGCGCTCCAGCTCAAGCCGGCGACCGACGGCGCCGACGCGGCGACCGGCGCCTTGCAGGGCATCGTCTCGCCACAGGCCGCGACGGACACCGTCGGCACCTCCTTCGCCGAGGCGCTGAGCCAGGCGGCGTCGAAGACCGTCAACACCTTGCAGAATGCCGAACAGGTATCGATCCAGGCGCTGCGGGGCGACGCCGACACACGCCAGGTGGTCGACGCGGTGATGAGCGCCCAGCAGGCCCTGCAGACGACCATCGCCATCCGCGACAAGGTCGTCTCCGCCTACCTCGAAATCAGCCGCATGAGTATCTAGGACCGCGTCATGAAAGCACTCGCTATCGCCGCCACCGGCATGAACGCCCAGCAGACCAACCTGGAAGTCATCGCCAACAACATCGCCAACATCAACACCACCGGCTACAAGCGCGCCCGCGCCGAATTCTCCGACCTGCTCTATCAGGTCGACCGCACGCAGGGCGTGCCCAACCGCTCCAACACCTCGCTGGTGCCGGAAGGCGTCTCGATCGGCCTCGGCGTCAAGACGACGGCCGTGCGCAACGTCCATACCCAGGGCGAGCTGACCAGCACCGGCAACAGCTTCGACCTCGCGCTGACCGGCCGGGGCTGGTTCCAGATCGAAGGCGCCGACGGCGGCACGCTCTACAGCCGCGCGGGCGCCTTCAACACCAACGCCACGGGGCAGCTGGTGACGGTCGATGGCGCCAATGTCGTCCCTGCCATTACAGTGCCGACGGACGCGGTCGAGGTCATTGTCAACAAGACCGGCCAGGTCTTCGCCCGCATCGAAGGCCAGACCGATCTCCAGCTTCTCGGCCAGCTGCAGCTCGCCAATTTCGCCAACGAGGCGGGCCTGGCGCCGCTCGGCGACAACCTGTTCCAGGAGACGGCGGCTTCCGGCCCGGCCAATGTCGGCGTGCCCGGCGACCCCGGTTTCGCCACGATCGAACAGGGCTATCTGGAATCGTCCAACGTCGATCCGGTCAAGGAGATCACCGAACTGATCTCGGCGCAGCGCGCCTATGAGATGAACTCGAAGGTCATCCAGGCCGCCGACGACATGGCCTCGGTCGTGTCCAAGAACATCAGGTAGCGGATCATGATTGCGCCGGCCCACCGCTCCCTGTTCCGCCGCGCCGCGCTGGCCCTCGCGCTGGTGGCCGGCGGCGTGCCGGCGTTTGCCCAGGACGCCGGCGACAATCAGGCCGGCAACCAGAGCGCCAATCAGCTCGCCGCCCAGAATGCCAGGCAGAGCGGCGAGGTCGTGCTGATCCCCAACCGGATCATCTATCCTGGCGAGACGATCGAGCTTGCCGCGCTGAAGCAGGTGACGCTCATTCCCGGCAAGCACAAGCCCGACGCCGTTGCCACCCTCGCGCAGGAACTCCAGGGCAAGGTTGCCAAGCGCACGCTACTGCCCGGCCGCTATATCCCGACCGCCGCCATCCGCGACGCCTGGCTGGTCGAACAGGGCGCGGCGGTGCAGATCTATTTCACCGCCGGCGCCCTGACCATTTCGGCTTCCGGCGTCACCTTGCAACCGGGCGCCGCCGGCGACCTGGTCAAGGTCCGCAATGTCGACAGCGGCAAGATCATTTCCGGCACGGTGATGGGCGACGGCACCATCATGGTCGGCGCCTCATGATGCGCGGACTTGCCTTGCTTCTGGCGGCTGCGCTTGGGCTGCAGCCGGCACTGGCCGACGGGCTGACCCCGAAGGCGAAGCGCGAGCTTGCCGCGAAGAATGGCGGCGCCTTCAACGACCCGGAATACGATCCCGCCACCACCACGCGGATGTTCCGTGTTTCGACCGGGCCAAGCACGCTGCCGCCCGGCCAGGTCGCGGCGCGCATCAAGGACATCGCCCAGCTGCAGAGCGCGCGCGACAACCAGCTCGTCGGCTACGGCCTGGTCATCGGCCTGGCGGGAACCGGCGACAGCCTGCGCAATTCGCCTTTTACCGAACAGTCGATCCGCGCCATGCTGGAAAATCTCGGCATCGCCACCGAAGGCGGCAGCGCGCGCGCCAAGAACGTCGCCGCCGTCATCGTCACCGCCAACATGCCGCCCTTCGTGCAGTCGGGAGCCCGCATCGACATCGACGTTTCCTCGATGGGCGACGCCACCTCGCTTGCCGGCGGCACCCTGGTGATGACGCCGCTCAAGGCGGCCGATGGCGAAATCTATGCCGTCGGCCAGGGCTCGGTGATCGTCGGCGGCTTCACCGCCCAGGGCCAGGCGGAGCAATTGACGCAAGGCGTGCCGACGGCGGGCCGCGTCCCCAACGGCGCCATCGTCGAGCGCGCGGTGCCGGCCGAATTCGACGATCAGGGCGTGCTGACGCTGCAACTGCGCAACCCCGACTTCTCGACCGCCATTCGCATCGCCGATGCCATCAACGATTACACCGCGCAGCGTTTCGGCATGCGCGTCGCGGCCGAACGCGACGCCCGCACCGTCCAGATCAGGCGGCCGAAGAACGTCTCGGCGGCGCGCTTCTATGCCGAGATCGAGAATCTGGTCGTGGAATCGGACACGCCGGCCCGCGTCGTCATCGACGAGCGCACCGGTACCATCGTCATCGGCAACAACGTCAAGATCGCGCGCGTGGCGATCAGCCATGGCACGCTCACGGTGCGCATCACCGAGGCGCCGAAAGTCGTCCAGCCCGAGCCCTTTTCCAAGGGCGTGACCGCCGTCGAGCCCTTCACCGCCATCGAGGCCACGCGGCCCGACGCGCGCGTCGCCGTGCTCGACGGACCAAATCTCGAAACGCTCGTTTCCGGCCTCAACCGTCTCGGCGTCAAGCCGGACGGCATCATTGCCATCCTGCAAGGCATCAAATCGGCCGGCGCCCTGCAGGCCGATCTGGTCCTCCAATAGGCCATGCCGATGATCGCTCCCCGCCAACCCATCCGCAACGCCAGGCCGGCGCTGGTCGCCTCGACCCTTGCCGTGGTGCTGCTTCTCGCCGGCGGCCAGGCCCGCACCGAGGAAGCGGTGCGCCAGGTGCTGCCCGGCGGGCAGGCGCCGGCGACGCCGCAGCAGTTGAAGCGGGAGAAGGCGCCGGACGAAAGCGAGATCCAGCGCTTCTGCTCCAACATCGCCGACGCCGCCCGCGACCGCCGCTATGCCTTGCAGGCGCAGGAGCTGAAGGAGCTGCAGGCCGGCATCGACCAGCGCATGAAGGCGCTGGAGGACAAACGCGCCGAATACGAGCAATGGCTGAAGCGGCGCGAAGTGTTCCTGGCGCGCGCCGAGGACAGCGTCGTCAAGATCTATGCCGGCATGAAGCCCGACGCCGCGGCCGAACGCCTGGCGATGGTCAATGTCGAACTCGCCGCCGCCATCCTGATGAAGCTGGATTCGCGCAAGGCCGGCGTCATCCTCAACGAAATGGACCAGAAGGCGGCGGCAGCGCTCACCGGCATCATGGCCAGCGCGGCGCGAAGGGTTGATCCGTCATGAAGTGCAAGATGCTCATCCTGGTCGCGGTCGCGGCGCTGTCCGGCTGCGGCACCGATCTCAAGGAGGTCGGCAGGGAGCCTTCACTGTCTCCGGTCGGCTCCGGCATCACAGGCAGCGTCAACGCCCCCTACAGCTACCCCGAGCCGCCGGCAGCACCGGTCAAGAAATTCTCGCTGTGGGACGATCGTCAGAGCCGGCTGTTCACCGACCCCAGGGCGTTGCGCGAAGGCGACATCCTGACCGTCAACATCAAGCTCAACGACAAGGCCAACTTCAAGAACCAGAACGACAGGAGCCGCACCGCGGCACGCAAGCTCGGCTATGACATCACCCTCGGATGGGAGGGCAACAGCACCAGCGGCAAGGGCGATGCCGGCCTGAGCTCCAGCACCGAAACCAATGCCGACGGCGAGATCAAGCGTTCCGAAAACCTCGAGCTCAACGTCGCCGCCGTCGTCACCGACGTGCTGCCCAACGGCAATCTGATGATCAGGGGCTCGCAGGAAGTGCGCGTCAACTACGAACTCAGGGTGCTCACCATCGCCGGCATGGTGCGTCCGTCCGACATCGGCGCCGAGAACACCATCCCCTACGAGCGCATCGCCGAGGCGCGTATTTCCTATGGCGGCCGCGGCCGCGTCAGCGAGGTTCAGCAACCGGCCTATGGCCAGCAGATCCTCGATCAGGTTCTCCCCTTCTAGGACGGGCTGGCTCGGAAAATCACACCATGGCCAATGTCGAGCAAGTCGAGCAGAAGAAGGGACCATCGCTGGTCGTCCAATTCGCCATGCTCCTGGCGGTGACGGTCGCCGCCGTCGGCATGGGCTGGCTGTCCGGCGGCTATCTGAAGGGCACCGATGCCCCGGCCTCGGTGCCGGTCGCTCCGGAAAACGAAGGCAGCAGCGAGAAGCCCGCCGAGCCCGGCAAGGAGGTTGCAGGACCGACGCTTGTCCAGCTGGCGCCGATAACCACCAACCTGGCGTCGCCGGCCGAGGTCTGGATAAGGCTTGAGGCATCGGTGTTCTACGACACGCCGCAGCCGGCGGAAATGACCGAGCAGATCCACCAGGACCTGCTGGCGCTGGTGCGCACGCTGAAGATGCATCAGATCGAAGGCGCCAGCGGCTACCAGCATCTGAAGGCCGACCTCGAGGACCGCGCCGCCATCCGCAGCGGCGGCCATGCCAAACAGATTCTGATCAGGACATTGCTGCTCGAATGAGAAAATACCTTCTCGCCGCCACGCTCCTGGTCCTTGCCACCTCCGTCGCCGCGGCCCAGCAGCTGGATCTCGGTGCCATCGGCAAGGCCGACGGCACGACCGTCGGCTATCTGATCCAGATGTTCGGCCTGCTCACCGTGCTGTCGGTGGCGCCGGGGCTTTTGATCATGGTGACGAGCTTCACCCGCTTCGTCATCGCCTTCTCGATCCTGCGCGCCGGCATCGGCCTGCAGTCGACGCCGGCCAACCTGATCCTGATCTCGCTGTCGCTGTTCATGACTTTCTACGTCATGGCGCCGACCTTCGATCAGGCCTGGAACACCGGCGTCAAGCCGCTGATGGACAACCAGATCACGCAGGCGGAAGCGTTCGAGAAGATCTCGGACCCGTTCCGCACCTTCATGCTGCACAATGTGCGCGACAAGGATTTCGACCTCTTCGCCGACCTTGCCCGCGAACGCGGCCAGACCGTCTCGCGCGACACCGTCGACCTGCGCATCCTGGTGCCCGCCTTCATGATCTCCGAAATCCGGCGCGGTTTCGAGATCGGCTTCCTGATCGTGCTGCCGTTCCTGGTCATCGACCTGATCGTCGCCACCATCACCATGGCGATGGGCATGATGATGCTGCCGCCGACCGTGGTGTCGCTGCCGTTCAAGATCCTGTTCTTCGTGCTGATCGACGGCTGGAACCTGCTTGTCGGCAGCCTGGTGCGGTCCTTCACCTGACCTGTCGATATTGATCGCCAGCCTTGCGTGACTGGCGCCGCGCCGCCGCGCCCAGATTTCCTGCAATATATTTTCGGTTAACCGTCGCGTTTAGGCCTTTGGTAGGGACTTGCCAGCATAGTCCCCCCAGATGGCGGGTGATCTCAATCAACGATCATTGGCATGATGCCGCACCGTCATACCGGAAAAGCCGGTATGTCAAAAAAACACGTGTAAAATCAAGGTACGAGTAGCCATGTCCAGTATCATGACCAATTCCTCGGCGCTGACCGCGCTGCAGAGCTTGAACAACACCAACAAGCAGCTCGAGACCACCCAGTCGCGTATTTCGACTGGTTACCGCGTCGCCACCGCCTCCGACAACGCCGCCTACTGGTCGATCGCCACCTCGATGAAGTCGGACAACAAGGCGCTCTCGGCCGTACAGGACTCGCTCGGCCTCGGCGCCGGCAAGGTCGACACCGCCTACACCGCCATCAACGACGTCAAGGACCAGGTCGACCTGATCAAATCCAAGCTGGTCACCGCCCGCGGCGCCAGCCAGGAAGACCAGCAGAAGATCGCGACCGAAATCAACGCCATCCAGGCGCAGATCAAGTCGTCGGTCACCAACGCCAACTTCGCCGGCTCGAACCTGCTGCAGAACGACGGCCTCGCCGCGTCCGACCTTAAGATCGTCGCTTCCTACAACCGCACCGGCGCGACCGTCACCATCGACACCATCGACGTCAAGGCTGCCGACACGCAGGTCCTCGACGTCGCCGGCACGGGCGGCATCGTCGGCGGCCTGCTCGCCACGGCCTTCTTCGATCCGAGCTCTGCCGCTGTCGCCGACACTGCCATCGACACCGCGCTCGGCAGCGTTGAAACGGCGCTTGGCAAGCTGTCCACCGGCGCCGCTTCGCTCGGCGCCGCCAAGTCGCGCATCGACACCCAGAAGAGCTTCCTGTCGAACCTCTCGGACTCGATCGACAAGGGCGTCGGCTCGCTGGTCGATGCCGACATGAACAAGGAATCGACCCGCCTGCAGGCCCTCCAGGTCCAGCAGCAGCTCGGCATCCAGGCGCTGTCGATCGCCAACGGCAATTCGCAGTCGATCCTGTCGCTCTTCCGCGGCTGATCGCCTCCTGAACTCCAGTCATCTGCATCGGGCCGCGCCGTCAGCGCGGCCCGATTTTCATTTGTGAAACCCTTGTCATTTTCCCTCGCCAAAGCATGGCTTTAACGCGCCATTAACGATGTCGCGCTAGTTATGGTTAACCATTCACTTATGACGGGCAGACCAGTTGGTCCACAGGCATGACGCCCCCGCCAAACGGGTTGACCGGCATGCGTAAGGCATGCCTGCTTTGAGAAGGGGTGTACCTTGGCAAGTATCATGACGAACGCCGCGGCGCTGACCGCGCTGCAGAGCCTCAACGCCACCAACAAGGCGCTTGAAACGACGCAGGCCCGCATCTCGACTGGCTACCGCGTCGCCACCGCTTCCGACAACGCCGCCTACTGGTCGATCGCCACCAGCATGCGTTCCGACAACAAGGCGCTGTCGGCGGTGCAGGACGCGCTCGGCCTCGGCGCCGGCAAGGTCGACACCGCCTACACCGCCATCACCGACATCAAGGACCAGGTCGACGCGATCAAGGCCAAGCTGGTCACCGCCCGCGGCGCCAGCCAGGATAACCAGCAGAAGATCGCGACCGAAATCAAGGCCATCCAGGAGCAGATCAAGTCGTCGGTCACCAATGCCAGCTATGCCGGCTCGAACCTGCTGCAGAACGACGGCCTCGTCGCCTCCGACCTGCAGATCGTTGCTTCCTACAACCGCACCGGCACCACCGTCGCCATCGACACCATCAATGTCGCGGCCGCCGACACGCAGGTTCTCGATATTGCCGGCACGGGCGGCATCGTCGGCGGCCTGCTCGCCACGACCTTCTTCGACCCGAGCGCCGCTGCAGTCACCGACACCGCCATCGATACGGCGCTTGGCAGCGTTGAAACGGCGCTTGCCAAGCTCTCGACGGGCGCGGCCTATCTCGGTGCCGCCAAGTCGCGCATCGACACCCAGAAGAGCTTCCTGTCGAACCTCTCGGACTCGATCGACAAGGGCGTTGGCGCGCTGGTCGACGCCGACATGAACAAGGAATCGACCCGCCTGCAGGCGCTGCAGGTGCAGCAGCAGCTCGGCATCCAGTCGCTGTCGATCGCCAACGGCAACTCGCAGTCGATCCTGGCCCTGTTCAAGAGCTGACATCCCGGCTGATCTTTCCACTGCATCGAAGGCCGCGCCGCAAGCGCGGCCTTTTGCGTTCCGCCTATCATCCTCGCACAAGCTTCGCGGTCTAGTGTTCCGACGGACAGTCGTGCTGGGAGCCGTTGGAACGTGCCGGAACAGATCCAGAGCATCATCTCGAATCTCAGGGCATTTGGCGTCAAGCGCCTCGTCATGCTGGGCGGCATCGCGGCGCTCGTCATGACCGTCATCGGCGTGGCCTCGATCTATCTCAACCGTCCCGCCTACGAGACGCTCTACGTCGGGCTCGAGCGCTCCGACGTGAACCAGATCGGCCTGGTGCTGGGCGAGGCCGGCATCGGCTTCGACGTCGGCGCCGACGGCACCTCCGTGCTGGTGCCCGCCGGCACCACCGCGCAGGCTCGCATGATGCTCGCCGAGAAGGGCCTGCCGACCAGCGCCAATGCCGGCTACGAGCTGTTCGACAATGTCGGCTCGCTCGGCCTGACATCCTTCATGCAGCAGATCACAAGGGTGCGGGCGCTGGAGGGCGAGATCGCGCGCACCATCCAGTCGATCGCCGGCATCAAGGCGGCGCGCGTCCACATCGTCATGTCCGAGCGTGCCAATTTCCGCCGCGACGAGCAGCAGCCCTCGGCCTCGGTGGTCATCCGCTATGCCGGCATCGATGCCGAAAAGAGCGCCATGTCGATCCGCCACCTGGTTGCCGCCGCCGTCCCCGGCCTGGCGGCCGACAAGGTGACGGTGCTCGATTCCAACGGCAACCTTTTGGCCGCCGGCGACGACCCGTCCAACACCAGCGCTGCCCGCACGCTGGGCGTCGAGCAGACGGTCGAGGCGCAGATCGGCGACAACATCCGCCGCGCGCTGACACCCTATCTCGGTCCCGACAATTTCCGCGCCAGCGTCAAGGCCGACGTCAACACCGACACCCGCCAGACCGAAGAGACGATCTTCGATCCGGAGTCCCGCGTCGAGCGCTCCGTGCAGTCGGTGCGCACCAACGAGAACAGCAATCAGAAGCAGGCCTCGACCCCGACCAGCGTCGAGCAGAACCTGCCCGAGACCCAGGCGGCCAGCACCGAGGGGCCGCAATCCACCTCGCAGAACGACCGCAAGGAGGAGATCACCAACTACGAGATCAACTCCAAGAAGATCGCCACCGTCTCCAACGGCTATTCGGTCACCAAGATGTCGGTCGCCGTCGTCGTCAACCAGCAGCGCCTGGCCACCATTCTCGGCAAGGACGCCACGCCGGAGCAGATCGCCAAGCGCGTCGCCGACATCCAGAAGATGGTGGCCTCCGCCACCGGCTTCGACGAGAAGCGCGGCGACGTCATCGACGTCTCGGCGGTCGAGTTCATCGACGGGCTCGATGGCGAACCGATCGAGCAGCCGGGCATCCTGGCCTCGATCGGGACCTATACCGGCACGTTGATCAATGCCGGCGCCTTCATCGTCGTGGTGTTCCTGGTCGCCTTTTTCGGCCTGAGGCCGATGGCGGCCGCGCTGACGGCTCCAGCCAAGCCGGCCATCGCCGGCCCGAGCTTCGACGATGTCCAGCGCTCGCTGCCGACGCCCGAGCCCGCGGTGGCGGCAATCGGTTCCGACGCGGCAGCCGCGTCCGTCGGCGCCTTGCCGGGCGCGCGCGCCGGCTCCACGCCGCTCGACGACCTTCGCCAGAAGATCCGGCCGGCGCCGCAGGAACGGCTTGCCCGCATGGTCGACCTCAACGAGGAACGCACCGCGCAGATCCTGCGCAAATGGGCCGCCCAGGAAGTCGCCGGATAGACCATGCCCTCAGTCGCCCTCTTCGACCTTCTCCCGGATTTCGGAACGCGCAGCCCGCGTGCCGGACAGCCGCAGGCCGCCGCCGAGCCCGAACGCAAGCCCGACGAAGCGCCGCCGCAGGCCGACATCGGCACTTTGATCGCCGAAGCCGTCGCCGATGCGGAAACGGCGCTCGAAGCGCGCCTTGCGGTCGCCCATCAGGCTGCGCTCGAGGCCGAGCGCCAAGCCAATGCCGACGAGGCAAAAGCCTTCCTTGAAAGCTTCGGCGGCGATGTCGGCCAGGCCGTCGCCAGGCACATCGATGCCATGGAGCTGCGCGTGACCGAGCTCGTCGGCGCCACCCTTGCCCGCATCATTGGCGGCATGGTCAGCGACGACCTGCAGAAGCGCTCGCTGGACGCGCTCGCGCGCACGATCGGCGAGGCCATCGCCGACTCCGAGGCGGTGCGCATCGCCGTGCGCGGCCCGCTGTCGCTGTTCGAAACGTTGGCGGCCTCGCTCGGTCCGCGCGCCGCCCAGCTCGACTTCGTCGAGGCACAGGGCCTCGACCTCACCGTCGTCATCGACGAGGCGGTGTTCGAGACGCGCATCGCCGAATGGTCGGCCTCGCTGTCCGAGGTTCTGTCATGAGCGCGGTGGACGCCGGAGAGGACAGGCACGAGATCATCATCGTCAAGCGCAACCATGACGGCCACGACGACGGTCATCATGGCGGCGTCTGGAAGATCGCCTTCGCCGACTTCATGACCGCCATGATGTGCTTCTTCCTGGTGATGTGGCTGATCAACGCCGCCAACGAGCAGACCAAGGCGGCCGTCGCCAGCTACTTCAACCCGGTCGAGCTGATCGATCGCAATTCCAGCCGCAAGGGCCTGGAGGATCTCGGCGACGGTCCGAGCAAGGTCGGGCTGACGGCCGACAATCCGCAGGACGGCGCCAGCAAGGCCGGCGAGGACGGCAAGGGCGGCGCCGGCTCCTCTGACCGCAGGCAGACCAAGGAAGCCTCGCAGAACTCCGACCTTTCCGACGAGCATCTATTTGCCGATCCCTATGCGGTGCTGTCGGAGATCGCGACCGACACCGGGGTGATGCAGAATGTCAGCGCCAAGGGCGAAGGCGGCGCGCAGAATGCCGGCCCGGCGACCGGCGCCTCCGGCGGCGAGTCCTACCGCGATCCCTTCGCGCCGGATTTCTGGTCGCAGCAGGTGGCCGCGCCCGGTGCCGAGGAAAGCGCCGAGCGCGCCAAGATCGAGGGCGATCCGGCAAAGCCCGGCGAGAAAGTCGCCGAGACCCAGGTGCCGAAGGTCAAGGCCGTGCCGCCGGCGCCGCCGGTCATCGACGCGCCGCTGGAGCCGCTGGCGAAGGCGGCGCCCGACAAGGCGGATGCCAAGCCGGGGACGGCAAAGACCGAAACCGCGAAGGTCGAAGCCGCCAAGGGCGAGGCTGCAAAAGGCGAAGCCGCCAAGGCCGAGGCCGCCAAGGGCGAAGCTGCAAAAAGCGAAACCGCGACAAGCGAAACCGCCAACGGCGAGAAGGCCGAGACCGCAAAGCCGGAAGCCGCGAAGGCCGAAGCGGCGGCAAAACCAGATGTCGGCGAAAAGGCGCCGAGCGCCGCCACGGTCCAGGCCGCGGCCGAGGTCAAGCAGCAGCTGGCCGAAGCTTTCAAGCCGGGCGACAAGCTGCATGACGGCGTCTCGGTCGAGGCGACCGACAAGGGCGTCGTCATCTCGATCACCGACCAGTTGGATTTCGGCATGTTCGAGATCGGCTCGGCCTTGCCGCGCCGCGAGCTGGTGCTGGCGATGGAAAAGATCGGCCATATCGTCAACAGCCAGAAGGGCACGATCAGCATCAACGGCCATACCGATTCACGGCCGTTCCGAAGCGACACCTACGACAATTGGCGCCTGTCCACCGCGCGCGCCCATTCGGCCTACTACATGCTGGTGCGTGGCGGCGTCGACGAGCGCCGCATCACCGAGGTCGCGGGCTTCGCCGACCGGCAGCCGAAGGATCCTGCCGATCCGCTGGCGGCCGCTAACCGCCGCATCGAGATTCTGATGGCGACGGGCGGATGAAAGCTGCGACCGTCATCGGCCTGCTGCTGAGCGCCGCAGCGCCGTCGGCGAGCTTTGCCGACGAGGCCCTGCAGCCCTACCAGCTGGTGCGCTCGCTGCAGCTCGTGCAGGACCGCATCGCCGCCGGCGACCACGCGGCGCTGCCGATGCAGGCCAAGCTGCTCGAAATGACCGATGCGCGCCTGCGCGCCGCCGATGCCGGGGATTTCAAGGAACCGAGGAACTTTCGCGCCCTGCTCGTCTACGGCATGAGCGGCGGCAATCCCGTCACCGTCGAGGCAGCCGCCTCGCGCGCCGAGACCGACCCGCGGAGCCTGGCCGTCGCCAAGGGCATCATCAGCTACCTGAACGGCCGCCCGGCCGAGGCGATCGAAACGCTGAGGCCGATCGACCCGATGGCGCTGCCCGCCGACCTCGGCGCCTTCCTGGCGCTGGTCAAGGGCTCGCTGCTCGCCACCGACCAGCCGGCCGCGGCCCTCGCTTTGCTCGACGACGCCCGGCTGCTCAGCCCGGGCACGCTGGTCGAGGAAGCAGCGCTTCGCCGCTCGGTCGGCATCGCCGCGCAGCAAGGCGACGCGGCCCGCTTCGCGCTGGCTTCCACCCAATATGTGTCGAACTACCTCCACTCGCCCTATGCCAGCCAATTCGCGGATTCCTTCGTCTCCGGCGTCATTTCGCTGCACATGGCGATCAGTCACGACAAGCTCGCCGACATCACCTCGATGATGGATCCCGAGCGCGAGAAGGTGATCTATCTGCGCATCGCCCGCCGGGCGGCGATCGACGGCCTGACCGAGCTTTCCAGCTTCGCCTCGGCCAGGGCTGAGCAAGGCCGCGACGGCAACGGCAATGAGGACGACCCGCGCGCTCAGCTCTATTCCAGCCTGTCGACGGTGACGTCGAGCACCATCGAGGATGTGCGCGCCAAGCTGGAGAAGATCGACCGCGCCAAGCTCTCCGAAAGCGACCGGGCCTTGCTCGATGCCGCGCAGGCCGTCGCCGGCGAAGTGGTCGCGCGACCGGCAATCCCCGCCGTCGAAAAGCACGACGCGGACGCTGAGAAGTCCGCAGCCGGGAAGCCCGCAGCCGAGATCGCTGCGGCGGAGAGACAGGAAGACGCCGACCTGCCGCCGGTCGAAGGCGCGATGTCCGAGCAGCCGGCGGTCGAGACATCCGGCCCGGCCGCAAAGCCGGCGGACGCGCAAGCTCTGGCATCGCCATCCCCGGATGCGCCGGCTTCTATCCCGGCAGCGGCCGCGCCGGAGGCGCAGGCTCCGGCTCCAACCGATGCGCCGGCGGTGGCTTCGGCATCGGCCGAGGCGGCGGCAGTTCAGCCCGCATCGACGCCGGAACCTTCCCCCGGTCTCGATCCGTCCGACGCCACCGACGCCGCGATGATGCAGACGCGCCGCCAACTCAACAAGATCGACCAACTGCTTGGAGCCGCCCCGAAATGACCACCAGCCTCGGCCAGGCCCTCCCGGGACTTGTTCCCACGCACGCCGCGTCCAGGTCGGGCGCGCCGGCCGCGAAGGGCGAGGACACGAGCTTCGGCGATCTGCTGCGCGGCGCCGAAAAACAGTCCGCGCAGGAAAACGGGCAACCGGCTGAAACCGGATCCCCCGATGCGCGATGGAACAGACGCGCACTGGCCAGTCCCGGCAAGACGCAGCCCGAAGGCGATGCTCCGGCCAGAGCCGCCGCGCCAAAGTCAGCGCTCGGCAAGGCCGTGAAGGACGAGGCCGATACCGATGCGGACAAGGCCTCGGCGGATGCCGACCCGGCCGCGCAGACCGCGAACGCCGGCCCGCTCAAGGACAGCCTGCCATTGCTGATGGCGTTGAGCGACATCGGCCGTTTCCAGCCATCGGCCAGAGCGGACGGCGACGATGCCGCGCCCAGCGGGCCGGAGCCGGCGCTGGACGGCCAGCCGCAATCGTCGCGGCGATTGCTTTCCACCTTGAAAGAACCCGATCAGACCTCGGATCCCGACTCCAAAGATGCCGGTGCCTTCTCCCGGTCCGAACGTGGCTCGAACGCCGAGGCGTTTCCCGGCAAGCTCCGACAGCCGGAAGCCATCAGCGCCGTCTTCAAGGACCTGCCGCGCCGGGATGGCGGCGCCACGGCGCCGCCTGAGGATCAGACGCCTGCGGACGTATCGGCAGCGCCGGCGAGGCGACCGGCATCGAAAACCCTTGAAGCAATACGGTCGGCGACGCCGTCGGAGCAAGGAAAACAGGCGTCGTCGGCTGCGCGCATCGATGTCGTCGCCGAGCAGAGCTTCCCGGCCCCGGCGCAGAACCCGCTAAACCAGACGGCTTCGGCGCTGGTCGACGCGCTGGCGTCGGACAATGGCTTGCCGCAGGCGTTTTTGACCCCCTCCGCGGGTTCCCAACCGCCCGGTTCTGTTGCCGTTCCGACACATATATTGAAGATCGAGCTTCACCCGGCCGAGCTTGGCATGGTCACGGCCAGCCTGCGGCTTTCCGGAGAGCAACTTTCGATCGAGCTGAAGCCCGAAACCCATGACGCACATCGTCGTCTCGCGGCCGACAGCGAGGCGATCGTCAAGTCCCTGCGCGGGCTCGGCTTCGACGTCGACAAGGTCACGGTACTGCAACCTTCGATAGCAACGCCAGCGGCCGCGCGCGTCGACGCCAACAGCTCGCTGCCGATGTCGCCAGGCCGCGAGCAATCCGCCTTTCAGCCCGGCAACTCGAGCGGCAACAATGCCGGCTCCGGCGGTCAGCAGCCGGGAAGGAACAACAGCAATGACACACCGGACAGCGGCCGCGCTGCTTCGCCTGCTCGCGAGCGCACTGGCGACGGCATGTTTATCTAGCGCCGCCATCAGCGCTGCGAGCGCCGCCGCCAACCCTTGCGAACCCGAGATCCTGCGCGCCGCCGACCGCTACGGCGTGCCGGCCGGCATCCTCTATGCCGTTGGCCTGACGGAGACCGGCAAGAAGGGCAGCCTTCAACCTAACGCCATGAATATAGAGGGAAAAGCAATCTTCCCGCGAAGCCGGGCCGAGGCCCTGGCGACGTTCGAGGGCGCCCGCCGCGAGGGCAAGACGCTGATCGATCTCGGCTGCATGCAGATCAATCATCATTACCACGCGTCGCACTTTCGCAGTGTCGAAGACATGCTCGACCCGCGCCAGAATGTCGACTACGCGGCGCGCTTCCTGGTCAGCCTGCATGCCCGCCACATGACCTGGTCGATGGCGGTGGCCCGCTATCATGCCGGCCCCGACAACGACCCCGCACAGAAGGTCTATGTCTGTCGCGTCATCGCCAACATGGTCGCTACCGGCTTCGGCAAATGGACGCCCAACGCCCGCTCATTCTGCAACCCATAGATGCACCTATGTTCCGAGGCGCACAGGGGCTTTTCGGCCTCTCCGGCGCTTGCCGCATCGTTCTGCGCGGCGCGCGCCGATGCACTCCGTACACCCCATGCGACCGCGCTTATTTTCGGGTCCCCAAAAAACTCCCAAGAAAATAGCTACAAGAAATGACGGTTGTTCAGGATTCTCGCCACCGGTTACGCCTCCTTCCACGGGGCAAATGAGATGATTCGGAGGGCGGGCCGATGATCGTGATCGTTGACGAGCGTGAGCTCGTAACTGAAGGCTACAGCTCACTTTTCGATCGCGAGGGGGTGGCCAGCGCGGGCTTCGCGCCCAGCGAGTTCGGCGAATGGGTGAGCTCCGCGGCCGACACCGATCTGCGCTCTGTTAGGGCCTTCCTCATCGGCGACTGCCGCGAGGGCGCGATCTCGCCGCGCCAGATCCGCGACCGCACCGGCGCGCCGGTCATCGCGCTCAGCGAACAGCACTCGCTGGAAAACACGCTGCGGCTGTTCGAGAGCGGCGTCGACGACGTCATCCGCAAGCCGGTTCACATCCGCGAGATCCTGGCGCGCATCACCGCCATCCGCCGCCGCGCGCATGAGGACGTGACCTATACCGAGGTCGGTTCGATGCGCATCTTCATGGACGGCCGCGATCCCGAGATCGACGGCGAGCCGCTGCCCTTGCCGCGCCGCGAGCGCCGCATCCTCGAATATCTGGCCAGCAACCGCGGCCGACGGGTCACCAAGACCCAGGTCTTCAACGCCATCTACGGCATCTTCGACGAGGAGGTCGAGGAGAACGTGGTGGAAAGCCACATCAGCAAGCTGCGCAAGAAGCTGCGCGAAAAGCTCGGCCATGATCCGATCGATTCCAAACGCTTCCTCGGCTACCGGCTGGTGTTCTGATGGCCGAAACCCGCGCCAGCCTCGCGCAAGACACGCGGCATAGGCTCGCGGCCACTGTCATGGGCCCCACCGTCGTGGGTATTGAGGAGACGTTTCGATGAGCCTCTACGGAATGATGCGGACCGGCGTCTCCGGCATGAACGCGCAGGCCAATCGCCTGTCCACGGTCGCCGACAACATCGCCAACTCCGACACTACGGGCTACAAGCGCTCCTCCGCCGAATTCTCGACGCTGATCATGCCGGGCACCGGCGGCGCCTACAATTCGGGCGGCGTGACGACGACGATCCGCTCCGCCATCAGCTCGCAAGGCGTGCTGCAATACACCACCTCGGTATCCGACCTTGCCGTAAACGGCGATGGCTTCTTTGTCGTGCAGGATCCGAGCGGCACGCCCTATCTGACCCGCGCCGGCGCCTTTGTCGCCGACGCCCAAGGCAGGCTGGTCAATGCCGCCGGCTATCAGCTGATGGCCTACAGCTACGCCAATGGCGATCCGGCGGCGACGGCCAACGGTTTCGAGGGCCTGGAGCCGGTGCAGATCTCCGACCAGGAAATGACCGCGACGCCGAGCACCGAAGGCGTCTTCAGTGGCAATCTGCCGGCGGGTGCCACCCCGCCTGCGGGCCCCTTGCCGTCCAGCAACAGCGCGAGCGCTGAATACACCTCGAAGTCGTCGCTGGTCGCCTACGACAATCTCGGCAACAAGGTCCTGCTCGACGTCTATTTCACCAACACCGGCTCAGGCGCCTGGCAAGTCTCGGTCTTCGACCAGTCCAAGGCCACCGCCGGCACGTCCTTCCCCTATACCGGCGGCGCGCTGGCCTCGGCCAACCTGACTTTCGACACCACCACCGGCAAGCTCACCGGCGCCACCACCGGCATCTCCTTCACCGTGCCGAACGGCTCCACCCTCGACCTCGACATGTCGAAGCTGACCCAGCTCGGCACCGGCTTCACGGTTTCCGAGGCCGAGGTCAACGGCAATGCGCCGAGCACGATCGAGAAGATCCAGATCGGCCAGGACGGCATCATCTACGCGCAGTATGAGGACGGCTCCACCAAGCCGCTCTACAAGATCCCGCTGGCCGACGTGACGAGCCCGGACCGGCTAACCGCGCTGCCCGGCAACGTCTACGCGCAGAGCACCGATTCCGGCGCGGTGCGCATCGGCTTCGCCAATGAAGGCAAGCTCGGCTCGATCGTCTCCGGCGCGCTGGAAAATTCCAACGTCGATATCGCCGAGGAACTGACCAACATGATCGCGGCGCAGCGCAGCTACACCGCCAATTCGAAAGTCTTCCAGACCGGTTCCGACCTGATGGATGTCCTTGTCAACCTGAAGAGATAACTGTCGGGCCCCGGCCCGTGAAAGACCCGCATGTCGCTGACCTCCGCCTTGAGCATCGCACAGTCGGCGCTCCTGACCACCTCGAAGCAGACCAGCATCGTCTCGCGCAACGTTGCCGATGCTTCCAATAGCGACTATGCCCGCCGCACGGCCGTCATCACCAGCACGGCGCCGGGCGCCCGCTCGGTGGAGATCCAGCGGGCGGCCAACGACCTCCTGTTCCGGCAGAATTTGAGCGCCCTCTCCGCATGGAGCGGCCAGAGCGCGCTCTACAGCGGCATGGACCAGCTGGAGCTGGCCGTCAACGGCGTCGACAACGCGTCCTCGCCCTCGACCGCGATCGCCAATCTGCAGCAGGCGCTGCAGCTCTATGCGACGACGCCGTCCAACCAGAATCTCGGCGCCAGCGTCATCGACGCGGCCAGGGACGTCGTGCGCTCGCTGAATGACGGCACCCAGGCGATCCAGGATTTCCGCACCCAGACCGACGGCCAGATCGCCACCGCGGTCGATGACCTCAACAAGCTGCTCAGCCAGTTCCAGGACGCCAACAAGGCCGTCATTTCCGGAACGCGTTCGGGCACCGACGTGTCCGACGCACTCGACCAGCGCGACGCGATCCTGAAGAAGATCGCCGAATACGTTCCCGTCTCGACCTTCACGCGCGGCGACAACGACATGGTCATCACCACCACGGACGGCACGACGCTGTTCGAGACGGTGCCGCGCTCGGTGACCTTCACGCCCTCGTCCGGCTACACCGCCGGCACTCCCGGCAACACCATCTCCATCGACAACGTGCCGCTCTCGGCCGGCAGCGGCGGCAATACCAGCGCCGTCGGCAAGCTCGCCGGCCTGATCACCTTGCGCGACGGCGTCGCCGCCACCATGCAGAGCCAGCTCGACGAGACCGCCCGCGGGCTTATCACCGCCTTTGCCGAGACCTCCTCGTCGCAGCCCGATGCCGCCGGCCTGTTCACCTGGTCGGGCGCGCCCGCCATTCCCGCCGCCGGCACGCTGGTCGACGGCCTTGCCGGCTCGATCAGCGTCAACGCCGCCATGACCCCGGCGCTGCTGCGCGACGGCGGCGCCAATGGCGCTGCCTATGTCCTCAACACTTCCGGCTCGTCCTACGCCAACCTCCTGATCGCCTATGGCGACCGGCTCGACCAGCCGATGGCTTTCGATGCCGCCGCCGGTATCACGGCGACATCCAGCGTCGCCGACTATGCCGCCAACTCGATCGGCTGGTTCGAAGGCGTACGCCAGCAGGCCTCGACCACCGCCGACGCCAAGGAGGCGCTGGCCACGCGCACGGCCGAGGCGCTGTCCAACGACACCGGCGTCAATGTCGATCAGGAAATGTCGCTGCTGCTCGACCTCGAACACACCTACCAGGCCTCCGCCCGCATGATGAAGACCGTCGACGACATGCTGGACGCCCTGATGAATGCCGTGGGATAATCGATGAAAGCGACAGCCGTCTCCTCAGCCGCAATATCCAACGCCATGCGCTACCAGCAGATGCGCATGCAGTCCGATCTGGTCAAGGCGACGAAGGAGTCAACGACCGGCAAGGTCGCCGATGTCGGCCTGGCGCTCGGCGGGCGCACGACCCAGGCCGTGACCTTCCAGCGCGATCTCGACCGGCTGAACGGCATCATCGATTCCAACGCGCTGGTCGCCGCCCGGCTGACGTCGACGCAGGATGCGCTCGGCCAGCTCTCCGACGTCGCGCAGAACTTTCTTTCGGCCTTGACCAGCGCCGTGTCCGGCGATTCCTCGACCAGCATCACCCAGCAGGCCGGCGCGTCGGCGCTGCAGCAGATGACCGGCATCCTCAACACCAGCGTGAATGGCGAGTATCTGTTCGCCGGCACCAACACCGACGTCAAGCCGGTCGACGATTTCACCGCCGCCGGCTCGCCCGCCAAAGCCGCTTTCGACGCCTCCTTCGTCGCCTATTTCGGCTTCACCCAAAGCGATCCGGCCGCGGCCAACATCACTGCCGCCCAGATGGACGACTTCATCACCACCAGCGTCGAGCCGCAATTCCTCGGCCCGGGCTGGCAAGGCACCTGGTCGAACGCCACCGACGAGCAGATCACCAGCCGCATCGCGCTGAACGAGACCACGCAGACCTCGGTCAGCGCCAATGAGGACGGCATCCGCAAGCTCGCCATGGCGGCGGCGATGGTCGCCAACCTGTTCTCCGGCAACATCAGCGATGCCGCCAAGAACACCGTCGTCAGCCGCGCCCAGACATTGGTCGGCGAGGCCATCGGCGGCATCGTCCAGGTGCGTTCGGAGGTCGGCCTAACCCAGAAACGTGTCTCCGACGCCAGCGACCGCATGAAGACCCAGGTCGACCTGTTCGAGAAGCACATCATCGATCTCGAGGGCGTCGATCCCGCCGAGGCCGCGACCCGCATCGCCGACCTGACGCAGCATATCGAGACCTCATTCGCGTTGACCGCGCGCCTGCAGCAGCTCAGCCTGCTGAATTACCTGACCTGAAAACTTCCACCGGAACGGCAGAGCCCCGACGATGTATCAATTCTCCTACGCCGACATCCAGACCGACTCCGTCTCCGACGCCAAGGACCGCGAGCGGGAATTGCTCACCCGCTCGATCGACATGCTGTCGGCCGCGGCCGCGGTCGGCCAGGATTCCATGGAAGCGATCGAGGCGCTGCACTTCACCAACCGCATCTGGACCACCTTCGTCGAGGATCTCGGCTCCAGCGACAACGCCCTGCCCAAGGAACTGCGCGCAAACCTCATCTCCATCGGCCTGTGGCTGCTGCGCGAGGCCGAGGACATCCGCCAGGGCCGCACCAACAATTTCGAAGGCCTGATCGAAGTCTCCCAGATCATCCGGGACGGCATCCAATGACCAACACGCTGAAGATATCGCTGAAGCCGAACGAGAAGATCTACATCAACGGCGCCGTCATCCGCGTCGACCGCAAGGTCACAATCGAGCTGATGAACGACGTGCAGTTCCTGCTCGAAAGCCACGTCATCCAGGCCGATCAGGCGTCGACCCCGCTCAGGCAGCTCTATTTCATCCTGCAGGTCATGCTGATGAACCCGGCGAGCGCCTCCGAGGCGCGCGACATGTTCCGCCGCTCGCTGCCCATGCTGCTGGCGAGCTTCGAGGACGGCGAGATTTGCAGCGCGCTGAAGCAGATCGACCGTATGGTCGGCGAGGACCATGTCTATGAGGCGCTGAAGGCGATCCGCGCGCTCTATCCGCTCGAACGCCGCGCGCTTGGCGGCAATGACGATATTCCGGGCGCGGCGCGCCCGCTGGCCGTAGGAGCTTGATGCCGATGACCGTGGACATGACGACCACCATACCGACCGGTGCCAACTCGACCACCACGTCGACCTCGAAGACCGCGGTCGACTACCAGTCGTTCCTGAAGCTCCTCATCGCCGAGATGAAGAACCAGGATCCGACCAAGCCGATGGACTCGACACAGTACGTCGCCCAGCTCGCCACCTTCTCGCAGGTCGAGCAATCGGTGCAGACCAACACCAAGCTCGACCAGATCATGCAGTCCTCGGCCCTGTCGCAGGCCGATGCCCTGATCGGCCGCTCGATCACCTCCGCCGACGGCAAGACGACGGGCACGGTGGCCTCCGTGCGCCTGGCCAGCAGCGGCCTCATCGCGGTGCTGCAGAACGGCACCGAAGTTCCCGTCACCTCGGGCGTTTCGGTCAAGGCGGCGAGCTAGGCGACAGGCTCCGGTCACGACCCATGAACGAGGCCGACGCCCTCGATATCGTCCAATACGCGGTGTGGACGGTGCTGACCGCTTCCGCGCCGGTGGTGCTGGTGGCGATGGCGGTCGGCATCGGCATCGCGCTGATCCAGGCGCTGACCCAGATCCAGGAAATCACGCTGACCTTCGTGCCGAAGATCGTCGCCATCATGCTGGTGGTGGCGCTGACCGGCCCATTCATCGGCGGTCAGATATCGGCCTTCACCAACGTCATCTTCGAGCGCATCGAGCACGGCTTCTGACGCGGACCACGGAGTGCCTGCTCCTTGCGCTCACCGGTAGTGGGTCAGTTTGAAATTGAGCTTGCCGCTATCCCTGCTTCATCCACCAATTCGAGGCCCAAAACCCAAGGCCGAGCACGATCAACGTGACAGGCCAATAGGCCACCGCCCAAGCGATAGCGAGAAACACTGACCATGCCCCGCTCTCACCGTGGCCACCATCGAGGAAAATTCCAAGGATAAACATCCCGATGAGCAGCAGGCCAAACCATCCGAAAATTAGAACTGTGACCTTGAACGCCGTCAATCCTGCCATCCATCCGAAACTATGAAAGGTGGGGAATATGGCACAAGCTTGGTTAAAGCTATTTTCCAGACGGCGCACAGGCAAAAGCGCCTATTGTGATCGGGGCGAAATTTCAAACTGACCCACTACCCGCTCACCGGACGGCTTGCGGGCAGCCCGGTTGCGGCTAGATTGTGAATTGCGCGGCGTGGGCGCCACTGGTCTCAGGCGGTCTTCGAAAATCATGGGGCAGACTAAACCGGCCGGCAGGCCATGTGCGGAATAGCCGGCGTCTGGCGAAAGCGCGACCCGATCGGCGCCGGCGACCTGTCGGACATCGCGGGCATGATGCAAGCGCTGGCGCATCGCGGGCCGGACGACCACGACAGCTGGAGCAGCAGCCGGCTCGCCCTGGGTCATCGCCGGCTTGCCATCATCGATCCCTCACCGGCCGCCCGCGAGCCGATGCTGACCGCATGCGGCAAGGGCGTGCTCGCCTACAATGGCGAGGTCTACAACTACCGCTCGCTGCGCCAGACGCTCGAGGCGGAAGGCTGTATTTTCCGCAGTGTCTCCGACACCGAAGTGGTTCTGCAGGCCCTGCATCATTGGGGTCCCGAAAAGGCCGTGCCGCTGTTCGACGGCATGTTTTCCTTTGCCTACTTCGACGCGCGCGACAACGCCCTGTGGCTCGCCCGCGACCGCCTCGGCATCAAGCCGATGGCGGTGGCCGAGACGGCCGAGCGGATCCTGTTCGCTTCCGAGGACAAGGCGATCCTCGCCTGCGACGGTTTTGGCCGCCGCATCGACGCGCGCGAGATCACCCTGCGGCTTGCCTGGCAGCACCGCGATTCGAGCTTCAGCCTGTTCGACGGGATCGAACGCCTGCCGCCGGCGGGCCTCTGGAAGATCACCGGCGCCGGCATCGAGAAGCGCTGTTTCTGGCACGTCCTCGATGTGCTGGAGGCGGAGCGCATCACCGGCGACCGCATCTCCGACGACGAGCATATGGCGAAGCTCGAAGCGTTGATCGAAGACAGCGTCGATATCCATTGCATCGCCGACGCCAGCATCGCCACGGCCTGCAGCAGCGGCGTCGATTCCGGCCTGATCACGGCGCTGTCGAAGCGCTTCAGGCCGGAAATCCACGGCTATGTCGTCGACCCCCGGCTTGGCCGCAGCGAGGCGGAGAACGCCGAACGGACCGGCCGCCGCGCCGGCATCCCGCTGCGCCGGGTGCCGGTCGACAGGGACCGGTTCTTCGAGCTCTGGCCGAAAGCGGTCTGGCACCTTGAGAGCGACGGCTGGCACGCAAGCCATGTCGGGCTTCTGGCGCTGGCCGAGCAATGCCGGGCCGACGGCGTCAAGGTGCTGCTGACCGGCGAAGGTGCCGACGAACTCTTCGGCGGTTACAAATGGCAGGCCGAAAGCATGCGGGCCTGGCAGGCATGGTCCTGGCCGGGACGGCTGTTCCGCTCGAAGCGCTGGCTCGATCGCAAGTTCGGGCGCCTGCGCCATGCGCCATTCAAGACATCGACCGGCAACAGCTCGGCCTCGGAGCGCAATCTCGTGCTGAGGTCGCTATCGCCAGAGCTCAATTTCCTGCAGACTAGGATCTTCGACCGGCTCGAACCGGTGACGCCGCTCGGCGATCGCGCCTTCCTTGGATGCTGTCTCTACGATCTCTATTCGCATTTGCAGGACCTGCTCAACCGGCATGACCGGCTGAGCATGGCGGCATCGGTCGAGCTCAGGGTTCCCTTCATCGAAAACCGGCTGATCGACTTCGCGATCCATCTGCCGAGGCGTCAGAAATTGCGCGGCAGGACCGGCAAGTGGCTATTGAAGAAGGTCGCGGAAAAGCACCTGCCGCGCGAGAACGTCTACGCGCCGAAGAAGGGTTTCGAAATCTCGTCCGGCTTCACCCAGGGCAGCCAGGGCCTGCTGCGCGGCGGCTATCTGCGCGACGCGCTGAAATGGCCCGCCACCGCCGTCGAGGACCTTGTCGACCTGGCGAGGCGCGACGAAGCCTCGCGGCTACGCCTCGTCGGCATGGAACTGTTCCTGCGCCTTCATGCCGGCGGCGAAACGGCGGGCAACCTCACCCATGCGCTGCATGCCGCGGCCGCAGAAGCGCCTGGTTAAGCGGTTCGGCCCAATCGTACGCCCGGCGGGCGGTTGGTCCAAGGCCGCCAGACCATTGGCTTAGCCGCGTAACGACGCATTTTTGCCTCGCCATCCTGTTGTTGGAGCATAATCTTTTTCAAGCAACGGTCCGCCCCGCGTCGCCATGCTCCATCTCCGGAGAGGACATTCGCGGCGGCAGGCCAACGGCGTGTGAAGCGGGACAGCGCTGATGATCGATGACGAGCCGGACAGCGAACGCGTCTCGGCGCTGGCGCCGTTCAGCCACGGCATCTTCCGGGCCGTTTGGTCGGCCAGCCTGGTGTCGAATTTCGGCGGTCTCATCCAGGGCGTCGGCGCCGCCTGGATGATGACCACGATCGCCACCTCGTCCTACCAGGTGGCGCTGGTCCAGGCCTCGACCACGCTGCCGATCATGCTGTTCGCGCTGGTCGCCGGCGCCATCGCCGACAGCTTCAACCGGCGCAAGGTGATGCTGGTGGCGCAGACCTTCATGCTGGTCGTCTCGGCGCTGCTGACGCTGTTCACCTGGTTCGGCCTGATCACGCCGTGGACGCTGCTCGCCTTCACCTTCCTCATCGACAGCGGCACGGCGCTGAACAGCCCGTCATGGCAAGCCTCGGTCGGCGACATGGTGCCGCGTTCCAAGGTGCCGGCGGCCGTCGCGCTGAACTCGATGGGCTTCAACCTGACGCGCAGCGTCGGCCCGGCGATCGGCGGCGTCATCGTCGCCGCCGCGGGCGCCGCCGCGGCCTTCGCCGCCAATGCGCTGAGCTATATCGGCCTGATCATCGTGCTGTTTCGCTGGAAGCCGGAAATACCGGCGCAGACCTTGCCGCGCGAGACGCTTGGCGCGGCGATGGGCGCCGGCCTGCGCTATGTCGCAATGTCGCCCAACATCGGCAAGGTGCTGGTCCGGGGCTCGGCCTTCGGCTTCAGCGCCGGCGCGGTGCTGGCGCTTCTTCCGCTGGTGGCGCGCGATGTCGTCAAGGGCGATGCCTTGACCTACGGCATCATGCTCGGCGCCTTCGGCATCGGCGCGGTCGGCGGCGCGCTGATCAGCGTGCGGCTGAGGCAGTTGCTGTCCTCGGAGACGATGGTGCGCATGGCCTTTGGCGGTTTCGCCGTATGCGCCCTCAACGCCGCCGTCAGCCTTCACGCCTGGCAGACCGCTTTCGGCCTGCTCATCGGCGGCGCCTGCTGGGTGCGCGCGCTGTCGCATTTCAACGTCACGGTGCAGATGTCGACGCCGCGCTGGGTGGTCGGCCGGGTGCTCTCGGTCTACCAGACGGCGACCTTCGGCGGCATCGCGCTGGGCAGCTGGGTCTGGGGCGTCGTCGCCGACTCGCATGGCGCCGAGACCGCGCTGATCGCGGCCAGCATCACCATGCTGGCGGGTGGCGCCATCGGCCTCGTCCTGCCCTTGCCGCAGCATGCGGTGCTCAACCTCGATCCGCTCAACCGCTTCAAGGAGCCGCATCTGGGGCTCGACCTCAAGCCGCGCAGCGGCCCGATCGCCATCATGATCGAATACATCATCCGCGACGAGGACGTGCCGGAGTTCCTCGCCACCATGGCCGAGCGCGGCCGCATCCGTCGCCGCGACGGCGCCCGCAACTGGACACTGGCGCGCGACCTGGAAAATCCATCCGTGTGGATCGAACATTACCACACGCCGACCTGGCTGGAGTATATCCGCCACAACAGGCGGGCCACCCATGCCGACGCCGTCGTCGGCGAACGCATCCGGGCATTGCACAGCGGCGGGGAACCACCGCATGTGCGCCGCATGATCGAGCGCCCGACCACCGCCGGCACCGCCCTGGTCTCACCGAGGGGGCCGATCGAGCACTGACCCGGTTCGGGGTCGGTCGCCCGCCGGCGATCAGCCGGCGCTCTGGATCATATAGAGCTTGCGTGTGGTCTCCCGGATCAGCCATTCGCCCTTCCAGCCTTGCGGCAGGACGAGCAGATCGCCCGGACCGAGTTCGCGCCTTTCGCCATCGGCGCGCGCTACTTCGACCCGTCCCGAGATGATGTGGCAAATCTCCGACGAGCCCGAACGATCGGCGGTGAAGCGGCCCGGCGTGCATTCCCAGATGCCGATATCGACGGTCCCGTCCGGCGATTGGAAGAACGAGCGCACCGCCTCGACCTGGTCGCCTTCGATGGAGGTCGGCTTCGGCGAGAACGCCCCGATATCGGCCGTGGCGAGGTCGTGGAAAGTCGAAAGATCGATCAATTTGGGCTCCATGAGATGCTGATCCGCTCTAGAGCAATTCCAGGAAAAGTGTGAACCGTTTTCCGTCCGGAATTGCGTCAAAACAATGAGTTAGAGCAGGCCGCCGTTTCCGTGAAACGGTGAACTGCTCTAGTGACCGGTGATGGCGTCGGCCAGGGCGGCAAGCTTCGACGTGTGCGAAAGCCCGGCGGCCTCGCAGCGATCGGCGAGATGGTAGAGCTGGTACATCGAATGGACGCCGAGCCAGCGGAACGGCTCCGGCTCCCAGCGCCGCACCTTGCGGTTGACCCAGGGCAGGCGCGTCAGTTCCGTGTCCTGGCCAAGGATCAGGTCGGCGAGCGTTCGCCCCGAAAGATTGGAGCTCGAGACGCCGAGACCGACATAGCCGCCGGCCCAGCCGATGCGGGTGGTCGGGTCGAGGCCAACCGTCGTGCACCAGTCGCGCGGCACGCCGAGCACGCCGCACCAGGCATGCTCGATGCGGCAGCCCGCCGTCTGCGGCAGCAGCGTCATCAGGATCTGATGCAGCTGGTCGATCGTCGCCTGCTGCGTCTGGCCGTTGACGTCGGTGCGCGAGCCGTAGCGATAGGGCACGCCGCGCCCGCCCATGGTGATGCGCCCCTCGCGCGTGCGCTGGGCATAGCAATAGGCATGGGCGGCACTGCCGAGCAGCTCATGTCCTTCCCAGCCGATCGCGCGCCACAGCTCAGGCGACAGCGGCTCGGTCACGATCTGCGCGCTGTTGAGCGCCAGCCAGGTCCGTTCCTCGCCGGGAATGCCTGCGGTAAAACCTTCGGTGGCGCGGATGATGGTTTCCGCTCGCACCGTGCCGCGGTTGGTCGTCACGCTGCCCTTGGCGATGGCGGTCACCGTCGTCTGCTCGTAGATCGGCACACCCAGCCGCTCGACGGCGGCGGCAAGGCCGCGCACCAGCTTGGCCGGCTGCACCCGCGCCTGGCCATGGACGACGAAGCCGCCAAGGACGTCGCGGACATTGATGCGCGCCCGCGTCGCCGCTTGATCGAGCATCTCGACGCGGTTCGGATCGACGTCCCAGGCGCGGATCGTCTCGCACTCCTCGCGGGCGCGTTCGAGTTGCGCCGGGTTGGTGGCCACCGTCAGATTGTCGACGCGGCGAATGTCGGCATCGATCCCTTCGGCGGCCGCCACCCGGATCACCTCGTCGACGCAGCCGGCCATGGCCGCCTGCATGGCGCTGACACCTTGCCGGGTCGAGGTCTTGAGATATTTCTCGCGCGACCAGGTGAAGCCGCCCGACAGCCAGCCGCCATTGCGGCCCGACGCGCCGAAGCCGGCGAACTCGCGCTCGATCAGCGCGATGCGCAGCGACGGTCTCGCCTTCATCAGATAGTAGGCGGTCCACAGACCGGTGTAGCCCGCGCCGACGATGGCGACATCGGCCTCGATATCGCCGGGCAAGGGCGGCCGCGGCGCGGGAACCCCGCCGATATCCGCATACCAGAACGATATGTCGCCGTTGCGCTTGGCTTGCATGGGAGAATTTCCGGAGGGAGGTGAAGGGATCAGGTGGGCGTCGTGTCTGCTGTGCTGTCGTCAGCCTGATCATTGCAGGCGCCGGCGAAAGCCGCTAGCCTTCGCCGGAGAGGTCCCGTCGCGCTTTGTCGAGTTCCTCGGCATAGCGCCGCATCAGATGGCTTTCGGTCAAAAGGCCAAGCACGACGCGATCGGCGAAATCCTCGACCACGGCCAGTTCCTCGGCACCGGCGCGCTGGAAGGTTTCGGCCGCCGTCTGGACGTTCATGGAAGGCACCAGCACGGCGTCCTTGAACCGGGCGAGTGCGCGCACCGGCGTCTCGCCATCCGAAACCTCGCTGTGCAGTTCCGCCACAATCAGCACGCCGACATAGTGCTGGCCGTCATCCACCGCGATGACGCGCTGCGCAGAGCCCAGCGGCACCGCCTTGCGGAAGGCGCCGAGCGTCGTCGCAGCATCGATGGTGCGGACATCCTTGCGCATCATCGAGCCGGCCGTGAGGCTGCGCATCCAGCCGACGTCGTGGGCGCTGCGGATGGTCTCGCCGCGCAGGTGGAAACGCCAGGTCGAGAACGAATAGCCGAATGTCTCGCGCACCAGCATCGCCGCCATGAGCGAGGCCGCCAGCACGACGCCGGTGAGCGTCAGGTCGCGCGTCGATTCCAGCGCCAGGAAGGTCATCGTCAGCGGCGCGCCGACGACGCCGACGGCGAGCGAGGTCATGCCGACGACGGCGGCGACCGCCGGATCGATGCCGGTCGCCGGCGAGGCGAATGCCATCACGCCGGCGAAGACCTTGCCGAGCAGCGCGCCGAGGAACAGCGAGGCGAAGAACAGGCCGCCGCGAAACCCCGAGCCGAGCGAGATCGCCGAGGCCGCCAGCTTCAGCACGAAGACGCTGGCGACGACGCCAAGCCCATAGTTCATCGCGAACTCGCGATGCAGCGCGCCATGGCCGCTGGACAGCACCTGCGGCGTCACCAGCCCGAGCAGCCCGACAAGGATGCCGCCAATGAAGGGCCGCAGCGACGCATCGATCGACAGCCGGGCGAAGCCGTGCTCGATCAGGCTGACCAAGTGCATGATGGCGATCGAGGCCGCACCGCCGAGCAGGCCGAGCAGCAGGAACGGAATGTACTGGCTGGCGGTCAGCGCGGGCAGGCCGGACAGTTCCAGCGGAAACGGCACGACGCCAAACACTTCCGCCGTCAGCGAGGCGCAGATGGCCGCCGTCATCACCGGCGCGACATTGGCGACCGAATAGATGCCGATGATCAGCTCGAAGCCGTAGAAAGCGCCGGTCAGCGGCGCGTCGAAGGCGGCGGCGATGGCACCGGCGGCGCCGCAGCCGACGAGGATGCGCACGTCGTTGCGGCGCAGCCTGAAGGCGCGCGCCAGCCGCGACGCCAGACCAGAGCCGACCTGCGTGTAGCCGGCCTCCAGCCCGACCGAGGCGCCGAAGCCGCTGGACAGCACCGTCTGCCCGACGATGATGAACGTGTCGGTGAGCGACATACGCCCGCCATAGAGCGCGTTGGCCTCGATCGGATCGACCGGAGTGCGGAACTTGCGCTTCCTGAGCCAGATCACGCTCAGCCCAAGCAGGATGCCGCCGATCGCCGGGATCATCGCCTGCACCGGGCTTGCCAGCGAAAACATCGCCGACAGCCGGCCGCCCGGCTGCACGCCGTAAAGCAGCCAGTGCATGCCTTGCACCAGCTCGCTCATGCCGGTGACAAGCGCGCCCGACATCACCCCGACGACACCCGCAAGCACGACGATGACGATGCCGCGCGCCTCGAGCAGCGGGATCGATCGGATCAGCACCGCGCGCAGCCGGCGGGCATAGACTTGGCTGTGGTTTGTGGCAGTCATCGGAGCGGTTGGCCGATATCCGAAGGGAATGGAGAGCTGCCGGCCTGATACGCCCGGCGGCATTGCGTGGCAATTGCAATGGCGACTGCATGTGGCGCCATTTTGGCGCTGCGGCAATCGCGACGATATCGATGCAGGCTGCTCTGTCAGGTCGGCCTGGCGTCGCCGGCTTCGTAGAGCACGAGCTTGCGGTCGCCGATGCCGAGGACCGCCCAGATCGCGCGCCAGTCGGCGATGTGCGGCGAGCGGAAATGCGCCTCGAGCGCGGCCCTGTCGCTCCACACCTCCGTGACGCGGATCAGCCTGGCGTCGAGGACATCCTGCGCGTAGGAATATTCGAGGCAGCCCGGCTCGGCGCGGCTCGCCGAAACCATCGTCTGCATGGCCGGCCTTGCCTCGTCCAGCCTGTGCGCCGGCAAGCGGATGGTGCCGATGATCACGAGCATGCCGGTCCCCTTCTGAAGGTTGCGCGCGGCTGAGGATGCCGCGCCATCGGCAGTAGCCAGTCTCCCACCTTCGCGCAAGCTTGGCCGGTTAGGCTCGAAAGGCTGCCGCGCGTTCGGCGGGCTGGAGACTTGAGGACGATATGGCGATCAGCGAAACAATCCCGGCGGGCCTGGCGGCCAAGAACGGCCGCGACGTCTTCTTCGCGCTGGGCATCGTCATCATCCTGGCCGTGCTGTTCCTGCCGATCCCGGCCTTCCTCATCGACATCGGCCTCGCCTTCTCTATCGCGCTGTCGGTGCTGATCCTGATGGTGGCGCTGTGGATCCAGCGGCCGCTCGACTTCTCCTCCTTCCCGACCGTGCTGCTGATCGCCACCATGCTCCGGCTGTCGCTCAACATCGCCACCACGCGCATGATCCTGTCGCACGGCAATGAGGGCACGCACGCGGCCGGCTATGTCATTTCGGGCTTCTCGAAGCTGGTGATGTCGAGTGACTTCGTCATCGGCCTGATCGTCTTCCTGATCCTGATCGTGGTGAATTTCATCGTCATCACCAAGGGCGCCACCCGTATCGCCGAGGTCGGCGCCCGCTTCACCCTCGATGCCATTCCCGGCAAGCAGATGTCGATCGACGCCGACCTCTCCGCCGGCATGATCGACGAGAAGACGGCACAGTTGCGCCGCCGCGAGCTGGAAGAGGAATCCTCCTTCTTCGGCTCGATGGACGGCGCCTCGAAATTCGTGCGCGGCGATGCCATCGCCGGCCTCATCATCACCGCCATCAACATCGTCGGCGGCATCGCCATCGGCTACATCCGCCACGGCATGGGCATGGGCGAAGCCGCCGACGTGTTCATCAAGCTGTCGGTCGGCGATGGTCTCGTCACCCAGATCCCGGCGCTGATCGTCTCGCTCGCCGCCGGCATGCTGGTCTCCAAGGGCGGCACCCGCGGCTCAGCCAACCAGGCCGTGTTCGGCCAGCTTGGCGCTCACCCGCGCGCGCTCTATGTCGCCGCCTTCCTGCTGGTCATCCTCGGCCTCATGCCCGGCCTGCCGCTGTTCCCGTTCTTTGCCCTTGCCGGCGGCATGGCTGGTCTCGGCTACGTCATCCCGTTGCGCCACAACCGCGCCATGGCTGCCGCCGCGGCGCAGAAGGACGAGGAGAAGGCGAAAAAGGCCGAGGAGGAGAAGAACTCGGTCAAGGCCTCCCTTGCCACCGCCGAGATCGAGCTCTTGATCGGCAAGCAGCTGTCGACGCGCCTGCTGGTGTCGCATCAGGAGCTGGTCTTCCGCATGGCCAAGATGCGCAAGAAATTCGCCCAGCAATACGGCTTCGTCGTGCCGGAAGTGCGCGTCGCCGACGACTTCGCCATCCCGCCGAAGAGCTACCAGATCAAGGTCCACGGCACGGTCGTCGCCGAGTACCAGATGCGCGTCGGCGAGATCATGGTGCTGCTCGGCACCCGCGACGTGCCGGACCTGCCCGGCGAGGAGATCCGCGAGCCGGCTTTCGGCATGCGCGCCTTCTCGGTGCTGGAGACCTTCGCCGAGGACCTCAAGCGCGAGAGCTACACCTATGCCGACAACATGTCGGTGCTGCTCACCCACCTCTCCGAGGTGATCCGCAACAACCTGCCGCAGTTGCTCTCCTACAAGGACATGAAGGCGCTGCTCGAAAGACAGGACCCGGAGTACCGCAAGCTCGCCGACGAGATCTGCACCTCGCACATCTCCTATCCCGGCCTGCAGGCAGTGTTGAAGCTTCTGCTCGCCGAGCGCGTCTCGATCCGCAACCTGCATCTGATCATCGAGGCCATCGCCGAGATCGCGCCGCATGTGCGGCGCACCGAGCAGATCGTCGAGCACGTCCGCATCCGCATGGCGCAGCAGATCTGCGGCGATCTTTCCGAGGGCGGCATGCTCAAGGTGCTGCGCCTCGGCAACCGCTGGGACCTAGCCTTCCACCAGAGCCTCAAGCGCGACGCCAAGGGCGAGGTGCGCGAGTTCGACATCGACCCGCGCCAGCTCGAGGAATTCGGCCAGGATGCGACCAAGGCGATCCGCAAGCATCTCGAAGCCGGCGAGCGCTTTGTCCTCGTCACCGCGCCCGACGCGCGGCCCTATGTGCGCATGATCATCGAGCGCCTGTTCACGACGCTCCCCGTTCTCTCCCATGTCGAGATCGCCAAAGGCGTCGAGATCAAGGTGCTCGGGACGATCTCGTGAGCGCGCTCTCGCAAGGCGTCGTCATCGCCGCCTTCCTCGCCTTCTGCCGCATCGGCGCCTGCTTCATGCTGATGCCGGGCCTGTCGAGCGCCCGCGTGCCGATCCAGGTTCGGCTGTTCGTGTCGGTCGCCGCCACCGGCGGCCTGCTCGCCTTCCTCTGGGACCGCATCTACCCCTATGTCGATCCGCGTCCGCAGATCCTGGCGCCGATGATCGTCTCCGAGCTTTTGGTCGGCGGGCTGATCGGCGCCATGACAAGGCTCTACATGGAGGCGCTGCGTTTCATCGGCTCGGCCATCGCCATGCTGATCGGCTACGGCGGCTCTGGCGGGCCGGCGATCGAGGAGCCGGAACCGCAGGCGGCGCTTGCCGCCATCATCTCGTTCTCGGCGCTGCTGCTGCTCTTCGTCTTCGATTTCGACCACGAGATCGTGCGCGCCCTGGTCGCCTCCTATACGGTCGCGCCGGTCAATGTTTTCTTCAACCCGCAGGCAGCGCTGGTCGATGTCACCGACACGGTGTCAGACGCCTTCTTCCTGGTCATCCGCCTCGGCAGCCCCTTCGTCGCCTATGCGATCCTGGTCAACCTGACCATCGGCTTCGTCAACAAGCTGACGCCGCAGATCCCGGTCTATTTCATCTCGCTGCCCTTCGTCATCGCCGGCGGGCTGATCATCTTCTATTTCGCCATCGGCACCTTGCTGTCGCTGTTCGTCGACGGCTTTGTCGACCTGACGCTCGCCCGGTGAAGCGATGACCACGCGCAAGGAACGATTGCGGAAACTGGTCAAGGTGCAGGAGCAGCTGAAGGCTCTGCACGAGACGCGCCATGCGACATTCGTGGCGGCGGCGGGAGCCGCCGAGGCCGAGGCAAGGGAACTAGTCGAGCATTTCGACGCCGACCAGTCGCTGGCCGGCCTGTTCCCCGACCTCTACCATCGCCGCATCGCCAACGCCTTGGTCCGCCAGGAGGCCAGCCTGGAAAGCGCCAGGCAGGAAGCGGGCCTCATCGCCACCGCGACTGCGCGCACCAACATGGTCGAGCGCGCGTACAAGGACGTGCGCCGCCGCGACGAGCGCGAACGCTCCGACCGCGAGCGGCTTGATCTGATCGCCCAGAAGCGGGAACAGGAATAGCGGTGGCTTCCGCCTTGGCTCTGGACGGGGCCCTGAGAAGCGTCAGCCGCCCGTCGCGGTCGCCTTGACCGGCCTGGCTGCCCCGATCCGTTCCCAGCGCTTGCCATTGCCCTGCGCCTGCCGGGCGAAATAGCTGTAGGGGGTGCTGGACCAGTCGCGGACGGAGTTGGTGAGATTGTCGAGCACCAGGTCGCCCTCGCTGGTGCGCACCGTCAGCACCGTATGCCCTTCGCCGTGATAGCTTGCCACGGTCAGCAGCAGCGCCGACGCGGGCCAGCCGCGCTTCATCAGTTCGAGCTTTTTCAGGATTGCGATGTCCTCGCAATCGCCGGAGACGGTCGGCACGCGCCAGTCGTCTTCCTTGCCGACGGTGGCCTGATCGCTGAGCTCTGTTATGCGCGAATTGACCGAGCGGTTCACCTGCTTCAATTCGGAGCTCAGTCCCGGCTGCAGGGCAACGACCTTCCTTCCCCCGGCGGTGCTGCACAGGCTGGGTTGGCGGCTGCAGAACGAAAAGAAGGCAGGCGGCGCGAACGCCTTGCCGCTGGTTTCCATGATCGTCCCGGCCTGCGAGGCGAACGGGCAGGCAAGCGACAGCAAGAATGCGATCAGCGCGACATCGCGTTTCACGATCAACGTCTCCAGTGCGTGGACTTGAGGATGAGGGGAGCGGGTTAATGAGCGGTTTCTAAACTGCCCAATTTGGCCGTTAGCGAGGCAGCGCCGTTAACGTATTAATACTTCGAAAAATAAGACTTGAAGCCGTGTCGCGGCATTGGCCGGCAGAGGGATTCTCGCCGACCGCGTATCGGTCCGGCGCCGATCGCGTCGCCTCGCTCTCCGCAAGCCTGCCGCAAGCTTGTTGCGCCATTGTCCGTGCCACGAAAATCGGCAAGAGGCGGACTTTTTTGGCAATCTCTCCACCAAGCGACATCGTTCTGGACGTTGCCCGCGCCGCCGAGCCAACGGATGTCGAGGCCGCGCGGGCCGCACTGGCGAAACGCACCGGCGGCGCCTCCGACGCGTTTTCCGTCGCGACGACCGGCACCATGCTTTCCCGCGCCACGGCGGACAAGGCCGAGGCGGCCAACCCGGAGAAGAAGTTCCAGCGCTTCGAGGCGATGGTGCTGCAGACCTTCATCCAGAACATGATGCCCAAGGACACCGAGGGCGTTTACGGCAAAGGCCTCGCCGGCGACATGTGGAAATCGCAGATGGCCGAGCAGATGGCCAATGCGATGGCCGCGCGCGGCGGCATCGGCATCGCCAGGTCGCTGCTTGCCGACCACTACATGGACGGCAAGCGCACCGTGCCTGTCGGCCCGGTTTCGGGCGGGCCGGAAAAGACCGAGATCGACCAGCAGACCCGGCTGTCGACCTCGATGGTGCAGGAGCTGCAGCGCCAGGCCGCGCGGTTGATGACCGGCGACGACACGACCATAGAAACCGAGACGAAAATTTAGGATCCTCATGGCCGACCAATCCGAACTCTCCAACCTGCCGGCGCGGACCTCGGAAGCGCCCGTCCAGTTCGCACGACCTGGAAACCTCGCCGCCATCATCGGCCGCATCGAGGAAGCGGTCGACGAGGAGACGGCGGGCATCCGCGCCAGCACAGGTTACGACCTCAAGGCCTCCAACGCCCGCAAGAGCCGCTACCTCTATGAGCTGACCCGCGCCATGAAGGGCGCCAACGAGATCGAATTCCTGGAGCAGCATCGCGAGGGGCTGGCGCGGCTGCGCCAGAAGCTGGCCAAGAACGAGGCGGCGATCCTTGCCCATCTCAACGCCGTCAACGAGGTCGCCAATCTCTTGAAGAACGCCATCCAGCGCGCCGAGGCCGACGGCACTTATTCGGCCCGCGAATTCGGCTGGGCCCGGGCATGACCTCGGCCGCGAGGCCCATGCGAGGAAACGACCGGTGATCAAGTTCATCGCCGCCGCGATCTGGATCTGCGCAGCGACGCTCGGCGCCGTGTTCTATTCGTTCCAGGCGGCCGGCAAGGCCGGTGTCGGCGAGACGCCAAAGCCGATGCTGGGGGGCCTCGACTACGTCAAGACCGACATCATCTCGGTGCCGCTGATCCGCGACGGTAGGATCGACGGCTATTTTCTCACCAAGCTCGTCTACACGGTCGAGCCCGAGCAGATAAAGAAACTGTCGATCCCGGCGCAGGCGCTGATCACCGACCAGGTCTATTCCTATCTCTATTCCAACCCGCAGATCGATTTCACCAAGAAAGACACGATCGATCTCGATACTTTCCGCAAGGCGATCCACGATACCATCAACGCCCGCGTCGGGGTCGAGCTGGTGCACGACGTCCTGGTCGACCAGGTCAACTTCCTGTCCAAGGACGAGATCCGCGACAACGCGCTGCGCCGCCGCAAGAATGCCGGCGAGACCGCGCAAGCAATGACCAAGCCTTTCCAGGCGGAGCATTGATCGCTCGCCGAGGCACGCCGGCCTGCCGGTCTGCCGAGGTGATGCGAGATGACGCATCGCCACCACGTTGACGTAAACGTCAATGCGAAGCTATATGCGTCAGCGACCGTGATCGCGACATGCGCCGGGCAAAGCGCCGCCGCGCATCAAACCAACGAGATGAGGAGAACCGCCGTGAGCGTTCAGGAGATTGCCGACAGGATCAAGTCGCGCGTGGCAAGCGCAGGCTTCGAGCATTCGGTGAAGTTCGATACCGGCAGCGACGGCGTCATCGTCATCGACGGCGCCAGCGTTTCGACCACCGACGCGCCGACCGACTGCACCGTCAAGCTTTCGCTCGACGATCTGGATTCGCTGATCGCCGGCGACCTCAACCCGACCATGGCCTTCATGTCCGGCAAGATAAAGATCGAGGGCGACATGACGGTCGCCATGGCGCTCAGCCAGCTGCTCGGCTGACCTTCTCGAAAAACCAAGCAAAACGCCGCCCCGCTGGGCGGCGTTTCTGTCTCAGGCCACCAGTGGCAGCGACTTGAGCCTGCGCCCGGCAGCCTTCAGCGTGCCGCGCGCGCCGTCGAGCACGCCTTCCACCAGCTCCAGCGCCAACAGCCGGTGCCGCTCATAGGGGCCGGGCATGGCGAGCGCGCCGGTCTTCGCCGCAGAGAAGCCGAAGCGCCCATAGTAAGGCGCGTCGCCGACGAGCAGGATCGCGCCATGGCCGAGGCGCGCCGCCTCGGCGACAGCACGGCGCATCAACGCCGAACCGATGCCGGCGCCCTTGAGCGCGGGATCGACGGCCAGCGGGCCAAGCAGCAGTGCCGCCGCACCGCCCTCGCCCAAGCTCACATCCCAGAGCCGCACGGTGGCGAGCACCGCGCCCGAGGCATCGCGCGCGACGAAGGCCAGGCCTTCCGACGGCCGGCGGCCGCGCCGCAACTTCTCCGACGACTTCCTGCGCCGCCCAGGCCCCATGGCACGGTCGAGCAGGTCCTCGCGCGCTTCGATATCGCCGGCGCTTTCGGCCACGATGGCGAATGCCGGAGCCTGTGAGGCCCCCTCACCCGGCTCGCCGCGCGAGCCAGCCTGTGCCCATTGGGCAAGGGAGGGCGCAAGCGCTGCCGTCGGGCTCCTCTCCCCCGCGAAGAAGAGCTGATCCGAAGGGCCGGATGAGGGGGCAATGTCGGTGGCCGCAATGGCCGATTTGATCAGGTAGTCCATGTCCGCGATCCTTCACGAGCGGAGATCTGTTCCACAAGCGAGCCCGGGTGGGCGACAGGCGCCCACCTGGGATGATCTGAACGGTCCTTGCGAACCGGTCAGATCACGTAGGATCGGAGCGGCTCGAAGCCGTTGAAGGCGACCGAGGAGTAGGTCGTCGTGTAGGCGCCGGTGCCTTCGATCAGCACCTCGTCGCCGATGGTCAGCGACAGGGGCAGCGGATAGGGCGTCTTCTCGTACATCACGTCGGCCGAATCGCAGGTCGGGCCGGCGAGCACGCAAGGCGCGGTCTCGCTGCCGTCATGCGCGGTGACGATCGGGTAGCGGATCGCCTCGTCCATGGTCTCGGCGAGACCGCCGAACTTGCCGATGTCGAGGAACACCCAGCGCACATTGTCATTGTCGGCCTTCTTCGAGATCAGCACGACTTCCGACTTGATGACGCCGGCATTGCCGACCATGCCGCGGCCCGGCTCGATGATCGTCTCGGGCAGCGCGTTGCCGAAATGCTTGCGCAGCGCCGAGAAGATCGCCTGGCCGTAGGCCTGCGCCACCGGCACGTCCTTCAGGTAGCGGGTCGGGAAACCGCCGCCCATGTTGACCATCTTGAGCACGATGCCCTCGTCGGCGAGCGTCGCGAACACCTTCTTGGCATCGCCGAGCGCCCGGTCCCAGGCCGTGAGATCGGTCTGCTGCGAGCCGACATGGAACGACACGCCGTAGGCGTCGAGGCCGAGCGCCTTGGCATGGCGCAGCACGTCGACCGCCATCGCCGGCACGCAGCCGAACTTGCGCGACAGCGGCCACTCGGCGCCCTCGCCGTCGGTCAGCACGCGGCAGAACACGCGCGCGCCGGGAGCGACGCGAGCGATCTTCTCGACCTCCTCGACGCAGTCGACCGCGAACAGGCGGATGCCGAGCTGGAAGGCGCGCGCGATGTCACGCTCCTTCTTGATGGTGTTGCCGAAGGAAATGCGGTCCGCGGGCGCACCCGCGTCCATCGCCATCTCGACTTCGGCAACCGATGCGGTGTCGAAGGACGAGCCCATCGCAGCAAGCAGGCGCAGGATCTCCGGCGCCGGGTTTGCCTTCACCGCATAGTAGATCTTGGAATCGGGCAGCGCCTTCTCGAAGGCGCGGAAATTGTCGCGCACGACATCGAGGTCGACGACGAGGCATGGGCCGTTCGGACGTCGGGTGGCAAGGAAGTCAAGGATGCGCTGGGTGGCCATCGGGGTCTCTCCATAACGCCTTTCGGCGCGCAATAAGGCTGCGGGACGCGGGCTGTCGGCCTCGCGAACACGCGGTGGACAAAGGCGGGACGGAATATCCATGGAACCAGCCGGTGGAGACCCCGGAACCATGAAATGCCGTCTCGCGGCGGTGAACCTTGGCCTTGCCCGGCCTCGGTTCGCTTTGTCTGCCTTGGCTTGGATGGGAGACCCGTCCGCACTGCCGGCAATGAAGGTGTGCCTCTTTAGTAACCCCGGTCTTTGGACAACCGGAAGAGAACCAGAAAGGCCCGCACCGTCGTTGCTTCAAGGTGTCCTCGATCTTGTGGTTGGCCACTGACCGACTGGAGTGGTTGGCTCCAGTTACCTTACCGATTGCCCTCACCATTCGAGGATCGGCGGACACCCACAGGCACGTGCGACTTTGGGCAAGCGCGATATAAGAGCGTAGGATTTCACAATCAATAAAAATCGTAAGCTGCGGTTGTAAAATTTCCGGCATCGAACAATCTACGGATTACCGTATCCGGATATCGAACGATGACAGGCACGCACGGACCGCTCAACGCCTTCCTGAACCTTCGCCAAATGCCTGTCGCGCATGCGCAATTGGGCCCGCTGGCTGGTCTCAGGCTGGCGGTGAAGGACATCTACGACGTCGCCGGCTATCGCACCGGCTGCGGCAATCCAGGCAAGTTCGCAGCGGCTCACGCGGCGTCGCGGACCGCTCCCGCGGTGCAGATGATTCTCGATGCCGGCGCGCGATTCGTCGGCAAGACCCAGACCGACGAACTCGCATTCTCGCTGATGGGCCAGAACGCGCATTTTCCGTTTCCGGTGAACCCGGCCGCGCCCGAGCGCGTCACCGGCGGCTCATCATCGGGATCGGCGGCGGCGGTGGCGGGCAAGCTCGCCGACATCGCCACCGGCTCCGACACCGGCGGCTCGATCCGCGCGCCGGCGAGTTTTTGCGGCCTGATCGGGCTGCGCGCCACGCATGGCCGCATCTCGCTCGACGGCGCCATGAAGCTCGCCCCGAGCTTCGACACCTTCGGCTGGTTCGCCGACGACATCGAAACCTATGAGGCGGTCGGCAAGCTGCTGCTCGGCCGCGACCCGCATCAGCATGCGCTCAACCGGCCGCTGTCGATCGGCTGGCTGGACGCCTTGGTGTCGGGCTCGGCCGAAGCCGCCGAATATGCCAAGATGAAGGCGCTCGTCGCTTCCGTCATCGGCGAGCCGGCGCAGGTGGAGTACAGTTTCACCTCCTTCCCCGACGAGCTCTATTGGTGCTTTCGCCGCCTGCAGGCCTTCGAGGCATGGCAGGAGCATGGCGACTGGATCAGCAGCGGCGAGCGCGGTCTCGGGCCGGGCGTCGACGAGCGTTTTGCTTTTGGCCGTGCCGTCGATGCCAGGACGGTCGAAACCGAGACGACCCGCCGGCTGGCCTTCCGCGCCGAGCTCGCCGCCCTGCTCGGCAGCCATGGCTTTCTCGTCCTGCCCACGGTTCCGGGCGCTGCGCCGCTCGTCAACAGCGCGCCGGAACAGCTGCAGACCTACCGCGAAAGGGCACTGCATCTATTGTGCCTCTCCGGCCTGTCCGGCTTCCCGCAGATCACGCTGCCGCTCGGATCGGTCGACGGCGCCCCGTTCGGCCTGTCGCTGCTCGGCCCTTCCGGAAGCGATGTCGCCCTGATACGGCTCGGCCGCAAACTCCTCGACGCCGCACGAAAGGCCTGAGCCATGGACACGCTGACCCGCATGCGCGCCTTCATCGACGTCGTCGAGGCCGAAGGCTTTTCGGCCGCCGCGCGCAAGATCGGCCGCTCCAAGGCGCTGCTGTCGAAATATGTGCGCGAGCTGGAGGACGAGCTCGGCGCCCTGCTCCTGAACCGCACCACCAGGCAGTTCTCGATGACCGAGGCCGGCCATACCTACTACAGGCGCGCCTCCGAGATCGTGCGCGAGGTCGACAGCCTCGCCGATGCGGTGCGCGAATCCTCCGGCGACGTGCGCGGCCGCATCAAGCTTTCGGCGGCGCGCACCTTCGCCGACGCGCCGATCGGCCAGTCGCTGATCGACTTCGCCAAGGAGCATCCCGACATCGTGCTCGACATCCATCTCGATGACCGTTTCGTCGACCTGGTCGAGGAGGGCTTCGACCTCGCCGTGCGCATCTCCAGGCTGGAGAACTCCTCGCTGATCGCAAGGCGCCTGGCGCCTTTTTCGGTCAGGCTGTGCGCATCGCCGGACCTGATCGCCAAGCACGGCATGCCGATGCGTCCGCAGGACCTCGCCCGCATCCCCTGCATCATCGACACCAATGGCCGCTGGCTGACCAACTGGCCGTTCAAGGGCGACGCCGGCGAGACCATGAGCGTGTCGGTCTCCGGCCCGATCGAGGTCAACAGCCCGATGACCGCGCGGGCCGCAGCCGTTGCCGGCCTAGGCTTCACCATGCTGCCCGATTTCATTGCCATCCCCGAGATCGAGAGCGGCCGGCTGGTGACGGCATTGGACGACCGCCTGCTCTCCGGCAGCGGCATCTTCGCCGTCTATCCGCACCGGCGCTATCTGCCGGCCAAGGTGCGCGTCTTCGTCGATTTCCTGGTGCAGTGGTTCAAGACACGCGAAAGCGCCTGACACGCCGGCAGCCGGCGCGGTCCCAATTTCGCCCCCTTTCTGGTAACTCTCGGGCAACCATCCAAATCCACGGAATCGCCATCCGCAAATGCACCTGAAACGGCAAGCAATCATGCTGTCTTCCGCCATGGCGGCGACGTTCGCCGCGGTCGGACCGGCCGAGGTGCATCCCCACGTCTTCGCCGAGGCCCGGCTCGATGTCATCCTCAGCGAGGATCACCAAAGTGTGAAGGCGTTGCGCCATCTCTGGCGTTTCGACGACCTGTTTTCGAGTACGGTGATGATGGAGTTCGACAAGAACTCCGACCTGAAGCTTGACGACAAGGAGCTGAAGGAAGTGGCCGACACCGTCCATTCCTCGCTGGCGGAGTTCAACTATTTCCAGCTCGTCACCCAGGACGGCAAGGATGTGGCGATGACCCCGCCGCCGCACTTGATGGCCAATTTCGACAATGACCAGCTGATCATCCTGTTCGAATCCGAACCGAAGGTCCCGATCAAGCTTGCCGGCAAGATCGACATCGGCGTCTATGACCCGACCTTCTACACGGCGATCGACTTCACCGACGATTCGAACCTGACCGTCGAGGGCCTGCCCTCGACCTGCACCAGGAAGGTCGTCCGCCCCGACCCGGATGAGGCGATCGCCGAGAACCAGAAGACCCTGACGGAAGCCTTCTTCAACGATCCGACAGGCACCGACATGAGCAAGATCTTCGCCACCAAGCTCGAACTGAACTGCCCGCCGGAAGGATAGATCGGTGATGAAACCGTCGCTGCGCGCAAGCAGGTTCCGCAAAAGTGTCCTGCGGTTTTGCGATCGGAACCTGCGGCAAACAAGGGAATCTAGGCGGATATTCGTGGGGTATCACACGAATATCCGCTTAGCACTCGGCCTCCTGGCCGCCGCCCTGGTGATGACGCATCTGCCCGGAGCCGCCCATGCGCAGAGCTCGCTCGGCATCGGCACCAATGACGGCATGGCGCCCTCCGCCAGCGGTCCGTTCGCCCATATCCTGATGTGGATCAACCTGCGCCAGCAGGAATTCTACCATGCGCTGGCTAGCGCGATGAAAGCGATGCGCCAGGACGGCAGCAAGCTGTGGCTGCTGATCGGCCTCTCCTTCGCCTATGGCATCTTCCACGCCGCCGGCCCCGGACACGGCAAGGCGGTGATCTCGTCCTACATGGTGGCCAATGAGGTGGCGCTGAAGCGCGGCATCATGCTGTCCTTCGTCTCGGCGCTGCTGCAAGGGCTGACGGCGGTCGTGGTCATGATGCTCGCCTATTTCGTGCTGCGCGGCACCGCGGTGTCGATGACCGACGCGGCATGGTTCCTGGAAATCTCCAGCTATGTGCTGGTCACCCTGTTCGGCGCCTGGCTGCTCTGGCGCAAGGCGGGTCCCGCCATCCGCCGCCTGTTCGGCGCCGGCACGGCCTACAGCCTCTCGGCGGCCCATGCCGGGCACTCGCATGCAGGACACTCGCAGGCCGGCCATTCCCACGCAGGGCATTCACATGCGGGTCATTCGCACGCCGCGCATGCCCACGCCCTTCACACGCACGACCAGGACGACCACGCGGCCCACCATTCGCACGCGCATGGCCACGGCGCGCATGATCACCATCACCACGACCACGGCGCGCACGATCACGCGCACGATCACCACCATCATGACCACGCCGCCGGCGAAGTCTGCGAGACCTGTGGCCATTCGCACGCTCCCGATCCGGCGCTGCTGTCGGGCGACCATTTCGACTGGCGCACGGCGTGGTCGGCGGTGGCCGCCGTCGGCATCCGCCCCTGCTCTGGCGCGCTGATCGTGCTGAGCTTTGCCCTGCTCAACGGCCTCTGGCTGGGCGGCCTGCTGTCGGTGCTCGCCATGTCGATCGGCACCGCGATCACCGTCTCTGCCCTGGCGACGCTTGCGGTGACCGCCAAGAACTGGGCCGTCTATTTCGCCGGCGACGGCCGCATGGGCAACCGCATCCATTCCTTCGTCGAGATCGGCGGCGCGGCGTTCATCTTCGTCGTGGGGCTGCTGCTGCTGTCGGCCGGCCTGACCGGCGGCGTCTGACGGCGGATCACCGACTACTTGTTGTCCAGTTCGTCCTCGATATGGGCGCGGATAATCTCGTCGAAACTCGTCTCGGCGGCGAACCCAAGTTCCCTTGAGCGCTTCGCCTCGAACCGTGTCGGCCAGCCTTTGACGATCGCCCAGATGGTGTCGTCGGGCTGCTCGCGGATCAGCTTCGCCACATTCGATCCGGCGACCCGTTCCAGCGCCTCGATCTGCTCGCCGACGGTAACGGCGACGCCGGGCATTGTGAGGTTGCGGCGCGGCCCGACGGCGGCGCCGTCGATCTCCGCCGCGTGGATCAGGAAGTTCACCGCCGAGCGCGGGCTGGCGTGGGTATGCAGCACCGAGCGCGGCACCGGCAGGATCGCCTCCTGGCCGGCGAGCGGCTCCCGGATGATGCCGGAGAAGAACCCCGAGGCCGCCTTGTTCGGCTTGCCTGGCCGCACGCAGATGGTCGGCAGCCTGATGCCGATGCCATCGAAGAAGCCGCGCCGCGTATAGTCGGCGAGCAGCGCCTCGCTCATCTGTTTCTGCGTGCCGTAGGAGGTCAGCGGCGTCGGGTGGAATTCGTCCGGGATGACATCCGGGAACGGCGCGCCGAACACCGCGATCGACGAGGTGAAGACGAGGCGCGGCGCAAACCCCGCCAGACGCACGGCGTCGAACAGCGCGCGCGTGCCGTCGAGATTGACCCGGTAGCCGAGGTCGAAATTGGCTTCCGCCTCGCCCGACACGATGCCGGCCAGATGGAAGATCACGTCCGGCCGCGCCGCGAGCAGGCTTGCCGCGGCGCCCGGCGCGGAAAGGTCGCCGGTGTGGAGGGAGACATCGACCCCCGGCATGGCGGGCGCTTCAGGCGCCACGATATCGTGCAGCTCAAGCGCGCTGATCTTGCGGCCGCGCAGTTGCCCGTCCTTGGCCAGCCGGGCAATCAGCTTGCGGCCGACCATGCCGGCGGCGCCCGTAATCAACACGCGCATCTCAAGGATCCTTCTTGCGCTGGCTGCGGCCACGCAGCCAGAAGACCACGAAAATCGCCACCATGAAGACGGCCGCGATGGCCGCGGCCAGGATGGTCGAGACGCTGCCGGCCGCCAGCATCACCCGCGGCAGGAAATAGGCGGCGATGCCGAACAGGAGCAGCACCCAGAACGCGCCAAGCGCCGCATTGCGTGTATCGCGATCCATCAGTGATAGTGACCGCGATGCGGCGCCGCATGATGCGCGTGATCATGGTCGTGATCGTGATCGTCATCATCGTCGGCGCAATGCCCGAATTCCGGTTCGACGGTGGCATGGCTGATGCCGTGCTCGGCGGCGAGCCGCTTCTTGATGGCGCTGACCGCGCTGTGCGCGTCGACCCCGTCGTTCAGGCAGGCGTGCAGCGTCGCCATGTTGCTCGAACCGTCGAGCGACCAGACATGCATGTGGTGCACCTCGCGCACGCCCTTGACCGCGACCTCCAGATCCTTGGCGATCACGTCGCGGTCGAGGCTCGCCGGCACGCCTTCGAGCAGCACATGGGCGGCCTCGCGCATCAGCGACCACGCCGTCCACAGGATCAGCAGCGAGACCAGAACCGACAGGATCGGATCGATCGGCGTCCAGCCGGTCGCCAGGATGACCAGGGCCGCCGCGATGGCCGCGGCCGAGCCGAGCAGGTCGCCCAGCACATGCAGGATCGCGCCGCGCATGTTGAGGCTTTCGCGGTCGCCGCCATGCAGCACGAAGAATGACGCGATGTTGACCAGCAGGCCTGCGGTCGCCACCACCAGCATCGGCCCGCCGAGCACAGGCGCCGGCGCCATCAGGCGGCCCCAGGCTTCGTAGACGATCCAGAGCGCGATGGCGAAGATGGCGATGCCGTTGGTGTAGGCGACCAACGTCTTGACCCGGCCGAACCCGTAGGTCAGGCGAACCGTGGCCGGGCGGCCGGCGAGATGGAAGGCATACCACGCGAGCCCGAGCGCGATCGCATCGGCAAGCATGTGGCCGGCATCGGCAAGCAGCGCCAGCGACCCCGTCAGCAGGCCGCCGAGAGCCTCCGCGACCATGAAGCCGGCGGTCAGGCAGGCGGCGATCAGCACCCGCTTCTTGTCGGTCGAGCCATGCACATGGCCCGCGCCATGGCTGTGGCCATGCCCTCCAGACCCATGATCGTGGCTGTGCGCCATCGCGGAACTCCTGCTACGCGCCGGACGCGGCGCGGAAATCCTCGAGCCGCCGCTTCTGGCGGCCTTCATCGTCGAAATTGGCCGGATCGAGCCATGCCTCGTAGGCTTCGCGCAGCGCCGGCCATTCCTTGTCGATGATCGAGTACCACGCGGTATCGCGGTTTTCGCCCTTGACCACAAGGTGCTGACGGAAAATGCCCTCGAACTTGAAGCCGAAACGCTCGGCGGCGCGCTTCGACGGCTCGTTGCGGTTGTTGCATTTCCATTCGTAGCGGCGATAGCCGAGATCGTCGAAGATGTATTTCATGAACAGGAACTGCGCCTCGGTCGCCGCCGGCTTGCGCGAGATCAGCGGCCCCCAATAGATGTTGCCGATCTCGATCACGCCATAGGCAGGGTCGATGCGCATCAGCGTCTGCCGCCCGGCGACCTTGCCGCTCGCCTTGTCGATGACGGCGAAGAACAGCGGATCCTCACTGGCCTCGACCTTGTCCAGCCACGGCTGGAAAGCGTCGCGGGTTTCCGGCGGATAGTCGGGAAGCCAGGCGAAGCGGCCGCCGATATCGGACACCGAAGAGGCCTCGTAGAGGCCGTCGCCGTGCTTTGCGGCGCTCAGCGGTTCGAGCCTGGCATGGCGCCCTTCCAGCACCTTGCGCTCGGGGCGCGGGCGCGGCTGCCAATCCTTGAGATTTTCCGACACCGAAAACTCCAATCTGTTTGACTTTTGCCGAAGGACGCTCACAAAAACGCTCGCCCACAGTAAGAACCACAGGAACGGGAAAAATGCTCCACACGATCGCGGCTTTCGACCGGCTCGGCGAGGAAAATGCCTTCGCGGTGCTGGCGCGCGCCACCGCACTTGCCCATCAGGGCCGCGACATCGTCAATCTCGGCATCGGCCAGCCGGACTTCAAGACGCCGCAGCACATCGTCGAGGCGGCGATCAAGGCGCTGCGCGACGGCCACCATGGCTATACGCCGGCCAACGGCCTGCTGGCGACGCGCGAGGCTGTCGTGCGCCGCACGCTGACCACCACTGGTGTCGAGGTCTCACCGGAGAACGTGATGATCCTGCCCGGCGGCAAGCCGACCATGTTCGCGGCGATCCTGATGTTCGGCGAGCCGGGCGCCGATATCCTGTATCCGGATCCCGGCTTTCCGATCTATCGCTCGATGATCGAGTTCACCGGCGCCGCCCCGGTTCCGGTGCCGATCCGCGAGGAAAACGGCTTCGCTTTCTCTGCCGACGAGACGCTGGCGCTGATCACCCCGAAGACCAGGCTGCTGATCCTCAACTCGCCCGCCAACCCGACCGGCGGCGTCACCCCGCGCGCCGAGATCGAGAAGCTGGTCAAGGGGCTGGAGGCGCATCCGCATGTCGCCATCCTCTCCGACGAGATCTACGACGTCATGACCTATGACGGCGAGACGCATTTTTCGCTGCTCAACTTCCCGCAGATCCGCGACCGGCTGATCGTGCTCAACGGCTGGTCGAAGACCTGGGCGATGACCGGCTGGCGCATGGGCTGGTCGATCTGGCCGAACGGCGACAAGGGCGCGCATCTCTACGACAAAGTGCGCAAGCTGGCGGTCAACTGCTGGTCCTGCGTCAACGCGCCGAGCCAGTATGCCGGCATCGCCGCGATCGACGGCCCGCAGGACGATGTCGAAAAGATGATGCGCGCCTTCGACAACCGCAGGAAGATCGTGGTCGAGGGGCTGAACGCGCTGCCGGGCATTTCCTGCATCACGCCGAGGGGCGCCTTCTATGCCTTCCCCAATGTCTCGAAGACCGGCTGGAAGGCCAAGAAGCTCGCCTCGGCACTGCTCGAGGACGCCGGCGTGGCGCTGATCGGCGGTCCCGATTTCGGCATTCTCGGCGAAGGCTATATCAGGCTCTCCTACGCCAATTCCGAGGAGAACATCTTGCGCGCGCTGGAGCGGATCGAGACCTTCCTGAAGAAGTGACCTCGCTTCCCTCGCGGGAAGGTCGGGCGCTACCCGCGCCCGACGAACGGCATCTTCGTCGCCATCACCGTCATGAACAGCACGTTGGCGTCGAGCGGCAGGCTGGCCATGTGGACGACGGCGTCGGCGACGCGCTCGACATCCATCACCGCCTCGGCGGCGATCGAACCGTTGGCCTGCGGCACGCCGACCGTCATTGGTTGCGCCATCTCGGTCAGCGCATTGCCGATGTCGATCTGGCCGCAAGCGATGTCGTAGGGCCGGCCGTCGAGCGCCAGCGTCTTGGTCAGCCCGGTGATGGCGTGCTTGGTCGCCGTGTAGGGCACCGAGCCAGGACGCGGCGCATAGGCCGACACTGAGCCGTTGTTGATGATGCGGCCGCCCATAGGCTTTTGCCGGCGCATGGCGCCGAAGGCGGCGCGGGCGCACAGGAACGAGCCGGTGAGGTTGACGCCGACGATATCGTTCCAGACCTCGACCGGGATCTCGTCGATCGGCGTCGACTTGTAGCCCATGCCGGCATTGTTGAAGAGCAGGTCGACGCGGCCGAAGGCTTCGACCACCGTTTCGAACAGATCGTCGACCTGATCGGCCTTGCTGATGTCGCAGGCAACCGCCAGCGCCTTGGCCTCGGTCTTGCCGGCCTCGGCGATCGCTTCCTCCAGCACCGCTTTGCGGCGTCCGCAGAACACCGTGTTCCAGCCGTTCCTGAGCAGCGCCGTGGCGACGCTCTTGCCGATGCCTGTGCCGGCGCCGGTAACGATGGCGGTTTTCTCTGTCATGGCAGTCATCGGTGTCCTCCGGTCATCGCTGCAACTTGGCATCGCAAATGACGCAAGCGATGGCAAGCCAACTGTCAGCCATCAGGCCCGACAAAAAGGGCGGTCATTGGCGACCGCCCTGATCTGAACCGGGCTTGGGAGGAGGAAAAGCCGGTCCGACTGCTTAGAATGATGCGCTTCCTCGGTTAACGAGACGTTACCGTGCGCGGCGTCGGCTGTTCCGCCTCCGCCTCACCAGCGCGGATTGGGCGAGGTTCCGGGCTTGTCGGAAACCGGCACCTTGGCCGCCGACACCGTCGCCTCGACATGGTCGACCAGCGCGTCCGGCAGGCCGAGACGGCCAGCAAGCAGGTCGAGATAGCCGCGTTCGGCGCGCGTGTCGGGATCGATGGTAAGGCGCGAGGCCGTATAGAGTTCGAGCTTCTGCGCGTCGGTCTGGGCGCCGGCGACCAGCGTATCCAGGTCGAGCGGGCTCTCCAGTTCCGCCATCAGGAATTGTTCCGCCTCGGTGCCGATGCCTGCGAGCTGCAGCTTGCCGGCGATCTTCTGGCGCTCCTCGTCATCGACATGGCCGTCGGCCTTCGCCGCCGAGATCATCGCCCGCACCAATGTCAGCGTGAACTCCTCCTCGCCTTGCGGGGCCTGCGAAGGGTGGAAGGCGGTGTCCTTGGGCGGCGGTAAGAGCTCCGGCTCGCCGGCAGCCGGCGTCTCGGCCGGCGCGTTGCCGGCCTTGTAGTTCTGGTAGGCCTTGTAGGCGAGGCCGCCGATCGCGGCCAGCCCGCCGAGCTTGATGGCGGTGCCTGTCACCTGCCGGCCGGTTCCCGTTCCAAGCAGCACCGCGGCCAGCGCGCCGGCGGCCAGCGGATTGTCCTTGGCCATCTGCACGGCCTGGCCGGCCTTGTCGCGGACGGTGCCGCTGGTGCCGGGAACCTGCGAGCCGAGCAGATCGTCGAGAAGCTTCTTGGGATCGAACATCAATGCCTCCAGAATTGGGCCCGCGCCGAAACATGGACGAGCAGGTTTGGACGTCGCAGACGTAGGTCCCGCATGCTGACATTACAATGACGGGCAGGCGCTTTGCGACAAATGCGGGCGCGCCTCGAAGTTGGAACCGATGTGTCGAAACCGGCCTCGGTCTGGCCTAATCTGGGTTCTGTCGAGGAGAGGAGCCTTGCAATGGCCAATGAGCAGGACCGCCAGCCGGCGCGTGATCCGCAGGACCTGGAACGTCTTTTGATCGCCCGGCAATGGGCCGGCGACATCGACGGCATGGTGGCGCTGTTCGCGCCCGACGCCGTCATCGACAGCGGCGAGAAGGACCTGACGCACGGCCGCGAGGCCATCCGCGCGCTGTTCGCCGAGATCATCGCGACGGGGCGAAAATTCCAGCGCGGCGAGCAGCGGCCCGCCGCCATCAACGGCGACCTGGCGCTCACCTCGACCCGGCTTCCCGACGGCACCATCACCACCGAGGTCGCCCGCCGGCAAGCGGATGGCACGTGGCTGTGGGTCATCGACCGCTACTCCGTCGCGTGGTGATGCGACGAAGGTCGGCAGCGGTGCTAGCTGCCGATATGCGGGCCTTTGCCTCGCGCGGTGGCCAGTTCGACCTGTCGCTGGCGTTCGGCGTAGCGGGCGCGATCCTCGTCGGAGCGGACCTGGTGGCAATGCGGGCAGGAGACGCCGGCCGCATAGCGCGGCGACAGCCGGTCGTCGACCGTCAGCGGATGCCGGCAGGCGCGGCAGAGTTCGGCCTCGCCTTCGGCAAGGCCATGCGACACCGACACGCGTTCGTCGAAGACGAAGCATTCGCCTTGCCACAGGCTCTCTTCGGCGGGCACCTGTTCCAGATATTTGAGGATGCCGCCCCTCAAGTGGAACACATCCTCGAAGCCGAGCGACTTCACATAGGCCGTCGCCTTCTCGCAGCGTATGCCGCCGGTGCAGAACATCGCCACCTTGCGGCCTTCGAGTTGGTCGCGATGCCGCTCGACCCAGGCCGGGAATTCGCGGAAGCTTGCGGTCGCCGGATCGACCGCGCCCCTGAAGGTGCCGATCGACACTTCATAGGCATTGCGGGTGTCGATGACGATGGTGTTCTCGTCCGAGATCAGTGCGTTCCAGTCGGCCGGCGCGACATAGGTGCCGGCGCTGGTCGCCGGATCGAGATCCTCGACGCCCATGGTGACGATCTCGCGCTTCAGCCGCACCTTCATGCGGTGGAACGGCATGTCGGCGGCGGCGCTGTATTTGACCTCGAGGCCGGCGAGGCCTTCGATGGAGTTCAGATGGTCGACCAGCGCGGCGATGTCGGCCTCGCTGCCGGCAACCGTGCCGTTGATGCCCTCATGCGCAAGTAGCAGCGTGCCCTTGATGCCGCGCCCGCAGCAGAAGGCGGCGAGCGGCGCGCGCAGCGCCTCGAAGCCGTCGAGCCGGGCAAATTTGTACAGCGCGGCGACGCGCACAGAATTGGTTCGGGCGGAAATTGTCATCGCCATGCCACTAAACCGTGGTGAAAGCCGATTCAAGGCGGAGCCGGCCAGCCGCCGTCCGGGGAAGCTGTTGGCACTCGTCGCCGGTGCGTGACATCGCGACACGCCTCGTTTCGTGGACTCGGGATACCCCTTCTGCTAATCGGTTGAAATCGATCGATACCGGAGAGACCAAGCGAATGCCCAGCAAGACCGAGAAGCTCCTGTCGCTCCTCAATGGCCAGCCCGTCATACCGGTGCTCAAGATCGCCAATGTCGCTGATGCGGTGCCGCTTGCCCGCGCGCTCGCCCGTGGCGGCCTGCCGGCGATCGAGATCACGCTGCGCACCTCCGATGCGCTGGAAGCGATCCGGCGCGTCGCCGGCGAGGTCGAGGACGCCATCGTTGGCGCCGGCACCATTCTCGACGCCGGGCAGTTCGACGAGGCAGCACGCGCCGGCTCGAAATTCATCGTCAGCCCCGGCATCACCAGCCAGTTGCTGGCGACGGCGAAGGACAGCGAGGTGCCGCTTTTGCCCGGCGCCATCACGCCCGGCGAGATCATGGCTGCCCGCGAGGCCGGCTTGCGCTTCCTGAAATTCTTCCCGGCCGAGCAATCTGGGGGCATTGCCTCGCTGAAGGCCTTCGCCTCGCCGCTCGCCGACGTGAAGTTCTGCCCGACCGGCGGCATCAGCGCCAAGAACGCCGCCGACTATCTCGCCCTGCCCAACGTCGTCTGCGTCGGCGGGTCCTGGGTAGCGCCGGACGACATGGTCAAGGCCGGCAAGTGGGACGAGATCGAGGCCCTGGCCCGCGCGGCGAGCCAGCTCAAGAAGTAGCGTCCGGGACACGAAAGACCCGGCCGGCTACCGACCGGGCCAGTTGCCTGGAATGCAATCAGCGCGCGATGCGCAGGCCCGAGCCGGTTGCTGACGGGTCGGCAGCCGCTGGTTCCCGCTCATGGATTCGAACCACGATTCACGCCTTCAAAGGGCGCTGTCCTACCGTTAGACGAAGCGGGAAAGCAGGCGTCACGTCGTTAGCATCCCGGCCCCGCCGAAGCCAGCGCCGACCCGAACGGCGCCGCGGATTGCCTGCCTCAAAAGCAAAAGCCGCGCGGGTCGCCCGGCGCGGCTTTGCGATTGTCTGGCCTGTCGCCTACTTGGTCTGGAAACGGGCGACCGAGAGGAACTTCACGGCATTGCCGGTGAACCGGTTGGCATCCGCCATCTGGTTGTCGGCCTGGAAGCCCGCCGTATAGACCTCGCTCGGCGGCGTATGCACGATGTTGTAGGCATAGCGCGGCGCCGTCGTGGCGCCGGAGACCGTGGCGACGTATTCGCCGCTGTTCAGTGCCCAGCGCGCGGCCTGCGGCGCGGCGGCAACCACCATTGCCTTCGGCCCAGGCTTCAGGTCGCGGGCGCTGGCCCTGGCTTCCTTGCGCGTCGTCTTCACGCCGGCACCGATTGCCAGCGCCGGATCGGAACCGGCCGGGCGGCTGGCGATGGCGTCGCGCGGCGAGGCCGCATCGACGCCGGACGGATCGTTGAATGCCGAGCGCGGCTCGAGCGAGGCGACCTGATAGTCGCCACTCGCGACACTGGCCTCGCTCGTGGCGTTGGCCTCGTCTAGAACGGCCTTGACTTCATCCGGCTTGACCTCGTCCGCCTTGGCCTCATCCGGACGCGCGCTGGGCAGGACCGAGAACGCATCGGTCGCGGTCTTGTTGTGCTGGGCGGTGTCGGCCAGCGCCAGCAGCACGCTCTTGTCCTGCGCTGCGAGATCGGCCGGCAACGAACGGTCAGGACGCCATGTCGGCAGCGGGATGTTGTTGACCGCGACCTGCGCCGGATCTGCGGCGGCAGTCGCGGCATCCGCAGCAGTCGGATTGGTCATGCCGAAAGGCACGCTGACCGGCGCATGCGCCGTCGCAACCCCCTGCTCGGTCGTCGTCGATGCGTCGGCCACGCCGAACGGCACGCTCTCAGGCGTCTGCCGGCCGACATCGGTCTTCGGACGCGGCGCGAAGTCCGGCAGCGGGACCTCCTTTGGCGGCAGCGCCGCGATGATCGTCTCCGGCGTGTCCTGCTCAGGTTCCGAATCGGCCGAATTGTCGTCGGCGATCTGTGGAATGTTTGCGCGCTGCGCGTCCTTGGGTGACACGATCGCGATGCCAGGCAGGTTGCTGCTCTTGGCCGCCGCCGCCGGTTTCACGCTCTTCGGCTTGGGCGCAGGCGCGGCAGTCGCGACATCGGCGCTGTCGTCCGCCTCGTCTTCGCCGCCGCCAAACCAGGCAGCAAGCAGCCCGCCGGACCGCTTGGTCGAACCGCCGGCGCTGGCCAGTTCGATGTTGGGGGTGCCGGCGCCCTTACGGGCTTTGTAGGCGGCCAAAGCCTGTTCGTAGCCCGGCAGCGGCCTGCCGTCGCTCGGCACGTGCAGCGTCTTGCCATTCGGGAAGACCCCGACCAGTTCCTGGCGGCTGATGCCCGGCCAGTGGCGCACATTGCCGACATCCATATGCACGAACGGAGAGCCCGACGACGGATAGTAGCCGACGCCGCCGCCCTGCATCTTGAGACCGATGTTGCGCAGCTTCTTCAGCGGCACGCCGGGGATATAGAAATCCATCGCCTTGCCGAGCATGTGCTGGCTCTTCTCGGCGACACCCCGGCTACGGCTGCGCAGCATCGAGTTCGTCGCCGGCGAGCGATAGCCGCAGACGACCTGGATGTAGTCGGTGGCGCCGCTCTGCCGATAGGCTTCCCAGACCAGGTCGAGCAGCCGCGGATCCATCTTTGTCGGTTCGTTGCGGCGCCAGTCGCGCAGGATGATGTTGATCTTGCGCAGGCCCTCGGGATCGTAGCGCCCATTGCGCTTGTAGACGATCTCGGCCTTTTCGTGCGTGTGCAGGTGATAGAGCTTCAGCGAACGAACTTCGGCGCTGGCGCCGGTCACGGCCGCGGCGAGGAAACCAAGCGCAACAATCACAGCAGCCAGCCATCTCGGCCAGACGCTCATGTGATAATGCCGCCCGTCTGTGTGTCGTTCGACTTGGTTCAAATCAAATGGCCTTGCAGGCTGCCGTTTGTCCCCGGATTTGCCCAAACGGATGTGTTGTTCTCACATCCGAATATCGATCCTAATGGTTAATCATCGCTTATTGAAGCCGAAATGCGGTAACACCGTGGCGATATCCCGTCAAAAATGTTGCACTGCGTTTCTTGGTAAATTGCTGGTTTAGATCATTTTTCCGCCTTTGGCCGAAACACGATCTGTTACCGCGGGCCTTAATTGCGTGATCGCAGCCATAATCGAGTCGCTGCGGCGCCGCCGGCGCCGCGATCAATGCCGAGCGGGCCCGCACCAGAGGACGGAACTGGTCCGGAGCTTGCGAACAGGGCTCGGCGGGTCAGGATGCAAGGCGCTCGATGCGGCCGCTTTCCGGGTCGATGCCGTATTCCTTGAGCTTCCTGTAGAGGGTCGAACGGCCGATGCCGAGACGGCGCGCGACCTCGCTCATCTGGCCATTGTAATGGTCGATGGCGAGCTTGATCATTTCCAGTTCGACTTCGGCCAGCGCGCGCACATTGCCGCGCTCGTCCAGTGCCCGCAACGTCCCGAAGCGCGGCTGCAGCCTTGCCGGCGGATCGGGCTCGGCCACGACCACCCCCGGTTCGCCGGCCACGTCGTCGTCACCGCTCAGCTCAGGCGCTGGCGCGCCAATTTCGACATCGAGCTTGACGGTGCCTTCCAGCTGCGCGCGGATCTGCGGAAACTCCTCTTCCGTCAGCAGCTCGCTTTCGGCCAGCACGGAAGCCCTGAAGACGGCGTTCTCCAACTGCCTGATGTTGCCCGGCCAGTCATAGGCCTGCAGCATGGCGAGCGCCCTGGCCGAGATGCCTTGCGGACGGCGACGGGGATCGGCAGGCGCCACCTTCTCCATGAAATGCCTGACCAGATAGGGAATGTCGTCGCGGCGGTCGCGCAGCGGCGGCACGAAGATCGGATAGACGTTGAGCCGGTAGAACAGATCCTCGCGGAAACGGCCGTCCTTGACCTGCTGCAGGAGATTGCGGTGCGTCGCCGAGATCAGCCTGATGTCGACCTTGACCGTCGAACGGCCGCCGACCGGATCGACCTCGCCCTCTTGCACCGCGCGCAACAGCTTGACCTGGACGTCGAGCGGCAGGTCGCCGATCTCGTCGAGGAACAGCGTGCCCGAATGCGCCTCGACGAATTTGCCGGTGTGCTTGTCGGTGGCGCCGGTGAACGAGCCCTTTTCGTGGCCGAACAGGATCGATTCGACGAGATTGTCGGGGATGGCGCCGCAATTGACGGTGACGAACGGTTTCGAGCGGCGGTCGCCGCTGCCCTGGATGGCGCGCGCCACCAGCTCCTTGCCGACGCCCGATTCGCCCTCGATCAGGATCGGGATGTTGGACGCCGCCGCCTTTTGGCCGAGCCGGATCACCCGGTCCATCGCCGGGCTGTGCGTGATCAGGTCCTTGAAGGTCAGGTGGCTGCCTCGCCGCCTGGACGTGCGCTTCATCTCGTCTTCGACCGCCTCGACCTTCAGGGCGTTGGAGATCGCGGTCTGCAGCCTGTCGGGGGAGGCCGGCTTGACGACGAAATCGAAGGCGCCGTGGCGCATCGCCGATACGACGGTCTCGATGCCGCCCTGCGCGGTCTGCACGATGACCGGAACGTGGATGCCGCGCTCGCGCATCGCCTTCAGGACACCGATGCCGTCGAGGCCGGGCATGACGAGGTCGAGAATGACCACCGACACGTCGCGCGCGCCAGGTCCGTCGAGAGCCCCGAGGCCGGCCTCGCCGCCGTCGGTGACGATCGCGCCGTGGCCGAATTTCGTCACTGCCGCCTCGAGCAGCCTGCGCTGCACGGGATCGTCATCGACTATGAGTATGGAACCTGTCATGACTGTGTTGATGCCTGGCCCGAGAAATCCCCATGGATCATCTTGGCACAGGGTTCTAAATAAGGTTTCAAAAAACCCGGTGAACGAATTCCTTAGGATTTGACCGGCTTCTCTCTTTCCCAGCTTCTGGAAGGTATTTGATGCGCATGGTTTCTGATGGGCAGCTCGCGGCGGTAGCGTCCGGTCACGGCGCGGCGGAGCTCGGCGACCTGCCGGAATGGAACCTCGCCGACCTCTATTCCGGCATGCAAGCGGCCGAGCTGAAGCGCGACATCGCCAAGGCGGCGCAGGATGCCATCAGCTTCGAGACGCGCTGGAAAGGCACGCTTGCCGCCGAGGCCGAGCGCGGCGCCGCCGGCCGCCTGGGCGAAGCGTTGCGCGCCTATGAGGCGCTGGAGGAGCTGATCGGACGCATCGTCTCCTATGCCGGGCTGGTCTATGCCGGCAACACCGCCGACCCGCAGCGCGCCAAGCTCTATGGCGATATCCAGGAGAAGATGACGGACGCCAGCGCGCATCTTCTGTTTTTTGCACTCGAACTCAATCTGATCGACGACGCGGTGATCGAGGGCGCGCTCGCCGCCGACGCGGGCTTTGCCCACTATCGGCCTTGGGTGCTCGACCTCAGGAAGGACAAGCCCTACCAGCTCGAGGATCGAGTCGAGCAGCTTTTCCATGAAAAGTCGATCACCGGACGCGGCGCCTGGAACCGGCTGTTCGACGAGACGATGACCGATCTGCGCTTCGACGTCGGCGGCGAGGAGCTGGCGCTGGAACCGGCGCTGAACCGCTTGCAGGACGCCGACGGCGAAGTGCGCCGCCAGGCGTCAGAGGCGCTGGCCGCGACCTTCCGCAAGAATCTGCGCACCTTCACGCTGATCACCAACACGCTGGCCAAGGACAAGGAGATTTCCGACCGCTGGCGCGGCTTCGAGGACATCGCCGATTCACGCCACCTCGCCAATCGCGTCGAGCGCAGTGTGGTCGACGCCCTGGCCGCCGCCGTGCGCGAGGCCTATCCGCGCCTGTCGCATCGCTACTATGCGATGAAGGCGCGCTGGCTCGGCATGCAAGTGATGAACCACTGGGATCGTAACGCGCCCTTGCCCGAGACCCCGCAGGCGGTCATCCGCTGGGACGATGCCCGGGACACGGTGCTGTCGGCCTATCAGCGCTTCTCGCCCGACATGGCCGAAATCGCCCGCACCTTCTTCGACCGCAACTGGATCGACGCGCCGGTGCGGCCCGGCAAGTCGCCCGGCGCCTTCGCCCATCCGACCGTGCCGTCGGCGCATCCCTATGTGCTGCTCAACTACATGGGCAAGCCGCGCGACGTGATGACGCTCGCGCATGAGCTCGGCCATGGCGTGCATCAGGTGCTGGCGGGCGGCCAGGGCGCGCTGATGGCCTCGACGCCGCTGACGCTGGCCGAAACCGCCTCCGTCTTCGGCGAGATGCTGACCTTCCGCTCGTTGCTCGACCAGACCACCGACCGGCGCGAGCGCAAGGCCATGCTCGCCCAGAAGGTCGAGGACATGATCAACACCGTGGTGCGCCAGATCGCTTTCTACGAATTCGAGCGCAAGGTGCATGCCGAGCGCAAGAACGGCGAGCTGACCTCCGACCGGCTCGGCCAGTTCTGGCTGGAGGTGCAGGCCGAGAGCCTCGGCCCGGCGATCAAGCTGCGCGACGGCTACGAAGTGTTCTGGACCTATATCCCGCACTTCATCCATTCACCCTTCTATGTCTACGCCTATGCCTTCGGCGATTGCCTGGTGAACTCGCTCTACGCGGTCTACCAGAATGCCGAGCGCGGTTTTCAGGAGAAGTATTTCGAGATGCTGCGCGCCGGCGGCACCAAGCATCATTCCGAGCTGCTGGCGCCCTTCGGTCTCGACGCCACCAACCCCGCCTTCTGGCAGATCGGGCTCGGCGTGATCGGCGGCCTGATCGACGAACTGGAAGCGCTGGACAAGTGAAGGGTGGCCCTGCCCCTGAGCGTCGCCAGAATAGTTTAGACGGAACGCATGTTGGGAGTGGCCTGTTCTTGGCATAAATATTTGTTCTTGAATGACTCTCCGGGAATTTTTTCCGTTAGCTTTCCACAAGCCGTATGGTAGCGTCCGGCCTCAAGCTCAGCCGGAGCTCAGGCAAGGGACAATCTCGGCCGGTGGCGACCTTCGGCGAATGCGATGCGGCCGTTGGCCATGGCGAAGAGCCGATCGCCGACAGCTCGATTGAAGCCGGCTGTTCCGCCCAGCGGAACCATCGAACGGTCTTGCGCCAAGGTCGTCACTCCAGGCCACGGCAGACGGATCGGACTGGAGAGAGAGAATGAGCACTTTTTTCTACATGCTCCTGGCGTTCATCGTGGGTGTGGTGGCCGGCTGGTTCATCTGGGGCCGCCTGGGCGGCGAGCTCGACGGCCTGCGCGGTGATCTGGAGCGCACGCGCAGCGAGCGCGACAAGGTGCGTGCCGATGCCGACAGGCTGACCGGTGAGCTCGATGCTTGCGGCCGTGCCCGCGCCGATCTCGAGCGCCGGCTGCGCGAAGCGCCGGTTGGATCCGGCGCGGCGAAGGCCTCCGCCCCAGCACCCGCGGCGCTGATCTCGACGCCAGCAGCGGCCAAGCCTGCTGCCGCCAAGCCTGCTGCCGCCAAGCCTGCTGCCGCCAAGCCTGCTTCGGCCAAGCCCGCAGCCGCCAAGCCGGCCGCTGCCAAATCTGCCGCTGCAAAGCCGGCGGCAACCAAGCCTGCCGCCGCAAAGCCTGCGGCATCAAAGACGGCCGCCGCGCCCAAGGCCGCGGCCCCCAACGCGGTGGCAAAGACAGCCGCGCCTGCACCGGCCCAGTCAGCGCCGGCAGCAGACGAGCCGGCGATAGGGACGGCCGACAATTTGCGCCGGCTGATCGGTATCGGCCCGGTCAATGAAAAGCTGCTCAAGGGCCTTGGGGTTACAAGTTACGCCCAGATCGCCGCTTGGACGGCCGACGACGTCAAGCGCATCGAGGAGGTGCTGAATTTCGACGGACGTATCGCGCGCGAGCAATGGATCGAGCAGGCGAAGCTGCTCGCCGCCGGCGACGAAACGGAATTCGCCCGCCGCTTCCCGACCGCGGGAACCGCAAGCAACACCTGATCGGCTTGCGCTTCCGGCGCATGACAAGCGGCGGTGCGCATGGACACCGCCGCTTTCCTTTGGTCCAGCCGCCTTTGCGGCTCTCGACGCCGCTCCCTCGATTGCGCGCCGCCGCCCCCCCATATAGAGCGATCGCTGCACCACCGACCGAACACTCGAGCCATGCCCCTGCCCTCCGCCATTTTCCGCAACGACGAGAGCGGCCGCCAGCTGGTCTTCGACCGGCCGGCCGAGATCATCGTCGCGCACGACGCGGACGATTTCCCCGCGGCGCTTGAAGCCGCGCAGGCGGCCTCCGATGCCGGCAAATGGCTGGCCGGCTACTTCTCGTATGAAGCGGGATATCTGCTCGAGCCGAAGCTGGTGCCATTGCTGCCCGAGGGCCGGCGCGCGCCGCTGGTCTGCCTCGGCGTCTTCGACGCTCCTGCCGAACAGGCGGTGCCGCGCCGTGCCGGTCCCGCGACCAACGGCCCGATCTTCGACGCTCGTGCCGCCTGGTCGGCGCAAGACTATGCGAAGCGCTTCGCGCGCCTGCACGGCCACATCCGCAAGGGCGACTGCTACCAGGGCAATCTGACCTTTCCGGTGCGGGCGCAATGGTCCGGCGATCCGCTCGCCGCCTTCGACGCGCTGACCGAGCGCCAGCCGGTGAAATACGGCGCGCTGATTACGCTCGGCGATCCGATCGTGCTGTCGCGCTCGCCGGAGCTGTTCTTCGAGATCGACGCCGAAGGCATGATCGAGACGCATCCGATGAAGGGCACGGCGCCGCGCGGCGCGACCAGGGCCGAGGACGCGCGTCTGAAATCGTTCCTGCGCAAGGACGAGAAGAACCAGGCCGAGAACCGCATGATCGTCGACCTCTTGCGCAACGACATCTCGCTGATCAGCGAGGTCGGCACGCTCGAGGTGCCGGAGCTGTTCCGCATCGAGACCTATCCGACCGTGCACCAGATGGTCAGCCGCGTGCGGGCGAGACTGCTGCCTGATGTCGGCATCCGGCAGGTTCTTGCGGCGCTGTTTCCCTGCGGCTCGATCACCGGCGCGCCGAAGATCCGCGCCATGGAGATCCTGCACGATCTCGAAGCCGTGCCGCGCGACGTCTATTGCGGCGCCATCGGCTGGATCGCGCCCGGCGGCACGATGCGTTTTTCCGTGGCGATCCGCACCATCTCGCTCTTTTCCAGCGGCGAGGCCGTCTACAATGTCGGCGGCGGCGTCGTCTTCGATTCCACCGCCGAGGAGGAGTACCGGGAGTGTCTCTTGAAAGCGCGCTTCGCGACGGGAACCGTGCCGATTTCGAGCTGATCGAGACCATGCGCTGGGAGCCGGGCTCCGGCTTCCTGCGCTTCGAGCGTCACCTCGCGCGGCTCTACGCATCTGCGGCGGAACTCGGCTTCGCCTGCGATCCGCAGCGGGTCGGCGAAGTGCTGATGGACACGGTTGGCCGGCAAACGGTCGCCTTGCGCATCCGCCTTTCGCTTGCGCGCAACGGCGAGGTGACGGCCGCCGCGCAGCCCTTTGAGCCGCTCGCCGCCGACAAGGTCTGGCGGCTGCAATTGGCGCGCGTCCGCCTCGATTCCGGCGATACGCTGCTTCGCCACAAGACCAGCCGCCGCGATGCCTACCAGCACGCGCGCGCCGAATATCTCGCCAGCCGCGCCGACGAGGTGCTGCTCGCCAACGAGCGCGGCGAGCTCTGCGAGGGCACGATCACCAATCTCTTCGCCGATTTCGGCGACGGCGTGCTGGCAACGCCTCGGCTCGACTGCGGCCTCTTGCCTGGCGTATTGCGCGGCGAGGTTCTGGATGAAGGCCGCGCCGTCGAAGCGATCTACACCCTTGAAGATCTGAAGGCCGCCCGTGCGGTCTACGTCGGCAATTCGCTGCGCGGCCTGATCCCCGCAAAACTGTCCTGACGCAGGCTGGGAGAATGCAATGTTCGTCGTTTCGCTGAACTACAAGGTGCCGCTGACCGAGATTGACCGGCTGGGGCCCGCGCATGTCGAATGGCTGAAAGCCTGCTACGCCGAAGGCATCTTCGTCGCCTCCGGGCCGAAGCGGCCAAGGACCGGCGGCATCATCATCGCGCGTGGTCCGCGTGACGTGCTCGATGCCAGGCTGGCGGACGATCCTTTCGCCAGGGCAGGCGCTGCCGACTACGATGTCACCGAATTCACGGCGAAAATGACCGTCGCCCAGCTGGACGCGTTCAAGGAAGTATGAGCAGGCCCGCCCATACGCCCTATGACGGCTCGTCAAAGCCCTTCACCATCGGGCTCAAGCCGCTCGGCCTCGACCAATGGCTCGATGTCGACGAGAACTTGCCTGCTCACCTCGCCGAGAAGCGCCGGCTCTACGCGGAAATCCCCGAGAAGGTCTTTGTCGAGGAAGGCGGCACGCGCGAGGCGCAGCAAGAGGTGCTCGACCTCGTCGTCGCCTATCTCGCGGCGAAGCACCCCGGCACCCACCGCGGCATGAGCGCCGACGTCGAGGTCATCGGCGCCGAGAGCGGCGGCGGTCCGACCGCGGCCTTGCGCGAGGCGCCGCTCGTCAAGGCATCCCTGCTCGTCCAGGAGGATCTGATCCTGATGCGCCGGGACGAAAGCGGCTGGCGGCTGGCCGCCGGCTCGCTCTGCTTTCCCTCATCCTGGTCGCTCACCGAAAAATTCGGCAAGCCGCTACAGCAGATCCATGCGCCGGTGCCCGGCTTCGGACCAGGAACGCGTCCGGCCGACTTGATCAACCGCATGTTCGACGGTCTCCAGGGCCAGGCGGTCGAGCGCTACAACTGGTCGATCCAGGCCGGCGACGCGCTCTATCATCCGCTTTCCAACCTGCAGCGCATCGACCGCGCCACCAATCGGCCCTCGCGCTTCCATGATGGCGACGTCGACGCCCACGCCTTCATCCGCGTCGAGCGCCAGACGCTGCGCAAGCTGCCGGCCTCGCGCGACATCCTGTTCACCATCCGCATCCATCTCGACCCGCTCAAGGTGCTGGCCCGCCATCCCGACAGGGCAACGCTCGCGGCATCCTTCGCCGCGCAGCTTGAGGCGCTCGACGAGGCACAGCTCGACTACAAGGGCCTGACATCCGACCGCAACCGCCTGGTCGCCTTCCTCGCCGATATGGCCAGGGCGGCTTGACCACGCCGCCGGGCTGGCCTGGCCGGTGGTTGGCGCTTTTCGCTGGTTTGTGACAATGATCTGTGGTGTAGCGCTTGACCGTCCGGCGCAATTGCCCTGCTTTTCCCTATGTTTGAAGGAGTGTCTGAAAAAATGGCGAATGAAAACTGGCCCGTTTACGGTGAAATCACCGGTCCCGTCGTGATGATCGGCTTCGGCTCGATCGGACGGGGAACGCTGCCGCTGATCGAACGTCATTTCAAGTTCGACAAGTCGCGCATGACGGTCATCGACCCGCGCGACACCGACCGCAAGCTCCTCGACGAGCGCGGCATCACCTTCGTGCAGGATGCGGTGACCAAGAAGAACTACAAGAAGCTGCTGACGCCGCTTCTGACCAATGGCGGCGGCCAGGGTTTCTGCGTCAACCTGTCGGTCGACACCTCCTCGCTCGAACTGATGAAGCTCTGCCGCAAGCTCGGCGTGCTCTATGTCGACACGGTGGTCGAGCCCTGGCTCGGCTTCTATTTCGACGACAAGGCCGACAATGCCGCGCGCACCAACTACGCGCTGCGCGAGAGCGTGCGCGAGGAAATCGCCAGCAACCCCGGCGGCACCACGGCGATCTCCTGCTGCGGCGCCAATCCGGGCATGGTCTCGTGGTTCGTCAAGCAGGCGCTGGTCAACCTCGCCACCGATCTCGGCCTGGAGTTCGCCGAGCCGGCGCAGAATGATCACGAAGGCTGGGCGAAGCTGATGAAGAAGGCCGGCGTCAAGGGCATCCACATCGCCGAGCGCGACACCCAGCGTACCAAGAAGCCGAAGCCGATGGACGTCTTCTGGAACACCTGGTCGGTCGAAGGCTTCGTCTCGGAGGGTCTGCAACCGGCCGAGCTCGGCTGGGGCACGCATGAGACCTGGATGCCGAAGAACGCCAAAAAGCACAAGCACGGCTCGCAGGCGGCGATCTATCTGGAGCAGCCCGGCGCCAATACGCGCGTGCGCTCGTGGTGCCCGACGCCCGGCGCGCAATACGGCTTCCTGGTGACGCACAACGAGGCGATCTCGATCTCCGACTTCTTCACCTTGCGCGGCAAGAAGGGCAAGGTCCACTATCGCCCGACCTGTCACTATGCCTATCACCCTTGCAACGACGCGGTGCTGTCGCTGCATGAGATGTTCGGCGCTGCCGGCAAGGCGCAGCCTGTCCATCACGTGCTTGACGAGAACGAGCTGGTCGACGGCATCGACGAGCTCGGCGTGCTGCTCTACGGCCATGACAGGAATGCCTATTGGTATGGCTCGCAGCTGTCGCTCGGCGAGGCCCGCAAGCTCGCCCCCTACCAGAACGCCACCGGCCTGCAGGTCACCTCGGCGGTGTTGGCCGGCATGGTCTGGGCGCTGGAAAACCCCGAAGCCGGCATCGTCGAGGCGGACGAGATGGACTACAGGCGCTGTCTTGAAGTGCAATCGCCCTATCTCGGACCGGTCAAGGGCTACTACACCGACTGGACGCCGCTCGATCACCGTCCGGGTCTTTTCCCCGAGGATCTCGACAAGAACGACCCGTGGCAATTCCGCAACATCCTGGTGCGATAGCGGCGCCGTCAGCCTATCCGATTGCCTTGCAATCGCCCGGAAATCGGGCGATTGAAGGGGCGCGGCCTGAGCGACGTGCGTCCGTTTGGAGAGTACGCTCTAGCACTATGAATGTCCGCGCCGTGCTTCGAACCGACTTCGGGCCGACGCGAGAGGAGAGGATTTTGATCATGACCATTGCACGCAAATTGCTTTCGGCGGGCGCGGCGGCAAGCCTGCTGGCCGCTTCCGCCTGCTCCACCGTCGGCCCTTCCGAGCCGCCGATGTCGGCCGGACCGAAAGGCGTCGAAGGCTCCTGGATCGACGCCAAGGGCACCGGTCTGTCGAGCTTCACCGCCGGCGCCTTCACCACCGTCGCCACCGATACCGGCCAGAAGCTCGCCGAAGGCAGCTACACCATGACGGGCGCGACCTCGGTCGAGATCCACGGCACCTCGCTGATCCGCCAGACGCCGGTCAGCTTCAACTGCCTGATGATCTCCACCAGCCAGCTCAACTGCACCAGCGCCAGCGGGCAGAACTTCGTGCTCACGCGTCGCGTCTAAGCCGGCAAGACATCGATCCTGATAGCGGACGGCGGCGCGAGCCGCCGTCTTTTTTGTGCCGGCAACCTCGCCCTGATTTCCCCTTGCATCGACCGAAACGCGATGTGAACATGCCTCGAAGCTGGCTGTCGTGCTGCAGTCAAGCGATGGCGCTAGACACCTCTGATGAGGTTCATCCGGGAGAGGAAGATGAAGAAATTTGCCGCTATTGCAGCCCTGTCCGCGTCAGCGCTTGGCCTGTCGGCCGGAGCATCTTTTGCCGACTACACATTGAACATCCTGCATTTCAACGATTGGCACAGCCGCATCGAAGGCAACAACAAATACGAGTCGACGTGCTCCGCCGAGGAGGAGACAAAGGGCGAATGCATCGGCGGTGCCGGCCGGCTGGTCACCGCGATCGCTCAGGAGCGCAAGAAGCTCGAGGGTCAGAACGTGCTGCTGCTCAATGCGGGCGACAGCTTCCAGGGCTCGCTGTTCTACATCACCTACAAGGGTGCCGCGGAGGAGGAATTCCTCAACCAGATCAAGCCGGATGCGGTGACGCTCGGCAACCATGAATTCGACGACGGCGAGACAGCACTTGTGCCCTACCTCGACAAGGCGAAGTTCCCGGTCGTCAGCGCCAATGTCGTGGCCAACGACAAGTCCGGCGCCGCCGGCAAGATCAAGCCATCGATCGTGCTTGAGGTCGGCGGCCAGAAGATCGGCATTGTCGGCGCGGTGACCAACGACACGCCGGAACTCGCCTCGCCCGGCCCGAACATCGCCATCGAGGACGACGTCAAGTCGATCACGGCCGAGGTCGAGAAACTGAAGGCGCAAGGCGTCAACAAGATCATCGCCGTCACCCATATCGGCTACAACCGCGAGCGCGATGTCATCGCCAAGATCCCGGGCATCGATGTCGTGGTCGGCGGCCACAGCCACACGCTTCTGTCCAACACCGATCCGAAGGCGGCCGGCCCCTACCCGACGATGGTCGACAACCCCGACGGCTCCAAGGTGCCGGTGGTGCAGGCGGCCTCCTATTCCAAATATCTCGGCGAGTTCAAGGTCGTGTTCGACGACAACGGCGTCGTCAAGGAAGCGAGCGGCGACCCGATCTTTCTCGACAAGTCGATCACGCCCGATCCGGCCGTGCTCGCCCGCATCAAGGAGCTCGGCGCGCCGATCGAGGAATTGAAGAACAAGGAAGTGGCCGAGACCACCAAGCCGATCGACGGCAGCCGCGACAACTGCCGCGCCCGCGAATGCGAGATGGGCAACCTCGTCTCCGACGCCATTCTCGACCGCGTCAAGGGCCAGGGCGTCGAGATCGTGATCTCGAATGGCGGCGGCCTGCGCGCCTCGATCGACCAGGGCACCGTCACCATGGGCGAGGTGTTGACCGTGCTGCCCTTCCAGAACACGCTGGCGACCTTCCAGATCTCGGGCAAGGACCTCGTCGCCGGGCTGGAAAGCGGCCTCAGCCAGATCGAGGACGGCGCCGGGCGCTTCCCGCAGGTCGCCGGTCTGAAATATTCCTTCGACAAATCGGTCGCGCCCAACGCCGGACGCGTCAAGTCGGTCGAGGTGATGGAAGGCGGCGCCTGGGCGCCGATCAATCCCGACAAGGACTATATGGTCGCCACCAACAACTATGTCCGCCAAGGCGGCGACGGCTACAAGGTCTTCGCCGAGAAGGCCAAGAACGCCTATGATTACGGCCCGGGCCTGGAGCAGGTGGTCGCCGACTATCTCGGCGCGCACCGGCCGTATACACCCAAGCTCGACGGCCGCATTACCGAGATCGCGGCGACCGTCGCGGCGGCGCCCGCCGCCGAACCGGCGAAGCCGGCCGAGGCTGCACCGGCAACGCCAGCTCCAGCAGAACCGGCCAAGCCGGCTGAGGCGGCTCCTGCGGCGGCGCCGGCCCCTGCTCCCGCGGCCGAACCGGCCAAGCCCGCCGAAGCTGCGCCGGCACAGGCAGCGGAACCGGCAAAGCCGGCCGAGGCAGCGCCAGCCGAGGCCAGCCACGTCATCGTCGCCGGCGACACCTTCTGGGATCTGGCCAAGAAGGCCTATGGCGATGGCACCAAGTGGAAGCTGATCTCCGGCGCCAACAAGGGTTTCGAGGCGCACCGGCTGCCGATCGGCGGGACGCTGGCCATCCCGCCCGCCGCCAAATAACTCCTGCCGCGGCAAATCGACGAACCCGTCCGGGCAACCGGGCGGGTTTCTGCTTTCCGGCACGCGTATTAAGGTGCGGCCAGACGCGGCATTGAAAACCGACGGCGTATCGCTAATTTCGCCCCGCCATCGCTGGTTTCGCGATGCCCGGAGACCCCTTGATGACGTTGACCAGCCCGATCGATCCCAAAGCCGCGCAGGCCGCAGGCGCGCTGCTGGCTGGTCCCGCGCCGGCCAAGGCGGGCAAGGTCGGCGTGATGCTGATCAATCTCGGCACGCCCGACGGCACCGACTTCAAGCCGATGTGGCGCTATCTCAGGGAGTTCCTCTCCGATCCGCGCGTCATCGAGCTCAACAAGGCGATCTGGTACCCGATCCTCTACGGGCTCGTCCTGACCACCCGTCCGAAGAAGTCGGGCGCCAACTACGCCAGGATCTGGAACCGGGAGAAGAACGAGTCGCCGCTGCGCACCTTTACCCGCGCCCAGGCCGAGAAGCTTACCCAAGCGTTTGGTGACCTGCCCGATGTCGTCGTCGACTGGGCGATGCGCTACGGCAATCCATCGACCGCGAGCGTGGCCCAAAAACTGGTCGAGCAGGGCTGCGACCGCATTCTTTCCTTTCCGCTCTATCCGCAATATTCGGCGACGACCACGGCGACCGCCAACGACCAGCTGTTTCGCGCGCTGATGAAGATCAGGCGCGCGCCGGCGATCCGCAGCGTGCCGCCCTACTATGACGAGCCTGTCTACATCGAGGCGCTTGCCCGCTCGATGGAACGCCATCTGGCCAGCCTCGACTTCGCGCCGGAGGTGGTCATCACTTCCTACCACGGCATCCCAAAACCCTATTCCGACAAGGGCGACCCTTATCAGGCCCATTGCCTGGAGACGACGAGGCTGCTGCGCCAGAAGCTCGGCTGGGACGAGAAGAAGCTGATCACCACCTTCCAGTCGCGCTTCGGCGCGCAGGAGTGGCTGCAGCCCTACACCGACGTGACGGTCGAGAAGCTCGCCAAGGACGGCGTCAAATCGATCGCCATCGTCAATCCCGGCTTTTCCGTCGACTGCATCGAGACGCTGGACGAGATCGGCCGCGAGGCGGCCGAGACCTTCCATCATGCCGGAGGCGAGAACTTCGCCCATATCCCTTGCCTCAACGACAGCGCCGAAGGCATGGCGGTGATCGAGGCGCTGGCGCGGCGCGAGCTGTCGGGCTGGGTGTGAGCCCACTGCGTTGAGGCGATCGATCGCCCCTGTCGCGCTCTTCCATCCACTAATAATGAGCGATCACCTGATTGTAACACTATTGAAACACACCTAAGTGTTTGGTGAAGTCGGCTGCATGGTCTCAACGCCATGGCCGGCATCTGAGGGAGATTCAAATGGACTTCAGTGGTTTCGGTATTGCGATTGGTGCACTTGCCTTTCTGGTGTTGGTGCTTCTTATCAAAGGCATCAGGACAATCCCGCAAGGTTATAATTATACGGTGGAACGCTTTGGCCGTTACACCAAAACACTGAGCCCAGGCCTCAACCTCATCGTGCCGTTCGTCGACCGCATCGGCGCCAAGATGAACATGATGGAGCAGGTGCTCGACGTTCCGAGCCAGGAAATCATCACCCGCGACAACGCCATTGTGGGTGTCGACGGCATCGCCTTCTTCCAGATCCTCAATGCGGCGCAAGCGGCCTACCAGGTCTCCGGCCTGCAGAACGCAATTCTCAACCTGACGATGACCAACATCCGTACTGTCATGGGTTCGATGGACCTCGACGAATTGCTGTCCAACCGCGATGCCATCAACGAACGCCTGCTGCGCGTCGTCGACGAGGCCGCGCACCCCTGGGGCATCAAGATCACCCGTGTCGAGATCAAGGACATCAATCCACCGGCCAACCTGATCGAATCGATGGGCCGGCAGATGACGGCCGAGCGCAACAAGCGCGCCCAGATCCTCGCCGCCGAAGGCCTGAAGCAATCGCAGATCCTCGAGGCCGAAGGCCGCAGGGAAGCCGCCTTCCGCGACGCCGAGGCGCGCGAGCGCTCGGCCGAGGCCGAAGCCAAGGCGACGCAAGTGGTTTCGGAGGCGATCTCCAAGGGCGACGTCCAGGCGCTCAACTACTTCATCGCTCAGAAATACACCGAAGCGCTGACCAGGATTGGTTCGGCCACCAACAGCAAGATCGTGCTGATGCCGCTTGAGGCTTCGTCGCTGATCGGCACGCTGGGCGGCATTGGCGAGATCGCCAAGGAAGTCTTCAAAGATGGCGGACCGGCTGCCGCGACGCGGCAGGGTTCGCGCCCGCCGGTCGTCAAGTCCGGCGACAACTGAGATCATAGGAGGCTGCTCCCATGTTCGACCGCATCATTTCCGAACTTGGTCCGTGGAACTGGATGGTACTGGGCCTCGTCCTCCTGGTGATGGAGGTCATAGCACCCGGCATCTTCATGCTGTGGATCGGCATCGCCGCATTGGTGATCGGCCTGATTTCGCTGCTCATCTGGGACGCAAGCTTCTGGACCTGGGAAGTTCAGGTCCTTGCCTTCCTGGCACTGTCGCTGGTCTCGGCCTTCGCCGGCAAGAAGCTGGTTGGCGGCCGTCATGACGCGACCGACCAGCCGCTGCTCAACCGGCGCGGCGCGCAGCAGGTCGGCAAGATGGCCACCCTTGCCGAACCGATCAAGGACGGCCGCGGCCGCATCAAGCTCGGCGACACGCTGTGGCGCGTGTCGGGTCCCGACCTGCCGGCCGGCACGCAAGTGCGCGTCGTCAGTTCGGCCGATACCGACCTGGAACTGACTGTCGAAGCTGTCTGATCGCCCGAAAGCGCGCAGCGCTTTCGAAACAGAAAATCAGGGCGTGTCGCGTAGGGCTTCCCGAGCGTGACGCGCCTTTTTCAGGCCGCCCCGATCCGCAGCAGATCATGCAGGTGGACGAGCCCCACAGGACGTCCGTCCTCGACCACCATCAGGCTGGTGATGGCGGAGGTGTTGATGGTCTGCAGCGCCGTCGCCACCAGCGTGTCCGGCGTCGCCGTCTTTGGTTTCCTGGTCATCACCTGATCGACGCTCATCGCCAGAAGGTCGTTGGCGATATGGCGGCGGATATCGCCGTCGGTGATGATGCCGATCAGCGCCCCATCGGCGCCGCTGATCGCCACGCAGCCGAAGCCCTTGCGCGAGAGTTCGATGATCGCCTCGCGCATGCCGGTGCCCGACGGCACCAGCGGCAGACGCTCGCCGACATGCATGATCTCGCGCAGTTGCGTGAGATTGGCGCCGAGCTGTCCGCCTGGATGGAAGGTGCGGAAATGGTCGGGCGTGAAGCCCCGCGCCTCGAGCAACGCAATGGCCAGCGCGTCGCCCATGACCAGTTGCAGCAGCGCCGATGTCGTCGGTGCCAGGCCGTGCGGACAGGCCTCCGGCGCGGGCGGCAGCAGCAGCACCACGTCGGCGGCGCGCGCCAGTGCCGAGGTCTCGCCGGACGTGATGGCGATCAGCGGGATCGAGAAACGCTTGGAATAGGCGACGATGCCCATCAGCTCCTTGCTTTCGCCAGACCATGACATGGCGATGATGGCATCGTCTTTGGCGATCATGCCGAGATCGCCGTGATTGGCTTCCGCCGGATGGACGAAGAAGGCGGGCGTACCGGTCGAGGCCAGCGTTGCGGCGATCTTGGAGCCAATATGGCCGCTCTTGCCAACGCCGGTGACGATGACGCGGCCCTCGATGCCCGAAATCAGCTCGACGGCGCGCGCGAATGGCTCGGCCAGCCCGTTCTCGAGCGCGGCGGCAAATGCAACCATGCCGGCCTGCTCCGTCGCCACGGTTCTCAGCGCCGAATCGATCGAAGCCTGCCTGTCCGGGCGCTTCTTTTCTGGGGACCCTGCATGCATGGCTGATGCGCTTAGCGCTTTGCCGCCCGCCTGTCCAACAGAAATGCCACCTGCGGTCGATGGCGGCCCTCGGCTGAAGCACCATTTTGGCTTCGACATGCGGGACACCGAATGCGCGAGAGAACCGCCCGCCTCAACCCTCCGTTAACCATCCCCATTTACGGTTCGGTAAGTATGGCGCGCCTGCGCCGCGCAAGCAGTGGTGACGATGACCGGGGCCCAGCCTGAAACGAAAAGAGGTCGAACGGGCAAGGCCGTCAGCACGCTGCTGCTGGCGGCGAGCGTCCTCGCTTTGCTGCGGCCGATGCCGCTCCATGCCCAAGAAACCGAGTTGCGCGGCGAGGTTTCGGAATCGGCGATCCTGTCGGACCAGCAGCGCAAGGTCAGGCAGATGAGCAGGGCTCGCGCTCAGGATCTGAACGGGCCGGCGACCGCGACCGCCGACGCTCCGGCCGACCCCTATTCGCCGGCTAGCCCCGGCGCAGTGCCTGACGAGACCGATGGAACGGCCGCGAACGACAGCATCTTCGACCAGCCTGCCGCTACCGACGATCCGTTCGTCGACAACCCTTCTCCGCCCAAGCCACGTCGGACCTCGACCGCCAAACAGCGCGCCGACGATGCGGACAAGAAGGCGGACAACGACACCGCCGGGAAGAAAAAGACAAAGGCCGCCGACAAGAAGAAGACCAAGACCGACCCAACGGCGACCGGGGCCACCACCGCAGACACTGGCACCGCCGGAGAGGACCAGGACGGCGCCAACCGTCGCGCGGTCACCATCGACAGCGTCGACAGGCAGAAGCTTGACCCCGGCGCCGAGCGCACCGCCTCGATCGAAGGCCAGAAGATCAAGCCCGAGGACGACCCCTTCGCCGCCACCGGCATCAAGGTCGGCACCTTCGTCTTTCGGCCGACGCTGGAGCAGGGCTTCACCGCGACGTCCAATGCCGATGCCAGCAGCGGCGGCACGTCGGCGGTGCTGTCGGAGACGGCGCTGCGTTTTTCCGCGACCTCCGACTGGCGCGAGAACTCGGCCACGATCGACGGCTACGGCATTTTCCGCAACACGGTTTCCGGCCAGAAGATCAACGACGCGCAAGGCCGCATCGAAGGCCAGCTCAACGTCGACCTCGACAACGAGCTGCGCGCCATCGCCAAGCTCGGCTACGAAGCGGTGCCGGAATCGGCCTCCTCGCCGGACGCCATCGCCGGCGTCACTTCGCAGCCGCTGCGGCAGACCGTGGACGGCAGCCTCGGCATCGAGAAGGACGTCGGCAAGATGCGCTACGCGCTGACCGGCGCGATCACGCATGACTTCTATGGCGACGCCGATCTTTCGGACGGCACCACACTGTCGCAGAAGGACCGCGACTCCACGCTCTATTCCGCGACCTTGCGCACCGGCTATCAGGTTTCGCCGGCCATAACGCCTTTTGTCGAGGTGGAGGCAGGGCGACGGGTCTATGATCTGCGCCTCGACAGCAACTTGTACGAACGTTCCTCGACCAGGCTCGGGGCGCGCGCCGGCCTCGAACTCGACATGGACGACAAACTGTCGGGCGAATTCTCCGTCGGCTGGCTGCGCGAAGCGATCGACGACGACCGCCTGCCGGCCAATGCGGGGCCCTACGTCAACGCCGATCTCAAATGGTCGCCCGAGCGCGGCACCATCGTCGGGCTCACAGGCAGGACCACCATCGAGAGCACCACCACGGCCGGGGAAAGTGGCGATGTGCTCTACTCGGGCAGGCTTACCGGCGAACGCCAGGTCCGCGCCAATCTGACGGCGAATTCCGCGCTTGGCCTCGACTGGCGCGACTATACCGGCTCCGACGGCCATGACCTGATCCTGAGCGCCGAGGCCGGCCTGACATGGTGGCTGAACCGCTATGCCGGTCTCACCACAAGGGTCAGGACCGAGAAGCTGAACAGCAACCTGGCCGGCCGCGACTATGTCGCCAACAGCATCTTCCTGGGACTGAAGGTGCAGCGCTGAGGAGGCCGGCGCCTGGAGCGTCTCACCGTTTCAAAGAAACGGCGAACCGCTCTATCCCTTTGTTTGACGCAGTTCGGGACGGAGAACCGCTCGCACTTTTCCTGGAATTCCTCTAGAGCGCCGCGCCGCGCCGCTCGGACGGCTGCATCTCGTCGAGCAGCGTGCGGATGACGCCGGCCATGCTCTCATTCATGTCTCTGCGCCACAAAGCGAAGGCGACATTGGCCTCGACAAAGCCTTCCGGAGAGCCGCAGTCGAAGGTGCGGCCCTGGTAGTGGTAGCCGTAGAAGGGCTGCTGCTTCTCCAGCTTCAGCATCGCGTCGGTGAGCTGGATCTCGTTGCCGGCGCCGCGCTCCTGGCCTTCGAGGATGCCGAAGATCTCCGGCTGCAGGATATAGCGGCCGTTGATGAACAGGTTCGAGGGCGCGGTGCCTGCCTTCGGCTTCTCGACCATGCCGGTGATGCGGAAGCCATGATGGGTATCCTCGCCGCGGCCGACAATGCCGTATTTATGCGCCTCGGCCGGATCGCATTCCTGCACCGCGATGATGTTGTTGCCGGTCTCGGCATAAAGCTCGACCATGTCCTTCATGCAGCTCTTTTCCGACTGCATGATCATGTCGGGCAACAGCAGCGCGAAGGGCTCGTCACCGACCAGTTCGCGGGCGCACCAGACGGCATGGCCGAGCCCCATCGGCACCTGCTGGCGGGTGAAGCTGGTCTGGCCCGGCGCCGGCTGCAGCCGCTGCAGGCGGGCGAGCTGGTCGTCCTTGCCGCGCTGGGCAAGCGTGTCGTAGAGCTCGAACTGGACGTCGAAATGGTCTTCGATGACCGCCTTGTTGCGGCCGGTGACGAAGATGAAATGCTCGATGCCGGCGTCGCGCGCCTCGTCGACCACATACTGGATGACCGGTCGGTCGACGACGGTCAGCATTTCCTTGGGAATTGCCTTGGTGGCGGGAAGGAACCGCGTACCGAGACCAGCGACCGGGAAGACTGCTTTGCGAACTCTCTTCATGCTGCCAATTATCCGCTTGATTACGCGCTCCGCAATCCCGTTCTGAGACATTTTCGCGCCGGAATCGAGATGTAAGGAACGCCGAGTTTACAAAACTTGCAGTGCGTAAAGCATCGTCGCGTCTTTTCGTTCCCGCCCCCACCTATGGTAAACTAAATACTAACCGGGTTCGGCGATGAATGATCTTCCTGATACGAAAAAGGAGGAACAGATGTCCGTTCGCAGCACCGCAAAGCGCCTTGCAAGCGTCGTGACGGCGGCCAGCCTGTCGCTTGCCCTGCTGATGCCCGCGGGACCTGCTTTCGCCGATGCCGGATTCCGGCAATGGGTTGCCAGCTTCCGCGCCACGGCGGTGCAGAGCGGCGTCTCCGGTGCGATCTACGACCAGGCCTTCAGGAACATCACCGATGTCGATCCGGTCGTGCTGGAAAAGGCCCGCACCCAGCCCGAGTTCACGGCACCCGCCTGGGACTATTTCGACAACCGCGTGCACGACCAGTCGGTCGCCGTCGGCCAGCAGATGGCCAGGAAATGGAAGCCGTGGCTGGACAGGATCGAGGCGCGGTTCGGCGTCGACCGCAACATCCTGCTCGCCATCTGGTCGATGGAATCGAACTATGGCGAGATCCTCAAGCGCAACGACATCATGCGCAATGTCATCCGCTCGCTGGCGACGCTTGGCTATGCCGACCCGCGGCGTTCGAAATTCGCCCGCACCCAGCTGATCGCGGCGCTGAAGATCCTGCAGAGCGGCGACATCGACGAAAGCCATCTCAGCGGCTCGTGGGCCGGCGCCATGGGCCACACCCAGTTCATACCGACCAGCTACCAGCATTATGCCATCGACATGGACGGCAACGGCAAGCGCGACATCTGGAACTCGATCCCCGATGCGCTGGCGACGGCCGCCAATCTGCTGAGGAAGAACGGTTGGCAGGCCGGCAAGACCTGGGGCTACGAGGTCGTCCTGCCGGCCGGCAAGCTTCCCGCCGGCTCGAAGACGCTGGCGCAATGGCAGGCGCTTGGCGTCGTCAGGGCCAACGGCAAGCCGTTCAAGAACGGCTCCGACAAGGCGACGCTGAAAGTGCCCGACGGCCGCGGCGGGCCGGCCTTCCTGATGATCAAGAACTTCTCGGTCATCAAGGCCTACAACAACGCCGACAAATACGCGCTCGCCGTCGGCCTTCTTGCCGACGAGATCGCTGGTGGCAGCGGCCTGGTTCAGGACTGGAAACGGCCCTTCACCAAGCTGAGCTTCGAGGAGCGGCAGGAACTGCAGCAGCGGCTTTCCGAACACGGCTATTATGACGGCAAGTTCGACGGCAAGATCGGCGAGGGATCGAAGGCCGCCATCATGGCCTTCCAGGCGAAGGCCGGCTTGACCCAGGATGGCTATCCGAGCATGGAAGTGCTCAAATGGCTCCGCAAGAAATAGGAACGCCTCAGGGACGGAGGAAGTGATTGGTTTCGGCTGGGCGCATACTGGCGATCGTTCGCCGCACGCCGATCCTGATCCTGGCCCTCGCCGTCCTGGCGGTGGCTGCGGCCAGCGCCTTCCACACGCCCGCCATGGCGCAGGAGGAGCAGAGCCGCGGCTGGTCGCTGCGTGACTTGCTGTTCCCGCGCCGCAGCGAGCGCTTCGAGCCGCCGCTCGACATCCAGAAGGCAAGGCCGAAGGCAAAGACCAGGAAATCCAAGCCGCGCCTGCCGGCAGAGCCACAGACGCCGATCGTCGAGAAGACGCCGGATGCCCGCGCCGTGCTGGTGGTCGGCGATTTCATGGCGAGCGGTCTCGGCGAGGGCCTGGACACCGCCTTCGCCGAAAACGCCGGCGTCAGGATCGCGGTGCGCAGCAACGGTTCTTCCGGCTTCGTGCGCGATGATTTCTACAACTGGCCAGAACAGATCAAAACGCTGATCGAGACCGAGAAACCATCGGTCGTCGTCGTCATGCTCGGCTCCAACGACCGCCAGCAGATGAAGGTCGGCGACGTGCGCGAACAGCCGCGATCCGAGAACTGGACCAAGGAATATGAGCGCCGCACCGATGCGCTCGGCAAGGCCATCGCGGAAGCCAAGGTGCCGTTCCTGTGGGTCGGCATGCCGGCCTTCCGGTTGCCGAAGATGACTTCCGACATGCTGGCCTTCAACGACATCTACCGCTCGGCCGCCGAAAAGCATGGCGGCGAGTTCGTCGATGTCTGGGACGGTTTCGTCGACGAGAACGGCGCTTTCGTCACCACCGGCCCCGACATCAACGGCCAGGCGGTGCGGCTGCGCTCGGACGACGGCATCAATGTCTCCAAGGCCGGCAAGCGCAAGCTTGCCTTCTACACCGAAAAGCCGCTGGCCAAGATCCTCGGACTGGCGGCGCCCGGAAGCGTGACGACAGTCTCCGCGCCGGCGGGCGCCCCGGTCGAAGCGCCGGCGCCCAATGCCGCCCCGATCGTGATCGACCGCACCGTGCCGATGCTGCTCGGCGATCCGGCGCTGGACGGCGGCTCCGAGCTTCTCGGCGCGGCGGCGCCCGCCAAGGCGAATCCGAATTTACCTGGCGAGAAACTCGTCATCGAGGGCAAGGCGCCCGCCGCCTCGCCCGGCCGCGCCGACGATTTCTCCTGGCCGCCGAAAAGCCAGCCCACAACGTCAGCCGCGACACCGGATACGACGACGGCTATCAACCCTTAACGAGGCAGCACGCTCGATCCCATCAGCGCCTCGTCGATCGAGCGCGCCGCCTGGCGGCCCTCGCGAATCGCCCACACTACCAGCGACTGGCCACGGCGCACGTCGCCCGCCGCGTAGAGCCTGTCGACGCTGGTCTTGTAGTCGCGGTCATTGGCCTCGACATTCTTCGAGCGGCGGCTGTCGGTGACGATCCTCATCTGCCCATCCAGCTCGCTCGCCACGCCGGTGGCGGCCGGCCCGGCAAAGCCGATGGCGATGAAGGCGAGATCGGCGCGGATGACGAATTCGGTGCCGGCGATCGGCTTGCGCTTCTCGTCGACCTCGCAGCAGCGGACGCCGGTCAGCTGGCCGTCCTCGCCGATGAATTCAAGCGTTGCCACCTGGAACTCGCGCTCGGCGCCCTCGGCCTGCGAGGACGAGGTGCGCATCTTGGTCGCCCAGTAGGGCCAGACGGCGAGCTTGTCTTCCTTCTCCGGCGGCTGCGGGCGGATGTCGAGCTGGGTGACGCGCACCGCGCCCTGGCGGAAGGCGGTGCCGACGCAGTCGGACGCGGTGTCGCCGCCACCGACGACGACGACATGCTGGCCGCTGGCTATGATCGGATGCGAGGGCCACGCCACGGACTGGATCGGCTCGCCACCGACACGGCGGTTCTGCTGCACCAGATAGGGCATGGCGTCATGCACGCCGCCGAGGTCGTCGCCCGGGATGTTGGCGGCGCGCGGCATTTCCGAGCCGCCGCAATAGAGCACCGCGTCATGTTCGGCGAGCAGTTCGGCCACAGGCTTGTCGACGCCGACATTGACGCCGCAATGGAAGGTCACGCCCTCGCCCTGCATCTGCTCGATGCGGCGGTCGATATAGTGCTTCTCGATCTTGAAGTCCGGGATGCCGTAACGCATCAGCCCGCCCGGACGGCTCTCGCGCTCATAGACATGCACGTCATGGCCGGCGCGGCCGAGCTGCTGGGCCGCCGCCATGCCGGCCGGGCCGGAACCGATGACGGCGACGCGCTTGCCGGTCTTCTTCTCCGGCGGATAGGGCCGTATATGGCCGGTCTCGTAGGCCTTGTCGGCGATCGCCTGCTCGACGGTCTTGATGGCGACCGGAATGTCCTCGAGGTTCAGCGTGCAAGCTTCCTCGCACGGCGCCGGGCAGATGCGGCCGGTGAATTCCGGGAAGTTGTTGGTCGAATGCAGGTTGCGGATCGCATTGTCCCAGTCGCCATTGTAGACGAGGTCGTTCCAGTCGGGGATCTGGTTGTGGATCGGGCAGCCGGTCGGCCCGTGGCAGAACGGAATGCCGCAATCCATGCAGCGCGCGGCCTGCTTCTCGACCTCCTTGTCCGACATCGGCAAGGTGAATTCGCGGAAATGCCGGATGCGGTCGGAGGCCGGCTGGTACTTGTGCACCTGCCGGTCGATCTCAAGAAACCCTGTTACCTTGCCCATAGTCCAGTCCCTGCTGTCCGAAGGCACGCACTTGTCGGCGCACCCGTTAACCCCATAAGGCCGCCATGGCAACCGCAGTCCGGGGTCAGGATTGTTGGTGAGGATGGCAGCCGGAGATCCATCTCTCCGGCCCTTCCAATGCTTATTCGGCCGCCACGCTCATGCGCATGCGTTCCATCTCGATCAGCGCGCGGCGATACTCGACCGGCATGATTTTCCGGAATTTCGGCCGGAACGCCGTCCAGTTGTCGAGGATCTCGCGGCCGCGCACCGAGCCCGTGAAATGCACGTGGTTCGAGATCAGCTGATAGAGCCGCTCCTCGTCATGGCTGGTCATGTCGCCGGAGACGTCGACGCGACCCTTGTGGTCGAGATCGCCGCCGTGATGCAGCAGCTTCTCCATGAGGTCGTCTTCCTCGGGGACCGGCTCCAGCTCGACCATCGCCATGTTGCAGCGCTCGGCGAAATCGCCCTTCTCGTCCAGCACATAGGCGACGCCGCCCGACATGCCGGCAGCGAAGTTGCGCCCCGTTTTGCCGAGCACGACGACGATGCCGCCGGTCATGTATTCGCAGCCATGGTCGCCGACGCCTTCGACGACTGCCGCGACGCCCGAATTGCGCACCGCGAAGCGCTCGCCGGCGACGCCGGCGAAATAGGCTTCGCCCTCGGTCGCGCCGTAAAGCACCGTATTGCCGACGATGATGGAGTCAGCCGCGACGATCTTGGCCTCTTCCGGCGGGCGGATGACGATACGGCCGCCCGACAGGCCCTTGCCGACATAGTCGTTGCCGGCGCCGACCAGCTCGAACGAGACGCCCCGCGCCAGGAAGGCGCCGAAGGACTGGCCGGCGGTGCCGGTAAGCTTCACCTGGATCGTGTCCTCGCGCAGGCCCTTGTGCTTGAAGCGCTTGGCCACTTCGCCCGACAGCATCGCGCCCGCCGAACGATCGACGTTGCGGATCGGCAGCTCGATGGACACGGCCTGCTTGGCTTCCAGCGCCGGCTTGGCCAGCTCGATCAGCTTGCGGTCGAGCACGTCGTCGATCGGGTGCTTCTGGCGCTCGGTCCAGTGCACCGCCTCGTGCGGCGCGTCCGGCTTGAAGAACATCTTGCCGAAATCGAGCCCGCGCGCCTTCCAGTGCCGGATCACGTCGCGCTTCTCCAGAAGATCGGTGTCGCCGATGATCTGGTCGAGATGGGTGAAGCCCATTTTGGCGAGCAGCGCGCGCACCTCTTCCGCCACATAGAAGAAGAAGTTGATGACGTGCTCGGGCGTGCCCTTGAAGCGCTTGCGCAGCACCGGGTCCTGCGTCGCCACGCCGACCGGGCAGGTGTTCAAGTGGCACTTGCGCATCATGATGCAGCCGGCCGCGATCAGCGGCGCGGTCGAGAAGCCGAACTCGTCGGCGCCGAGGAGCGCGCCGATAATGACGTCGCGCCCGGTGCGCAGGCCGCCGTCGACCTGCAGCGCCACGCGCGACCTCAGGCCGTTGAGCACCAGCGTCTGATGCGTCTCGGCGAGGCCCATTTCCCACGGGCTGCCGGCATGCTTGAGCGAGGTCAGCGGCGAAGCGCCGGTGCCGCCGTCATAGCCCGAGATGGTGATGTGGTCGGCGCGCGCCTTGGCAACGCCGGCCGCGACCGTGCCGACGCCGACCTCCGACACCAGCTTGACCGAGACGTCGGCCGCCGGGTTGACGTTCTTCAGGTCGTAGATGAGCTGCGCCAGATCCTCGATCGAATAGATGTCGTGATGCGGCGGCGGCGAGATCAGGCCGACGCCGGGCGTCGAATGCCTGACCTTGGCGATGGTCGCGTCGACCTTGTGTCCGGGCAGCTGTCCGCCCTCGCCGGGCTTGGCGCCCTGCGCGACCTTGATCTGCATGACGTCCGAGTTGACGAGATATTCCGCCGTCACGCCGAACCGCCCTGACGCGACCTGCTTGATCGCCGAGCGCTCGGGATTCTTGCCGCCGCCGGGCAGCGGCAGATAGCGGTCCGACTCTTCGCCGCCCTCGCCGGTGTTCGACTTGCCGCCGATGGCGTTCATGGCGCGCGCCAGCGTCGTGTGCGCTTCCCTGGAGATCGAGCCGAACGACATCGCGCCGGTCGAGAAGCGCTTGACGATCTCTGCCGCCGGCATGACCTCGTCGAGCGCGACCTTGTTGCGGCCGGTCTCTTCGGCGAGCCTGATCTTGAACAGGCCGCGAATGGTCTGGGCGCGGGCCGTCTCGCTGTCGATCTGCGCCGAATAGTCCTTGAACGTGTCCCACGAGCCCTGGCGCACGGCGTGCTGCAACGTGGCGACCGCGTCCGGCGACCACATATGCGCCTCGCCGCGCATGCGGTACATGTACTCGCCGCCGACCTCGAGGCCGTTGCGCAGCACCGGATCGTTGCCGAAGCCGTCGGTGTGGCGGCTGAGCGTCTCGGCCGCGATCTCGTCCAGCCCGACGCCCTCGATCAGCGTCGCGGTGCCGGTGAAGTACTTCTCGACGAAGTCCGACTTCAGGCCGATGGCGTCGAAGATCTGCGCGCCGCAATAGGACTGATAGGTCGAGATGCCCATCTTGGACATCACCTTGAGGATACCCTTGCCGATCGACTTGATGTAGCGCGAGACCACTTCGTAGGCGTCGACCTCCTCCGGCAGCTCGCCGCGCTTGTGCATGTCGAGCAGCGTGTCGAAGGCGAGATAGGGGTTGATTGCTTCCGCGCCGTAGCCGGCGAGGCAGCAGAAATGATGCACCTCGCGTGGCTCGCCGGATTCGACCACCAGGCCAACCGAGGTGCGCAAGCCCTTGCGGATCAGATGGTGGTGCACCGCGGCCGTCGCCAGCAGCGCCGGGATGGCGATGCGGTCCGGCCCGAGCTGGCGGTCGGACAGGATGATGATGTTGTATCCGCCGGCAACCGCCGCCTCGGCGCGCTCGCAGAGCCGGTCGATGGCGCCTTGCATGCCCGCAGCGCCTTCGTTCGAGCCATAGGTGATGTCGATCGTCTTGGTGTCGAAACGATCCTCGGTGTGGCCGATGGAGCGGATCTTCTCCAGATCGCCATTGGTCAGGATCGGCTGGCGCACCTCGAGCCGCTTGCGGCGCGAATTGCCGACCAGGTCGAAGATGTTCGGCCGCGGCCCGATGAACGACACCAGGCTCATCACCAGCTCCTCGCGGATCGGGTCGATCGGCGGATTGGTGACCTGTGCGAAGTTCTGCTTGAAATAGGTGTAGAGCAGCTTCGACTTGTCCGACATCGCCGAGATCGGCGTGTCGGTGCCCATCGAGCCGACCGCTTCCTGGCCGGTGGTGGCCATCGGCGACATCAACAGCTTGGTGTCTTCCTGGCTGTAGCCGAACGCCTGCTGCCGATCGAGCAGGCTGACGTCCTTGCGCAAAGCGCGCGGCTCGACCGGCTTCAAATCTTCCAGGATGAGCTGTGTGTTGGCGAGCCAATTCTTGTAGGGGTGCCTGGTCGCGATCTCCGACTTGATCTCCTCGTCGGAGATGATGCGGCCCTTCTCCAGGTCGATCAGCAGCATGCGGCCGGGCTGCAGCCGCCACTTCTGGACGATCTTCTCCTCCGGCACCGGTAGCACGCCGGCCTCGGAGGCCATGATGACCCGGTCGTCATCGGTGACGATATAGCGCGCCGGGCGCAGGCCGTTGCGGTCGAGCGTGGCGCCGATCTGGCGTCCGTCGGTGAAGACGACCGCCGCCGGGCCGTCCCACGGCTCCATCAGCGCCGCATGGTATTCGTAGAAGGCCTTGCGGTCTTGATCCATGAGCTTGTTGCCGGCCCAGGCTTCCGGGATCAGCATCATCATGGCGTGGCTCAGGCTGTAGCCGCCCTGGAACAGGAATTCGAGCGCGTTGTCGAAGCACGCCGTATCCGACTGGCCCTCATAGGAGATCGGCCACAGCTTCGAGATGTTGTTGCCGAACAGCTCGGAATCGACCGAGGCCTGGCGCGCCGCCATCCAGTTGTTGTTGCCGCGCACGGTGTTGATCTCGCCGTTGTGCGCGACCATGCGGTACGGGTGCGCCAGCTTCCACGACGGGAAGGTGTTGGTCGAGAAGCGCTGGTGGACCAGGATCAGCGCCGTTTCGAAGCGCGGATCGCTGAGATCCCTGTAGTAGGCGCCGACCTGGTAGGCCAGGAACATGCCCTTGTAGACGATGGTGCGCGCCGACAGCGACACGCAATAGGCGCCGATATCCTTGTTGTCGTTCTCGGCATAGATGCGGCCGGATATGACCTTGCGCAGCAGATAGAGCCTGGCCTCGTATTCTTCGTCGTCGGGGATGTCGGCCGTGCGGCCGATGAAGACCTGCCGGTGGAACGGCTCGGATGCCGCGATGTCCGGAGCCTTCGACAAAGACGAATTGTCGACCGGAACGTCACGAAAGCCGATCAGCGGCAGCCCCTCGGACTGCGCCGATTCGGTGATGATGTCCTCGATATGGGCGCGCAGCGCCGCGTCCTGCGGCATGAACCAGTGTCCGACGCCGTATTGGCCCGCCGGCGGCAGGTCGATGCCCTTGGCTGCCATCTCCTGGCGGAAGAAGCTGTCGGGAAGCTGCACCAGAACGCCGGCGCCGTCGCCGACCAGCGGATCGGCGCCGACGGCGCCGCGATGCGTGAGGTTCTCCAGCATCGCCAGACCGTCCTTGACGATCTGGTTCGACTTCACGCCCTTCATGTTGACGATGAAGCCGACGCCGCAGGCGTCGTGCTCATTGCGCGGATCGTAAAGGCCCTGGGCGGCGAAACCGTTGGAGGCGCGCCCGGCATTGGTCAGGGAGGTATTTTTGACGGTTGCCGCTTTCGTCTGCGCGGCCTGGCCGTTGATCGCAGATGGCGTCAATTCCGTCATCGTTCTATCCTCCGTTCCCAGCCCTTCGGGCGCTGGTTTGCCTCGGGAAGCGCGTTGCTTCCCCTTCATCCTTGCTGCACGTCTTGCGAAATCCTTGCCGAACCATGCGGCTGGCCGCCTGGGTCGTATCCGGTATCGTACAGGCCAGAGCCGAGCCGTCTACCCGTCGCGCGCGGCAACGGCCGGAATGGCCCATATGATACGCCAGTCCGGCCTGTTTTGCGCGACAAAATAAGACAGCACTACTGTCCTAAATTTTTTATGGCAGAAATCAGACGCCCGCACAAGACCGATTCACAAAAATCTTGGCCGGGATGCGACACAAAATTTCGTGAGATGGAGGCGCAACGCAAGGTTCAGTCGTCCGCCGATCTCAGCTTCGGCTGGCATCACCGCTTTCCCGGCAGTTGGCCCCTTGCACTTGCAAGACCAAAACGGTCAAGTCGCGCCGGCTTCTGCAAATCAGCTACGGACCTCTCGATGTTCTTTGCATCCGACAACTGGGCGGGCGTCCATCCCGACATCTCTGCCAACCTTTCGCGGCACGCCGCCGGCGTCGCCACCGCCTATGGCGACGGAGACCTGGACCGCGCCGTCTACCGCCGCTTCAACGAGATCTTCGAGCGCGACGTTCAGGTGTTCTTCGTCGCCACCGGCACGGCGGCGAACGCGTTGTCGATGGCGGCGTTGAACCGTATCGGCGGCATCGCGCTTTGCCATTCCGAAGCACACGTGAATGTCGATGAATTCGGCGCGATGGGTTTCTACACGGGCGGCGCGCGCGTGATGCCGGTGCCCGGGCCTCTGGGTCGCATTAACCCGCAGGCGCTGGACAAGGCCATCCAGCGCTATTCGCGGGACCTTGCGCCCGGCGGCCAGCCGATGGCCGTGACCATCACCCAGGCGACCGAAGTCGGCACGGTCTACGCCGTCGACGACGTCAAGGCGATCGCCGAGGTCAGCCGTCGCCACGGCCTGCCGCTCCACATGGACGGTGCCCGTTTCGCCAACGCCATCGCCGCGACCGGTGTCACGCCGGCCGAGATGACCTGGAAGAGCGGCGTCGACATCATCTCCTTCGGCGCCACCAAGAACGGCTGCTGGATGGCCGACGCTGTCGTGATCTTCAATCCGGAAGTCGGCAAGGACCTGCGCCTGCTTCGCCAGCGCGCCGGCCAGACCTTCTCCAAGGCCCGCTTCATCTCGGCCCAGTTCGAAGCCTATCTCACGGATGACCTCTGGCTGCGGATGGCAGGCCATGCCAATGCCATGGCCGCGCATTTGGCCGAGACGATTGAGGACGCGCCGACGGGCAGGTTGGCATGGCTGCCGCAAGCCAACGAGGTTTTCGCCATCCTCGACCACGCTACCGCCGAAAGGCTGCAGGCGGCCGGCGCCAAATTCTACGAATGGGGCGTGCCGCAGGGATTTGACGGCCATCTCGGCGACAAAGAGGCGATCTACCGTTTCGTCGCCAGCTTCGCCACCGCGACGGAAGAGATCGATCGCCTCGGGCAACTGCTCGCCTGAAGCGCTGCAGCGATCGGGAGTAACCGGATGACCAGGCCCTCTCTCGGCTCGACCATGCGGCTGGTTCGTCCGGCGCCAAACGTTGTCGGCTTCTACGATGGCCGCGTCGATGGCGTTCGCATCTGGTCGGAGGAGCCGAACTGGCTCGACGACGGCGCTTATACGCTGGGCATTTGCACCTATGCGATCGTCGATGGATCGCAAGCGCTTGTCTATGACACGCATATATCCCTGCCCCACGCCCGCCTTGTCCGGCGGACACTCGAAGAGATGGGCGTGACCTCGATCCGCGTCGTGCTCAGCCACTGGCATGACGATCATATTGCCGGCAACGAGGTGTTCCATGATTGCGAGATCATCGCCAACCGCCTCACAGCCTCGGCCCTTGAACGCGGCCGGGCCGAGATCGAAGGCGGCAATCCGCCGATCAGGCCGCTCGTGCTCCCCAACAGGATATTCGACAACAACCTCCATCTGACCGTCGGAGCGATCCCCGTCGAACTCCGCCAGGTCGAAATCCACAGCCATGACGGCACGGTCATGCTGATGCCCGATGCCGGCCTGTTGCTGGCGGGCGACACGCTGGAGGACTCGATCACCTATGTCTCCGAACCGGAGCGTCTTGCCGAACATCTGATCGACCTCGAGCGCATGGCCGGCTGGCGGTTCGATCGCATCCTGCCCAACCACGGTTCCTACGAAACAATTGCAGCGGGTGGCTATGACAGAAGCCTTATCGCCGCGACCCAGGCCTATGTTCGAAAACTGCTTGCCTGCCGGCAAGTGCCTGACCTGGCCAAGCAGGATCTGAGGACCTTCGGCGCGGACATGTTTGCCTCGACGGCCGTCGAGTATTTCGCGCCATACGAAGCCGTTCACCGACAAAATGTCGAGGCTGCGCTGGCGGCAAAAGGCTAATGGCTAGCCCAGGAACGGTCGCGCCAGCAGCTCCAGGCCAAGCACGATCAGGAAGATCAGAAACCAGCGCCGGAAGGTCGCCGGGCTGATGCGCTGCCTGAGCAGCTGGCCGAGCCACATGCCGAGCAGGGCCGGCAGCACCGCCAGCGACGACATCGCGAGATGCTCGACCTCGAACGCTCCGTGCGAGGCGAGGCCAAGCGCCAGCGCGATGGTGGACACGGTGAAGGAAAGGCCGAGCGCCTGGATCAGGTCGTCCCTGCCGAGCCCCAGCGCCTGGATGTAGGGCACGGCCGGCACCACGAAGACGCCGGTGCCGCCGGTGACGAGGCCGGTGAGGACGCCGATGATGGGCGACAGCCAGCGCTCGGCCCGGGCCGGAATGCCGGGCTGGCGCGCCAGGAGCGTGTAGGCGGCGTAGAGGACAAGGGCGGCGCCGAGGCCGGCGGTCGTCCATTTGACGTTGTCGCTGGCGAGCAACCGCGCGCCGGCAATCGTGCCGACCATGATGCCGGCCATCATCAGCCACAGCCGGCGCAGGATCGACGCGAAGCTCGACCCGGCGAACAGCTGCCAGACATTGGTGACGAAGGACGGCACGATCAGCAGCGAGGCCGCGGTGACAGGCGGCATGACCGTGCCCAGAAGCCCCATCGCCAGCGTCGGCAAGCCCATGCCGGTCACGCCCTTGACGATGCCGGCCAGCAGGAAGGTGATGGCGATGGTTGCCGTCAGCGCCAGGGAAAAATCGGACATCGCCCTTCATGCTGGGCCGGCGCCTGCTTCAAAAGGGCCAGAAGCCTTTGTTGCGGATGGCACAGAAATCCGCGCAAACAAAAAGCGGCGCCTCTCGGCGCCGCTTTCGTCTCGGGAGGAGACGGACTTTTGAGGCTGGAGCCCGCGCTTAGGCGGCCGCCTTGGCCTCGATCTGCCTGGCCTTGTCCGAGGACTGGGTGATCGCGATCTTGCGCGGCTTCAGCTCCTCGGGGATGTTGCGCTTGAGGTCGACGAAGAGCAGGCCGTTCTTCAGCGTTGCGCCCTCGACCTCGACATGGTCGGCGAGCTGGAAACGCCGCTCGAAAGCCCTGGACGCGATGCCGCGATAGAGCAACTCGGAGCCCTCGCCATTGCCCTCTTCCTTGCGCTCACCCTTGACGGTCAGCACGTTGCGGTGGGCTTCGATCGAGATCTCGTCTTCCGAGAAGCCGGCAACCGCCATCGAGATGCGGTAGGCGTTCTCGCCGGTGCGCTCGATGTTGTAGGGCGGATAGGTCTGCGCGCCGTCGGGCTGGCCGAGCGAATCGAGCATGGTGAAGAGTCGGTCGAAACCGACGGTCGAACGATAAAGCGGGGAAAAATCAACGTGACGCATAGGGTGTTCTCCTACTGAGCAACAGAGTTTGCGTTTGGCCGCTGCGAAACCCGGAATGGCGTTTCGGATGGACCAGCGGTCCCGACATCGGCGACCGCACCAGACATTTGGGAAGCGCAAAAGGGCATTTCAAGATTTTTTGCGGACATGACATTCCGGCCTCGATGAACGGCAGATGAACCGCGGCTTCGGCCTGCGTTCAGCCAGGCGGCGTTAGGATGCGGCCAGGATCAAGGACCAGGCGGCGCGCCCAACAGACGCCGCGACGAGGCCGAGCCGGGTGTTAACGTCCCTTCCTCCCGGATCGACAGGGGCCGGAGGCCGCCAAGGCTGCTTCCGGCCTCGTTCGTTGTCTCCACCTCCGCGACGCCTTTGCTTTTGCCGCATGGCCGTCTATCACCATGCGACGCCTCGCCAGCTCGGGCGACGGAGCAAAGAACGAAACGCCGAATGACGGATCTCTTTTATCAGACGCCGGACAATCCGCCGCCGGAGAACGCCGCCGGCGGCTTCTTCACCACGCGTGACCGCAAGAAGATCCGCTACGGCGTCTTTGCTGCCACCACCCGCCCGCTCAAGGGCACCGTGGTCCTGCTCACCGGCCGCAACGAATGCGTTGAGAAATATTTCGAGACCATCCGCGATCTTTGCGGCCGCGGCTTCGGCGTCGCCACGCTCGACTGGCGCGGCCAGGGCGGCTCCGACCGGCTGATCGGCGACCGGCAGCGAGGCTACGTCCGCAGCTTCCGCGACTATGCCAGCGATCTCGAGCAGTTCTTCGAGGAGGTGGTGCTGCCTGACTGTCGCGGGCCCTACTACATCCTGGCCCATTCCGCCGGTGCGGTGGTCGCGCTGCTCGCCTCGCCTTCGATGGTCAATCGGGTGCGGCGCATGGTGCTGATCGCGCCTTTCCTGACCTTGCCCGATCTGCCGGTGTCGATAAGCACCGTCCGCCGCGTCTGCGCGGTGTTCTGCGCGATCGGCCTTGGCCGGCTCTATGCCGCCATGGGACCGCGGCCGAAGGAGACGACCCCGTTCGAGATCAACAAGGTGACGTCGGATCCCGCGCGCTACCGGCGCAACACCGGCATCTACGAAGCCTGGCCGCAACTGGCGCTCGGCGGGCCGACGATCCGCTGGCTGAAGGCGGCGGCCGAGGCCTCCGTCAAGATAAGCGATCCGGATTTCATGGGCGCGATCCAGGTTCCGATGCTGGTGATCGCCGCCGGTGCCGACCAGGTCGTCTCGACCAAGGCGGTGGAAGCCTATGCCAGGCGCCTGCGCCTCGGCTCGCTGCTGATGATCGACGGCGCCCGCCACGAGATCCTGCAGGAGAAGGACCTCTATCGCGAGCAGCTTCTCGCCGCCTTCGACGCCTTCATTCCCGGAACCGGCGACGCGCCCTGATCAGCGCCCGCGCACTGTCATGGCGTCCATGACCGAGGACAGCTGACAGCCTGCTCTCAGGACCAACGACCGCGGGCTCTCAGCCGCGCAGAGCAGCCATCGCCGCCGCGTGCAGCTCCGGCGTCGCCGCCGCGAGGATGTCCCCGCCCTTCTCCGCCGGTCCGCCCTCAAACGTGGTGACGACGCCGCCCGCCTTCTCGATGATCGGGATCAGCGCCACGATGTCATAGGGTTTCAGCCCGGGGTCGGCGACGATGTCGACGCTTCCCGCGGCGACCATGGCGAAGGCATAGCAATCGGTGCCGTAGCGGGCGAGCTGGACCTGCTTTTCGAACTGGTCGTAGCGCGTGCGCGCCTCGCCCTTGAACAGCGCCGGCGTCGTCGTGAACAGCGTCGCCTTGGCGAGGTCGGTCGTCTTGCGCGTCGCAAGCTTGCGCGGCCCGCCCGGACCCTCATAGTGGGAACCGGACGCGTTGGCATAGAACAGCTCGCCGGTGAAAGGCTGCGACATCAGCCCGGCGACGGCGTCGCCCTCGACGGTCAGTCCGACCAGTGTTCCCCAGACCGGCAGGCCGGAGATGAAGGCACGCGTGCCGTCGATCGGATCGATCACCCAGACATGCCGGCTGGAGATGTTCTCGCTGCCGTGCTCCTCGCCGAGAATGCCGTGATTGGGATATTCGGCCGATATCAGTGCGCGGATCGCCCGCTCGGCTTCGCGATCGGCTTCGGTGACCGGATCGAAGCTGCCAGCCTCCTTGTTGGTTACCGCGCCCTGGCTGCGGAAGCGCGGCAAGGTCTCGGCGGCGGCGGCATGCGCGATGCGCCGGATAAAGTCGATGCTGATGTCCAACTGATTCTCCCGCTTTGCAGCATGCCGTCCTTTGCCGATGATTTCCTGCCGGAACAAGGGGAGGGATCACTTTAGCGCCGCGGCAACTGTTGCCTGAATGTCACGCAAACGCCACCGAAACGCAATTTCCCATTCACTGTGAATTAAAAAAGCCTGAAGTCGATTGACATTTGTGCATCGCACAATAGATTTGTTCTCGGACAGGTTTTCCTGTCCATGCCCTCCTTGGGCGTTTCCTCCCTAGACTTCGACCGTGTCGTGAAAACGATGCGGTCTTTTTTTCACCGGCTCGCGGCGCGGGCGGGGAGCGCCTGGCTTTATTCGGCGGCCAGCGGCAGATCGACGAAATGATGGTCCGGCATCGCCATTAGATCGGCCGAGAAGCGGGTGAGGTCGTCGGCAAGCGCGTCGAAGCCGGCGGATTTCTGGAACGTCCGCTCGTTCATGTAGAGCCCGCGATTGACCTCGATCTGCAGCGCATGCAGATGGCGCGCCGGACGGCCGTAATGCTCGGTGATGAAGCCGCCGGCATAGGGCTTGTTGTGGGCCACCGTGTAGCCCATGCCGGTGAGCAGGGCGATCGCCGTCTCGGTCAGCGCCGCCGTCGCGGAAATCCCGAAACGGTCGCCGATGATGAAATCCGGTCGCACGCCGTTGTCGCCGACCCTGATGCTTGCCGGCATCGAATGGCAGTCGATCAGCACCGCGTAGCCGAACCTGGCATGCGTGCGGGTCAAAAGCCGCTTCAGCGTCTCGTGATAGGGCTTGTACACGGTCTCGATGCGCGCCACCGCCTCGGCCAGCGGCAAACGGCCGGAATAGATGTCGAGCCCCTCCCCGACGAGCTTGGGCACGGTGCCCAATCCGCCAGCCACTCGCGCCGAGCGGATGTTGCAGAAGGACGGCACCGGCTCGGCGAACATGCGCGGGTCGAGCTCCCAGGGTTCCCGGTTCACGTCGAGATAGGCGCGCGGGAAATTCGCCGCCAGCAGCGGCGCGCCGAGCGCGATGGCGCCGCCGAACAATTCGTCGACGTAGCAATCCTCGGACCGCCGGATGGCGTTGCGATCGAGCCTGGCCATGGCCAGGAAGCGTTCGGGATAGTGGCGGCCGCTATGCGGCGAGTTGAACAGGAAGGGGACGCGCTGCTCGGCGCCCGATCGGATTTCGAAGGGTGGAACGACCGAAAAATCCTCGGCTGCCGTCTTCAATGTGAATGAACCAGGAAACAGCACTGCATCATGAGTCAAAACTGCCATTTCGACAGCCGCATGTCCAGCTTTTAGGCGCCCCGAACCCCTGCCCGAACTGAGTATAATACGGCCTTCGTTCACTTGATGTTTACCGTCACCTCCTCATATACAGGATGGTTAACGGGCTAGCCCGGCGCCAAGGTTGGGCGGGTGATTCGGACGGGATATGATGGCACGCATTCTGCTGGCGGAAGACGATGACGATATGCGCCGGTTCCTCGTCAAGGCACTGGAGCGCGCCGGCTATCAGGTGAGCGATTTCGACAATGGCGCTAGCGCCTACGAACGCTTGCGCGAGGAGCCGTTCTCGCTGCTTCTGACCGATATCGTCATGCCGGAGATGGACGGCATCGAGCTTGCGCGCCGCGCCACCGAGATCGACCCCGACCTCAAGGTGATGTTCATCACCGGCTTCGCCGCCGTCGCGCTCAATCCCGACTCCAAGGCGCCGAAGGACGCCAAGGTACTGTCGAAGCCGTTCCACCTGCGCGACCTCGTCAACGAGGTCGAAAAGATGCTGCAGGCGGCCTGAGGCGTTTCCGGCTCGATCGCGGCGCGCCTTCGGGGCGCGACAAAACGAGCCCTTCTTTCGTTTTTCCACCTATTGACGCGCTGGATCAAAAATGGTGTATGCGCGGCATCGGATGGGCGTGTAGCTCAGCGGGAGAGCACTGCATTGACATTGCAGGGGTCACAAGTTCAATCCTTGTCACGCCCACCATCCTTTCAATAACTTGGCGACCTGCCTCCGTCGTGGGGGCACGCAAAAAACCGCTCGTCTCGGCCGCCTCCTTTTACAAATCGTGCTGATGACCGTGCGCCTTTTCGACCGTCTTGGCGGACATGCCAAGCGTGCGCCCGCTTCCCAGATGTCGATCTAGCATGCTCGACGCGGCAGCCGAAGACGCGCGGCGATAGCTGCTTTGGATGATTGCAGCTAACCCACTGCGACCTCCTGTTGGGCAAATCGCCCCGTCGAGGACTTGTAAGAGGACCGATGCACCGGAAGCACCCGCAGAGGAAGGGGCGGCCCGGCATCTGTGGCGGGGAGGCCAGCAGATGCCGAGCCTGACCGGCGTGGTCATCGAAGGGCGGGCGCCGGCTATCAAACATATACGTGCCAGCCAATATGACTGGAACACAACCAATTGAACGAAGGATGCAACTAAAAGGTGGAGTACGACCCGACCAACTCCCTGCGGCCTTGATCCCCTGCCTTCACTGCGGCCGGGGATCGGGCCTGTGGTCGTGGTTGCCGTTCTTGCCTTCGCGGCAGGGCGCATCGCCAATGCCGCAGCATTTGCCGTGATAGGTGACGTTCGGCTTGAGGTTGTCGCAATCCCGGGGGCGGTCGTCTTGCAGCCCGCGACCACCGAAGCGGCGACGACGGCAAGCAAGACATTTCTTGAAACAGTAAACATGGGCGTTCTCCTTGATGACCGCATTTGTTACGCGGCGCTGGGTCGCGCCCCTCGATGGATTGGTTCAAACGAATCGGAAAAAATCGGCGAACGATGCCCCGGGCGATCGCGCCTCCTGGTTCGGCGCGGAGCGTTAGAACCGCGCCAGTCCGGCGAGCCGCCACCTTAACTTCGCCAGCCGCCCCGCTTTCGGTTTTCGACCCTGCCTTATTCGCCGTTCGATTTTCCTGAACATGCGATTTGCCGGCTCCGCGGTCACCGCCTGCCGCGCCATCGCCAGCGCCGCCTTCCTCTCGGCCGACACCTGCTGGCGGATCCAGGCCGAGCACGCCGCAGCACAGGGATAGCCAGCCCTGGCCGCCGCGAGGAAGAATTCGAAGTCCCTCATCAGGACAAAGCCGCCCGAAGCCTCGTCCCCGAGGACTTTCATCATCGGCAATGGGATTTGCGGGCGGGCCTGGAATTGCGCTGCCATCCGCGACCGCAAGACAGCCTCGCCCGACGGATAGTCGTGCTCGCGAAAATAGGCCGAGGCCATTTTCAGGGCATAGACGTCGTTTTGCGGATCCAGCCCGTGAGCCCTCTCGAGGATGTCACGCGCCTGCGCCGGACCGATCCGGTCTTCCAGGTTGAGAAAGGCCGCTTGATAGCCGAAGGCAGCCTCGAGCGGATGATAGTCTGCCTGGCGATCCTTCAATTCGTCCAGGATGATTTCCGCGGCTCGGGATTTGTCGAACAGGGTGTTCGTTCCGATCATGGGAATGCCGCCCATCAGCGACGCAATCGAGGCAAAGATGCTGCTGCCTGCATGGATCCGCTGGCATTGCGCCATCAACGCCATTTCGAAGAATGCCCGTTGCGTCCGGTCCTCGAACGCGCCGGCTCCGAAGTCCTCCGCCAGCGACGCCCCGGTTTCAGCCTTCAGATAGTCGAGCGTGGCGCGGTCCTCTCCGATCAGCAGCGTCGCGAGGCCCATCGAGGACAACTCCCTCACGATCGCCTTGGCCAGCGTCGCGGGGATGACCTTGCGACCGAAGACCAGCCGCGTCCGGTATTTGCCACGGACAATGTCGCCGCTGCGCAAATGCAGCGCGGCCATGGGGCGTGGAAATCGATTGCGGGCGGCTGCGTCGGTCGCCTGCCGCACGCTGTCCGAGAAGCCGAAGCTGCGCAGCGCCCGGGATGCGTCGAAGAGCCCGGCTTCTTCGCCGCGAAAAGGATCCAGGACGCGAAAGTCGTCGCAGATCCAACCGCTCGGATTGCCTTGTCGCTTGCCAGCTTCAAGACTGAGCCGCTTGAGGGTGGCCGCATCGAGAACGTCGAAATCGGATCCTCTGATCCGTGCCCCCAGCCAATGCCGTTCGATGAATTCGGCGGAGAAGATCCTGTCTACGACATCGACGACGTGGAAGGTCTTGTCCGCAACGGACGTCCGGTTCCAGCTGAAGCCGAAGCGGTAGTCGAACGCGTCCGCGACCGACTTTGCATTGGCCATTGCCAGAAGGCGGCTGCCCAGCCCGTCCCTTCGCGTTGCGGCAATCAGCGGCGATTGCGGTTCAGCCCGCGCCGAGGCGGACGTCGCCTTTCTCGACATGCCGGAGAAACCACGCATAGGTCTGTTCCAATCCATCGCGCAGCGAGTAGCGCGGATGCCAGCCCGTGGCAAACAGGCGCGACACGTCCATCAGCTTGCGCGGCGTGCCGTCCGGCTTGGTCGCGTCGAAGGTCACCGTGGCTTCGACGCGGACCACGGACAGGATCGTGCGGGCAAGCTCCCCAATGCTGATGTCTTCTCCCGAGCCGACATTGACGTGGCCATCGCCGGAATAGTTTTTCAACAGCCAGACCAGCGCGTCGGCGGCATCGTCGACATGCAGGAACTCGCGCATCGGCCTGCCCGATCCCCAGACCTGAAGTGTCCGTTCGCCGGCGCTCTTGACCTCATGGGCCTTGCGCATCAGGGCCGGCACGACATGGCTGCTGGTCAAGTCGAAATTGTCGCCCGGACCATAGAGGTTGGTCGGCATCGCCGAGATGTAGTCGACGCCATATTGCCGCCGGTAGGCCTGGCAGAGTTTCAGCCCGGCGATCTTGGCGACCGCATACCATTCATTGGTGGGCTCGAGCGGCCCGGTCAGCAGCGCGTCTTCCGGGATCGGCTGCGGCGCGTGTTTTGGATAGATGCAGGACGAGCCCAGGAACAGCAGCTTTTGCACCTCGCTGCGAAACGCGCTCTCCATGACATTGGTCTGCACGACAAGGTTCTCGTGCAGGAAGTCGACCGGAAGCGTGTCGTTGGCCAGGATGCCGCCGACCTTGGCGGCCGCCATGACCACCGCGTCCGGCTTGTGCTCGGCCATCCAGCGCCGCACGCCGGCCTGGTCGAGCAGGTCGAGCTCGCTGCGCGCGACCGTCAGGATGTCGCAGTCCTCGCCCGCCAGCCGGCGCACGATCGCCGAGCCGACCATGCCGCGATGCCCGGCGACGAACACCCGTTTTCCCCTGAGATCGAAAATCATGAACTTGCCCCCGAACCGCGTTCACCGGCCGCTACGGCACGGCCGAACGCTTGAGATCGGCCTGCACCATTTCCGCCACCAGCTCCCTGAACCCGGTCCTGTGCGACCAGCCCAGCTTCTCCCTGGCCTTGGACGCGTCGCCGACCAGGTGGTCGACCTCCGTCGGCCGGAAATAGCGCGGGTCGATGCGCACCACAATCGCACCTGAGCCGGCGTCGATGCCGACCTCGTCGGCGCCCTGGCCCTGCCATTGGATGGTGCATCCCGTCTCGGCGAAAGCCAGCTCGACGAATTCGCGCACCGAATGCGTCTCGCCGGTCGCCAGCACGAAGTCCTCGGCCTCATCGTGCTGGAGAATGCGCCACATGCCTTCGACATAGTCGCGCGCATGGCCCCAGTCGCGCCTGGCGTCGATATTGCCGAGATAGAGCGTATCCTGCCGCCGGTGATGGATCGCGGCCACGGCGCGCGTGATCTTGCGGGTGACGAAGGTCTCGCCACGGCGCGGGCTCTCATGGTTGAACAGGATGCCGTTGGCCGCGAACAGGCCATAGGCCTCGCGATAGTTGACCGTCGTCCAGTAGGCGTAGAGCTTGGCTGCCGCATAGGGCGAGCGCGGACGGAAGGGCGTGGTCTCGTTCTGCGGCGCTTCCGAGGCCTTGCCGTAGAGCTCGGAGGTCGAGGCCTGATAGAAGCGCACCGACTTTTCAAGTGCGAGGATACGGATCGCCTCCAGCAGCCTGAGCGTCCCCAGCGCATTGGCGTTGCCGGTGTATTCCGGTTCCTCGAAACTCACCTGGACGTGGCTTTGGGCGCCAAGATTGTAGATTTCGTCGGGCCGCGTCTCCTGCACGAGGCGGATCAGGTTGGCCGCGTCGGTCAGATCGCCATAGTGCAGGAAGAGGCGCGCGTCCCGCTCATGCGGATCGACATAGATGTCGTCGATGCGCCCGGTGTTGAACGAGGACGAGCGGCGTTTGACGCCGTGGACGACGTAGCCCTTCTCAAGCAGCAATTGCGCCAGATAGGCTCCGTCCTGCCCGGTCACGCCGGTGATGAGAGCCACTTTGCCCGTCATTGTCCGTCTTCGCCCACCCCTCGGGACGGATAGGGAAAACAGATTTGTCCGGCCAAGGCAAATTTGTGGTCTTCGATCGGAACCGATCGGGCGTCGCGGTCAAATACCCGCGACGGCGCAGAGGCTCTTCATTCTGGCCACCGCAAGCTCGGGATCGGCCAGCAATCCCGCCTGGTCGGCCAGCCGGAACACATCGGCATAATGCAGGATGCCGCGCGCCGACTGCATGCCGCCGACCATCGCGAAATGCTCCTGATGGCCGTTGAGCCAGGCCATGAAGACGATGCCGGCCTTATAGTACTCGGTCGGCGCCTCGAAGATCTTGCGCGACAGCGGCACCGTCGGCGCCATCAGCGCGTCATAGCCGGCGCGGTCGCTATCGGCGAGCCTGGCCAGCGCCGCGTTGGCGACCGGCGCGATGGCGTCGAAAATCCCAAGCAAGGCATGCGAGTGCTTGCTGCCGTCGCCGGCGATCAGCTCTGGGTAGTTGAAGTCGTCGCCGGTGAACATGACGACGCCGTCCGGCAACCGGTCCCGCAGCGCCACCTCCTTGCCGGCATCGAGCAGCGATATCTTTATGCCCTCGACCTTGCCGGCATGCCGCTCGATGATGGCCACGACCGTATCGAGCGCCGTCTCGAAATCACCACTGCCCCAGTATCCCTTCAGGGCCGGGTCGAACATGTCGCCCAGCCAGTGCAGGATCACCTTGCCGGACGCCTGCGACAGAATCCGGTCGTAGACGCGGGCATAGTCGTCCGGACCTTTGGCGACCACCGCCAGCGCGCGGCTCGCCATCATGATCGCCTTGCCGCCCTGCCCCTCGATGAAGCCGAACTGCTCCTCATAGGCGGCAATCACATCGTCGAGCGTGCTCGCAGCGGAAGGCGCCAGATGATCGGTGCCCGCCCCGGAAGCGAGATCGGCCCCTTCGACGGTCCGCGCCTCTGCAATCGAGCGGCGGATCAATTCCTTCGCGCTTGCCCAGTCGAAACCCATGCCGCGCTGCGAGGTGTCCATCGCCTCGGCGATGCGGAAGCCGAGCCGCCACAAATGATGGCGGAACGCCATCGTCCTGTCCCAGTCGACGACGGGCAGCGACCACGGGTCGGTCATCGCAAGCGGGTCGGCGACGACATGGGCGGCAGCATAGGCGATGCGCGAAAAGCGCGCCCCGGCAACCGGCTGCGCAGGCCGGCCGAGAAGCCGGTAGCTGGCGCGGCGGCCATCCTCGCCGGGCAAGGTGATGTCCATGAAACTCTCCCTTTGGCAGCGCCTATAGATGGAACGTTCCAATAAATCAAGAAGGTTTATGATTTTTGCGCTCGACCCGCCGGAATGCTGCAACGCAACACAACTTCCCTTACCGAATAAGGCGTTGATGTAAGAGAATTGTCGATTTTTCCGTTTTCCAGAAAACCGGATTGACTCTCGCTGCATCCCATGATTAGAACGTTCCAATAAATTTGACCAAACCGGGAGGAGCGATCTGGATGGCCAGCCGGGCCAAGGCGACGATACTCGACATCGCCCGCGAGGCGGGCGTGTCCAAGTCGACGGTATCGCTCGTGCTGCAGGGCAGCGGGCTGATCCGGCCCGAGACGGCGGTCAAGGTGCGCAAGGCGATCGAGGATGTCGGCTACGTTTACAACCGCGGCGCCGCCAATTTGCGCAAGGCTCACTCCAACGTCATCGGCATGGTCATCAACGATCTCACCAATCCCTTCTTCACCGAGCTGGCGGTCGGCATGGAGCGCGTCTTCCAGTCGGCCGGCATCGTGCCCTTCATCGCCAACACGGCCGAGAACCCGGTGCGCCAGGAAGAAGTGCTGAAGTCGCTGATGGAGCAGGGCGTCGCCGGGCTAATCGTGTCGCCGGCGCGCGGCACCACGCCGGGCGCTTTCCGCCGCATCGAGACAGCCGGCGTTCCCGTTGTCTTCGCCATGCGCCGGCTGCCCGAGAGCCGCATCCCGGTGATCGCGCCCGACAATCATCGCGGCGCCTTTCTCGCCACCGCCCACCTGATCGGCAAGGGCCATCGCCGGCTGGCCTTCTTCGGCGGTTCTTCCGACCTCGTCGTCTATCACGAGCGGCTCGGCGGTTTCCGCGAGGCCTGCGCGACGCTGGGCATTGCCGCCGCCGACACGCTGGTCTTCGAAGGTGAGACCAGCCGCAAGGGCGGCATCGCCTGCCTGGATACCGCCATCGCCATGGCCGAGCCGCCGACCGCCGCGCTTTGCTTCAACGACGCGGTCGCCTTCGGCGCCATGCTGGCGCTGCGCAAGCACGGACTGGAGCCCGGCGCGGATTTCGCCGTCGTCGGCTTCGACGACGTGACCGAGGCCGAACACTACATGCCGGCGCTGACCAGCGTCGCGGTCGACGCGGCCGGCCTCGGCGAGCGCGCCGCCCATGCCATGCTGAAGATGATCCAGTCGCGCACCACCCGCGCCGAGGACCACATCGGCGCGGTCAACCTGGTGGTCAGGGAAAGCTGTGGGCCGGACCGCCCGCGCCGTCCGGGAATGGGAGACGCGGCATGACCGTCAGGTGGGGACTGATCGGCGCCAGCACGATCGCCAGACAGTTCATGATCAACGCTATCCGCGCGCAGGGCGATGGCGAGGTCGTTGCGGTGATGAGCTCCAGCCCCGAGCGCGCCAACACCTATGCCGGCGAGAACGGCATTCCGCGCGGCGTCTCGACACTCGCCGATCTGCTCAGCGCCGGCGTCGACGCCGTCTACATCTCGACCACCAACGAGCTGCATCTCGAACAAGCGCTTGCCGCGATCGAGGCGGGCAAGCATGTGCTGTGCGAAAAGCCGCTGGCGCTGACCAGCGCCGATGCCAGGAAGATGGTCGCCGCCGCCAACGCTGCCGGGGTCGTGCTCGGCACCAACCATCATCTGCGCAATGCAGGCGCGCATCGCGCCATGCGCGAGGCGATCGCCGCCGGCAGGATCGGCAAGCCAATCGCCGCGCGCGTCTTCCATTCCGTGTACCTGCCGGAGAGCCTGCAGGGCTGGCGCATCAGCAAGCCCGAGGCTGGCGGCGGCGTGGTGCTCGACATCACCGTTCACGATGCCGACACGCTGCGCTTCGTGCTCGGCGACGATCCGGTTGAGATTTCCGCCTTCACGCAAAGCGCCGGCATGGCCGGCGGCGGGCTAGAGGACGGCGCCATGTGCATCTGGCGCTTCAAATCGGGCGTCATGGCCCAGTCGCATGAGGGCTTCACGACGAAATTCGCCGGCACCGGCTTCGAGGTGCACGGCTCGGAAGGTTCGCTGTTCGCCACCAATGTCATGACCCAGAAGCCGGTCGGCTCGGTGCTGTTACGCACGGGCGCCGGCGAGGAAGAGCTGAGCTTCGACCGCGAGGACCTCTACGCGCGCTCGCTGCGCCAGTTCCATGCCGCGATCCGCGGCGAAGGCCGGCCTTCCGCCACCGGCGAGGACGGTGTCTGGTCGCTGGCAGCGGCTGAAGCCGCGCTGCAATCGGCCAAATCGGGCAAGGCCGTCACCATCGATCCGAAACTCGGGAGCGCGGCGTGAGCAAGGTCATTTCCGCGGCGCAAGCCGCCAGCCTGATCAAGGACGGCATGGTCGTGTCGGTGTCGTCGTCGAGCGGCCTCGGCTGCCCGGACGCCGTGCTTGCCGCGATCGGCGAGCGCTTCGACGCTGAAGGCCACCCGAAGGCCATCACCACGCTGCACCCGATCGCCGCCGGTGACATGTACGGCATCAAGGGCATCGATCATCTGGCGAAACCCGGCCTGTTGAAGCGCACGCTTTGCGGCTCCTACCCTTCCGGGCCGTCCTCCGCCGAGCCGCCGCAGATCTGGAAGATGATCGGCGACAATTCGGTCGCGGCCTACAATGTGCCGTCCGGCATCCTGTTCGACATGCACCGCGAGGCCGCCGCCAAGCGGCCGGGGGTGCTGACCAAGGTTGGTCTCGACACTTTCGCCGATCCCCGCCACCAGGGCTGCGCCATGAACGCGGCGGCCAGCGAGCCGATCGTATCGGTGCAGCAGTTCGACGGCGAGGAATGGCTCTATTTCCGCGCCATCGTTCCCAACGTCTCGATCATCCGCGCCACCACCGCCGACGAGCGCGGCAACCTCACCTATGAGCACGAAGGCGCCTATCTCGGCGGGCTGGAGCAGGCTCTCGCCGCCCGCAACAATGGCGGCGTCGTCATCGCGCAGGTCAAACGCGTCGTCGAGAATGGCACGCTGAAGCCGCACGACGTCCGTGTGCCTGGGGTGCTCGTCGACCACATCGTCGTCGCGCCCGACCAGTTGCAGACGACGCTGACCCCTTACGATCCGGCGATCTCCGGCGAGATCTTCCGGCCGCTGTCGACCTTCCGCAACGCGGAGATGAACGTCCAGAAGGTGATCGCGCGCCGCGTCGCCATGGAGTTGCGCGACGGCATGGCCGTCAACATCGGCTTCGGCATCTCCGCCAACGTGCCGCGCATCCTTCTGGAGGAAGGCCAGCACGGCAAGGTCACCTGGGTGATCGAGCAGGGCGCCGTAGGCGGCGTGCCGCTGCTCGACTTCAAGTTCGGTTGCGCCTCCAATGCCGAGGCGATCATGCCCTCGCCGCACCAGTTCATCTACTTCCAGGCCGGCGGCTTCGACGCCTCGCTCTTGTCCTTCCTGCAGATCGACCGCCATGGCTCGGTCAATGTCTCGAAACTTTCGGCGCGGCCGCATGTCACCGCCGGCGCCGGCGGCTTCGTCGACATCACCTCGCGGGCGAAGAAGATCGTCTTCTCCGGCTTCTTCAACGCCGGCGCCAAGCTGTCGCTGGCTGACGGCGGCATCCGCATCGACCAGGAAGGCAGGGTCAAGAAGGTCGTCGAAGAGGTCGAGCACATCTCTTTCTCCGGCAAGCGCGCGGTCGCGCAAGGGCAGGACATCACCTATGTCACCGAGCGCTGCGTGATGAAGCTGACGCCCAACGGGTTGATGGTGACCGAGCTGGCGCCCGGCATCGATCTCGAGCGCGATGTGTTGGCGCAGGCCGACATTCCGCTCGGTATTGCCAATGACCTCAAGGTGACGCCGGCGTCGCTCTACCAAGATCGGCCGATCGGCCTATCGCTGAATGGCGGCGCTTCGCTCGGAGGCGCGCATGGCTGAACGTCTCGTCAGCTTCGAACAGGACGGCGCCATCGGCATCGTCACGCTGCGCCGGCCGGAAAAGTTCAACGCGCTGGACATTCCGATGCTGCGCGCGCTCGATGCGGCGCTCGACGAGGCGGAGCTGGCTGAGGGCGTGCGTGTCGTGCTCGTCCGTGGCGAAGGCAAAGGCTTTTGCGCCGGCGGCGACATCGAGGCCTGGGCACAATTGAGCGCCGCCGATTTCCAGGTGCAATGGGTCCGCTATGGCCACCGTGTCTTCGACCGGCTGGCGCGGCTCCGGCAGCCGACCATCGCGGTGCTGTCCGGCCATGCGCTGGGCGGCGGCCTGGAGCTGGCGGTGGCCTGCGATTTCCGCGTCGCGGAGACACAGGTGAAGCTCGGCTTTCCCGAAACCTCGATCGGCGTCGTTCCCGGCTGGTCTGGCACGCAGCGCGCCGTGCGCCGCTTCGGCGCGCAGACGGTGCGGCGCATGGCCATCGGAGGCGAAGTCCTGCTGGCGAGCGAAGCGCTTGCGCTCGGCGTTGTCGACCGCGTCGTCGAGACCGGCAAGGCGCTCGCCGACGCCAGGACATGGGGAGAAAGGATCGCCGAGCGCGGGCCGCTGGCGACCGAGGCCGCCAAGCTGATGATCGCGGTCGCCGAAGGCGAGGAGAGTGCCGCCGCCGCGGAAGCGCTGGCCAGCGGCTTCATCGCGCTGACCGGCGACCTCAAGGCCGGCGTCGATGCCTTCAAGGCCAAGCAGAAGCCGGCCTTTTCGAGGTCCTAGAGGAATCCGATGAACGCACCCCTCAAGATTTCCATGCCGGCCGAGGCGTCCGCGGCGCCGAAGACCTACAAGCTGCTGATCGACGGCAAGCATGTCGAGGCCCGCGACGGCCGCGTGCTGGAGCGCAGAAGCCCCGGCCACGGCTTTACCGTCTCGCGCTATGCGCAGGCCGGCGAAGCGGAAGTCGAGACCGCGGTGGCTGCCGCGCACAAGGCCTTCGAGACCGGCCCCTGGCCGCGCATGAAGGCGTCCGAGCGCGCTGCCATCCTGCTCAAGGCGGCCGACCTGATCGAGGTCCGACTGGAAGAGATCGCCAGGCTCGACGCGCTGGAATCCGGCAAGCCGATCGCCCAGGCGCGCGGCGAGATCGGCGGCGCCGTCGACATCTGGCGCTATGCCGCCTCGCTCGCCCGCACGCTGCATGGCGAGAGCTATGCCAATCTCGGAGACGCCATGCTCGGCGTCGTGCTGCGCGAGCCGATCGGCGTCGTCTCGATCATCACGCCGTGGAATTTCCCCTTCCTGATCGTCAGCCAGAAACTGCCCTTCGCGCTCGCCGCCGGCTGCACGGCGGTGGTCAAGCCGAGCGAGATGACCTCGGCCTCTACCTTCGTGCTCGGCGACATCCTGCTCGAAGCAGGCCTCCCCGCCGGCGTCGTCAACATCCTCGCCGGTCTGGGCGGCGATGTCGGCGCGCCGATGGTTAGCCATCCGCTGGTCGAGATGGTGTCCTTCACCGGCTCGACCCGGGTCGGCAAGATGACCATGGCTGCCGCCTCGAATTCCCTGAAAAAGGTGTCGATGGAACTCGGCGGCAAGAATGGCCAGATCGTCTTCCCCGACGCCGATCTCGAAGCCGCCGCCGACGCCGCGGTGTTCGGCGGCTTCTTCAATGCCGGCGAATGCTGCAACGCCGGCAGCCGGCTGATCGTGCATGAAGCGATCGCCGACGACTTCCTCGCCGCCGTCAAGGCGCTGACCGCCAGGGTGACGGTCGGCGATCCGCTCGACGATCGCACCAAGGTCGGCGCCATGATCTCCACCGACCATCTGGCCAAGGTAGCCGGCTATGTGACGGCTGCGGCCGGCGACGGCGGCGCCGTCTATGCCGGCGGCCGCCAGCTCGCGTCAAACGCCGGCCAGTATCTCGATCCGACCATCATCCGCGGCGTCACCGAGGACATGGCCGTCGCGCGTGAGGAAGTGTTCGGCCCGGTGCTTTCCGTGCTGACTTTTGAATCGATTGAAAGGGCATTGCACATCGCCAACAACACGCCCTATGGTCTGTCTGCGGGTGTGTGGAGCGCCAGCATCGACACCTGCATGTCGGTGGCGCGGAGTGTGCGTTCGGGGACGGTTTGGGTGAACACGTTCATGGAAGGTTACCCCGAGCTGCCGTTCGGAGGCTACAAGCAGTCCGGTCTCGGACGTGAACTCGGCAAGCGCGCTGTCGAGGACTATACAGAGGAAAAGACAATCCAGTTTCATCGCGGCCAGCGCACCGGTTGGTGGGTCGGCTGAGTTGGGAGACCCCGGCGGACATCCGTCGGTTATGTGCATGCAACAAGGGAGGAACTACATGTTGCGCAAACTGCTTATCGGAACGGCTCTTGCGTCGACCTTTGCGTTTTCGGCGCATGCCGCCGACGTCAAGGAAGTGCAGATGCTGCATTGGTGGACGTCGGGCGGCGAAGCGGCTGCTCTGAACGTCCTCAAGGAGGATCTGTCCAAGGAAGGCTATGCCTGGAAGGACGTGCCGGTGGCTGGCGGCGGCGGCGACGCCGCGATGACGGCGCTGAAGGCGATGGTCGCGGCCGGCAACTACCCGACCGCCTCTCAGATGCTCGGCTACACCGTGCTCGACTATGCCGCCGCCGGCGTCATGGGCGACCTGACCGAGACGGCGAAGAAGGAAGGCTGGGACAAGTCGGTTCCGGCGGCCCTGCAGAAGTTCTCGGTCTATGACGGCAAGTGGGTCGCGGCTCCGGTCAACGTCCACTCGGTCAACTGGCTGTGGATCAACAAGGCGGTGATGGACAAGATCGGCGGCGCCGAGCCGAAGACCTTCGACGACTTCGTCGCCTTGCTCGACAAGGCCAAGGCCGCGGGCGTCATCCCGCTCGCGCTCGGCGGTCAGAACTGGCAGGAAGCTACGATGTTCGACTCCGTCGTGCTGTCGACCGGCGGCCCGGAATTCTACAAGAAGGCCTTCAACGACCTCGACGAGGAATCGCTGAAGTCCGACACGATGAAGAAGTCGTTCGACAACCTCGCCAAGCTGGTCACCTATGTCGACCCGAACTTCTCGGGCCGCGACTGGAACCTCGCCACTGCCATGGTCATCAAGGGCGACGCGCTGGTTCAGGTCATGGGCGACTGGGCCAAGGGCGAGTTCCACGCCGCCAAGAAGACCCCGGGCACCGACTTCCTGTGCTATCGCTTCCCGGGCACCGACGGCTCGGTGATCTACAACTCCGACATGTTCGGCATGTTCAACGTTCCGGACGACCGCAAGGCCGCCCAGGCAGCGCTTGCCACCGCCACGCTGTCGAAGAGCTTCCAGTCGGCCTTCAACGTCGTCAAGGGTTCGGTTCCGGCCCGCACCGACGTGCCTGACACCGACTTCGACGCTTGCGGCAAGAAGGGCATCGCCGACCTGAAGGCGGCCAATGAGGGCGGCACGCTGTTCGGCTCGCTGGCCCAGGGCTATGGCGCCCCGCCGGCCGTCGCCAACGCCTACAAGGACGTCGTCTCGAAGTTCGTCCATGGCCAGATCAAGACCTCGGACGAGGCCGTGACCGAGCTGGTCAAAGCGATCGACGACGCCAAGTAAGCGGCGCTCAAAACAAATCTCCCCCGCCCCAGGGCGGGGGAGGTTTCTACCGAGGCAAGGTCCGGGTTGCCCGGGCTGGCGCTTTGCGCCGGCCGGTCCCCGACGAACCGGTACTGGATGAGCCGATGAGCACAGTAGCCGAAACCACTGCGAAGCTGACACCGGAGCACGACGCCCGCCCAGGTGCGTCCGTTCGCTCGCGGCTGCAGGATCTGCTGCCGAAGATCGTGCTGGCGCCGAGCTTCGCGGCGACGATCGTCTTCGTCTATGGCTTCATCCTGTGGACGATCTATTTGTCGTTCACCAACTCCAAGACCTTCCCGTCCTATGCCATCACTGGTGCCCGCGCCTATCAGCGGCTGTGGCGCTGGACCTTCGAGAGCGATCCGCCCTCGAGCTGGTACACTTCGATCACCAACATGGGCATTTTCGGCTTCCTCTACATCTTCATCTGCCTTGCGCTCGGTCTGTTCCTGGCCATCCTGCTCGACCAGAAGATCCGCGGCGAAGGCATGCTCAGGCCGATCTACCTCTACCCGATGGCGCTCTCCTTCATCGTCACCGGCGTCGCCTGGAAATGGTTCCTCGATCCCGGCCTCGGCCTCGAGCAGACGCTGCACCAGTGGGGCTGGACGAGCTTCCATTTCGACTGGATCAAGAACAAGGATTTCGTCATCTACACGGTGGTGATCGCCGGTGTCTGGCAGGCCTCCGGCTTCATCATGGCGATGTTCCTGGCCGGCTTGCGCGGCATCGACGGCGAGATCATGAAGGCGGCGCAGATCGACGGCGCCACCACCTTCCAGCTCTACCGCCGCATCGTCATTCCGCTCTTGCGGCCGGTCTTCCTCTCGGCGTTCATCGTCCTCGCCCACCTCGCCATCAAGTCCTATGACCTGGTGGTGGCGCTGACCAGCGGCGGACCGGGCGGCTCGGCCTGGTTGCCGTCCAACTTCATGTACGAGTTCACCTTCAAGCGCAACGAGATGGCCGTCGGCTCGGCGAGCGCCGTGATCATGCTGATGACGCTGACCGCGATCATCGTGCCGTACCTCTATTCCGAGCTCAGGGAGAAGCCGCGATGAGCACTGTTGCCTCACCCGCCCGCCCGACCTCGAGCGGCATCAGCGCTAGGACGATCAACCGCATCGTCATCTACGGGCTGCTCGCGCTGTTCGCGATCTTCTACCTGATGCCGCTCTTCGTCATGCTGGTCACCTCGTTCAAGACAATGGACGAGATCCAGAACGGCAACATGCTGGCGCTGCCGCAGGCGCCGACCTTCGATCCCTGGTGGAAGGCCTGGGGCGAGGCCTGCGTCGGTCTCACCTGCGCCGGCATCAAGGGCTACTTCTGGAACTCCATCAAGATGGTGGTGCCGGCGGTGCTGATCTCGACGCTGCTCGGCGCGCTCAACGGCTATGTGCTGACCAAATGGCGCTTCCGTGGCCACACGCTGGTCTTCGCGATGATGCTGTTCGCCTGCTTCATCCCGTTCCAGTCGGTGCTGCTGCCGATGGCGACGATCCTCGGCAGCATCGGCCGCTTCGGCGTCACCCTGCAGAACGCGACGGGGTTCAACTTCGGTCTCGGCAATTCGACGGTCAACCTCGTCTTCGTGCATGTCGTCTACGGCCTCGGCTTCACCACGCTGTTCTTCCGCAATTACTACGAGGCCTTCCCGACCGAACTGATCAAGGCGGCGCAGGTCGACGGCGCGTCCTTCTTCCAGATCTTCCGCCGCATCATGCTGCCGAATTCGATGCCGATCTTCGTCGTCACCGTGATCTACCAGTTCACCAACATCTGGAACGACTTCCTGTTCGCTTCCGCCTATGCCGGCACCGGCGACGTGATGCCGATGACGGTGGCGCTGAACAACGTCGTCAACACCTCCACCGGCGTCGTCGAATACAACGTCAACATGGCGGCGGCGATGATCGCTGCCCTCCCCACCCTTCTCGTCTACGTCGTCGCCGGCCGCTATTTCGTGCGCGGGCTGATGGCGGGCGCGGTCAAGGGCTGACCCTCTTTTTGCTTAAGGAACGACCATGGCTTTTCTGGAAATTGATGGGCTGAAGAAGCGCTTCGGGAATGTCGAGATCCTGAAGGGCATCAATGTCGAGTTGGAGAAGGGCGGCTTCCTCGTGCTGGTCGGTCCGTCCGGCTGCGGCAAGTCCACGCTGCTCAACACCATCGCCGGGCTGGAAAACATCACCGAGGGCGAGATCCGCGTCGATGGGCGCGCGATCAACGATCTCCATCCGTCCAAGCGCGACATCGCCATGGTGTTCCAGAGCTACGCGCTCTATCCGAACATGACGGTCGCCGGGAACATCTCATTCGGCATGGAGATGCGCGGCGTGCCGGCCGACGAGCGCCAGAAGGCGATCGACAAGGTGGCCAAGGTGCTGCAGATCGGCCACCTGCTGCAGCGCAAGCCGAGCCAGCTTTCCGGCGGCCAGCGCCAGCGTGTCGCCATGGGCCGGGCGCTGGTGCGCGACCCGAAACTGTTCTTGTTCGACGAGCCGCTCTCCAACCTCGACGCCAAGCTGCGCGTCGACATGCGCATCGAGATCAAGCGCCTGCACGCCAACACCGGCACGACGATCGTCTACGTCACCCACGACCAGATCGAGGCGATGACGCTGGCCACCAAGATCGCCGTGATGCGCGATGGCGAGGTGCAGCAGTTCGGCACGCCGGCCGAGATCTACAACAACCCGACCAACATCTTCGTCGCCGATTTCATGGGCTCGCCGGCCATGAACCTGGTGCCGGCGACGATCGGTGGCAATGGCAGTGGGCTGTCTGTGGTGCTGCAGCGCGACGGGCGCGAGCCGATCTCGCTGCCGCTCGCCGGGGCTACGGCGGGCTTGTCGGCCTTCCAGGGCAAGCCGGTCATCTTCGGCGTCCGTCCGGAGGCGCTGACCGATCCGGAAGGCGCCGAACGCAACGCCTCCAGCATCGCCACTGCCGACTGCCACATCGAGGTGATCGAGCCGGCAGGTTCCGACACCTTCGCCGTCACCAATCTCGGCGGCAAGGCGGTGGTGGCGCGGCTGCGCGCCGATGCCAAGATCCAGCCAGGCACGGTGACGCCGCTCGCCTTCAACCTGACCAAGGCCGTGTTCTTCGATCCGGCGACCGAGAAGCGCATTCTCTGACCGCCATGGCAAGCCCCGATATCGTCATCATCGGCTCCGGCATCGGCGGCGCCACGATCGCCTCCGGCTTAGCCGGCAGTGGCGCCTCGATCCTGATCCTGGAACGCGGCGAGCCGCTGCCGGCGACGCCGGAGACGCGCGACACCCGCGCCATCTTCGTCAACGGCCACTACCGGCCGAAGGAGATGTGGCGCGAGGCCGGCGGCGCGACCTTCAATCCCGGCAACTACTATTATGTCGGCGGCAATTCGAAATTCTATGGCGCGGTGCTGATCCGCTACCGCAAGGAAGACTTTTCCGCCATGGAGCATTTCGGCGGCGTCTCGCCGGCATGGCCGTTCTCCTACGAGGAGTTCGAGCCGTGGTATTCGAAGGCCGAACAGCTTTTTCGCGTGCGCGGCACACTGGGCGAAGACCCGACAGAGCCCTTCCATTCGATTCCCTACGCTTTCAAACCCGTGCCCGACGAGGCGCCGATCGCGCGCGCCCGTGCCGAATTGAAGGGGCTCGGCCTGCATCCTGCATCGCTGCCGCTCGGTGTCGACATTGACGCCTGGCTGAAGGACGGCAGGACAGGCTGGGACGCGTTTCCCAATGCCGGCCAGGGCAAGGTCGATGCGCAGACCGGACCGCTGGCGGCGGCCCTTGCCGACCCGAACATCCGGCTCGAGACCGGTGCCCATGTCGACTATCTGGAGGCATCGCCGGATGGCAGGTCGATTGCCGCCATCCATTACACGCAGAAGGGCGCGCAAAAGACGCTCTCGCCGAAGCTGGTCATCCTCTCGGCCGGCGCCGTCAACTCCGCCGTGATCCTCCTGCGCTCGCCTTCCTCCGATGGAAAGGGTCTTGCCAACAGCTCAGACCAGGTCGGCCGCAACTTCATGAACCACAATTCGAGCGCCATGCTGGCGATCGACCCGCGCCGCCGCAACGACGCCGTCTACCAGAAGACGTTGATGCTCAACGATTACTATCTGTCGGACGGCAAGGGCGGCAAGCCGCTCGGCAATGTGCAACTGCTCGGCAAGATCGACGGCAACATGCTGAGGGCCAACGTGAAATTGGCGCCAAAATTCGCGCTCGACTTCATGGCCGGCCATGCCGTCGACTGGTATCTGATGTGCGAGGACCTGCCCGACCCCGAGAGCCGCATCATGGTCGACGGCAAGGACATCGTCATGCAGTGGCGGCGCTCCAACATGCAGTCGCTGGAAGGCCTGACCAAGGTGATGCGCGAGAATTTCCGCGCTTGCGGCTATCCGATCGTGCTGTCGCGTCCCTTCGACAAGCGCACGCCCTCGCACCAGTGCGGCACGGTGAGGATGGGCGACGATCCGGGCAGCTCGCCGCTCGACCCGTTCTGCCGCGCCTACGATCACCAGAACCTGTTCGTCGTCGACGGCGGCTTCCTGCCGACCTCGGCCGCGGTCAACCCGGCGCTGTCGATTGCGGCGCAGGCGCTGCGCGTGGCCGATCACATCCGCAAAACGGAGCTTTCCGCATGACCCGCCCGGCGGCCATCATCACGGGCGGCGCGCGGGGCATCGGACTGGCCTGCGCCGAGGCATTGGCCGATGCCGGCTTCGACATCCTGGTCGCCGACTTGGCCGACAAGCCTGCCGACGGACTTGCAAGGAATATCACCGCGCGCGGCGCGAAGTTCGCCTATGCAAGCTGCGACATCGCCGATCTCGGCGCCCACGCGGCGCTGGTTGAGACCGCGATGGGCGCCTTCAGCCACATCGATTGCCTGGTCAACAATGCCGGCGTCGGCGCCGTCGTGCGCGGCGATCTGCTGGAGCTGAAGCCGGAGAATTTCGACCGCGCCCTCGGCATCAATCTGCGCGGCACCGTGTTCCTCAGCCAGGCCGTCGCCAAGGCCATGCTGGCGAAACCAAGCGATCAGGCGAAATCGATCATCACCATCACCTCGATCAGCGCCGAAGCGGCCTCGCCGGAGCGCGCCGACTACTGCGTCTCGAAAGCCGGCCTGTCGATGTGGGTGAAAACCCTGGCGCTGCGACTCGCTGCCGAAGGGATCGGCGTGTTCGAGGTGCGGCCTGGCATCATCCGCACCGACATGACATCAGGCGTTGCCGCCAAATATGACGCGCTGATCGAAGGCGGTCTGGTGCCAGCAAAACGCTGGGGCGAGGCATCGGATATCGGCGCCGTGGTGGCCGCGCTTGCCAGCGGCAAGTTCGGCTTTTCGACCGGCTCGATCATCAATGTCGACGGTGCGCTCTCCATACCGCGGCTCTGAACGGATGAGACAATGACCGATTACATCATCGTTGGCGCCGGCCCGGCCGGCTGCGTTCTCGCCAACCGGCTGAGCAAGGATCCCTCGAATTCGGTGCTGCTGCTGGAGGCCGGCGGCAAGGACTGGCATCCGCTGATCCACATGCCGGCCGGCTTCGCCAAGATGACCAAGGGCATCGCCTCCTGGGGCTGGTCGACCGTGCCGCAGAAGCACATGAAGGACCGCGTCTTCTGGTACACGCAGGCCAAGGTGGTCGGCGGCGGCTCCTCGATCAACGCCCAGATCTACACGCGCGGCAATGCCCGCGACTACGACGCGTGGGAGAAGGAAGAGGGCCTCGCCGGATGGGCCTATCGCGACGTGCTGCCCTATTTCAAGCGCGCCGAGAACAACCAGCGCTACGCCAACGACTTCCATGGCGACCAGGGGCCGCTCGGCGTCTCCAACCCGATCTCGCCGCTGCCGATCTGCGAAGCCTATTTCCGCGCCAGCCAGGAGATGGGCATCCCCTTCAACCCGGACTTCAATGGCGCCAGCCAGGAGGGCGTCGGCTACTACCAGCTGACCCAGAAGGACGCGCGGCGCTCGTCCGCATCGGTCGCCTATCTGAAGCCGATCCGCGCCCGCAGGAACCTGAGCGTCAGGACAGACGTGCTGGTCACCCGCATCGTCGTCGAGAAGGGCCGCGCCGTTGGTGTCGAGGTGGTCGACAGGCCGGGCGGCGAAAAGACGATCCTGCGCGCCGGGCGCGAGGTGATCGTCTCCTCCGGCGCCATCGGTTCGCCCAAGCTTTTGATGCAGTCGGGAATCGGCCCGGCAGATCACCTGAAATTGGTCGGCGTGACGCCAGTCCACGACCTGCCGGGCGTCGGCTCCAACATGCAGGACCATCTCGACCTGTTCGTCATCGCCGAATGCACCGGCGACCACACCTACGACAACTACGCCAAGCTGCACCGGACGATGTGGGCCGGCCTGCAGTATCTGCTGCTGAAGAAAGGGCCGGTGGCCTCCAGCCTGTTCGAGACCGGCGGCTTCTGGTACGCCGACCCGACCGCCGCTTCGCCCGACATCCAGTTCCACCTCGGCCTAGGCTCCGGCATCGAGGCCGGAGTCGAGAAGCTGAAGAACCCCGGCGTCACCCTGAATTCGGCATTTCTGCGCCCACGCTCGCGCGGCACGGTGCGGCTGAAGAGCGCCGACCCCGCCGACCATCCGCTGATCGACCCGAACTACTGGTCCGAGCCCTACGATCGCGACATGTCGATCAAGGGCCTCAGGCTGGCGCGCGACATCATGCGGCAGAAGGCGCTTGCCCCTTACGTGCTGCGCGAGGTCCTGCCGGGCCCTGCCCTGCAGAGCGATGACGAACTGTTCGACTATGCCTGCCGCAGTTCCAAGACCGACCATCATCCGGTCGGCACCTGCCGCATGGGCCATGACGACATGGCCGTGGTGACGCCTGACCTCAAGCTGCGCGGCATCGAAGGATTGCGGGTCTGCGACGCCTCGGTGATGCCGCGCGTCCCCTCCTCCAACACCAACGCGCCGACCATCATGGTCGGCGAAAAGGGCGCCGACCTGATCCTCGGCCGCGAACCTTTGCCGCCGGCCGTTTTCTCCGGCAACCGCGCCGCTTGAGGAGAGAGTCATGATCAGGCATTGCGTCTTCGTCAAATTCCGCAGCGACGTCAGCCCGGCCGAACGCGCGGCGATCCACGCCGATCTGGAAGCTTTGCGCTGGGCGATCGAAGGCATGGACAAGGTCCATTTCAGCGCCAATGTCAGTCCGGAACCCTTTGCGCGCGGCTTCAGCCACGGCTTCACCATCGACTTCCGCGACGCCGCCGCCCGCGACGCCTATCTGGTGCACGAGGCGCATCAGCGCGCAGGCGCCCGGCTGGTCGCCGCCCTTGAAGGCGGCACTGACGGCCTGATGGTCTTCGACCTCGAGGTTACGGAAATGTGACCGCTGGCCGGTCGAAAACCGGCCGGCCGCCCGTTCTCTTTTGCGAAGCGGAGGACATATCGTTCCTTCGGCGGGTGCAAAGGAGGCATGCCTTGAATCTCAATTCACAACAGAAGAAGACCGTACTCGCATCATTCCTGGGCTGGACCCTCGACGCCTTCGATTTTTTCCTTCTGACATTCCTGCTCACCGATATTGCATCCGAATTCCAGACCGACGTCCCGGCGGTCTCCAAGGCGCTGTTCCTGACCCTGGCGACGCGCTTCATCGGCGCGTTCTTCTTCGGCATGCTCGCCGACAGATACGGCCGCAAGCCAATCCTCATGCTCAACATCGTCAGCTATTCGGTGATGGGGGCGCTCGCCGCCTTCTCGCCCAATCTAGGCATCTTCCTTGCGCTGCGCGCTCTGTTCGGCATCGCCATGGGCGGCGAATGGGGGCTGGGCAGTTCGCTCGCCATGGAATCCATTCCACCCCGCGCGGGCGGCATGGTTTCGGGCATCCTGCAATGCGGCTATCCGGCCGGCTATCTTCTGGCTGCGGTGGTCTACGGGCTGCTCTACCAGCAGACCATCGCCGGCTACACCATCGGCTGGCGCGCCATGTTCCTGCTGAGTTTCGTGCCGGCGCTGATCGTGCTCTTCATCCGCTCGCATGTGCCGGAATCGCCAGCCTTCATCGAGGCCAGGGAAAGGACCAGACCGGGACTTCTCGAAACGCTGCAGCGGCACTGGGGCATCGCCCTCTACGCCGTCGTGCTGATGATGTTCTTCAATTTCTTCAGCCACGGCACCCAGGACCTCTACCCGACCTTCCTGAAGAAGCAGCATGGCTTTGATCCGCACACGGTGAGCTGGATCACCATCGTCGCCAATATCGGCGCCATCGTCGGCGGCCTGGCATTCGGCGCGCTGTCGGAGAGGATCGGCCGCATCAACGCCATCACGCTCGCCTGCATCATCGCCCTGCCGGCGATTCCGCTCTGGGCCTATTCGACCACGCCTTTCATGCTGGCGATCGGCGCCTTCGTCATGCAGGTGGCGGTCCAAGGCGCCTGGGGCGTCATCCCGGTCCACCTCAACGAACTTTCGCCCGGCGCCGTGCGCGCGACCCTGCCCGGCTTCATCTACCAGGCCGGCAACCTCGCCGCTTCCTACGGCGGCCCCTATCAGGCGGGCATCGCCGAGGCGCCAGGCGGCAGCTACGGCTACGCGCTGGCGCTGTTCGCTGGCGTGGTGGCGGTGTGCATCATCGTCGTCATCCGCTTCAGCCCGGAACGGCGCGGCCAGGTGATGACGGTGCTAGAGCATGATCCCGAAAAGTGGGTCCCGGTTTTCGGAAAAGATCATGCTCAAACAAACAGATAGAGGTCAGCCGAGCCTCAGCGCGACAACGCCGGCGACGATGCTGAGCGCGGCAGCGCCGCGCCAGCGCGTCATCTTCTCGCCCAGCGCGACGACCGAGATCAGCATGGCGAACAGGATCGAGGTCTCGCGCAGCGATGCCACCGAGGCGATCGGCGCCTTGGTCATAGCCCACATGACGATCCAGTAGGCGGCGCCGCTGAGCACGCCGGTGAACAGCCCCGCCTTCCAGTCGCGCGCCAACACTGGCAGCGATTGTGGCCCCCGGAAGATGAGACACAGCACCAGCGCCCACGCGGCGTCGCAGACGAACAGCCAGGCGGCATAGCTCTGCGCGGTCGCCGCCAGCCGCGCGCCGCTGCCGTCGGACAGCGTATAGCTGGCGATGAAGATCGACGTGCCGAGCGCGAAACTGACCGCGCGCAGGTTGAACCGCTCCAGATGGACGCCGCCGCGAAACGACATTACCAGCGTGCCGGCCGACAACAGCAGGATGCCGAGAATGGCAAGCGGCGCGGGAACCTCCTGCACCACCACCATACCGCCAAGGGCGGAGAGCAGCGGTGCAGTACCGCGCGCCAGCGGATAGGTCTGGGCGAAATCGCCGGCCTTGTAGGCGCCGATCAGGAAGGTCCGGTAGCCCATGTGGAAGAAGACCGAGGCGAGGATGAATGGCCACACCTCGGCCTTAGGCACCTCGACGAAGGGCAGCACGAGCAGCGCGGCGAAACCCATGCCGAGCGTCATTAGCGTGATCGACAGGAAGCGGTCGAGATGCACCTTGACCAGCGCGTTCCAGATCGCGTGCATGGCGGCGGCGGCAAGCACCGCGAAGAAGACGAAAAGCGTCATGCCTGGGTCATCCGCCTCCGGAAGTCGTGGCGAGGCCTGGCGTCTCGAGGTCGATATCGATCCTCAGCGGAAAATGGTCGGACGCGATCTCGCCGATGTCGGCGCCGACCGAGCGCACGCGCGTGGCAAGCATGCCGCCGACGAAGCAATGGTCGAGCCGGCGCTTTGCCAGCCTGCCGTCGATGATCTTTTCATGGGTGTGGAAATCGGCCACCGGCTCGCTGGCGACGGCGGCGGCATCGACGAAACCGTCGCGATAGGCCGCCCCCCGGTGGTACGGTGTGCCGCCGACGATGCGCCGGTACTCGGCGCTATCAGGCTCCATGTTGAAGTCGCCCAGCCAGATTGCCGCCAGCGGGTTCTGCGGCTCCGGCCCGCCATTGCTCCAGTTGCGCTGCGGTTCGTCGTCGGCGCCGCTCCACGGGCCGCCCTCGGACGGCGCCCGGCGATGCTCGGCCAGCAGATAGTCGATCTGCTCCAGCCGCTCCTCGGCGGCAATGTGCGCGAGATGCAGCGAGACGACCCGCACCGGCCCTGACGGCGCGCGGATCATGCATTCCAGCGCGGCGTTGCGCGTGTTGAGCGGGCGCACCGTGCGGCGCAGCGGCAGCGTATGCAACCTGGACCAGACGATCGGCAGCTTCGACAGCACCATGGTGCCGAACTGCCGGCGGCGGTTGACGATGCGGCCGTCGCGCCGCTCGCTGGCATCCATGTCGAAAGCCGGGCCGTAGACCCAGTGGTAATCGGGCAGCAGTCGCGACAGAATTTCCGGCTGGTCGTCCTCGTTGGTCCGCTGCCAGTGCCGCTCGACCTCCTGCAAGGCGATGATGTCGGCGCCGTCGACGACGCGCGCGGCGCGCGCCAGATCGTAGCGGCCGTCGCTGCCGAACCCGTACTGGATGTTGTAGCTGACGAGCTTCATTGATTACCCGGCTCAACTTTCGGCGATGGCACTAGCGGTTCCGTGATGGTGTTGCAATGGACCGCAATGGCGACGGGGCTAGGCCAGGAGGAGTAAACCGCCTAGGTCGTCAGCGGCTGGAACCGCCCCGCCGGCGACGCCGCCAGTTCCGACCAGTCGATTTCCTCCTCCAGCCGGTGATAGGCCTCGTCGCCGATCGTGCCGCTGCGGCGCAATTCCTCCAGCGCGTCGCGCTGGCGCTTGATGGCATAGAGGCGCAGCCGGTCGTATTCGGTCGCCGCCTGGGCGTCCTCGGGGTTCTCGGCGACCCGGCGCTGCGCCTCATACTGCTCGCGCACCACTGCCGCCGCGGCCGAAGTCTTGTGGTTCAGGACGTCGAGCGCGGCCTGCATGACGGCGACGCGCGCCTCGGCCACCTCGCGGTCTATCGTCGTATCCGGTTCGAAGTCGAGTATCCTGAGCAGAGGCTTCAGGCTCATGCCTTGCAGCACCAGCGTGCCGAGAACGACCGCGAAGGCAGCAAGCACGATCGGGTCACGCCCCGGGAAGCCAGTCGGCAGCGCAATCGCCACCACCAGCGTCACCAGTCCCCGCATGCCGCACCAGCCGACGAGCACGGCGCCGCGAAATGTCGGCGCATCGCGCTTTTTGTCTTCACTGTCGACGCCGGCAACCCATCGCATGACCGCAACGTAGCTCGCGACCCAGACGAGGCGCGCCGCGATGACGACGGCCAACACCGTCGCGGCGAAGAGAAAGGCATCGCCTTGCCCGTCGCCGGAGAGCCGGCCGACGATCGAGCGTGCCTGCAGGCCCATCAGCACGAAAGCCAGCACGTTCAGTACGAACACCGCCGATTCCCAGACCGAATAGGTGCTGACGCGCCTGCGCGCCGACATCAGGCGCGGCGCGGTGCGCGCAATCGTCATGGCATAGACGACGATGGTGATGATGGCCGACAGCCCGAGCCTGTCGGCAACTATCCAGACACCGAATGTACCGGCGAACTGCACCACGGTGCTGCTTGCCGCATCCTCGATGCGCGTCAGTGTCAGCAGCGAGAAGCGGCCGAACAGATAGCCGGCGACGACGCTGCCAACCGTCGACAAAAGGATCACCGGCACCGCGTCCTTCAGCATGACCGAGCCGATGGCGGCCGAAACCGCGATCCTGTAGATCAGCAGCGCGGTCGCATCGTTGAGCAGGCTCTCGCCCTGCAGGATGGCGGTGATGCGGTGCGGCACCTTGAACTGACCGAGCACGGCGCTCGCGGCCACGGCATCGGGCGGCGCGACGATAGCGCCAAGCGCGATCGCCGCCGCGATCGGCAGCCCGGCCATCTTCCAGCCGACGAAGGCAACGACCACGGTGGTGAAGACGACGGCGCCAAGCGCCAGCAGCGCGAGCGACAGCCGGTAGCGCTTCAGGTCGCGCAGCGAGGTGTCATAGGCAGCGTCGAGGAGCACCGGCGCGATGAACAGCGCAAGCGCCAGTTCCGGATCGATCTCGATGGTCGGCGCGCCGGGCACGAAGGCGATCCCCACCCCGGCCAAAGCCAGCAGCGAAGGATAAGGGACCTCCAGCCGCCGCGACAGCGCCGCCAGCGCGACGGCGATCAAAAGCAGGACAAGGGTCAGTTCGAACAGGGCCATGTCTTATCGTAGCGGCGAAGCAAGGAGCTTGGCAGTGGCAAAGCGGCAAGATGCTGTTGATTGTCGGAGCCTTGGCCTGCCTGGAAAGAGGCAGGCCAAGGCTTCGACGGGATTTTCAACGCTAGCCGCTCAGGTCGGCGCTGCCCCTCATTGCCCTGCCGGGCATTTCTCCCCGTATGGTGACGGGGAGAAAGACGCCGGCACCGATGATTTCGCTAACTATCGCCGTTGAGGAATGAGGCGCCGGCGTCGCGGCCAACCCCTTCTCCCCGTCACTATACGGGGAGAAGGTGCCGGCAGGCGGATGAGGGGCGGCGTCGACGGTTGGTCATTGCGGACACATCGGCTCCTGATGGTTTGCAACGGTCGACGTGCGAAAGAACGACGTTGTTCCTAATGCAAAACCAGCATGTCGCCGGACGAGAACGAGATGTCCGCCTTCTCGCCGACCACGGGCGGTGGCGTCGTCGAGTTGTTGAACGTGTCGAGCGACACCGTGTTGCCGCCAATGCCGACGCGCACCCGGATGACCGAGCCGAGGAAGTGCACTTCGGCGATCTCGCCGGAAAGGCTGGTGTCATGGCCGGGTTGCCATCCCAGCGAAATCGCCTCGGGCCTGAGCGCCAGCGACAGCGTGTCGCCGGACTTCGAGCCATTGAGCTTGCCCTCGAGCGCAACCTCCTGCGCATTGACACGCACCTTGCCGGCGGCGGCGTCGGTGACCGTGCCTTCCAGCACGTTGAGTGTGCCGACGAAATTGGCGACGAACTTCGTCGCCGGCCGGTTGTAAATCTCGAACGGCGTGCCGACCTGCTCGGCCTTGCCGCCATACATGACGGCGATGCGGTCGGAGATCGACAGCGCCTCTTCCTGGTCGTGGGTGACGAAGATGGTGGTTATGCCGAGCTTCTTCTGGATCGAACGGATCTCCTCGCGCAGCGACACGCGCACCTTTGCATCGAGCGCCGACAGCGGCTCGTCGAGCAGCAAGAGCTTCGGCTTCGGCGCGATCGCGCGCGCCAGCGCGATGCGCTGCTGCTGGCCGCCAGAAAGCTGGTAGGGATAGCGGTCGGCCATCTGCGGCAGCTTGATGATGTCGAGCATCTCGGCGACGCGGGAATCGATGGCGGCCTTGGCCATGCCCGCCACCTTCAGCCCGAAGCCGATGTTCTGCGCCACCGTCAGATTGGGAAACAGCGCGTAGGCCTGGAACACCATGCCGACATTGCGCTGGTTGGGCTTCAGCCGCGTGATGTCCTTGCCAGCCACGACGATCTTGCCGGCGCTCGGCTCCTCGAAACCGGCGACCATGCGCAGCACAGTCGTCTTGCCGCAGCCCGATGGGCCAAGGAAGGAGACGAACTCGCCCGGCGCAACGTCGAGGTTGAAATCCTCGACCACAGTCGTGGCACCGAAGGACTTTCGCACATGCTGGATGGAGAGGAACGGCTCGGCCATGGCTTTGACTTTCAGTTCGGGCGGTTCGCCGATTTCGGCGCGAAGCGGGACAGGATCTGGATCAGCGACATGCAGCCCCAGGTGATGGCGAAGGCGATGATGGCAAGCGCCGCCGGCTCATAGGCGCGGTTGGCGCCGATATTCTGCAGATACGGTCCGAAGGCCGGCCGATTGAGCAGGCTCGCCATGGTGAATTCGCCGATGACGATGGCGAAGGTCAGGAAGGCGCCCGACAACACCGCGATCAGCACATTGGGCAGGATGACACGGGTGATGATCGTCCCCCAGCCGGCGCCGAGGATCTGCGCCGCTTCCGTCAGCGTCCTGACATCGATGGTGCGCAGCCCGGTATCGACCGCCCGGTACATGTAGGGCAGCGCCAGCGTCGCATAGCCGATGACCAGCAGGGCGTTGGTGCCCGTGTCGCTGGCGAGGAACGGCAGCGGCGAGTTGGAGCCGTACATCCGGATGTAGCCGAAGACGATGACGATGGCCGGAATGACCAGCGGCAACAGCGTGATGAACTCGACCACCGGCCTGATCTGCGGCAGACGCAGCCGGATCCAGTAGGCTGCGGGCACCACGATCAGCACGCCGAGGATGATGGTGAAGATCGCCGCGACCACCGAATACATGAATGTGGCCTGGAAGCGTTCGTCCCCCAGCACGATCTGATAGGCGTCGAACGAATAGGCGCCGCGCCGCATGCGCATCGAGAATTCGACGGTCGCGATCAGCGGAATGAAGAAATAGGCCGCGCCCAGCGCGAAGACGACCCAGGCCCAGAATCTGCCGGACTTCATTTGAGCCACCTCTCCGAGCGGGTCCGGAACCAGATGTAGAAGACATTGGCGAGACCGGTGATGACGATCATGCCGAAGGCGATCGCATAGCCGAGATGCGCGTTGTGCAGCACGTCGCCACGGATCTGCGCGTAGAGCAGGATCGGCACGATGTTGAGCGAGGAACCGGTCAGCGCATAGGCGGTGGCGATCGCCCCGAAGGCGTTGGCGAAGAGCAGGATCACGGTGCCGAGGAAGCTCGGCCAGATCACCGGAATGACCACCATGCGCCAATACTGCGCCGTGGTCGCGCCGAGCGTCGCGGCGGCTTCACCCCATTCCTTCTTCAGCCCGTCGATAGCCGGCGTGATGATGACCACCATCAGCGGGATCTGGAAGTAGACATAGGTCAGCGTCAGGCCCCAGAAGGACAGGATGTTGAAGCCGTGCGCGTAGATGTTCAGCCCAAACACGGTGTTCAGGATGACGGTGGCGAGCCCGAGCCGGCCCAGCGTGGCAAGGAAGGCGAAGGCCAGCGGCACGCCGGCGAAATTGGAAGCGACACCGGAAAATGTCAGCGTCGCGGAGCGTATCCAGTCCGGCAGGCCGCCACGCACGATGGCAATGGCGATGGCGAGCCCGGCGAAGGCGCCGATCAGAGCCGAGGCAAGGCTGACCTTGATGGAAATCCAGTAGGCGGCAACGATCGACGGCTGCGCCAGGGCCGCGATGTTTTCGAGCGTGAACTCGCCTGCGTCGTTCTGGAAGGCGCCCAGCATCAGGTAGAGCGTGGGCAGGATCAGGAACATGATCGCGAAGACGAAGAACGGCGTGACGCCGAGCCACTGCGTCGGCAGCCGCAGCCTTCGCGCCTCGGCGGGCGGCGCGGTCTTCCCCGCAATGGCTTGATTGGAGAGGGAGAGATCGGTCATGCGCCGGCTACCGTCTTGGAGAGGAGCCGGGCGGCCAAAGCCGCCCGGCCATTACATTGTGTTACTTCACGTTGGCGCCGACAACGGCATCCCAGTTCTTGGTGATGGCTTCCTTGGCCTTGCCCTGTTCATCGAGGGTCGGGAAGACAGCCGATGCATAGGCCTCGGCCGGCGGCAGCTTGGCCATCACGTCGGCCGGGAGCTTGCCGTTCTTGGCGAGGTCGTTGAAGCGGATCGGGTGGCAATAGCCCTTCAGCCAGCCGATCTGGCCTTCGTCGGAGTAGAGATACTCGAGCCACAGCTTGGCAGCATTCGGGTGCGGCGCGTAGGCGCTGATCGCCTGCACGTAGACGCCGGCGACGACGCCGGTCTTCGGCACGACGACATCGACCGGCGGGTTGCCCTTCAGCGTGTCGCGGCCGGCAAGCGCGTTGTAATCCCAGGTGACCAGGATCGGCGTCTGGCCCTGGGCGAGCGTCGCCGGCTTGCCGATGACCGGCACGAAATTGCCGGCGGCGTTGAGCTTCTTGAAGAAGTCGAGACCGGCGGTGCCGGCGGCTTCACCAGCGGCCGCGCCACCGGAAAGGCCGGCGGCGTAGACGGCCTGGATGGCCTGGTTCGAGGCGCGCGGGTCACCGGCGAGCGCAACCGTGTTGGCATAGTCTGCCTTCAAGAGGTCTGCCCAATCAGCCGGCGCTTCCTTGACCAGATCCTTGTTCACCAGGAAGGACAGCACGCCGTAATAGTCGCCGGTCCAGAAGCCATCCGCATCCTTGGCGCTGTCCGGGATCGAGTCCCAGGTCGACACCTTGTAGGGCTGGATCAGGCCGTCGGCCTTTGCCGACGGGCCGAAGGACAGGCCGACGTCGATGACGTCAGGCGCCTGCGGGCCCTTGTTGTCCTTGTTGGCCTTGATCGCCTCGATCTCGTCGCCCGAGCCGGCATCCGGATTGAGTTCGTTGATCTTGATCTCCGGATACTTCGCCTTGAAGCCATCGATGACGGCGCCGTAACCGCACCAGTCATGCGGCAGCGCGATCGTGGTGAGCTCGCCCTCCGCCTTGGCCGCCTTGACGAGTTCATCCAGCGAAGCCGCGGACGAAATCACCGACGACACCATCAGGGTCGCGGCCGAAAGGGAAAGTACTTTCCCCGTGAATTTGAACATGTGTTCTCTCCGTTGAACTGACGCCTGTGGACGCCTGCGATGCGGTATCGTTTTCGTGTGACAGCCAGATGAAAGCTTTGTGAAACCGGCACCCCGCAGTACGAAAAAGTAAACTCTTTTTAACCGGGTGTAGCAATCGCCTCGCGATTATTTTTCCGGCTAATTATTTCCCGCCTTGTCTTTCGCCCTACTCCCTTCCTTTCCCCTCGTTTTCCGGATCAAATTCCGGCGCCTGAAATCGATCTCAGACGGCGCCGGCGATGGCGTTTTCCAGCAGCGTCAGTGCCGCCTTCTTGGTCAGCTTGACCGGGTTGCCGCCGGCGGTCGGATCGACCACCGCCATGTCGGCGATCAGCCCCTTGCGCTTCTTGTCCATGTCGAGGCCCTTGATCAGGCCGGGCAGCGCATGCGGCACCTTGAGCTCCTTGCGCAGCTTGATGATCGCCTTGGCGAAACCGTCGAAGCCGCCCTTGATGCCGCAATAGGCGGCGAGCCGGCCGATGCGCTCGTCGATGGCGTCGCGGTTGAAGGCCAGCACGTAGGGCATGAACACGGCGTTGGTCATGCCGTGATGGGTGTCGTAGAGCGCGCCGATCGGATGCGACAGCGAGTGGATGGCGCCCAGCCCCTTCTGGAAGGCCGCCGCGCCCATCGCTGCGGCGCTCATCATATGGGCGCGGGCGACCAGGTCCTTGCCGTTGGCGAAGGCCTTGGGCAGGTTCTCGAACACCAGCCGAATGCCTTCCACCGCGATGCCGTCAGCCATCGGATGATAGCCCGGCGCGCAATAGGCTTCGAGGCAGTGCGCCAGCGCGTCCATGCCGGTGCCGGCGGTGATGAAGCCCGGCATGCCGACCGACAGCTCCGGATCGGCGATCACGATCGCCGGCAGGAGCTTCGGATGGAAGATGACCTTCTTGGTGTGCGTCGCCTCATTGGTGATAACGCCGGCGCGGCCGACTTCCGACCCGGTGCCGGCGGTGGTCGGCACCGCGATGATCGGCGCGATCGCGTCGGAATCGGCTCTCGTCCACCAGTCGCCGACATCCTCGAAGTCCCACACCGGCCGCGTCTGCCCTGCCTGGAAGGCGATCAGCTTGCCGAGGTCGAGCGCCGAGCCGCCGCCGAAGGCGATAACGCCGTCATGCTTGCCCTTCTTGAACACCGCGATGCCGGCGGTCAGGTTGGAATCGACCGGGTTCGGCTTGACCTCGGAAAACACGCCATACGGAACTTTGGCGTCGTCGAGGATCTTCAGCGTCGAGGCGACGACCGGCAGTTTCGCCAGCCCAGGATCGGTGACGAAGAGCGGCCGCTTGATGCCTGTGACCGCCAGCACGTCCGGCAGTTCCTTGATGCGGCCGGCGCCGAAGCGGACCGTGGTCGGGTAGTTCCATTTGGAGATGAGCTTGGACATTGCTTGTCTTTCGAAAAAAATCAGATCGCTTCACGCAGGTGGAATGATTTCGGCCGGGTCAGATTGTCGTAGCCGATCGCCGAAAGTGCTGCGCCCTTGCCGGTGTCCTTGACGCCGGTCCAGACGAGCGCCGGATCGAGATAGTCGCAACGGTTCATGAACACGGTGCCGGTCTCGACGCGGTCGCCGATCGCCGCCGCATGCTCGGTGTCGCGCGTCCAGATAGATGCCGTCAGCCCGTAGGGACTGTCATTCATCAGCGCGATAGCCTCCTCGTCGTTGCGCACCTTCATGATGCCGACGATCGGCCCGAAGCTCTCCTCGCGCATGACGCTCATCTGGTGGTCGACATTGGTGAGCACGTCCGGCGCCAGATAGGGCGAGCCTGCCTTGTCCTCGGCCACCTTCATGTTGACATGCGCGGTGGCGCCTTTGCGCAGCGCCTCGGCCTTCTGCTCGCGGATCAGGTCGGCGAAGCGTGCCTGCGCCATCGGCCCCAGCGTCGTCGCCTGCTCCAGCGGATTGCCGACGACATAGTTCTTCGTCTCGGCGATGAAGCCCTCGACAAACTCGTCATAGACCTTCTCGTGAACATAGACGCGCTCGATACCGCAGCAACACTGGCCGGAATTGAAGAAGGCGCCGTCGACCAGATTGGCGACCGCATGGTCCATCTTGGCGTCGGGCAGCACATAGGCCGGATCCTTGCCGCCGAGCTCGAGGCCGAGGCTCATGAAGGTGCCGGCCGCGGCCTTCTCGATGGCGCGGCCGCCGGCGACCGAGCCGGTAAAGTTGACATGGTCGATCTTGCCGGAGCCGAGCAGCCTCTCGGTCTGGCCGTGGTTCAGGACGAGGTTCTGGAACAGGCCCTTGGGCAGGCCGGCCTTGTCGAAAGCCTGCTGGAAGCGTTCGCCGACCAGAAGCGTCTGCGCCGCATGCTTGAGGATGACCGCGCTGCCGGCCATCAGCGCCGGCACGATGGTGTTGACGGCGGTGAGATAGGGGTAGTTCCACGGCGCGATGACCATGACCACGCCGAGCGGCACCTTCTTCACATAGCGACGGAAGCCGTCCTTCGGGTTGGAGGCCAGGACCGGCTTCAACGCCTGCTCGGCGATCTCGACCATGTAGTTGACGCGTTCCTTGACGCCGCCGAACTCGCCGCCATAGCGCACCGGGCGGCCCATCTGCCAGGCGATCTCCGGCACGATCTCGTCGGTCATGGCGACCAGCGCTTCGAGCATCGCCAGCATGTACTTGCCGCGCTCGACGACCGGCGTCTCCGCCCACTTCTCCTGCGCCGCCTTGGCGCGCTCGACCGCGGCATTGATCGCCTGGTCGGTCGCGACCGGCCGCTCGGCATAGATCGAGCCGTCGATGGGTGATTTGAGTTTGACCGTCTCGGTCATGTCTTCCTCGCAGTTTTACAACAATCGAAAATCATGTGGCGTGGCGCCGGCCCTCATCCGCCTGCCGGCACCTTCCCCCCATACGGGGAGAAGGGCGAAACTTCTGCGCTGACGCCCTCTCCCCGTTCTTCACCGGTAGAGGGTAGGGCTGAGGGCAACGCCGACGCTAACCCGGCACCCTAGTACCGCTCGAACCCCCTGTGCAGTTCCCAATCGGTGATACGGCGGTCGTATTCGAACTGCTCCCAGCGGGCCGTATGCACATAGTGTTCGACAACATCCTCGCCGAAGGCCTGCTTCAGCATCTTCGACTTCGACAGCGTCTCGGTGGCGTCGCGCAGCGTCTTCGGGATCTCGGGCAGGCGCGAGGCCTGGTAGGCATCACCGACGAACGGCTTCTGCAGTTCCAGCTTCTCGTCGATGCCGGCAAGGCCGGACGCGATCAGCGCCGCGAAGGCGAGGTAGGGGTTCAAATCGGCGCCGCCGATCCGGCATTCCATGCGGATGCCCTTGGTGCCCTCGCCGCACAGGCGGAAACCGGCGGTGCGGTTGTCCTCGCTCCACATGATCTTGGTCGGCGCGAAGGTGCCAGCCTGGAAGCGCTTGTAGGAGTTGATGTAGGGGGCCAGGAACCAGGTGAACTCCTTGGCGTATTTGAGCTGGCCCGCGGCCCATTGCTGGCCGAGCGTCGACAGCGTCCATTCGGCGTTTTTGTCGAAGAACAGCGGCGTCTTGCCGTCGGCGCTCCACAGCGAATTGTGGATGTGGCTGGAGTTGCCGGCGAGCCCGTAATTGTACTTGGCCATGAAGGAGATCGACTTGCCCTCGGAATCGGCGATCTCCTTGGCGCCGTTCTTCAGGATGACGTGGCGGTCGGCCATGTCGAGCGCTTCGGCGTAGCGCACGTTGATCTCTTCCTGGCCCGGGCCCCATTCGCCCTTGGAGTTCTCGATCGGAATGCCGGCAGCTTCCATCTCGTTGCGAAGCCGGCGCATGACGCCTTCTTCCTTGGTGGTGATGCCGATCTGGTAGTCGCCGATATAGGGCGAGGCTGAGTCGAGGCCCTGCCAGTGCTTCTTGCGGGCGGAATCGTAGGTCTCGTTGAAGAGGTAGAATTCGAGCTCGGAGGCGAAGTAGCCGATATAGCCGCGATCCTTCAGGCGCTTGACCTGCTTCTTCAGGATCGCGCGGGGTGAGTGCGCCAAATCCGCATGGTCGTGGTGGTCGAGCACGTCGCAGATCACCAGCGCCGTCTTTTCCAGCCACGGCAGCCGTCGCAGCGTCGCAAGGTCGGGCTTCATGACGAAGTCGCCATAACCCTTCGACCAGCTCGCCGCCTTGTAGCCCGGCACCGGCTCCATATCGATGTCGCAGGCAAGCAGATAGTTGCAGCCATGCGTCTCGCCATGCGCGGAATCGACGAAATACTGGGCAAGGAACCGCTTTCCGGCGAGCCGGCCCTGCATGTCGACGATGCAGGCCAACACCGTGTCGATCTCGCCATTGGAGACCGCTTTCTTCAACTGATCGAACGAGAAATTTCCGGCCATTCCTTTGGCACTCCAGCGCTTGGTCGTTGAGAGGGATAAACGCAGCCATGGCCGGCGCGAGGCCGGCCATGGCCATGGTTATGGAAGTCAGTGGCCGGTTTCGCCGACCGCCTGTTCGGCCGCCTGGATCGCTGCCTGGCGCGCCGCGATGATGTCGCCGAGCGGCGGACCCTGGAAGCGGTTGCGCTCGAACGCGAACCACACGATCGCCGTCAGGATGAAGAAGCCGACGGTGATGTAGAGCGCCCAGTCGTTCGGCGGCTGGATGCCGATGACGAAGATCAGGATCATCGACAGAATCGAGAGGACGCCGAAAAGCATGAAGATCGCACGCCCCATGTTCCACGGGCCCATCTTGTCCCACTTCGGCGTGCCCCAGGCCAGCATGCCGAGCACGATCGGCACGGTGAAGGACAGGAACAGGAAGATGACCGTGCAGGACACCACGATGGTGTAGGCCGAGGTGCCGGCGACCGAAACCAGCGTCGAACCCCAGACGAACAGCACCGACAGGATCGACGCCGTCCAGATCGCCGCCACCGGCGTGCGATAGGTCGGGCTGACCTTGGCGAGTGCCGCCGAACCCGGCAGGCCGCCGTCACGCGAGAAGGCGAAGATCATGCGCGAAGCCGAAGTCACCGTCGCCAGGCCGCACAGCAGCTGGGCAACGAACACCACGAGGTAGACGAACTCCTTGATGCCCGGGCTGACGCGCTGGTCGAAGGCCCAGAAGAACACGTTCCAGCCCTGCTTGGCGGCATCGTCCATGTTCGGGATCATCAGGATGAAGGCGGCCAGGAACAGGTAGCCGAAGACGGCCGACCAGATGACCGACATGACCATGGCGCGCGGCACGGAACTGACCGCCTTGATGGTTTCCTCGGAGGTGTGTGCCGAGGCGTCGTAGCCGGTGATGGTGTAGATCGGCAGCAGCAGGCCGAGCGCGAACACCCAGGCATTCGACACCGACGGCCAAACATTGGCGCCGGCCTCGCCCGAGTAGTTGTGGAACGTGAAGAGACGGCTGAAATCCCAGGTCTCGGCTGCGGCAAGGCAGACGATCGCGATCAGGATCGAGCCGAAGAAGATGAGATAGCCCGAGAAGTCGGTGAGCTTCGCCGTCAGCTTGATGCCCAGATGGTTGATCAGCGCCTGGGCGCCGGTGATGATGATGAGGAAGATCATCTGGTTGGTCAGATTGCCCTCGATGCCGAGCGCCGGTCCGAAGGCGCCAACGAAGAAGGTCCAGGTGCCGACGTTGATGGCGCCGAGCACGGTGATCAGGCCGAGCAGGTTGAGCCAGGCAGTCACCCAGCCGGTGCCGCGATTGCCGAGGATCGAACCCCAGTGATAGAGGCCGCCGGCCGTCGGATAGGCCGAGCTGATCTGCGACATGGCGACCGCGAAGGTCAGCGAGACGAAGCAGCCGACCAGCCAGCCGATGCCGATGCCGATGCCGCCGGCGCCGGAGGTGGCCTGCGCCAGCGAATTGATGCCGCCGGACAGGATGCAGATGATGGAGAACGAAACCGCGAAATTCGAAAAGCGGCTGAGGCGCCGCTCCAGTTCCTGGGCGTAGCCCATGCTGTGGAGGTGCTTTACGTCCTCCGCCTTATCAACTTCGGTATAACCCGGTGCTGCCATTTGAAGTCCCCTTTAGTTCTTAGCTGGCCGATTGTACTGACTATCCCACTGCGCGTTGTCGGGAGCCGCTGGCCTCCTCGGGCTCCAGATCAGAAAAAATGCCGGTGAGCAGATCCGCCCATCTCCGCTGCCCGGCCTCGCCGGAGATTTCATCGTTGCGGATTTCGATCATCGCGCAGGCAAGGCCGCGCGAGCGCGCATGGCGTTCCAGCGTGAAATAGACGCGGTCGGCCGGCGAATAGGGTTCGTTGACGCCGACCGTGACGCCGGCGAGCCGCTTGAGCGCTGCGATCAGGGGCGCTGCCAGCCGGCGGTCGTCGTCATGGATAATGCCGATGTGCCAGGGCCGGCTCTTGCCCTTGTAGACCGGCGTGAAGGAATGCACCGACACCAGCCGCGTTTCCTGTCCGCGCGCCAGCCGCTCGTCGATGATGCCTGCGATCGAGTAATGGAACGGCCGCCACGACAGATCGATACGCGCGGCGCGCTGCTTGTCCGACAGACCGGCATTGCCGGGAATGACCGTGGTCTCGCTGACCGGAGGCACGAGATCCGGCGCATCGAGCGGCCGGTTGCAGTCGATGACGAGGCGCGAGATGCAGGTTTCGACCAGCGTGGCATCGAGCGCGGCGGCCATGCGATGGGCGACGGGCAGTGCGCCGGGATCCCAGGCGATGTGGCGGGAGAGGTCCTCCGTCGGCAGGCCGAGCGTGCCGAATTCAGGCGGCAGGAAGTTGGAGGCGTGGTCGCAAGTCAGAACAAATGGGCTCGCCCCGCCAGGGTTGGTCACCCTTACGGTTTCAGGCGATGCAGGGCTGGCGGGCCGTGCTGTCTCCATAGTCAGTCGTCCCCTCGGGAGCGCTGTATCGTATGTTACGTATTTTGTCTCATTGCGTCCCTGCGGATGATTTCATACAGTTTGTCCGGCTTTGTCAAACGCGATTTCGAGGAACAGCGTCGACCGGGCCAATAGGTGGGGGAAAACCATGATCTCCAGCATCGCCGAACTGATTTCCGACCGCATCGGCGCCATGCCGGCCGGCGAGCGGCGCGCGGCGCAGACGCTGATCGCCAACTATCCGCTGATCGGGCTTAAGACCGTCGCCGAATTTTCGGCCGCCGCCGGCGTGTCCTCGCCGACGATCCTGCGTTTCGTTGCCCGTCTCGGCTTCCAGAACTATCCGGAATTCCAGTCGGCGCTTCAGGACGAGCTGGCGGCGCAATTGCAGTCGCCGGCATCGCGCACGCTCAACCCGGCCTCGCCAGGCGGCGGCGCGGTGTCGCCAATGCTCGAGGCGACGCTCGAGAACATGCGCGAGACCTTCAGGCACCTGTCCGACAAGCAGTTGGCCGACATCGCCGCGAAACTTGCCGAGCGGCGCGGCAAGACCTTCCTGATCGGCGGCCGCTTCACCGACCCGCTGGCGCGCTACATGGCCGCCCACCTCGCCATCGTCCAGCCGGACGTCTACCACCTCGCCGGACAGGAGAGCATCTGGCGCGACCGGCTGATTGACATGGGCAAGCGCGACGTGCTGGTGATCTTCGACATCAGGCGCTACCAGGACAGCCTGGTGCGCTTTGCCGAGACGGCGCATCAGCGCGGCGTCCAGATCGTGCTGTTCACCGACCAGTGGCTGTCGCCGATCGCTCGTTTCGCCCGCCATGTCATTGCCGGACGCACCGCCGTGCCCTCGGCCTGGGATTCCTCGGCCGCCCTCTTCGTCGTCGCCGAGACGCTGATCGGCGCCGTCACGAGGCAGCTCGAGGCCGACGGCGCCAAGCGCATCCGTGAGCTGGAAGGCCTGCGCTAGGCAACATTTGGTCCGGCGGCCGGCCAACGTTACGCAGATTTAATGTGCACGGCAGCGGCAGAATTGCCATAAAGCCATGATATCGCGTGGCTTCGCACATTGCCGGGGTGCGTCGCTGCGTTTTTTGCTTGGGGAAACTGTAGGCGTTTTGCCGACCGGAGTGCCGATGGCCGCCTGGAAACAGATCGTTTTTGCGCTTGTGATCCTGGTGGCCGCCGCGGCCGCCTGGGTACGCTTTTTCCCCGGCGCGCATGAGGTGCTGGCACGCTGGGGCATCGAATGGGCCGATGCCGCGACATCGGCGCGGACGACCGGCGCCGTCAACCCGGCAAGGCAGGCGAGCGGTCGCGACAGCACCCGGCGACCGGCCAATGTCGTCGCCCTGCCGGCGAGCACCGCCACCATCAACGACCGCCTGCAAGCGATCGGCACCGGCCGAGCCAACGCCTCGGTGACGGTCAACCCTTACAGTTCCGGACGTCTCGTGCAATTCCTGGTCGCCTCCGGAACCCATGTCGACAAGGGCCAGGTCATCGCCACGCTCGATTCCGACACCGAGGTGATTGCTGAGGACCGCGCCAAGGTCGGCCTGCAGGACGCGCAGGACAAGCTCGACCGGGTCAAGTCGCTGCGGGCCTCGAACGCCGCGACGCCGGTCGCCGTCGCCGATGCCGAGGTGGCGCTGGCCAACGCCAAGCTGTCGTTGCGCGACGCCGAACTCGCCCTGCAGCGCCGCTCGGTCGTGGCGCCGATAGCGGGCACCGTCGGCATCCTGCCGATTTCGGCCGGCAATTACGTGACCAGCCAGTCGGCCATCGCCACGCTCGACGACCGCTCCTCGATACTGGTCGACTTCCTGGTGCCCGAGCGCTTCGCCGCCGCCGTCAAGGTCGGCGCGCAACTGTCGGCGACGCCGATCGCCAACCCCAGCCAGGCCTATACCGGCACGGTCTCGGCAATCGACAACCATATCGACGAGGTCAGCCGCACGCTGCTGGTCAAGGCGACGATCGCCAACCCGGCGGACTCGCTGCGCGCCGGCATGTCGTTCCAGATCAGCATGAAATTCCCGGGCGACTCCTATCCGGCGGTCAGCCCGCTGGCGATCCTGTGGGGGTCCGACGGCGCCTATGTCTGGGCGGTCGCGGACGGCAAGGCCAAACGCGTTCCCGTGCGCATCATCCAGCGCAACACCGAGACGGTGCTGATCGACGCGCCGATCGTCAGCGGCGACATGGTGGTGACCGAAGGCACCCAGAGCGTCAGCGAGGGCGGCGAGGTCCGCATCGCCGGCGAGGAGCAGCGCGCCGCCGAAGCCGGCAGCCCATGAGCGGCGGCGCCAACACCGCCAGCGAGAGCGGCTTCACCGCGCTGTTCATCCGCCGGCCGGTCATGGCCCTGGTGCTGAACACGCTGATCGCGGTCGCCGGCCTTGCCGCCTTCTATGGGGTCGAGATCCGCGAACTGCCGGATGTCGACCGCCCCGTCATCACCGTCAGCACCACCTTCGAGGGCGCCGCAGCCGAGACCGTCGACCGCGAGCTTACCGACACGATCGAGGGCGCGGTCGCGCGCGTCTCCGGCGTCAAGTCGATCTCGTCGACCTCCTCCTTCGGCAACAGCCGCGTCACCATCGAGTTCAACGACGGTGTCGATCTCGACGTCGCCGCCTCCGATGTGCGCGACGCCGTCAGCCGCATCTCCAACCAGATACCGGACACGGCCGACACGCCGCGCATCGTCAAGGCCGATGCCAATTCCGAGCCGGTGATGCGACTGGCGGTCACCTCCGACACCATGTCGGTGCAGGACATGACGGTGATCGTCCAGGACCAGATCGAGGACGAACTCGCCGCCGTCCCGGGCGTCGCCGACGTCCAGGTCTCCGGTGACCGCGACAAGATCTTCCGCATCGACGTCGACCAGAACAAGCTCGCCAGCCACGGCTTCACCGTCGCCGATCTCCGGACAGCCCTTGCCTCGGTCGCCTTCGATTCGCCGGCCGGCTCGATCACCACCACCAACCAGGACCTGATCGTGCGCACGACGGCGGACGTGACGACGCCGGAGGAGTTCGAGAACATCACCGTCGGCGGCAAGACGCGCATCCGCGATGTCGCCACCGTCACGCTCGGCCCCGACGTCGGCCAGACGGCGTTGCGTTCGGATGGCAAGACCGGCATCGGCCTCGGCATCATCCGCCAGGCGGAATCGAACACGCTGGACATCTCGACCGGCGTCAGGGCGGCGGTCGCCAAGCTGCAGGAGAACCTGCCCCAGGGCATGTCGATCAAGGTCACCAGCGATGACGCGGTCTTCGTCAACGGCGCCGTGCACGAGGTCGAGATCGCGCTGGCGCTCTCGGTCTCGATCGTGCTGATCGTCATCTACGCCTTCCTGCTCGACTGGCGCGCGACGCTGATCCCCGGCCTGTCGATGCCGGTCGCCATGATCGGCACCATCGCCGCGATCTATCTCGCCGGCTTCTCGGTCAACATCCTGACGCTGCTGGCGCTGGTGCTGGCGACCGGCCTCGTCGTCGACGACGCCATCGTCGTGCTCGAAAACATCGTGCGCCGGCGCAACGAAGGCATGGGGCCGCGCGCGGCGGCCGTGCTCGGCGCGCAGGAGGTGTTCTTCGCCGTCATCGCCACCACGCTGACGCTGGTCGCAGTCTTCGTGCCGATCTCCTTCCTGCCCGGCCAGACCGGCGGCCTGTTCCGCGAATTCGGCTTCGTGCTGGCGATGTCGGTGCTTCTGTCCTGCGTGGTCGCGCTAACCCTTTGCCCGATGCTCGCCTCGCGCATGCTGTCCAGCGCCTCGCTCCACCATGAAGGCGGCAAGGGCATCGGCGCCCGCATCGGCGGCGCGCTGAACGCGACCTACCGGCGCTGCCTGCACGCCTGCCTCGGCGCGCCGTGGCTGGTGGTGCTGGTGGCGGTGCTTTTTGCCGGCATCGCCTTCACGCTTTTCGGCACCATCCGCCAGGAGCTGACGCCGAGCGAGGACCGCGCCGTCGTCTTGTTGCGCATCAGCGCGCCGCAAGGGGTCAGCCTCGACTACACGACCGAGCAGATGCAGAAGATCGAACGGCTGATCCAGCCGTTGCGCGATTCCGGGGAGATCCGCAGCACCTTCGAAAACGCCGGCCAGAACGGCGCCTACAACTCAGGCTTCATGGTGATGACGCTGGCGCCGTGGAGCGAGCGCGCGCGCAGCCAGCAGCAGATCGTGGCCGAGATCAGCCGATTGACGAGGCAGGTGCCGAGCGTGCGCGTCTTCCCCGTACAGCCCAACAGCCTTGGCATCCGCGGCGCCGGCAACGGCCTGCAGTTCGCGCTGGTCGGCAACGACCGCAAGGCGCTCGGCGAGGCGGCCGGCAAGGTCATTGCCGAGATGCAGAAAGATCAGCGCTTCCAGACGCCACGGCTCACCGTCGACCCGACCCAGCCCCAGCTTGCCGTCGCCATCGACCGCGAACGCGCCTCCGACCTCGGGATCGACATTACCGGGCTGGCCGACACGCTGCAGGCCATGCTCGACGGCAACGACGTCGTCGACGTCTATATCGCCGACCGCAGCTATGGCGTGAAGCTGGTGTCGACGACCAACCCTATCAACGACCCGACCGACCTCGAGAACATCTTCCTGAAGACCGGCGACGGTCGCTTCCTGCCGATGTCGACCATCGCCACGTTGACCGAACGCGCCGTGCCGCCGTCGCTGACGCGCGAGCAGCAGCAGCCGTCGGTCGCCATCACCTCGAACCTGTCAGGCGACTTCGCGCTCGGCGACGCGCTGAGCCGCGCCGAGGAGATCGCGACGCCGCTCTTGCCGCCGGGCAGCCGCATCCTGCCGCTCGCCGAGGCGGCGACGCTGGGCGAGACCAACAGCGCCATGATCACCATCTTCGGCTTCGCGCTGGTCATCATCCTGCTAGTGCTTGCCGCGCAGTTCGAAAGCTTCGTCAGCGCCATCATCATCATGGCGACGGTGCCATTGGGTTTGGCATGCGCGATCTTCGCGCTCCTGCTCTCAGGGACCAGCCTCAACGCCTACAGCCAGATCGGCCTGGTGCTGCTCGTCGGCGTCATGGCCAAGAACGGCATCCTGATCGTCGAGTTCGCCAACCAGCTGCGGGACCGCGGGCTCGGGGTGCGCGAGGCGATCGAGCAGGCCTCCATCATCCGCCTGCGCCCGGTGATGATGACGATGATCTGCACCGTGCTCGGCGGCGTGCCGCTGGTGCTGGCCGTCGGCGCCGGCGCCGAGGCGCGCATTGCGCTCGGCTGGGTGATCGTCGGCGGGCTTGGGCTCGCCACCGTCTCGACCCTGTTCCTGACCCCGGTCGCCTATCTGCTGCTCGGCCGCTTCGTTACGCCGAAGACGCACGAGGAAGCACGGCTGAAGCGCGAGCTCGAGGAAGCCGCCTACACCAACGTCGAGCCGGCGGAGTAGGTCCTCTCCCCGTCACTATACGGGGAGAGGATGCCGGCAGGCAGGTGAGGGGCAGCACCAAGCTTGCGAGATTGCCGCCTGGTATCGATGACGACGAACGCCAGCAGCACGGCCAATCACGGCCGTCAGCGCCGCCCCTCATCCGCCCTTCGGGCACCTTCTCCCGTGAACGGGGAGAAGGGGAAAACCTACGGCCTTATGAACACCTTGCCGTTCGGTTTGGCGAGCTCCCCTGCCGCGCGGCCGATCGCCTCTTCCAGCGGCACCACCGCCGTCACATCGGTCGACCAGCGGCCGTCGGAAAAGCGCTTCTGCGCCTCCATGACCGCCGGACCCATCCGGTCGCGGTGCTCGCGCATCCATTCGGCGAGCCAGAAGCCTTCGATATGCTTGTGCTGGAAGATCAGCTGGCCCGGCTCGCGGATGACCGTCGGCTCCGCGTCGAGCCGGCCATAGACGATCCAGCGCGAGCGCTTCGGCATGGCGTTGAAGATGGCCGAGGCCAGCGGCCCGGTGACCGCGTCGAGGAAGATGCGCGGCTGCTCTGCCTTTATCACTTCGCGCAGCCTGGCCTCGAAATCCGGCGCCTTCTCGTTGAGCACATGGGCGGCGCCGACGTCCTTGAGCAGCGCGATCTGCTCGTCGCGGCGCACGGTGACGATCGGCTTGTAGCCCTCTTCCTTGGCGAGGCCGGCTATCAGCTTGCAGAGCTGGCTGGCGCCGGCTGTCATGATGAAGGCCTTCTCGCCGTCCTGCTTGACGATGTCGAACATGGCGAGCGCGGTGAGCGGGTTGACGATCATCGCCGCCGCATCCTCGTCGCGCACCGTGTCGAGCAGCGGGATGCAGGACGCCGCTTCCGCGACCGCATAGTCGGCCCAGGCGCCCCAGTTCGACAGGCCGGTGGCGAAGGCGACGCGCTTGCCGGCCAGACCCGTTGCGTAGGGCTCGCCGCCGGTCGCGGCCACGATGCCGACGCCCTCGAAGCCGGCCGGCCGACCCTTGACCCGCGGCTGGCCGTACTGGCCCTTGATGAAGGCGACGTCGGACGGGTTGATCGAGGCCAGGCTGACCTTGATCAGCACCTGGCTCGGTCCGGGCGTCGGCACCGCGATCGTGCCTTGCTCGAGATAGGGGTCCATCGTCTCAAGCGCGCTGCCGGATGGCGTCTTGGTATAGCCGTCGCCGGTCAGCAGCAGCGCCTTCATTTCGGATGGGAGGGTCATCGGGGATACTCCTTGCTTGCCGCAGAGCAGTGACTGGCCAAGCCTCGCGCTCAGACCTTCTCCTGCGTGTATTTCTTCAGCTCGGTTCGCGCCACCTGCCGGCGGTGCACGGCGTCGGGCCCGTCGGCGAGGCGCAGCGTGCGCAAATGCGTCCACGAGCGCGCCAGCGGCGTGTCCTGGCTGATGCCTTGCGCGCCGAACATCTGCACCGCCTCGTCGGTGACCTTCAGCGCGACGCGCGGCGCCACGACCTTGATCTGGCTGATCCAGGGCGCGGCGGCGCGCGCGTCGCCCTGGTCGATCATCCATGCCGCCTTGAGGCAGAGCAGCCTCGCCATCTCGATCTCCATGCGGCATTCGGCGATGGTGTCGAAATTGGCGCCGAGTTTCGCCAGGGGCTGGCCGAAGGCCTCGCGGCGCACCGAGCGCTGGCACAGCATCTCCAGCGCCATCTCGGCCTGGCCGATGGCGCGCATGCAGTGATGGATGCGGCCTGGTCCCAGCCGCCCCTGCGCGATCTCGAAGCCCCTGCCCTCGCCGAGGATCAGGTTCGACGCCGGCACGACCACATTGTCGAACCTGAGATGCATGTGGCCGTGCGGCGCATCGTCGTCGCCATAGACCTGCATGGCCCGCAGCTTGGTCACGCCCTTCGCATCGGAAGGCACCAGGATCATCGAATGCTGGCGATGACGCGGATCGTCGCCGGAGCCTGTCCTGACCATCACGATGTAGATGGCGCAGCGCGGATCGCCGGCGCCGGACGCCCACCATTTCTCGCCGTTGAGCACATAATCGTCGCCGCGCCGCTCGCAGCGCATCGAAATGTTGGTGGCGTCGGAGGAGGCGACGTCCGGCTCGGTCATCAGATAGGCCGAGCGGATCCTGCCGTCGAGCAGCGGCTCCAGCCATTGTTGCTTGTGCTCCGCCGAGCCGTAGCGCTCCAGCACCTCCATATTGCCGGTGTCGGGCGCCGAGCAGTTGAAGGTCTCGGCTCCCAGATGCGCCTTGCCCATCTCCTCCGCCAGATAGGCGTATTCGACGGTGGAGAGGCCATAGCCGCGCTGGGAACCGGTCAGCCAGAAGTTCCACAGCCCGCGTTCCCGGGCGGTCTTCTTGAGGCCCTCGAGGATTTCGGTCTGCCGCGCCGCGTAGACCCAGCGGTCGCCGCCCTTGCCGATCTCGGCCAGGAACTCCTCGCCGAGCGGCGCGATCTCGTCGCGCACCATCGCCGCCACGCGCGCGTGGATCGGCTTCAGCCGCTCGGTCATGCCGAGGTTCATGTCCGCCATCGCTTCCGGTCCTTTCGGGGATGCATCTTTACCCGTGGCAAGGATGACCGTACTTCGGCTAGCCTTGTCAACGCGAGTCCATGGGCGAGTCCCTGGCCTCGGCCTGCGGCGAGATTGCGGAGGAGCGCCATGAGCTATCTGGACGAGCTGTTCTCGGTCGCCGGCAAGACCGCGCTGGTCACGGGTGCCGCGACCGGCATCGGCCGCATGGCGGCGACCGCCCTGGTCAGGGCCGGCGCCAGCGTCATGATCGCCTCCCGCAAGGGCGAGGACTGCATCAAGGTCGCGAGCGAAATCAACGCCCTCGGCGGCCCGGGGCATGCCGAGGGCTTTGCCGGCGACGTCTCCAGCGAGGCCGGCATCGCCGCGCTCGTCGCCGAGGTAAAAGCGCGGACGGAGCGGCTGCACATTCTGGTCAACAATGCCGGCATCTCCTGGGGGGCGCCACTGGAAGAGTTCCCCTACCACGCCTGGGCCAAGGTGTTCGGCGTCAACGTCACCGCTGTCTTCCATCTGACGCGCGAGCTGCTGCCGCTGCTCGACGCCGCCGCCAGCGAGGCGGATCCGGCCCGGGTGATCAATCTGGGTTCGGTGATGGGCACGCAGCCGCTTGCCGATGATGCCTATTCCTACACCGCCTCCAAGGCCGCGGTTCATCACCTGACGCGCACGCTGGCGATCGAGTTCGCCGCCCGCCGCATCACCGTCAACGCCTTCGCCCCCGGCCCCTTCCAGAGCCGGATGACTGCCTTTGCGACCGGAACCGAGGAACAGGCGAAACATGTCGGCGGCCATGTTCCGATCGGCCGCATCGGCATGCCGGATGACATTGCCGGCGCAACGCTCTATTTGTGCAGCCGTGCGGGCAGCTATGTCACCGGCGCCATCCTGCCGATCGACGGCGGCCAGTCGGTGCAGCATGGGCTGACCCTGTTCAAGGAATGAATGTCCGACCGGAACGCCGGCGGGGGTGAAGTGGAGGACATCAGCGTGGAACCGATCAGTCTCGATGTGCTTCTGGCCAGCGTCGGCAAGGAAGTCGGCGTGTCGCCCTGGCGCGTGGTCACGCAGCGCATGATCGACCAGTTCGCCGACGCCACCGACGACCACCAGTTCATCCACTGCGATCCGGACCGCGCCAGCCGCGAGACGCCGTTCGGCGGCACCATCGCGCATGGCTTCCTGTCGCTGTCGCTGCTCTCGGCGATGACCTTCGAGACCATGCCGCCGCTCGAAAACAGCAAGATGGGCGTCAACCACGGCTTCGATTCGCTGCGCTTTTTGGCGCCGGTAAAGACCGGCGCGCGCATCCGCACCCGTTTCGTGCTCGCCGACGTCAAGGTCAGGCCCTCGGGCTGGGTGCAGACGGCGCATGACGTGACCATCGAGATCGAGGGCTCGAAGAAGCCGGCGCTGACCGCGCGCTGGCTGACCCTGACGCTGATCGAGCGCCAGCCCGAGACCGCATGAACGACCTGAACGCGCTCGATCAGGCGGCGCTTGCGCCCTATCTCGAGGCGCATATCCCGGGTTTTGGCGGGCTTTCCGCCATCGAGAAGTTCAAGTCCGGACAATCGAACCCGACCTATCTTTTGACCGCGGCAAGCGGCCGCTACGTGCTGCGCGCCAAGCCGCCGGGCCAGTTGCTGAAATCCGCGCATCAGGTCGACCGCGAGTTCCGGGTGATGAAGGCGCTTGCCGCCACCGCCGTGCCGGTGCCGCGCATGCTGCACCTGTCCGACGAGGACTCGCCCATCGGCCGCATGTTCTACGTCATGGAGTTCCTCGACGGCCGCATCTTTTGGGACCCGTCGCTGCCGGAGGCATCCGGAAACGAGGACCGCGCCGCCATCTACGACGCCATGAACGCGACGCTGGCCGCCTTGCACGACGTCGATGTCGAAGCCGTCGGCCTCGGCGATTTCGGCAAGCCCGGCAACTATTTCGAGCGCCAGTTCGGCCGCTGGACCAGCCAGTACCGCGCCTCCGAAACCGGAACCATCCCGGACATGGATCGGCTGATCGCCTGGCTGGAGACGCACATGCCGGCCGATGACGGCCGCGTCTCGCTGGTGCATGGCGACTACCGGCTGGACAACATGATCTTCGCAGCCAGCGAGCCCAAGGTGGTCGCGGTGCTCGACTGGGAGTTGTCGACGCTCGGCCACCCCTTCGCCGACATCGCCTATCAATGCATGCAATGGCGCCTGCCGCATGCATCGGGCTTTCGCGGCCTCGGCGGCCTCGACCGTTCGGTCCTTGGCCTGCCCTCGGAAGAAGCCTATGTCGACGCCTATTGCCGCCGCCGCGGCCTCGCCGGCATCGGCAACTGGAGTTTCTTCCTCGCCTTCTCCTTCTTCCGCCTGGCGGCGATTTGCCAGGGCGTCTACCGCCGCGCGCTGGACGGCAACGCCTCCAATCCGGAAAAGGCCAGGACCTATGGCGAGGCGGTAAAACTGCTTGCCGCGCTCGCCGTGGACCTGATCGACAACAAGATTTGACATTGGGAGAACTGAGCGATGGGCCGTTTCGATGGAGCGACGGTGCTGATCACCGGTGCGACCGGCGGCCTCGGCCGCGGCGCGGCAAACGCCTTCGCCGCCGAAGGTGCGCGGCTGGTCCTATCGGATCTCGACGAGGCAGCGCTACGCGATTTCGCTGCGACGCTTGATGTCGAGTCGACCATCCTCGCCGGCAACATCGCTGACGAGAAACTCTCCGAGGTTCTCGTCGCGCTGGCGGTGGAGAAGTACGGCCGGCTCGATATTGCCGTCAACAATGCCGGCATCGTCCATTCCTTCGTGCGCCTGCCGCAGGTGGTGTCGGACGAGGCGCGCCGGGTGCTGGAGGTCGACTTGCTCGGCGTCTTCTACGCCATGAAGCATCACATCCCGCAGATGGAACGGCAGTTCAAGGCAAGCGGCAAGGGCGGCGTCATCGTCAACGTCGCCTCTGTCGCCGGCCTGTCCGGCGCGCCCAAGCTGTCGGTCTATGCTGCCGCCAAGCATGGCGTTGTCGGGCTGACGCGCTCGGCCGCTGCCGAATATGCCACCAAGGGCGTGCGCATCAACGCAGTCTGTCCCGCGCATACCAGGACCGCGATGGTGGACGGCTTCGTCCGCGCCAGCGGCTCCCCGGAAGCCGAGGCGATTGCCGAACTCACGCGCGGCGTGCCGATGAAGCGGGTCGGCGAGGTTGACGAGATCACGACGGGGATCCTGTTTCTTGCCGATCCCGCCAACTCCTTCATGACCGGCCATGCGCTGGCGCTCGACGGCGGCATCGGCGCCATCTAGGAATTGCGTTGGAACAAAGGGTTAGGGCGGACGTTGGGGAACCTGCCACGCACTTGTTCGTTTCCGTACAGCGTATATAATTTAACAAGGCAACCAACCAACGAAGGCAGGCAAACCTTGCCGTTGAGCGTCCAGACACGCCGCGAAAAACAGAAAGCAGAGCTGCGCTCCGAACTCGTCGAAGCGGCCCACAAGCTCGTTCAGGAAGAAGGCTATGAGGGCCTGACCATCCGCAAGCTGGCCAAGCGGGTCGGCTACGCGCCGATGTCGGTCTATTCCTACTTCGCCGACAAGCAGGACATCCTGTTCGCGCTGGCCGAGGACGCCTTCGAGACGCTGGCGCGGCGCATCGAGGCGCACCCCGCCGACGATCCGATCGAGGCCCTGCAGGCGGTGATGACCGAGTACGCCGCCTTCGGCCTCGGCAATCCCAACGAATACCGCACCGTTTTCATGACCGAAAAGACCCGGCTGCCGGAAGGCCGCAGCTACGAGGACATGGAAGAGGGCAATCCGGCGATGAAGGTGCTGATCAGCAGGGTCGAGGCCTGCGTCGCCGCCGGCAAGCTCAAGGGCGACCCGCGCGCCATCGCCACCATGCTGTGGGCGGTCGGCCACGGCACGATCTCGCTCTTGATCACCTTTCCGTTCTATCCGTTCGGCGACCCGCAGGCTTTCGTGAAGCGGATGTGCGATTTCACGCTTGCCTCGCTTTCGACGCAGGACGTGCCGCCGCTGACCGAGACGCCAGTCAACTGCTGACTGGAGCAATTCCGCCCAGCGGTTTTGGGCCGGAATTGCGCAGGAGCGAACCCCCGGCTTTTACCGTCCGATCTGGCCGAGCGTCGCGCAGTGCGACATTTTCGTATTTTCAGAAAATTTGACCGTACATGTACAATTTCTCACTTGAACTCCCACTCCTCCGGACGTATATGTACGCCATATCGTACATGTACGAACAAGATTGACCGGAGAAAGATGATGAAAAAGACAATCCTCGCTCTCGCTACCGTCCTGGCTTTCTCGGGCGCCGCTTTCGCCGGCACCAGCCATCAGGCCAAGCAGGCTCCTGCCGCAGCTTGCGTCCAGACCAACGCCAATGTGAAGCTCGATTGCGGCACGACCGGCTCGGTCGAAAAGACCGGCGCGACGACCGACGCCGCCAAGGGCCAGCGTCTGGGCATCGAAATCGATCCGTGGATCGTGCCGAGCACGTTCTAAGGCGGTTCAAACGCCACGAAATACTCAAAGGGCGGCAGGATATCCTGACCGCCCTTTTTGCTGGCCTTCTTACCTGCGTGGCTTGCGCCCCGGCACCGTCTTGGCCTTGCCAGGTCTTGCGGGGCCGCCCGGAATGGAGGTCGAGGTGATCGACACCGGATCGCTGGCCGGGAACGTGTCCTCGAGACCTTCCTCGAGTTCCTCTTCCTCGACCTCGTGTGTTCGTTCGTGCTCGAGCGAGCGGACTGCCGCCGTCTTCCTGGGCGGCCTAGGCGCGGATTTCGACGGCATCGGCATTCTCCCTCGACACGCTGCCGCAAAACGGATCGGGGCGTCGATGGTTCCTATGGCTCAGTTCGCCGCGTCGCTCGCCGCATCCGACAGCAGAGTAAAGACATAGTCCGAGAACGAACGCCAGCATTCGACCCGGAAGGCATCCGCCGCCGTGCGCAGCAGCACGATCTCGGCCTTGCCGAGGATGGTGCGCGAAGCCCCCCCGACCGGGAACGCGTCAAGAGAGAGATCCTGCGGGCAGCCGGAGTTGACGGTCACGGCGGCCGCCGGGCCGGTGACGGAAAACGCGACGTTGCGGTGCGAGATGCCAACCGCCGAATGCAGCGCCGTCACCTTGGCGCAGTCGGCGAGCGGATCCTTGCCCGCCTCGTCGATCACCAGCCATTCGTCCGGTCCGAGCCAGAGCGCCGTGCGCCCGGCCTTGGCCGCCGAGGTCTTCGGCTTTGTCGGCAAGCTCACGCCGAGCGCCTTCGAAAGCGCGGTCAGCGAAGCCTCCGGCGCGCGCAGCGAAATGCGTTCGGCCGGCGCCAGCACGGCGAGCGTGACGCCCTTCGCCTCTGTCGTGCGCCCGGCCAGCGCCGGGCGGCGCTCGGCCGACGAGCCCGCAGCGGTTGTCTTTGCGGCAGCCTTAGCCATTGAGGCGCTCCCCCTTCTCGTCGAAGAACACCATGCCGGTGACTTCCACCTCGATCGTCCCGTTCGGCATCGGCACATAGAGCGTCTTGCCCATGCGGTCGCGTCCGCCGGCGACCAGCGCCAGCGCAATCGAACGGCCGCAATTCTCCGACCAGTAACTTGAGGTGACGTGGCCGATCATCTTCATCGGGATCGCTTGGCCAGGATCCTCGACGATTTGCGCGCCCTCTTCCAGCACCACCTTCGGATCCTTGGTCTTGAGGCCGACGAGCTGCTTGCGGCCCTTGGCGACAAGGTCCGGCCGCATCAGGCCACGGATGCCGACGAAGTCGGTCTTCTTCTTGCCGACCGCCCAGTCGAGGGCTGCATCGTTCGGCGTCACCGTGCCGTCGGTATCCTGGCCGACGATGATGTAGCCCTTCTCGGCGCGCAGCACGTGCATGGACTCGGTGCCGTAGGCGCAGGCGCCATGTTTCTGGCCTTCGGCCCACAGCGCCCCCCAGACGGCCTGGCCGTAGTCGGCCGGCACGTTGACCTCGAAGCCGCGCTCGCCGGTGAACGACATGCGGAACAGCCGCGTCGGCACGCCGCAGATCTTGCCTTCGCGCACCGACATATGCGGCAGCGCCTCGTCCGACATGTCGATGCCTTCGACCAGCGGCGCGATAATGTCGCGCGACTTCGGCCCTTGCACCGCGATGACCGCCCACTGCTCGGTGATCGAGGTCAGCCAGACATTGAGATGCGGGAACTCGGTCTGGAGATAGTCCTCCATGTGGTGCATGACGCGCGGCGCGCCGCCCGTCGTCGTCGTCACATGGAAGCGATCCGGCGCCAGCCTGCCGACGACGCCGTCATCATAGATGAAGCCGTCCTCGCGCAGCATGATGCCATAGCGGCAGCGGCCGGGCTCGAGCTTCTCCCACGGATTGGTGTAGAGCAGCTCCATGAACTTGGCCGCGTCCGGCCCGACCACCTCGATCTTGCCCAGCGTCGAGGCGTCGAACAGGCCGGCCGTCTTGCGCACCGTCACGCATTCGCGGTCCACGGCTGCGTGCATGTCCTCGGCTCCCCGGGGGAAATACCAGGCGCGCTTCCACTGGCCGACATCCTCGAACACCGCCCCTTGCGCCGCGGCCCAGGGATGGATCGCCGTCCGCCGCGTCGGGTCGAACAGCGCGCCGCGCGCATGGCCGACGATCGATCCGAAGGTCACTGGCGTATAGGGCGCGCGGAAGGTGGTGAGCCCGACCTGCGGGATCGGCTTGCCGAGCGTCTCGGCGGCGATCGCCAGACCGTGCATGTTGGACGTCTTGCCCTGGTCGGTCGCCATGCCGTTGGTGGTGAAGCGCTTGACATGCTCGATCGAGTGCATGCCTTCATGCACCGCCTGGCGGATGTCTTTGGCGGTGACGTCGTTCTGGAAATCGACGAAGGCCTTGACCGTCGTGCCCTGTCCGGCGCCGGGCGCGGCGCCCAGCATGCCGCGCGACCAGCTCTCGCTGGCATCGACCTTCGGCTTGGCGCCTTTGCCTGCCTTGCCGCCGGCCTCTTTCGCCGCCTTGGCGCCCGCCGCATAGGCCTCGTCGACCGTCGCGTCGAGGCCATCCGTGCCGTTGCAGGCGCCGACCGAAACGCAGTCCTGCGCATAGGTTCCCGGCACGAAGCGCCGCGTCTCCTCGTTGAACGCGACCTTGCCGCGCGACTGCGAGAACAGATGCACCGACGGCGTCCAGCCGGCCGACATCAGGATCGCGTCGACCGGGATGGTGCGCTCGCCGCCGCCATTCTTCGGCTGCACCGTCATCGACGACACGCGCAGCTTGCCGCCGGCGCGAACAACAGCGCGGCCGAAATTGATCTCGATGCCGAGTCCTCTCGCCTCGTCGATCACCGGTCCGGTCGGGTTGTCGCGCAGGTCGACGATTGCCGCGATGTTGACGCCGGCCTTCTTCAGGTCGATCGCCGCCGCGTAGGCGGAATCGTTTGCCGTGTAGACGCCGACATTCCTGCCGACAGCGACGCCGTAATGGTTGAGATAGGTGCGCGCGGCCGAGGCCAGCATGACGCCAGGACGGTCATTGTCGGCGAACACCATGTGCCGTTCGATGGCGCCGGTCGCCAGCACGACTCGGCTGGCGCGGACTTGCCAGAGGCGCTCGCGCGCCAGTTCGCGGCCGGGGTTCTGCAAATGGTCGCTGACCCGCTCGACCAGGCCGACGAAATTCTGCGCGTAATAGCCGAAAGCAGTCGTGCGCGTCAGCAGCCGGACGTTGTCCATTGCCTTGAGCCTGGCGATGGCAGCTTGCGCCCAGGCGAAGCCGTCCTCGCCGTCGATCCGGGCGCCGGCCTCGAAGCGCAGGCTGCCGCCGAATTCGGCCTGCTCGTCGGCGAGGATCACCCTGACGCCGGTCTCGGCCGCGGCGAGCGCCGCGGCGATGCCGGCAGCGCCGCCGCCCAGCACCAGCACCTCGCAATGGGCGTAGCGCGCGCCGTAATGGTCGGGATCCGGCTTGTCCGGCGACACGCCGAGGCCTGCCGCGGCGCGGATCTTCGGCTCGTAGAGGCTCTTCCAGGCCGCCTTCGGCCACATGAAGGTCTTGTAGTAGAAGCCGGCCGAGAACAGCGGCGAGGCGATGTCGTTGACCGCGCCGACGTCGAAGGCGAGCGACGGCCAGCGGTTCTGCGAGTTGGCGGTGAGCCCGTCATAGAGCTCCTGCACGGTCGCCCGCACATTCGGCGTCTTGCGCGCGTCGTCGCGCACGATCTGCACCAGCGCGTTGGGCTCCTCCGCGCCGGCCGACAGGAAGCCGCGCGGCCGATGGTACTTGAACGAACGGCCGACGAGGTGGACGCCGTTGGCGAGCAGCGCCGAGGCCAGCGTGTCGCCCTCGACGCCGGTATAGGCCTGGCCGTCGAAGCTGAAGCGGGCGGTCTTCGCCTGCTTGAGGCGGCCGGCGCCGGAAATGCGGAAAGAGATGCTCATTTCGAGGCTCCCGGCAGCTTCGCAGGCTTCGGCTCGCCGGCCTTGTAGGTCATGATGAACTTGTCGGTGACGGTGTCGCGCACGGCGTTGAAGAAGCGCGCGCAGCCATGCATGTGGCGCCAGCGCTCATAGATCACGCCCTTGGGGTTCGAGCGGATGAAGAAGAACTTCTCGAAATCGTCGTCGCTCTCGCCGGCAATGTTGGTCGAGCGCGCGATATGCGCCTCGCCGGCGTTGCGGAACTCGAGTTCCGGGCGCTCTTCCTCGCAATAGGGGCAGCGGATGAGAAGCATCTGTTGGTTCCTACAATTCGCCGTGGCCAGTGGCCGGTTGGTCGCAAAGCCTTTCGGCAGCCATCAATGCGCCACCGCCGCCGCTGCCGCCTCGTCGATCAGGCGGCCGGTGCGGAAGCGCTCGATGGTGAAGGGCGCGTTGATCGGGTGCGGATCGTCCTTGGCGATGGTGTGGGCAAAGACGTGGCCCGAGCCCGGTGTGGCCTTGAAGCCGCCGGTGCCCCAGCCGCAATTGACATAGAGTCCCTTGACCGGGGTCTTGGCCAGGATTGGCGAGCGGTCGGGCGTGACGTCGACGATGCCGCCCCAGGAGCGCAGCATCTTCATGCGCGTGAAGATCGGGAACATCTCGCAGATGGCGTCGAGCGTGTGCTGCAATATGTGCAGGCCGCCGGTCTGCGAATAGGAGACGTACTGGTCGGTGCCGGCGCCGATGACCAGTTCGCCCTTGTCGGACTGCGAGATATAGGCGTGCACCGTGTTCGACATGATCACGCAAGGCACCACCGGCTTGACCGGCTCCGACACCAGCGCCTGCAGCGGGTAGCTCTCCAGCGGCATGCGCACGCCGGCCATGTTCATGATCACCGAGGAATGGCCGGCGGCGACCACGCCGACTTTCTTGGCGCCGATGAAGCCGCGCGTCGTGTCGACGCCCGTGACCGCGCCATTGGCCGCACGCTTGACGCCGGTGACCTCGCAGTTCTGGATGATGTGGACGCCGCGCGCCGAGGCGCCGCGCGCATAGCCCCAGGCGACGGCGTCGTGGCGCGCCGTGCCGCCGCGCCGCTGCAGCGCCGCTCCCACGACGGGGTAGCGCGCATCCTTGGAGATGTTGAGCGGCGGGCAGAATTCCTTCGCCTGCTCCGGCGTCAGCCATTCATTGTCGATGCCGTTGAGACGGTTGGCGTGCACGTGGCGCTTCAGCACCTGGATGTCGTGCACATTGTGGGCGAGCATCATGACGCCGCGCGCCGAGTACATGACGTTGTAGTTGAGCTCCTGCGAGAGCCCATCCCACAGCTTCAGCGCATGGTCATAGATGCCGGCGCTCTCGTCATAGAGATAGTTGGAGCGGATGATGGTGGTGTTGCGGCCGGTGTTGCCGCCGCCGAGCCAGCCCTTCTCCAGCACCGCGACATTGGTGATGCCGTGCACGGTGGCCAGATAGTAGGCCGTCGCCAGGCCATGGCCGCCGCCGCCGACGATGATGACGTCGTATTCCTTCTTCGGCTCCGGCGAAGACCATTGCTCTTCCCAGCCCTTGTGGCCGCGCATGGCCTCGCGGGCGATGGCGAATACCGAATATTTCTTCACGTTCCAGGCCTCGCGCCAGTAGCTTTCGCGGAATTTTGCGGCCGGGCATCCCCGCCTCGGCACGCGAGGAGTATCACTAGCGAAACCGCGCAGCCATCCTTGCGCTGTTTGCGACGGCGCTTGCCGTTTTGCGCCGTGGCATCCACGGGCGAGCAACCAAGCCACGCGGCACAAACCCCAATGCAGCTTTCGGGTGGCTCGGACCGCCGCCATTTGCGACCAAGCGTCCAATCGCTGGCAAGGCCGGCACGAAAGAAGGATGCTCAGAAGATGCTCGCACTGACAGACAAGGTCGCCATCGTCACCGGCGCCAGTTCCGGCATCGGCCGCGCCACCGCAAAGCTGTTTGCCGAGGAAGGCGCCAGGCTGATCGTCGCCGCCCGCCGCCAGGCCGAGCTCGAGGGGCTGGTGGCCGAAATCGGGGACGCTGACGGCGCGGCGATCGCGCTTGCGGGCGACGTCCGCGACGAAGCCTATGCCAAGGCCCTCGTCGACCTCGCGGTCGAAAAGTTCGGTGGCCTCGACATCGCCTTCAACAATGTCGGCGCCGTCGGGCAGATGGGATCGATTTCCGACCTGTCGCTCGATAGCTGGCGCGAGACGCTCGATACCAACCTCACCAGCGCGTTTCTCGGCGCGAAATACCAGGTGCCGGCGATGATCGAGCGCGGCGGCGGCTCACTGATCTTCACCTCCACCTTTGTCGGCCACACCATCGGCATGCCCGGCATGACGAGCTATGCGGCAAGCAAGGCCGGGTTGATCGGTTTGACGCAGGTGCTGGCCGCCGAATACGGGCCGCAGGGCTTGCGCGTCAACGCTTTATTGCCGGGCGGCACCGACACGCCGGCGGCGACATTCAAGACCCCGGAATCGCGAACCTTCGTCGAAAACCTTCATGCATTGAAGCGTGTGGCGCAGCCGGAAGAGATCGCCCGCTCGGCGCTTTATCTCGCCTCGGACGCATCGAGCTTCACCACCGGCACCGCGCTGTTTGCCGATGGCGGCGTCTCGATCAACCGGACGTGAAGGGATTGGCGGCCACAGCACTGCCCGCCGGCCGAAAATCTCACGAAGCGGCCTTGCATTTCGCTTCGATTTGACGATTCCGTTTCCCGTCGAAAACGGACGGTAAGAGATGCTGCTGATCAGGACCTACGTCGCCCAGAGCGCCATCGAAGGTGTCGGCGTTTTCGCCGCCGAGCCGATCCGCAAGGGTGCCTCGATCTGGCGCCTCGATCCGGATTTCGACCGGCTGATCCCGATGGAGAAATACGAGGCGGCGCCGCCGCATCTGAAGGAACTGCTCGACCGCTACGCCTACCCCAGCCCCGACCGGCCGGGCTTCATGGTCTACGAGGTCGACAATGGCCGCTTCATGAACCATGCCGAGCGGCCGAACACGGACTTCTCTCAGTATGGCGGGGCGACCGCGACCCGCGACATCGCGGCGGGCGAGGAGATCACCTGCGACTACGGCGAATTCTTCGAGGATTTCGCCCGCCTGCACCTGGCGACCGCGTAGCGGACGCCCGACGAGCGGCGGCGGGTTGCGATTTCGCCGCTCGATTGCATTCGGCAGTGGACAGGACGGCCTGATTCTGCTATCAGCCGCCACAATTCGCGGTGCAACCTGCCGCGGAGGCATAGTGGCTATGGCCGCTTGCCTGTTGATTTCAAACCCGAAAGACAGGATTGCACGTGCAGGTACTCGTCCGCGACAACAATGTTGACCAGGCGCTCCGCGCGCTGAAGAAAAAGATGCAGCGCGAAGGCATTTTCCGCGAAATGAAGATGCGCGGTCACTACGAGAAGCCTTCCGAGAAGCGCGCCCGCGAAAAGGCGGAAGCCGTGCGCCGCGCCCGCAAGCTGGCCCGCAAGCGCGCCCAGCGCGAAGGCCTGCTGCCGATGACGCCGCGTCCGGCTCCGGCTGGCGCTGCGGGTGCTGCGCGTTCGCCGCGCTGATACCGCCAATTTTTCGTCCTTTTCGAAGGATACCCAAGGGTGGCGCGATGCGGAATCGCCGCCACCCTTTTGTTTAGAGCGACGTGCGCCTGCTTGGACGCACAACGGATGCTCTGACACTTTGTGATGAAGTTTGACCCGGTTCGGAGAGGGAACGGACCTGACGGCGCGGCGGGCAGTGAGGACAAAGCAGAGATGAATTCAATTTCCGTGGAGCGCAGAACCGCAATGCGCGGCTTCGCCCTGACGGCGGCCCTGCTCTCGGGCCTGGCGCTTGCCGCATGCCAGACGGCCCCGACCGGCGAATTCAACAACATCGACAAGGCGCAGGGCTCGACCGAGAACATCTCCTCGCTGTCGGCGGTGATCCAGCGCAATCCGCAGGATCCGGAAGGCTACAATGTGCGCGGTTCGGCCTATGGCCGCGGCGGCCAGTACCAGGCGGCGCTGAAGGACTTCGACACCGCCATCCAGCTCAACCCGAATTTCTACCAGGCCTATTCGAACCGCGCGCTCATCCAGCGCTTCCTCGGCAACCAGGAGGCCGCGCTCGCCGACTACAACCGTTCGATCCAGATCAACGCCAATTACGACGCCGCCTTTATCGGCCGCGGCAATCTCTACCGCAAGGCGGGCCGCACCCAGGACGCCTTCAACGATTTCCAGAAGGCGATCCAGCTCGATACGACCGATGCCCGCGCCTACCACAATCGCGGCCTGATCTATCAGAGCCAGGGTCAGCACAAATTCGCCATCGAGGATTTCTCGACCGCCATCTCGCTGGCGCCGGACGCCGCCGAGCCCTACAACGGCCGCGGCCTCTCCTATCTGGCGACGGGCGACGAGGACAACGCCTTCTCCGACTTCAACATGGCCATCAAGCTCGACGGCAAGAACGCCGAGGCCTGGGCCAACCAGGCGCTGATCTACGAGCGGCGCGGCGACAAGGCGCGGGCGGCGAAGTCCTACCGCGAGGCGGTTCATCTCGATCCGAACTACCAGCCGGCCAAGGACGGCCTGTCGCGCACCAACACCGCCAGCGCCAGCTGATACAGCCGGCGCGCCGCGCGACGCCCTGTCGATAGGGTCGATCCCGCATGGCTGGAAGGCCTGGTCGCCAACGAGGCCTTCCGCCCAAAAGAACCGATCCTCAGTCGGAGATGCTTGGAAAATCCGCCGGCCGTGTCCGACGACGAACCGCTGTCACCCATGCTGACAGCGAGGGCAAAGCGTTAACCCTTGCCATGTTCGCGCCAAGTTTTCGGCGGAACGCTCCACGCACCTCGACCGTTAACCGGGGCCAAATTTGCGAAAGGACCTTTCCAATGCTCAAGACACTTGCCTATGCCGCCGCGCTCGCCACCACGGTCCTCGCGTTCCCCGTCAACGCCGGCACGCTCCGGCTTGGCACGCTTGATTGCACCATCGACGGCGGCGTCGGCTATGTCATCACCTCGAACAAGGGCGTGTCCTGCACCTTCCGCCCGTATCATCATGGGCCGGCCGAGCAGTACACGGGAATGATCTCCAAGCTCGGCATCGATGTCGGCCAGACGCATCAGGGCCAGCTGGCATGGGCGGTTCTGGCCGCCACCCGAAGCCATGACGAGGGCGACCTTGCCGGCAGCTATTATGGCGTCAACGCCGAGGCGAGTGTCGTGACCGGCGGCGGCGCCAATCTCCTGGTCGGCGGGCTGGGTGGCGCCTTCATGCTCGAGCCGCTCAGCGTTCAGGCGCAGACTGGCGTCAACCTGGCGGTGGCGGTCACCTCGCTGGAGCTGATCCACTCCTTCAAATAAGGCGCATTTGCTCCCTTACGCGCGGCGCGGAACAGGTTACTGTTTCGCGCCGCATGCTTTTGGGGGGACCGCCATGCCAAGAACCATAATTGCCGCTGCTCTGATCGCTACCGCCTGCGCGGGACAGGCCGATGCGCAGAGCGGCGGCGTCGAGCTTGGCGTGCTCGATTGCGCCATCGGCGGCGGCACCGGCTTTGTCTTCGGCTCGAGCAAGGACCTGAGCTGCACCTTCACGCCCGCCGACAAGACTTTCGCGCCGGAGGCCTATTTCGGCGCCGTCAACAAATACGGGCTGGACATCGGCACCACCAAACAGAGTGTCATGCAGTGGCTGGTGCTGACGCCGCTGAAGAACATCTATGCGCCGGGCGCCCTTGCCGGCGACTATGTCGGCGCCAGCGCCGAGTTGACGGCGGCGGTCGGCGCCGGCGCCAATCTACTCGTCGGCGGCTCCGAACAGGCCTTCACGCTGCAGCCTCTCAGCTTGCAGACGCAGACCGGCATCAACATCGCCATCGGCGTCAGCCAGTTCCAGCTGCGCAGCACCGCCAACTGACAGCTCATCAAAAGCCGGTCTTCAAGCGTCGCGGCGTTCGCCATACATTCCTGAAAAGGCCTCTTGAGCTCAACCGCGCTTGAGGTTCTACAAGCTCAGCCGAACTGGATCTGGCGCCCTTTCGCGTTGCGGATGAGGCTGCGAATGGCAAGCAGGAGATCGACGTGACGGCGGCAAGCGGCAACAAGGCGGGCGGCAAGGTGGACTGGCGGGCATTGTGGGCGAGCGGCGACCTGGCGCGCTTTTGCTTCATCAGCCTCGGCATTCTGTTGCACGCCACCAACGAGACGATGGTGGCGACGGTGATGCCGGCGATGGTCGGCGAGCTGGCCGGCGTGCAATTGGTCGGCTGGTCGCTGGCGATCTACGAGCTTGGCGCCATCGTCGCCGGTGCTGCCGCCGGAAGGCTGGTGAGTTATGTGGCGCTGCGCACCAACATGATGGTTGCCGCCTTGCTCTATGCGGCCGGCGCGCTGATCTGCGCCACCGCACCCTCAATGCCGCTCTTCCTTGCCGGACGGCTGGTCGAGGGGCTGGGCGGCGGTGCGCTGGTGTCGCTGGCCTTCGTCTCGGTCGAGCGGCTGTTCCCGCGCAACATTTGGCCGCAGCTTTTCGGCATCATGTCGGCGATCTGGGGTGTTGCCGCCTTCAGCGGCCCGATGCTTGGCGCCATCATGGCCGAGCTTCTGTCGTGGCGCTGGGCCTTCGGCATCTTCACCGTCGGCGGCACCGCCATGGCGCTGGCAAGCTTCATCGTGCTCGACACGCCGCAGGCGACCAGGCCGCAGGTGGACAAGGGCACGGCGCCGCCCTTCCCTTATGCAGCGCTCGGCTGCCTTGCCGTCAGCGTCGTGCTGATCGCCAGCGCCGGCGTCGATGTCGCCCTGCTGCGCTCCTCGCTGCTGCTTGGGCTGGGGTTGATCGGCCTCGTGCTATTCTTCCGCATCGATGCGCTGAAGCCACCCTCGCGGCTGTTTCCGTCGCGGCTGTTTTCATGGCGCTCGCCGGTCGGCAGCGGCATGACCATGGTGGCCGCCTTCTCGGTGGCGACCTGTTCCTTCGCCATCTACGGTCCGCTGCTCTTGACCACGCTGCACGGCATCCCGATCCTGACCACCGGCTACATCATCGCCGCCGAATCGATCGCCTGGTCTATTCTCGCGATCCTCGTCGCCAACGCACCGCTGGAGCGCGAGCGGCTGATCATCGTCATCGGCGCCCTGATGATCGCGGTCGGCCTCGCCGGGCTTGCCTATGCAATCCCGAGCGGCTCGATTCCGTTGATCCTGCTCTGCGCTCTGCTGCAGGGCGGCGGCTTCGGTGTGTCCTGGCCGTTCCTCACCCGCGTCATCGTCGCCTCGGCCCGTGACGGCGAGCAGACCATCGCCTCCGCCGCGGTGCCGACCATGCAGCGCATCGGCTATGCGGTGGGGGCGGCGCTCGCCGGCATCATCGCCAATGCCAGCGGCTTTTCCGAAGGCCTGAACCGCGACGCGGCGGCGAACGTCGCCGGCTGGCTGTTCCTCGCTTTCGTGCCGCTCGGCATTCTCGGCTGCCTGGCGGCCATCAGGATCGCTATGCCAGCCGCGCATCCACAGGAAGCGACGGGCTGACCTCGGGAGACAATCGGAGAGCGGAAGTTCTCACAGAGACGGCAGAACGGCTCGGATGTGATCGGCGAAGGCCTCGACCGCGGGTGATCGCTCGGTGTCGGCAAAGGCGACCAGAATGCCAAGCTGGGGCAAGCGAGGAAGCGGCGCGCCCAGAACATGGAGGTCCGACGGCACCGCATCCTCGGTCATCACGCTGATTGCCAGGCCCGACCGCGCAACGGCGATCAGTCCCGCAAGGCTGTTGCTGGCATAGGATATTTTGTAGCGCAGTCCGGCGCGCGCCATGGCCTCGCAAGCCGCCTTGTGGTCGACGGCATTCGACGCCGACAACGCCAGCGGCACGACGTCGCCAAAATCGTAGAGGTCCAGCGCCGGCTTGCTGCCCACCCATACGAGCGCTTCGGTGCGCACATGCGCGTCGCTTGCGTTCGGACTGGAGACAAGCGCCAGGTCGATCTGGCGCGCGTTGAGAAGCGTCCGCAATTCGACGGTGGGCGCCGAAACCACCTTGATTTCGACATCGGGATATATGGTTCCGAAGCCCTTCAGCAGCGCGGGAAAGAACGCGCTCAGATAGTCCTCGGGACTGCCGAAAATAATCGAACCGTGCAGGCCTTTGTCGGACAGCGCCGAGATCGCCTCGTCATGGATTTTGAGGATGCGCTCGGCATAGGCCAGGAAGCGCTCGCCGCTGCCGGTGAGCCGCACCCCGCTGCCGCTGCGATGAAACAGGCTCTGGCCGAGGGCTTCCTCGAGCCGCTGCACCTGCATTGTCACGGCCGACTGCGTGCGTCCGACCTGTACCGCCACCGCACTGAGGGTTCCCGAATGCGCCGCGCGCACGAATGTCGCCAGCAGCTTGAGATCGAGCATATCAAATCCATTGATATCAGAATCCGACAACTATCAATTTTACTGCATCCGCGCCAGCCGCTAGATTGTTGGCTCAACGCTTGCTGGAGTTGAGAGATGTCGAAAAACTTGGAGCCTGGGTTTTGGGATTCGGCGCGCAAGCACCTGATCCGCTATGGCGGCAGCTTCGAGCCCGCCATCATCGAGCGCGCCGCTGGCTCCTTCGTCTACGATGCCGACGACAGGCCCATCCTCGACTTCACCTCCGGACAGATGAGCGCCCTGCTCGGGCATGCTCACCCCAGGATCGTCTCGACGGTCAGCCGCCAGGTGGAAAGAGCCGCGCATCTTTTCAGCGGCATGCTGTCTCGCCCGGTGGTCGAGCTTGCCGAACGTCTCGCCGCGCTGGCGCCCGGCCTCGACAGGGTGCTGCTGCTCTCGACCGGCGCCGAGTCCAACGAAGCAGCCATCCGGATGGCCAAGCTGGTGACCGGCAAGCACGAGATCGTCGCCTTCTCGAAGAGTTGGCACGGGATGACCGGTGCTGCCGCGTCGGCGACCTACAGCGCCGGCCGCAAGGGCTATGGGCCCGCGGCGGTTGGATCTCTTGCAATTCCCGCGCCCAACAGCTTCCGGCCGCGCTTCAGGAATGCCGACGGTTCATTGGATTGGCTGACCGAGCTGAACGATGCCTTCGATCTGATCGACAGCCAGTCGACGGGGAGCCTGGCGGCCTTTGTCGCCGAGCCGATCCTGTCGAGCGGCGGCATTCTGGAATTGCCGCAAGGCTATCTGGCGGCGCTCCAGCAGAAATGCCGCGAGCGCGGAATGCTGCTGATCCTCGATGAAGCGCAGACCGGCATCGGCCGCACCGGAGACATGTTCGCTTTCCAAAGGGATGGCGTCACCCCTGACATCCTTACGCTGTCCAAGACCATCGGCGCCGGGCTTCCCCTATCGGCGGTGATGACGACGGCTGAAATCGAGGAAGCAGCGCACGACAAGGGCTTCCTGTTCTATACCACGCATGTCTCCGACCCGCTGCCGGCGGCTGTCGGCGTTGCGGTGCTCGATGTGGTGGAAGAGGAAAAGCTCGTCGACCGGGCCCAGCGCCTCGGAGCGAAACTGTTCGAAGGGCTGTCGCGGCTGAAGCAGCGATATGAATGTGTCGGCGACGTGCGCGGTCGCGGCCTGCTGCTCGGGGTCGAGATCGTCAAGGACGGCAAGGTGCCCAATCACGAGTTGGGCGCCGCAATCGCGGCGGAAGCGTTCCGGCGCGGCCTGAGCATGAACATCGTCAAGCTTCCCGGGATGGGCGGCGTCTTCCGCATAGCCCCTCCTTTGACCATCTCCGAGGAGGAACTGGATCTCGGCCTGAGGATCATTTCGGAGTCCATCGAAGCCGGATTAGCCGCCAACGCGAGCCTTCCAGGCATAGCCGCCGAGTGAAATTACCCGGGCCGGCCGTCTTCGGCGGCGGGGCGTTCAGACAACGATGGTCTTCAGCCGCTCGGCAATGAGCGCGGCGAGTCGTGTCGCCACCTCGTCCTTGCCCATCTCAGGCCATTCCTCGACGCCTGCCTTCGAGACGATCCGCACCTTGTTGCGGTCGCCGCCCATCACGCCGGACGGGCCGATGCCGCTTTCATGCGAGACGTCGTTGGCGACGATGAAATCGGCGCCCTTCTTCTTCAGCTTGGCCTCGGCGTTGCTGATTAGATCCTGCGTCTCGGCGGCGAAGCCGACGACCAGCCCCGGCCGCTGCTGGTGATGACCGACGCCGGCGAGGATGTCCGGATTCTCGACCATCTGCAGCGAAGGCGGCCCCTCGCCGGCCACCTTCTTGATCTTCTCGCCGGCAGCATTGGCCGTGCGCCAGTCCGCGACGGCGGCGACGAACACCGCCGCATCCGCCGGCAAAAGGCTTTCGACCGCGCCCTTCATCTCGGCTGCGGTCTCGACATGGGTAGTGATGACGCCGGCCGGATCGGCGATGGTGACCGGACCGGAGACCAGCCGTACATCGGCGCCGAGCTTCGCCAACGCCGCCGCAATGGCGTGACCCTGCTTGCCGGACGAGCGGTTGGCGATGTAGCGCACCGGGTCGATCGGCTCATGCGTCGGCCCCGAGGTGACGATGATCCTGCGGCCCGCCAGCGGCTTCGGCCTCTCGTCGAGCAGCGCCTCGATCGCGGCTGCTATCTCCAGCGGTTCGGCCATGCGGCCCTCGCCCGCCTCGTTGCTCTCGGCCATCTCGCCTTTGGCCGGGCCGACGAAGACAACGCCGTCTTTTTGCAGGGTCGCCCGGTTGCGGCGGGTCGCCGGATGCGACCACATTTTCGGGTTCATCGCCGGGGCCATCAGCACCTTCTTGTCGGTGGCAAGAAGCACCGTCGAGGCGAGATCATTGGCATGGCCGTTGGCAAGCTTCGCCATCAGATCGGCGGTGGCCGGCGCCACCACCAGCAGGTCGGCCTCGCGCGACAGGCGGATATGGCCGACATCATGCTCGTCATTGCGGTCGAACAGTTCGGTGAAGACATGGTCGGCCGAAAGCGCGCCGGCCGAAAGCGTGGTGACGAACTCCTGCGCCGCCGCCGTCATCACCACCCGCACCGCCGCACCGCGCTCGCGCAGGCGGCGGATCAGGTCGAGCGCCTTGTAGGCGGCGATGCCGCCGCCGATGATGAGCAGGATGCGCTTGCCGGAAAGGCTGCCTCGCAGGGCAGCCCTTCCGGATGCGGCGGCAACGGGCATCGCCGGCTGGCGCGAGCCTGCCAGTTCGTGCAGCGTCTTCTCGATCTGGTCGAGGCGGCCGGCGGATCCGACTTGACCTTCGACCGAGGCCCGAAGCATCACCCGCGCCTGCTCCTCCATCGAGCGGTCGTTTTCGGCCGCCAGCCGGCGCAGCAGGTCCTTGATTTCGTCGTCAAGATTGCGAATGGTGATGCTGGCCATGTGATTGCACTCTGCTTGGCATCTCTGGTTGCAATGATAGCAATGCAATCAAGAGAGGGCAACCAGACCGCTAGGTGAGCTTCCACACGATGTAGAGCAGCGTCAGCGCGATCACCCACAGGGCCACGCGGCCTGAGCGGGTATGGCGTGCCTCGGCCTTGCCGATGGCGCGTGCCGTCGCCTCGTCGAAGCGCAGCCCGTGCTCGGCCATCAGGTCGATCTCGCGGGACAGCCGCTCGGTGCGGGCGGCGATATCTGGAGCCTGGCGGGCCAGTGCCAGCAGCGCCTTGGTGCCGTCGCGCGCATCGACAAGAAGGCCGCGCGGGCCGAGATTGCCGGCGATCCAGTCGCCGACCACCGGCTCGGATGTCTTCCACATGTTGAAGGCCGGATCGAGCGTGCGGGCGACGCCCTCGACCACCACCATGGTCTTCTGCAACAGGATCAGCTCGGGCCGGGTCGCCATGTCGAACAGTTCGGTGACCTCGAACAGCAGCGTCAACAGCTTGGCCATCGAGATGGTTTCCGCCGGCTGGCCGTGGATCGGCTCGCCGATGGCGCGGATCGCTTGCGCGAAGGCCGAGACATTGTGCTGGCGCGGCACATAACCGGCCTCGAAATGCACCTCGGCGACACGCTGGTAGTCGCGCACGATGAAGCCGTAAAGGATCTCGGCGAGGAAGCGGCGCTCCTTCTTGCCGAGCCGGCCGGCAATACCGAGATCAACGGCGACGATGGTGCCGTCGGCCTCGACGAACAGATTGCCCGGATGCATGTCGGCATGGAAGAAGCCGTCGCGCAGCGTATGGCGCAGGAACGACTGGATGAGGTTGGTGGCGATCGCCTTGAGATCGTGACCTGCCTCCACGAGGCCGGCAATGTCGTTCATCTTGACGCCGTCGACCCACTCCATGGTCAAGACGTCGCGGCCGGTCCGCTCCCAGTCGACCGAGGGCACGCGGAAGCCCGGATCGTCCTTGGTATTCTCGCCGAGCTCGGACAGCGCCGCCGCCTCGAGCCTGAGATCCATCTCGATCTTTGTGGTCTGCGCCAGCGTCTCGGTCACCTCGACCGGCCGCAGGCGGCGCGACGAGGGGATGTATTTTTCCTGCAGGCGGGCGGCGAGGAAATAGCTTTCGAGATCGTGGAAGAAGCGCCGCCGCACACCAGGCCGGATGACCTTCACCGCCACCCGGGTAGCAACCCCTTCCTTCACCGTCTCGGCGTTGTGCACCTGGGCGATCGAGGCGGCGGCGACGGCGCCGTCGAAGCTGGCGTAGAGATCGCCGATCTTGCGCCCGAGCGAGGCCTCGATGGCGGCGATCGCCTCGGCCTGCGGGAACGTATGCATCTTGTCCTGGAGAAGCGCGAGGTCGAGCGCCATGTCATTGCCGACGACGTCTGGCCGTGTCGCCAGGAACTGGCCGAGCTTGACGTAGGATGGCCCCAGGCGCACCACCGCCTTGGCCAGCCGGTCGCCGCGCTTGTAGGCAAGCGCGCTGCGGCGGGTGAACAGCCGCGCCATGCGCCAGCCGAATTTCGGCAGGCCGGAAAGCTCCTCGCCCGGCAGCGCCGAGACGACGCCCTCGCGGACCAGCACCCAGCCGGCCCTTGCGAGCCGAAAGGCGGCGCCGACGCTGCTCATCGGCCGCTGCTCATCGTCTGGCCTGCCTCAAGGTTTCCTGCCTCAAAGCTTCCAGCCCGAATGCAGTGCGGCGATGCCGCCGGAATAGTTGCGGAAGGAGACGCGGTCGAAGCCCGCCCGGGTGATCATGGAAGCGAAATTCGCCTGGTTCGGAAATTTGCGGATCGATTCGACCAGGTAGGAATAGGGTTCGCCGTCGCCGGTGACCGCCTGGCCGATCTTCGGGATGGCGTTGAACGACCAGGCTTCGTAGGCCTTGTCGAGCAACGGCATCTCGACCTCGGAAAATTCGAGACACAGCAAACGCCCGCCTCGCTTCAGCACGCGGAAGGCCTCGGTGAGCGCCACGTCGATGCGCGGCACGTTGCGGATGCCGAAGGCAATCGTATAGGCGTCGAACGAGTTGTCGGCGAAGGGCAGTTCCTCGGCATTGGCCTCGACGAAATCGGCGTTTTCGCGCAGGCCTTTCTTCTCGGCGCGGTCGCGGCCGACGTCGAGCATCGAGCCGTTGATGTCGAGCACCGTGGCGTGCGCCTGGCGATCGCTCGCCTCGATGATGCGGAAGGCGATGTCGCCGGTGCCGCCGGCAACGTCGAGCACTTTCCAGCCCGGCCGTTTCGGCGGGTTGAGCCATGTCACCATGGCGTCCTTCCACAACCGGTGCAGCCCGCCCGACATCAGGTCGTTCATCAGGTCATAGCGATTGGCGACCTTGTGGAAAACGTCGTTGACCAGGGACTGCTTGTCGCCGGCCCCTACCCGCTTGAAACCATAGGAGGTTTCCATGCCGCCCGCGGCCGTGGTTCTCTCACCTGACATTATTTTGATCCGTCATAAAACCGGCGGGACCATAGCCGATCACTGGTGCGGGCGCTATTGTTTAAGGCGCGGTGTTCGGCCGCGCTTCCAGGTGGTGGGCTTATCGACCTGGACCGAACTTGACGGGATGACTGTATGCCTCTGAAAGCGGAACTGCACTGCCACATCGAAGGGGCAGCGGCGCCCGAGCTCGTCATCAGCCAGGCGCGCAAATACGGCAAGGACACGTCGCCCTACATCAAGGACGGCGCCTTCGTCTGGCATGATTTCACCTCCTTCCTCGCGGCTTACGATTTCGCCTCCGACCTGTTCCGCACCGAGGAGGACTATGCGCGGCTGGCAGACCACTATCTCACCAGCCTCGCCCGCGACGGCGCCATCTATTCCGAGGTCTTCACCTCGCCGGACCACGCAAAAAAGGCCGGCCTGTCGCCCAAGGCCTATACCGACGCGCTCGGCGAAGGCATGGCGCGCGCCAAGGCCAAGACCGGGATCGAGGGCCGCATGATCGTCACCGGCGTGCGCCATGTCGGCGTCGAGTCGATCGAGCAGGCGGCGCGCTTCGCCGCCCGCTGCGGCCACCCGCTGGTGACCGGCTTCGGCGTCGCCGGCGACGAGCGCATCGGCGATTTCGAGGACTATGTCCGCGCCTTCGAGATCGCCCGCGAGGCCGGCCTCGGCATCACCATCCACGCCGGCGAACTGATGGGCTGGGAGAGTGTGGCGGCCGCGCTCGACCACATCCGGCCATCGCGCATCGGCCATGGCGTGCGCGCCATCGAGAATCCCGACCTCGTCCGGCGCATCGCCGAGGAAGGCGTGGTGCTCGAATGCTGCCCGGGCTCCAACATCGCGCTCAAGGTGTTCGGCAGTTTCGCCGACCATCCGTTCCCGGCGCTGCTGGCGGCGGGCTGCAAGGTGACGCTCAATTCGGACGATCCGCCCTATTTCTGGACCTCGCTGAAGCGCGAATACGACATCGCCACCGAGCATTTCGGGATCAAGGACAAGGCGCTTGTCGCCATCACCAGGACGGCGATCGAGGCCGCCTTCGTCGACCGCAAGACGAAAGCAGCGCTTCTCGCCCGGCTGAACGGCGCCGGGCGCTGACTGCCTTACAGGCAAATTTCCGGCAAAAACTGTGATCGGTGACGGCCAAGCGGTTCCTTGGCCGCCGCATTGTCGCTAGGGTCTTTCGGATTGCCGGAATTCCAGGAGAGCACCATGCAGGGCGTCACTGTCGTCGACCACCCGCTTGTCCAGCACAAGCTGACCATCATGCGCAAGAAGGAGACGTCGACCGCCGGCTTCCGCAGGCTGCTGCGCGAGATCTCGTTGCTTCTGGGCTATGAGGTCACGCGCAATCTCGAGCTGACGACGACCGAGATCGAGACGCCCATCGAAACGATGGAGGCGCCGACGCTCGAGGGCAAGAAGCTGGTCTTCGCCTCGGTGCTGCGCGCTGGCAACGGCCTGCTCGAAGGCCTGCTAGATCTGGTGCCGGCGGCGCGCGTCGCCCATATTGGGCTCTACCGCGACCATGACACTCTTGAGGCGGTCGAATATTTCTTCAAGGCGCCGAGCGACCTCGCCGACCGGCTGGTGATCGTCGTCGATCCGATGCTCGCCACCGCCAATTCGGCGATCGCGGCGATCGACAAGCTGAAGGGGCGTGGCGCCACCAACATCCGCTTCCTCTGCCTCTTGGCAGCGCCCGAGGGCATCGAGCGCTTCACCCAGGCGCATCCCGACGTGCCCGTCTTCACCGCCTCGATCGACCGCCAGTTGAACGACAAGGGCTATATCATGCCCGGCCTTGGCGACGCCGGCGACCGCATGTACGGCACCAAATAGGCCCGCTGTTTACCACCCGTTTACGCAAAGCCGCGGTTTCGGCCGACGTTAAAGTCGAAAACACCATGTCGGGGTTAAGGATCGGCCTTCACACAGGCCGGTCCCATGCTGCGCAAGCTCCTCTTCCTTGGCGTCTTTGCCGGAACATCGGCATCGATCCCGATCGTCTATCAGTCGAACCCGCAGATGCTCGATGGGCTGTTCAAACCGGCGGCCGACTCCAGGCCGGCGACCGAGCCGCAGCCGGCCCTGAACCTCGCCGCGGTTCCGGACAAGCCTGCCGCGCCGCTGCCGCTCGGCCGCAAGGTGGTGGTCAACGCCGACGCGCGCGGCCACTTCAGCTCCGCGTTCAAGGTCAACGGCCGCCAGGTCGACGGCATGATCGACACCGGCGCGACGCTGGTCGCCATCAACACGTCCACGGCGCGCCGCGTCGGGATCTCGCTCAGCCCGTCGGATTTCATCCACGAGGTCAACACTGCCAATGGCTCGATCAAGGCCGCCGTGGTGACGGTCGACCGCTTGCAGATCGGCAAGATCTCGGTCGACAATATTCAGGCGGTGGTGCTCGACGACCGGGCGCTGCAGACCAACCTGATCGGCATGAGCTTCCTGCAGCGGCTGCAGAAATACCAGGTCGAGAACGGGGCGCTGCTGCTGGTCCAGTAGGGCTGCGGGACCGGACGGTCAGCGCGGCAGCACGCGCCGGATGACGGTCTTTTCGGCTGCCGGCTTGGACGCCCCGATCGTGTAGGCCGCAAGCACGGCCGCAGCAGCCGCCTCGGCATCCGCGTCGGTGCGCGCATGGACCAGCGCCAGCGGCTCGCCCGCCCGCCCTTCCGCGCCGACCGGCGACAGCCTGGTGATGCCGACCGCGTGGTCGATCCTGTCGTCCGGCCGCGTCCGTCCGCCGCCGAGGCCGACCACCGCAAGTCCGATCTCGCGCGTCGCGATGCCGCTTACGAAGCCGTTTCCAGACGCCTTCACGGCGAGTTCTACCGGCGCTTTCGGCAGATACTTTTCCGGCCGGTCGATGAAATCGGCGGGGCCGCCGAGCGCTGCCACCATGCGCTGGAAGACGGCAGCCGCGCGGCCGCCGGCAAGCGTCTCGGTGGCGCGCCTTATACCGTCCTGGTTGGACGCGGCCAGCCCGGCCGACTGCAGCATCTCGGCGGCGAGCGCCAGCGTCACATCCTCCAGCCGCTTGTCGCGGAAACGACCGGTGAGGAAATCGACCGCGTTGCGCACCTCGACGGCGTTGCCGGCGGCCGATGCCAGCGGCTCGTTCATGCCGGTGACCAGCGCCGAGGTCTTCAGCCCGGCGCCGTTGGCGACCTCGACCAGGCTGCTGGCAAGCGCCGTCGCATCGCGCGACTTCTCCATGAAGGCGCCGTTGCCGACCTTGACGTCGAGCACCAGCGAGCCAAGTCCGGCGGCGAGCTTCTTCGACAGGATCGAGGCGGTGATCAGCGGCACCGATTCCACCGTGCCGGTGACGTCGCGGATGGCGTAGAAGCGGCGGTCGGCGGGCGCCAGGTCGGCGGTCTGGCCGATAATGGCGCAGCCGGTCTCGAGCACCGTCTTGCGCAGGCGCGCCACGTCCGGCTGGCTGATGTAGCCGGGGATGGCGTCCATCTTGTCCAGCGTGCCGCCGGTATGGCCGAGGCCGCGGCCGGAGATCATCGGCACATAGGCGCCGCAGGCGGCGACGATCGGCGCCAGCATCAGCGAGACATTGTCGCCGACGCCGCCCGTCGAATGCTTGTCGGTGACCGGGCCGGGCAGGTCGGACCAGTCGAGCACGTCGCCGGAATCGCGCATGGCGACGGTCAGCGCCACCGCTTCCTCGCGGCTCATGCCGTTGAAGAACACCGCCATGGCGAAGGCGCCGACCTGGCCTTCCGTGACGGTGCCAGCGGTCAGCCCTTCGATGAAGGCCGCGATCTCAGGTGCCGAAAGCCGGTGGCCGTCACGCTTGCGGCGGATGATTTCCTGCGGAAGCATCAGCTCTCCGGCAGCCCGTCGCGGAACACGCGTTCGAGGATCGTCGCCAGCCGCGCGCCGCCGATAGGCGCCATGTCCTTGGTCTCCTGATGCGAAAGCTCCGCTCCGGTCATGCCGGCGGCGAGGTTGGTGACGACCGAGCAGGCGGCGACGCGCAAGCCCAGGAAGCGGGCGAGGATGACCTCCGGCACCGTCGACATGCCGACCGCATTGGCGCCCATGATGCGCGCCATGCGGATCTCGGCCGGCGTCTCGAAGCAAGGGCCGGAGAACCACATATAGACGCCCTGATGCAGCTTGGTGCCGGTCGCCTTGGCCGCCTTCTCGATCGCCTTGCGCAGGCCCGCATCATAAGCCTCGGTGAGGCCGACGAAACGGCGGTCGCTTGGCTCTCCGATCAGCGGATTGGAGCCCGAGAAATTGATGTGGTCGGTGATCAGCATCACCGAGCCCGGCCCCATCTCCGGATCGACCGAGCCGGCGGCATTGGTCAGGATGAGCTGCGAGATGCCGATGCCGGCCAGCACCTCCAGCGCCGGGCGCATCGCCGCGGCAACGCCGTGCTCGTAATAATGCGCGCGGCCAGACAGCATCAGCACCGGCGTGCCGGCGAAATGCCCCGCCACCACCTCGCCCGCATGGCCGCTGACGCCGCTTCTCGGGAAGCCCGGCAGTTCGGCATAGGAAATGCGCCTGGCGTCCTCGACCTTGTCGACGAGGCCGCCAAGGCCCGAACCCAGCACCAGCGCGACCGTGGGCGCCAGCCCGTCCAGCCGTTCGACGAGATGATCGAGCGCCTTTTCCATCATTTCAGTATGTCGCCCCTGAAGCCGTAAGGCAGCATGTCGCCCATGGTCACCGTCTCGACCACGCCGCCATTGTCGCAAAGATAGAGTTTCGTCTCCGGCCGGCAGAACTCCGCCAGCCGCTGCCGGCAGCCGCCGCAGGGCGAGCATTTGGCCATGCGCTCGGCAAGGACCGCGATCTCGGTGATCCTGCCGCCGCCGCCCATGATGTAGTGGCCGAGCGCCGTTGTTTCGGCGCACCAGCCCTCGGGATAGGAGGCCACCTCGATGTTGGCGCCGGCAAAGACCCGCCCATCCTCGGTGCGCAATGCGGCGCCCACCGGAAATTTCGAATAGGGCGCATAGGCCTTGGCCATCGCAGCCTTGGCCGCCTCGAACAGATCTTGCGACATTCAGTTGTTCTCTCCCACGATCTTGTCCAAAAGCCGGTTCGCTTCCGCGTTTGCCTCAGCGTTCCTTGACATAGGGCACGCCGCCGGCGCGGGGCGGGATCGCCTTGCCGATGAAGCCGGCGAGCAGGATCACGGTGAGCACATAGGGCAGCGCCTGCATGAATTGCACCGGCACCTTGCCGATGACCGGCAGCGGCGTGCCCTGCAGGCGGATCGACAGCGCGTCGAGGAAGCCGAACAACAGGCAGGCGAACATGGCGTTGACCGGCTTCCATTTGGCGAAGATCAGCGCCGCCAGCGCGATGTAGCCCTTGCCGGCGGTCATGTCCTTCACGAAGCCGCCATTCTGCACCATCGACAGATAGGCGCCGGCAACCCCGGTGAGGATGCCGGTGCAGATCAGCGCCCGGTAGCGCAGCCAGGCGACCGAGATGCCGGCAGTGTCGACGGCGGCCGGGTTCTCGCCGACGGCGCGCAGCCTGAGGCCGAAGCGGGTGCGGTAGAGCACCCACCAGGCGAACGGCACCATCAGGAAGGCGAAATAGACCAGTATCGAGTGACCGGAGATCAGTTCCGAGTAGATCGGCCCGATGATCGGCACGTCACGCAGCGCGTCGGCGCCGGGCCAGGTGATCGCCTCGAAACGTTCACCCGGCGCCAGCGCCGGCGTGCGCCCACCCTGCTGGAACCAGTGCTGCCCGAGCATGATGGTGGAGCCGGCGGCGATGAAATTGATCGCCACGCCGGACACGATCTGGTTGCCGCGATGGGTGATCGAGGCAAAGCCGTGCACCATGGCGAAGGCGACCGAGATCAGGATGGCCGTGCCGAGGCCGAGCAGGGCCGAATGCAGCACCGAGGCGGCCGCGGCGCCGGCGAAGGCGCCGACCAGCATCTTGCCCTCGAGCCCGATATCGAAGACGCCGGCGCGCTCCGAATAGAGGCCGGCGAGGCAGGCCAGCAACAGCGGCACCGACAGGCGGATGGTCGAGTCGAGTATCTGCACAATGGCGATGAAGAAATCCATCTCAGGCGCCCTTCCCCTTGACCGCTTCGATGCCGACCGTCTTCGGACTGATCGACGCGAACAGCGCCTGGATATAGGGCCGGAACATGTGTTCGAGCGCGCCGGCGAACAGGATGACCAGGCCCTGGATGATGACGATCATGTCGCGCGAGATCGCCGGCATCTCGAAGGCGAGTTCGGCGCCGCCCTGGTAGAGCATGCCGAACAGGATCGCCGCCAGCACGATGCCGACCGGATGCAGGCGTCCCATCAGCGCCACCGCGATGCCGACGAAACCGGCGCCGGAGACGAAATCGAGCGCGACATTGTGCTGGTCGCCCATGGTCGGGTTGAGCGCCATCATGCCGGCCAGCGCGCCCGAGATCATCATCGCGATGATGACGATGCGGGTTTCCGAAATGCCGGCATAGCGCGCCGCCTTCGCGCTGTGGCCATAGGTGCGCATCTCGTAGCCGAGCCTGGTGCGCCAGATCAGCAGCCAGACCAGGAACGCCATTAGCAGCGCCAGGAGGAAGCAGACGTTGAGCGGCGCCGAGCGGATTTTGGCGCCGAACAGCTCGATCACCCAGTTGAGCTTCGGCAATTGCGCGCCGTCGAGGAAGGTGCGCGTCTGCGGCGCCATCGAGCCGAGCGGCTTCAGGAAGCCGACCAGCGCATAGACCATGACGCTGGCGGCGATGAAGTTGAACATGATGGTGGTGATGACGATGTGCGAGCCGCGCCTGGCCTGCAGATAGGCCGGGATCAGCGCCCACAGCGCTCCCATCGCCGCGGCGGCGATGATGGCCAGCGGAAAGGTCAGCCACCATGGCAGCACGCTGTCGAAGGCGAGGCACACGACGCCGATGCCGAGCCCGGCTATGTAGCCCTGGCCCTCGCCGCCGATGTTGAACAGGCCGCAATGCGCCGCGACCGCCACCGACAGCCCGCTGAAGATGAAGGTGGTGGCGTAGAACAGCGTGAACGCGATACCCGTCCCCTTGCCGAAGGCGCCTTGCACCAGGATGACCGCGGCGCGGAACGGATTCTCGCCGACCAGGACCACCACGAAGCCGGCGACGACGAAGGCAACGAACAGGTTGATCACCGGGATCAGGCCGTAGTCGGCCCAGGCCGGAAGTTTTGCGTAAGGCGTGCTCATTGCGCGGCCTCCCGCTGCTCGACGCCGGCCATCAGCAGGCCGAGTTCCCCTTCTGTCGCTTCCGGACCGCGCTCGCCGACGATGCGGCCGGCGAACATCACCAGGATGCGGTCGGACAGCGAACGGATCTCGTCGAGCTCGACCGACACCACCAGCACCGCCTTGCCCTGGTCGCGCATGGCGATCAGCCGCTTGTGGATGAATTCGATGGCGCCGACATCGACGCCGCGCGTCGGCTGGCCGACGATCAGCACGCCCGGATCCTGCTCCATCTCCCTGGCCAGCACGATCTTCTGCTGGTTGCCGCCGGAGAAATTGGCCGTCTTCAGCCGGCAGTCGGCGGGACGGATGTCGTATTTGGCGATCTTGTCCTTGGCGTCGTTGCGGATGGCGTCGATGTCGAGCAGCGGCCCCTTCAGATAGCGCTCGTCGTCGTGGTAGCCGAGGATCGAGTTCTCGTTCTCCTCGAAGGCGAGCACGAGCCCGACATGGTGGCGATCCTCCGGCACGTGGGCGAGCCCGCGGTCGCGCAGTTCGCCGGGATCCGCCTTGCCTGTGAGATCGATCGGCTTGCCGTCGAGCATGACCGAGCCGGAGACGGCGTGGCGGATGCCGGAAATCGCCTCGAGCAGTTCGGACTGTCCGTTGCCGGCCACGCCGGCGATGCCGACGATCTCGCCGGCGCGCAGGTCGAAGGAAATGTCGTCGACCATGGTGACGCCGCGCTGGTCCTTCACCGTCAGGTTCTTGACCGCGAGCTTCACGGCGCCGGCTTCCGCCTCGCCCTTCTCGACCCTGAGCAGCACGCGGCGTCCGACCATCAGTTCGGCGAGTTCGCCGACCGTGGTCTCCTTCGTCACCCTGGTCGCCACCATCGTGCCCTGGCGCATCACCGAGACGGTGTCGGTGATGGCCATGATCTCGCGCAGCTTGTGGGTGATCAGCACCACCGTCTTGCCCTGCTCCTTCAGCTGCTTGAGGATGCGGAATAGGTGGTCGGCCTCCGCCGGCGTCAAGACGCCGGTCGGCTCGTCGAGGATCAGAATCTCGGCGCCGCGATAGAGCGCCTTGAGGATTTCGACGCGTTGCTGCAGGCCGACGGGCAGTTCCTCGATGATTGCGTCGGGATCGACCTCCAGCCCGTATTCGCGCTCCAGCCGTTCCAGCTCGGAACGCGCCTTGGCGATGCTGCGCTTCAAGAGCGCATCGCTCTCGGCGCCGAGGATGACGTTCTCCAGCACCGAGAAATTGTCGACCAGCATGAAATGCTGGTGCACCATGCCGATGCCGAGCGCGATGGCGTCGTTCGGCGTCTTGATCGACGCCGGCTGGCCGCCGACGCGGATCTCGCCGCTGTCGGCCTGGTAGAAACCGTAGAGGATCGACATCAGCGTCGACTTGCCGGCGCCGTTCTCGCCGACGATGCCATGGATGGTGCCGCGCGCGACCTCCAGATTGATGTCGCGGTTGGCGCGCACGGCGCCAAAACTCTTGTTGATGCCGATCAGTTCGATTGCGGCTTGCGCCATGCAGCCTGTCCCACTCTTATTTTTTATCGCTTGGTCAAAACGCCTAGCATGCTGCCCCGCCCGTGCCAATCGGCCGGGGGGTTGTCCACTCTCGACAAATCCCCGCGTGCTTGTCAATTTCGAAGGTGGCCGGGACCTTCACATTCGCTAATGTGGGGAACGCGACGGACGCATCGCCTGTGAGCGCAACAGACCGGGGTTTTGAAATGATCATGCCTGCCGACCGGCTGACGACGCTGGAAATCCGCGCCGCCGAGCAGGAAAAGACCATCGAGGAGCTGTCAGGCCAGATCGCCGAGCAGTGGAAGGTGATCGAGCGGATGGAACGCAAGCTCAGCGCGCTTACCGACCGCTTCCTGGCCCTGGAGGAGCAGGCCGCGTCCGACGTGCCGGTCACCAAGCCGCCGCATTGGTGAGGGAGGGACAGCCGCATGGCCAGTGAAAGCGACCGCATCGCCCGCGCCGGCGACTATGTGTTCGGCCTGATGAACGACGTCGAGCGCCGGCGCGCCGAACGCGATTTGGAAATCGACCCCGCCTTCCGCGACGCGGTGCTGCGCCTGGCCGAGCGCATGCGCGCCTTCGACCCCGCCGCGCCGGCGGACGGCGCGACCGACAAGCGCTGGGACCTGGTCACCCGGCGCATCGCCGAATTGCCGCAGATGCGGCTTGCCGGCGTTGGTGGCGGCGACAGCGGCGAGGAAGCGGGGCCAACGATGATCCGCAGGCTGGAGCGCCCGCCCTACGGCGTCGGCCTGCACGCCCTTGGCGGCCGGCGCGGATTTGCCATCGCCATGGCGCTGGTGGCCGCCTTCGCGCTCGGCTATCTCACCGGTGCATGGTCGGCCGACGGCATGCTTGTGCCCTAGAGCAATTCCAGGAAAAGTGTGAAACGGTATTCCGTCCGGAATTGCGTCAAAACAAACACTTAGGACGCCGACGGCGGCAAAAAAGAAACCGCCGGGCTTTCACCCGGCGGTCCACATTGCTGAAGATCAGAGCCGATCAATACGGGCAGGCGTTGTCCGACATGTAGTCGTGCACCTTGACGGTGCCGGCGATGATGTCGGCCTTGGCCTTTTCGACCGCCGTCTTCATGGCATCGTCGACGAGCGCCTTGTTGTTGTCGTCCATGGCGTAGTCGACGCCGCCTTCCTTGAGGCCGAGGTCGTTGATGCCGGCGGTGAACTTGTCGTTCTTGGCATCCATGAAGGTGTTGTAGACGGCAACGTCGACGCGCTTGACCATCGAGGTCAGCACCTTGCCGGGCTGCAGCCCGTTCTGGTTGGAATCGACGCCGATGCCGAGCTTTCCGGAATCGGCGGCCGCCTGCAGCACGCCGACGCCGGTGCCGCCGGCCGCGGCGTAGATCACATCGGCGCCCTGGTCGATCTGCGTCTTGGCGATCTCGCCGCCCTTGGCCGGATCGTTCCAGGCGGCGGGCGTGTCGCCGGTCATGTTCTGGATGACATCGGTCGCACCGGCCGACTTGGCGCCGCCGACATAGCCGCAGCCGAACTTGCGGATCAGCGGGATGTCCATGCCGCCGATGAAGCCGACCTTCTTGGACTTCGAGGCCATCGCCGCCATCACGCCGACGAGGTAGGAGCCTTCCTGCTCCTTGTAGACGACGGAGCGGACGTTGGGCTTGTCGACGACCATGTCGATGATGGCGAACTTGGTGTCGGGGAATTCGGTGGCGATCTTGTCCAGCGCGTCCGCCCAGGAGAAGCCGGCCATGACGATCGGATTGCGGCCGTCCTCGGCGAAGCGGCGCAGTGCCTGCTCGCGCTGGGTGGCGTTCGAGACCTCGAATTCCACATAGGCGATGCCGGTCTCGGTCTTGAACTTCTCGGCGCCGTTAAAGGATGCCTCGTTGAACGACTTGTCGAACTTGCCGCCGAGATCATAGAGGATCGCCGGCTGGATATCCGCGGCGAAAGCCGGAAGAACCATTGCGGTTGCGGCCAGAAGGCCAAGAACGATACGTTTCATGTGATCCACACCCTGTCGGTTATTTTTCCGTTACGCACCGCCTGACAGCCCGGTTCTCCGGCGGGCAGACGGCGTCTGGCAGGAAGTATGCCCCTCCCGCTCGCGGCCAATCTGGCACGGCCCGAAACAAAATTCACGCGGAATTTTGACCTTTTGGAAAAGCATGCCGCCGGCATGCGGCGCGGCGCATCATCCGTTCTTCGGCTGCCCTTGGGGCCGGCGCGGACGACGTCAGGTGGCGGCGAACTCGCCGCCCCGCCGCTGCCGCCGGTAGCCGATGGCGTAGAACAGGAAGGCCACGACAGCGAACACCGCGAAACCGGGCTGGGCGAGCACCCAGGCGATGACGCCATCCCACAGCAGCGGGCTGGCCTCGTCGCGCACGTAGGTCTCGAAGGCCGCGCGGGTGTCTGGCGATACCGCCAGCCAGCTCGTGTTGAGCGGCGTCATGACCAGCGCCGAGGCCGCCACCGAGCGCGTCGCGTCGACCACTGCCATGATCACCGAAACCGAAAGCGCGACCATCGCCGCGAGACGAAAGATGAAGCGTAGCATCGAGACCATCCTCCCTCGGGACGAGGTGCCAAGCCCATCGCGAGAGCCTGGGGCATCGTCCCTTCCCCGTCGCAGAGATAGAGCGTGCGCGCCTTGCCGGCAATCGCGACACGCGAATTTGAGCTATGCCGCCGGCTTGCGTTTGCGGTTGACGCGCCAGACCGCGAACAGCCCGCCGGCGATGGCGCCGGCGATCAGGCCGGCCAGCCCGATGAACACGGCGAAATAGCCGCAGGCGCCCTCGAAGCAGCTCATATCGGTGGCATCCGCGATCAGCGAGCCGGCGGCAAAGCCGGCGCAGGCGCCGATCGCCGCGCCAAGGACGATGCCGAGCAAGGCCGCGACCACGGAAACCAGCACCGACGGCCTTTCGGTTTCCGCATTGGCATAGACCGCATCGGCGCCGGCCCCGCGCCGCAGCAGATAGAGGCAAAGCGCGCCGATGGCGATCTCGCCCGCGGTGAAGACGAGGCTCCTCGCCGAGAAGACGAAGTCGGGCGTGAGCAGCACATAGGCCTGCCGCGCCAAGAGCCATAGGATGGTCGCGACCTGCCAGATGGCGAAATGGCGCGGGAAGCGCGCCGAGCGGTTGAAGGCGAGGCCGAGCAGGTAAAGGCCCCACAATATGGTGACGATGCCCGCGATCAGGCCGCCATAGATGAGGAAGAAGACGCTTTCCGGCAGGCTGGGTTCGCCGATCAGCCGCCATGTCGACATCAGGCCGTAGACCGACATGGCCATGACGATGACGAGCCACGCCACGGGCACGTAGGACAGCCCGCTATCCGGCCGCGCCGCCGGCTCCTGGTTGGTCGAAGTCATCTCCGGACTGAGCCCCCGCAAAGCCTTGTATCGACAAGGACAGCGGACGGATGGCGAAGTCAAGCAACGACAGGCTGTGACACCCGGCCTGTGCACATCATTCGGCCCGCCGGGAGCCTGGCGAAGCCGCGGCCGGGGCCTCGCGAGCGATCCCTTATGCGGCAAAGCCGACAAAGCGCCATTATGGCTTGGCATTCGCTCCGGGATCGACTAGATGAGCCCCGCGCCTGCTGCTTCGACGCTGCAGGTGCGGGGAAAGAGTGCCCGCCGGTTGACGGCGCTCGAGGTGCGGAAATACCGCCCGAAAAATTCCCAAGGGACCGCATATCCCCAACCCGCGCGGCAAAACCGGCCGGCGCGCCATGCAAGGACGGAGAGGTGGCCGAGTGGTTGAAGGCGCACGCCTGGAAAGTGTGTTTACGGGAAACCGTAACGCGGGTTCGAATCCCGCTCTCTCCGCCATATCATCAAAAAAATCAACAACTTACAGTGAATTTCAGAACTTACCCGCCAAAGAGCCCATCATGTAGGATGCTATTGATTTAGGCAGCATGCGACGGCATGAGACATCCGGCCGGGGCGCCATTCCCATCATAAAACGATATCTTGGACTCGGCTGCGCTATTGACGCGGCCAGCGTTGTTGCCGGAACAGCCGGTGGCTGCCGCAAAGCACAGGCGCGTCACAGGTTTCCTTCCGAGGCTGATTGACTGAGTAGTTTATAGCAAGCTAATGCTACTGAGTACGATCCACGTGTGAAGTCACCGTCTCAGACGCCCATGGACTGAAAAAATACAATCGGTCCGAAACGAAATCGGGGGCATAGACATGATTGATCACCTGTTTGCGGCCGCCATAGGCTGGGCTGTACCACTAGCCCTTGCGTGGCTTTTCGCGCAAATTCCTGCTGTCAGGCAAAGGCTCAATGAGCGGCCCCAGTTGAAGCTCGGCCTTTTAACTGCTGTCTTTTCAGCGTTAGTCACTGTAACGGCAATTTACGTCTACGACGCTATATACTTCAGTGGCAGTCTACCTAAAAATGGAACCCCTGCAGCAACAAATGGCGGATATGGTCCAGTCACCACAACTTGCCCGGATGGCTACTACGCCGTTGGCCTGACGTCTTGGGGAAACAGCGCCGGTTCGTATTGCATTGGCTGCTTGGTCAAGACCCAACTCATATGTAAGAAGCTTCAGTCGCGATAAAGGACCCAGTGGCTAGTTGTGATAGGGACGCCGGATTTCGGCGCTGACCTCCCACACTGCCGTCAGCGCTGGGGCTCCGAAACTTTTGCGGCGACCTGTATCAGCACGGCAGACGGTAACGCGTAATCTTCGCCGGCCCCGACCCGGCACCTTTCCCGACGATCTGAAGGCCGAGCGATGCACGGCAAAAGGAGTCTGCTATGGCGGAAGACTATAATATATCAAGAATTGGCATGGATGGACGCCCCCTGCCGCAGCGGTCACAGACTGGTCTATTCGATCGTCGCGGCAACCGGTGCTTCCCGGTCCACGCTGGCCAAGTTGGCGAAGCGTTAGGGCGGCCTTGGGCCGCACACGCCAGGTGCGCATTGATCAGTTAAACGTAGCGCCTCAATGCCATTCCATCCAACTGGCGATCCGGCGCAGATTCTCCAGGTAGAGATCAAGATAGGATGCGCTCCCGTGAGCAAAACCCGCTTGTAGCAGAGCCGTCCGCCTTTCTGTCGATTTCAGATCGTGCTCAATCGATCTGAGTCCTTCACTCCGCCAGCCGAGCCGGCCCGTGGACATGCGCACCTTGTTGTCATGCCGCGAAAGCTGTTCTTTCAGACTCTCTTCACTGTTTTCTTCAAGATGTGCCAGACCGCCCAAAGCTTCGAACCAATCGAAGAGAAGCTGATCATCCGCCGCGACCCCAATGAACGACGGCCCCCAGTCTTTGAACACATCGTATAGATGGTCGCTGAGTGGCGTTCTCCTTTTGGTAGTGTTGTTAGGGGTGGTGGTAATGAACCCGGCTATGTTGTTCCATATATCATCGCCCGAGCCCTTCCATCCCCATAGGAATAGGTAATTTGCGACCCGCTTGGGTTCGCGGTCTTCCCTCGCGATTTGGAGGGAGAAGAGATCGTGCAACGGCTTCCAGCGTTCAGATCGAACGAGTCCGAGCCCATACGCTGTCATCATCAAAACGACAGGATATGTCCGCAGGCCCAGCCAAGCTGTGAGGCCGCTACCTTCCTTATTTGCCCTAACTACTATGGCCCGGATGGTTTCGGCGACGATGACGAGTTCGGAGCCGTCGCCCCATCGACCGAGGACCCCAAAGCTCTTTGCTAGAGATTCTGTTGCCGCCTCGTAACGCGCAACTCGCTGACGAAATTCTTCGCCAGACCAACCTCCTTGCGGTGACAGTTCTGGCACGTCGAGGCGGTCAAACAGTTTGTTAACCTCCTGCGTCAGCAATTCGTCGAGGCGGATGCGAAATTCCGGTTTGGCCACATATCGCTTTACCGATCCAATCAGCAGATCGATCGTGAGTGGATTTTGTTTCTGCGTTGCTCCTAATGTCGTGACCCGCTCGCTCAGCGTGGTGAAGAAGCCATCTGCATCGGGTATCGAGATCGAAACAGCTCTACGCTGATCGATTATCGCTTCGGCTCCCGCTCCCATCTTACCTCGTGCGGTCCAGAATGTCGGATAGCGCCTGTTTGGCGCCCTCAACATTGCAGCGCGCAGAGCATGGTCCCATTCGCCTGACCACCCACAGACAACCAAGCCGTGCTCATCGAAGATGCGATCCAGCAGGGCATTATAGGACTCTGGATAGGTACTCAGTTCTTCGTCGGTGTTTAGGATACGTGCGTCCTTGTAGTCGCCGTGCAGTTTCAGCACGTAGCAACTGCTGTGCGTTATCGGCTCGGCTCCCAACAACGTGTCCGGTGACGAAACAACGGTTGGCTCGACACCAGCTTCGCGCAGTGCGTTTTCCAACAGTCGGTCGAAATTGGTTGTGACGATGACGCGAACGTAGCCGTCGCGCACGAGTTTCGCGACAGCATGGTGCGCAGCAGTGGGCAGCTTCTTGCCTTCTGCCCGGTCTTCTTCATCGGGCTCGATATAGGAATGCAGGATCGACCTACGTTCGGCCGGGAATATGGCTAATTCTGCTAGCAGCGCCGAATAGTCGGGCTCGCCACCACTTTCCTTCCGATACCACTCAGCCCAATCCGCCTGATTCTCGATACCCTTCGCAAGAGCGATACGTCGGACCAGATCAAGTGTGATTTCCCAGCCGGTCGGAACCCCGGCAGTGCGGGAAAGGCCAGATCCGAGAAGCAAGGCATAAACGCCTTTGTTTTCGAACATTGAGAATGCAAGTTGCGTGAGAGGATCGCCTGCGAGAATACTCATCTGACTTATTGTACCTCATTGCTTATGCGTGCAGAGAAATAGCTGATTCTGCCCCTCTGCGCAGGTGTAATGAGGGGCTTTAATGATGCTACTTTCCAGCCTTCCGCCTTGATCCCGCCATTTTCCGTTTGGCTTTAGAACTTCTTGTTCGCTTGGGAACAAACCATCGGTTTCCAATTTGATCGAACGAGACTTCGAAGCCTTCAACTCTGTACGGTGCGCAGTTGATCACATTCGCATCGTCTGGATTGAAAAGCGCTATATTATAACCTTTTTCGCCAAACTGACTCTTGTAGACAATACCGTCATAGCCCGCATTCTTGAAGACTTCAGCTAGTATCTGCGTTGGCACGTAATCGGCAGTATCGTCAGACAAGGTGACCGGTTGCGAGAAACCGTTGTCTATGTCGATCCATACTGCAGCTTCCTTCTGCTCAAGGGTTAGCGGCGTGCCTTGCAAGAAATGCCCTAGCGGAATCGAACCAAAAGCCGAACGACCATGACCACGTGAAAGGTCCACCACTTTCAATCTTCGCTTGAGCTTAAGTTGCGCAACTGAGATGTCTGCGCCGACCCAGGGCCGAACTTCGGAGATCACTGTCTGCAAGGTGCTGCCGAGATATAGAACCGAAACCCCCGACGCGTTCGCCCGGCCCTCCGTTGCTCGATTTGGTCTCGGCTTCATCCGCGCAGCAGAGTAACCAGATGGTTCGTCGGGGTCGTGTTTGCGGAATCTCACATATTCGATACCCCGCTGGGCTCTAAAGAAAACGGTACCCCTTCTCAGGAGAACATCTCGGTCTTTCAGCGTTGCAAGCACGGTTGCGATGAATGCTTTGACGTGTTCGTCCCAAACGTATCGCTGTTGAAAGCGAACGCGCTTCGCAAAGTCCCAATAGCTGCGGTAGGAGGCAAATTCTGGCTTCTCAGGGTTATCAGTATCCATTTCACCAGCTCACGCGCCAACAGAAAAGCTTAGGAACGCTTTCCTGTACGAATCATTGTTCGCCATCTTTTGCGAGTATGTCTCGCTTAACCCAATCGGATTGAAGCTCAGCAATATCGTCCCGCAGGCGATTGAAGGCAGCCGCGATATTTTGAAGGTCTTCGACCCTTAGATGCTTCGTCGTACCCGAGAACGACTCGCCTTTCCAGAATCCACCGGAGGCATGATGATCGAACTGCCTCTTGTGGTAATAAGGAAAAAAGTAAGCGTGGAACTGGTCTTGATCTCGCTCTCGCGTAACGACCACGGACCCGTGCGCGATCTCTGCTCGCTTTCGGCTTTTTGCGTGGGACCTGTTGTTGAGTGTATCCCATCGGAGTTTGAAGTCTTCATTCCGAGAGCCACGCAGCGCATAGGAAATCATCGCATTGCATAGCTTCAATCTCGCGTCGAAAGAGACCACCATCCAATAACCGGCTGCGAAGGTTGCATCCCGATGCCCGCCCGCCTCGAGAGCGAATTGGGTCAAATGCAGGATTTGGTCCTCAACCTGATTCCAAGCTGAGAGGCAGCGGCCCACATTGAGATAAAGCGCATCACGAGTTTCATCATCGAACATGAGCGAACCTGAAAAAGATCGGGTGCGCTTGGTCAAAACGCCCCACACCCAGCACGGTAAAGGGGGCGCGGCACCGAATCCAGTACCGCGCGGCTCATCTATGCCGCGATTGGCCTCGCCTGCGCGCCGCGAACCAGAACATTTCCAACGCGATGAACTTCAACGGCGTGAAGGATGCCGACACGTTCCGCGCTTCGAAGAACCAGATGCGGGCATTCGCGGCTGACGCTGGACGGCGCGCTATGCTTCGGAACGGGTGAGCCGTGTTTCCGTGCTCACTTTTGTGCTCACTGAATCACCGTAAACTGCCGTAAAGCGACGTAAATCGCCGTCAGCGGCGTGACTTTTTCACGCCGCTGATTTGGATTCAATGTACTGATTTAATTGGCAATTTTAGTGATAGCGGGAGACCGCTACATCGCGAGTCCCGCTATCGAAGAAGCACTCTTCTGCTATCGGCGACGCTCTGCATAGCCCGCAGGGTTAGTCGACGATCGGTCGAAATAGGTGGCATGGCCCCCGCTACTTCACCGGCAGGATCCGGCGGCGCAAGAAGCATGATTTCGTGCGATTAATGGTGCGGTGAGGGTCTTGGGCGGCAAACTTCGTATCGAGCGGGAAAGGCAGTCAATCAGGCGCCTTAAGCGCTTCTATCTCTCTTCGTGCAGCAACAAGCGCAGATCGTAGCACGATCGCGATCAGGACGAAGCGCGCCAAAGGTTTCTGGTCGGCCAGCCGAACGATTCTCTGCCCACGGCGCTTCAGCGTTTTGGCGAAATTGTCTTGGACCATCTGTCGCTCTGCGGACGACAGCGCGTCGTATAGGTTGTTGGCGTCCTGGACAGTCAGGCTCGCCTCCGGATTATGCGCGAGACGGTTTCGAATTGAACCGAGAGCAGCCAAAGGAGCTTGAAAGCGCGGATCCAGACCGACAGCAACAGCCAAAGCGCAGCGCCCGTCGTAATCCAGCTGAATTTTTTTCAGCGCTTTCGGATGGGCGAGTGTGGCCTCGAGGAGCTTGATGAGCTCATGGTCGATGTAGGCCCCGGCGCGGATAACCACGCCGAAGGCATCTTCTGCTGCCATTGCGCGGTAGTACGACTTTTCCGGATCGGTCGCGGTGTCTGCCATATGCTATCGAGAGTTTCGGGAGTCGGGCAATCTAAGTGAGCGCGCATAAGCAGTTGCTTCTTCAAAGCTCTCAAATTTCGCCACGACTTCGCCTGCCGCATTCGTCACGACGCTTTGCCGGAGGCATTATAGACATTGTGCCCATTGATACGCGTCACCTGTCCGAGTGGTTTTTCGTTCATCATTCGGACCGACTCGCCTCGCTCACTTCGATATAACCACATTTCTCGCGCGCAATTTCGGTCCCACATTTGATGCAATTGGCTGTGTCAGTTTCCTCGGCGGGACCGTACGCATAGTGGGTAATGACACGATTGTGCCAACCGCACTTTTCACAAACAATACTCCTATCCCATGGCGCTGCCATGTTCAGCCTCCCAACTCCGTTTTAGCCGCACACCGGCACGGCCGCCTGGGGCGAGCCATCGCGCGAGTGGCAAAGCGTTATTTTTCGAACCGGCCGACCAAGAGCTTCCCGTAGCTCGCGGGCTCGCGGTGTGGTGACGGATCCGGCTATGCAGATGCGCCTAGTTTCCGCCCCATTCGCTTCTAACGAAACGCTCAATGTCTTTTGCCCTTGCGAGAACCATTGCCTTAGTCCATCGACGGTTCTTCCGTAACGTCACACCAACGTTCGAGGCTTGCCTGAGGCCAGAAACAATATAGTCGTTTGCCTTATCCTGAGGTTTTTTGGCACCAAGGGCCGCGTTTAGGCCAGGCGGAAGCATAATTAGATTACCTATATTATGAACGTATCCGAGATTAGAACTCTGCGGCTGTATGTGCTCGACTGACTTAGACGGATCTTCCATCCAAATCTTGTTCCACTGGCCTTTGTTAATCCTTTCTCCGGCCGCTCTACAGAGATGTTCTTCATATCTGAATAGTAAGTACCTTAGCTCCTCTGCCCAGTCGTTGTAGCAGTAGTCCCAATACGTCGGCCCATCGATGATTTCCTCCATCGGGTAGTCCTCGCCGATTTCGAGAAGCACTGCTTTGATATCAGCCGGACTCAAATCCCCGCGAACAACATCGTGGCCTAGGCGAACAAACTCTCCGACCTTGTGTCGGGCATCCGCCCCCCCTAGGCCATAGAGCCTAAAAGTCACGCGTTCCCAATGTTGCAGCAACTCAGCTTCAGTCTTGTTGTCAAACTTGCGCAATACAATTGCAATTGCAACAAAGCGAGCATGCGATATTCGCGTAACAGCATTATACCTTACGTTAGCATTTAACTCCCGAACTGCCTCAACGACATTTAGAAGGTCCCGCGCAACTTGGATGATTGAAGGTATCCTCGATCCCGCGGCCAGCGCGATTTCAACCGCTGCGTCCTCCTGACTTAAAATCTTGTTTGGGCGAGCAGATCGTCTCCAAGTACCAGAAAATCTAAGCGCTTCATCTCCGAGATCACTGCGCAATCCAAGAACTCTGTAAATATCTTGCCATATTCCTTGCATCTCGCGCAGAGCTTCTTTTCTCGCACTTTGCTTGCCGTGCTCGAATATCAGCGCCATAAGCTGACTCTTAAGTTTATCAATCCATTTAACATCTAGACCACGGCTGTTAAGTACCTCAAATACTCTGTAGACTGTTGCCTCATCAGCAATCTCATGGTAGATGACTGAAAGACTATGCCTTACAATTGAAATCAATTCAACGAGAGTTGACTTGTCCTTCCAATAGAGTGCAAATCCTTCACACTCAGATATAGCCGCAAGGAGATTTTCGTCAGCTGACGTTGGGTTTTTGGGAGCTTCAGCACTGCCTGTTCTAATGTATGACGTGAAAATATTGCTCGTATCGTGGTTTGTTTGCAGCAAAATCAGTGAGTTCTCATCACTTTTTACAAGAAGATCATCTATCTCTCTCCGCAGTTTGGTTTCCATCGCGACGTCCAACGACAGGTTAAGCGATATTGCCTTCAAAAGGATGATTACTGTCGTTATTCTTTGCTGCCCGTCGACTAGTTCGACCTCTGTGAACTCGTCTGCGCCAATCTTTCTAGTTTTTTTGCCGAGACCAACTACAGTAGCCATAAAATGCTCGCGCCCCGATCGAGCGACGTCTTCGATATCGTTGAAGAAGTCCGTTCTTTGCTTACTGCCCCATGCGTAAGCACGTTGATACCCGGGTATTCGGAACAGCCGGCCAGATAGCAGCCCGGCGACTTTCAGGTGCATAGGATTAAGCTGCATAAAACGAGCCCCCTTTTTGAAAATGTTTGCCTCGCCCTTGACCATGTCATGCACGCCGAGCGTTGGCATGCAAGAAGGGATCTCATTTCGCGCTGCCGCGATGAACTGCTAGCGGCAAACTCGGCACCCCTCGGCACCAGCTGGGATGCGGCCAAAGACGCGTCTCCAGCAGTCTTGTTTGCGTCTCCGGCTAGCGGCCTGATACACTCAACGAATGCTCTCCGACAACGTCACCCTGGTCGACTTATGGAAGACGAAGTTGCTTGCGGACCCTGAGGAATTTCTCCGGGCCGTTGCTAAAAATTTGTCCGCTCGCGAAAAAGCTCTGAAATGCCCCTGTGCCGTTCGCGTTGGCTTAAATGGGCACGGAAAGTACCCGAACTACCGTATAGAGCCGATTTGTGACAAAGGATGACCTGTCGTGGGCCGAACTCGCGGCAAAAAATATCGCTTTTGGCGGGATGAGCCATTCCGAGCAGACGTCGGGCCTATTGAAGGAAAGTTGGAGCACAACGGCGATGACAGCCGCTCAGGTGACCGTTCTGAGGCAGGCCGTCATCGGGGAAAAGCGGCCTACTAGTAGATTCGCGCTAAGATAGCTTCTGTCTCGGCGCGATTGCAATCCAACGCTTGGAGCCGAGCGCCGCGCGGCCAAATTGCCAGGATGCCTACCGACCCGACGGATGGCGATAAAGGCGTGGCGGGCCGTGAGGGGCGCGCCGGATAGCAGCGATATTGTTTGGACGGGCGTTACGTTTCCCTGCACGGTGGCTATGTCGCCGACATTTCGGGATAGCCCTCCCTTCCCAATGCTTAGAGCGCGATCCTAAGCGGGTCGATCGCGGTGAACCAGGGGGGTCTTGCAGCTCTACGCGAGCTCAATTTCGTATTTCCAAATTCGCCCTATCCGTGTGCTGGTATCGATAGAGTAGGCATCGCTAAATGGGTAAATGATGCTCGCCGCGCGACTTGCGCATTCCCGATGATAGAAAAGGGCAAATCCGAGCGCTTGGGGTTTGGTGGAAAGTGGGGAGAGGAACAGGTTGGTGATCGGCTTTTTCGATTCCTCCCGCGCGATCAATTCACTTAGAACCGTCGCTGTCGCGAACGGATCGCTAGCTGGTGCAAATACTCTCTCAGCTACGTCCCCAAGGGCGTCCGCAGCCGCATAGCTTCTAAGGACGTTTTGTTGATACATATCTGCCTGGAGAGAGGGTAGTCCGTAAATCAAGGCTTTGTGGGCTTTACCCTTTTCTTCCGCCACCTCTGCAATCAAGCTGTCTTCATATCCAGCTCCGATCACCAGAAGATCGTTATCGGCGATGTTGTTTATATACCCTTCATATCCTGCGACTTGACGAACGTCATGTACCAGTTCGCTTGCAAACCGAGTTCGGTCGTGTCCAGAGTAATGGCCAGGCTCAGTGTAGATTACGTCAAAGCTTAGGACGCCCATGACCCGGAGATAGTTTATAAGGTAGATCATGTGGGGTCGCATGAATCCGGTCACGTCTATGCAGACACGAGCTCCCGCTAGCCCGACATCTTTCGAAAGGCGAGTGAAGAACTCCACCATGAAGTCGTCTTCACGGACTGCATTGCACCTGAATGCCCCTTCTGGTGTGTCACTTTCGGAGAGGCCGTATTCATGATGGATGAGCCAAAATTTTTTTGCGGCACGAACTTCATCGAATACCTTCAGCACTCGTTCGGAAGGATTGAAGGCTGAGATGAATATGTCCCACCTGACACTGCCGACCGCGCCGAGCTCGAGCACTGTCTTGTACTGATAGGTATAATCAATCATCAAACAGTCCGATCTGGGCGCCTGGCGGCTTGGGGGCTCGCCGGAATGGCGCATTGACTTTCGACCGCCACTCAGAGAGCAGAAGCTGATACTCGTCGTCTCGGCTTGCATCGAAAATTGCATTGAACTGGTCGGCAGAAAACGTCACGACCCCCCGCCTTGACAATGGCAGATCCCAGCGTGGTGCAAGCATGGGACTCAACTGAAATTTCGCGGTGACATCTTCCGAATTGCGTTCCTTTTGACCGCCTGGAATACGGTGGACGAACGCTCTCGCCTCCGCTAGCCCGAGTACTCGTCTGGCTTCCTCACTCACTTCACGCTCGGAGACGCTGAAGCTGCAAAGTGATATCTCAACAGGCTTGTCTGCAAAGCGATTGATACGAAAGATGTTTGCCAGCCGCTCGACTGCGGCCTGAATGACAACTCCGTCGGGTCCTGCCTTCCGCATGTTGCTGAAATACCAGTCAGACGCATCCAGAACGCCCTTTTGCTGCGAACGGAGCGAGATCAGCCCGCCTTCAAACGGATGTTCATCAGCAAAACTCGACCATTCGAAAACGGACCTCAGGATCGTCAACAGGGCGCGAGGGATGCCGGCTGACATACGGATGAAATTATCGATTCCGCCGTAATACTGCGGTCTTCGCGCATCCCGCAGGAGTTGTGCGGATAGGTCGCCGGAATAGTGACCGAGTGCTTGTTTGTAGCGATCACCAGCTTTGTCGCCATTCAGAAATGCGTTCATCTCCGACGAGATGCGCGCGACAGCCGCCTTCAAGTCACGTCCCTTCGCCCATTCTTGCATGAAAAAAAGAATGTTCAGCTTTTCGAGTATGGGGCTGTCGGATTGGGAGAATGCGAGAAAGACGTCAGGAAAGCTCACCTCCGCGAGATGCCTCGCCACAAGTTGTTCGAGGCTCTTGAAGTGGGGGCGGTCGATTGATTTCGGTTCAACCACATTAAGCCAGTCCGCGCTCCGCCACCCGGCATCAAAATTGGCAAAATACTGTTCCAACTGCCCCGACTCGGAGCCACCAAGCTGGTTTAGTCTCTTTGAGACGAGACTGCGACAAAAGGAGTTATAATGAGCTTCGAGTTCCCTCAACTTCGAATCTAGCTGAATTTCGGTGAACTCTGAATCTTTGATATTCTCTTCGCCAGCGCTGTTGGTTCTATATGTATGAATCCCATATGTGCGCGCGCCAATACGAAACGTGCTCGGCGGCTCTCGTTCACGATAGATCGTGTTGACATGAACCTGCTGCGCCGCCGTGAGGTTTTCGAATTCGTCGATAGCGTAGACGAACAAAACGTTTCGCAAGAATGGAATTTTACCCTCAACTATTTTGGGTATTCCGAAAATAACGTTTCCGGGCGTCATTATTATGTCCGGACTCAGCACTCCGGTTATCAAGCAATTATTTATCTCGTAGTCCAGCTTTTTTTGTTGTTCCGAGAAATACGACGAGAGGACCGGTAGAGACTTTATTTCTCCAACAGGCTTTTTGTCCAAAAGTTCAATGATATCAAAAGTGATCTCTCGGTTAACCTGCTCACTCTCGTCGCCGAGGACTTCACAGAGGAGGCGTAGCGCGTGCTGCGCTAACCACAGCTCGAAGTAAAAGGAGAAGAGCTGAATCCACACCTCTTCTGTCTGCTGCTTTCCTGAAAATCTATTCGAGTGTAACCCGCTGCATCGAACGTAGAGGCCTAGATATCCGTCGTCCCGCAAGCCATCAGGGATCGTTTTCCCGGCCGCGATGTGTCGCAGCTTCTGAAGCTCGAATGACTGGTGCCGCATCAAATGCGTTTTGCCGCTGCCCTTAGCTCCCAGTATGTAAGTCGGCATCGGTGAAGCAGGATGATCGAACTCGGGTTTAATCCGACTATCATCGATCACCATCTCAACCCACAGCTGTTCGATCTGTTCGTTGTTCAGGTCGACCGCCTTTGTGATGCCGAACGGATTTCTTCTTCGCACAGGCTGCATTAGCTAGCTCGCGTTCTTATGATAGCGTTTGAAAATGGGCCGCCATGGAGCATCAGCCCAGAATATTGGCAGGGTGTTATCCGGCGTGTTGTGGTTGAATCCGATCAGAAGCTGGCTGTCTTTATATCCCAAGGGATGCCTGGCCCAAAGGCGCGTCCCATACTTCATACACGTCGCCTTCACCTTCACCCGGTCAAAATCGACGTTTATGGCATTGAAAATGCGAGAATCTGGCTCAAGCGCTTTGAAGCTGTCGTCAAGTTCGTAGACCGCGGCAATTGTGTTGTACCGATGAAGGCTTCTGATGGAATCAAGGCCTCTTTGCGTGGCAAACAACACGAGATAGTGGACCTTCAAGGCTGGATTCAGCGCCCGGAGCGGATCGATAATGTCTTGGGAGTATTGCGCTGCCTGAGTACCCGATCCGCAAAGGTCATCAATGAACACGTAATCAGTGATCGCGGAATTGCGAATGCGTATGGTTGCGGTGCCGGAGGCGGGGTCTCGCGCGAAAATCTCGTGCGTATTTATGAACTGGTTGCTGTGCAGGCGGTTCTCCTGCCGGAAGTAATATAGTAGGTGGACCCCACTCTCCGACGGATTGCCTACGCCAAGAAACCTTGTCTTGCTCAGATGTTCGGCAAACTGGCGGTTGAGCAACTCCGTATCCTTGGTATCACCGTTGGCACGTCTGATCGAATGAATAGCCGGTGTCTTAAAAAGGTCTCTATAAAGAGATCGAAGGAGTTCTCTGACCTCTCGTTGACCGAAATAGACAAAATTCGAAAGTAGAAACAACGCCTGAAGCTGCTCATCACTTCGAACATCATCAGACGCTTCAAACTGCTCAAGCCATTGCCGCACGTCTGGCTCAAGAACCTTGCCATACCATGCTGTCTCTGTCAGTTGCTTGATTTTCTTAATAAGCGCATCGAATATTTCCTCCCGCAAAATTTCTTTCCTTTCAGCGCTTCTGGAAGACAATCACATGCTCACGTTCAATAGTCCCGGCAGTTTTATTGCGCTTTGTCATCAGCCCTCTTGATCGTATGTCGTCCACAAGTTCGAGTACGGTTGACAGGCCTTTGGTCGTGAAAATTTCCTTAACAAAATGACTGGTCGGAAAGGTCTGGCCGCAGATCATATTATCTCCGACTACCAAAACAAGATGACCATGTTGCCGAAGCCTCGAAACGATTGCGCTTGCCGCATCGTCCATTTCCCGAAGGTAGGTATCCGTGATGTGGGATCGAAGTGGATTTACAGATTTAATCTTTGCGAGGATCTCCCGCGCTCCGGGCAGGAGCGGCTGGATGTCAGCGCTGTAATCGGATTTGCGAAAATGCTCTCTGCCAATATTTAATTTCTCTAGTTCGCGAAGACGATCGGAGGGGGCCAAGCCCAGCCACCCGATGCTCAGTGAAGAAGCTCGGATATATTTCTGGGCTCCGGCATAAGGAGGGGAGGTGATGATCAGGTTCGCTTGGAGCGCCCCACAGGGCTGCGCTTGTCGCGCATCCGTGTGGATTAAAGAGGTGCAGCCGGTAGGCATCTTGCCTAACCGGGCGCAGTTCATCACGACAACCTTTGTGAACAGGTCAATGGTGGCTGGAGCATTCAAAACATGCTTTGAAAGCGCATCACCCTTTAATCTGACCGGCACCGAAAGTCTTGGGTCACTCACGCTGAGACGCTTTACGCAAGCGGAGAAACATACCTCCATGAATGTAAGAATGTTGCCGGTTGTGTTTTTCCGGATGGAGTAAAGAAGGGCCCCAAGGGATTGTACGACGGTTTCAGAAAACCACATATCCTTCTTGATGGTGGTGGTGAATGGTACCTGGCGGCGGAGGTTGATATTTGACACGATGGCATCCATCGCGGTGAATATCACGTCAGTGTCGACGTGAGTGGTCTTTGCCGTTGCGATAAGCCTGGCCAAGGGATTGGCATCTGCCCCTAGTGCTCGCCTACCAGCTAGCAAAGCCTCTACGAGGACTGTTCCTGACCCAGAGAACGGATCGTATACTACGTCGTTTGCAGATGAATACTTGCTGCAATTAACGAAGAATAGCGGAATATTCAGAAGTAGCTTTGCCGGATACGAATGAAACAGGTGGGTAGCCCGATCCACTCCCGAGCCGAGGGGAACAAGGCTTCGAAAATTGACCGCAACTGGTGAGCCCGTCTCTTCATAATCCTCTTGCAGGGCCTGAAGATCAGCGTCGAAATTCCATTTGTTCGAATCGCGTACCCGAACGTGCGGGTTAGCTCCCACTATGTCGCTTACAACTGGCCGGACGAGTTCATTCATTTTTCAGCGCAGCCGCCAACTCGGCCCACTCGCGCCGCGAGAGTCCGCTCTCTTCGAACGATACGGTTTTGCCAGCTAGGCGATCCTGAACTACCCGCCAGGCCGAAGCCGACAGTGTGACTGCACCGAGCCTATATTCTTTAAATGCCTCGAATGTCAGCGGCACCCACTTTTCGGTGATATCGAGCAGCTTCTCCGCATAGACCCTGATTTCGTACTGCGCGTGAGGGTCAGCCCGCAACTTGAGGAAATTCAGAAGATTGTGGAGATTCGTTTTCCAATACCACTGAGTGTAGAAATTCAGGCTCAGGTTCATACGAGCCAGTTCCCGAGCTAACCCCATCCTACCATTGTCGAGAGCAGACCCATCCTCAGATGCATTCAAAAGCGAGGTGTATCCGCGATAGCTTCTTTCAGACTCGTTTCTGAGGAGATCAAGAACCCACGCGCTGTCATCGAGTGACTGATCCTCTCTCCCTTGCTTATTCGTACTCGATTGCGCGGCAAGGTGCGAACTGTCTGGCACGTAAAACTCTTTGTCCAGGATCGAATATCGCGCAGAATATTCATTGACGCTCGCTGTCCTATGCCGGATCCACTGTCGCGCAACAAAAATGGGAAGTTTTACGTGGATCTTGATCTCAGCCATTTCGAACGGGGTAGTGTGGGAATGGCGCATAAGGTATCGGATCAAGCCGCGATCTTCGCTGACCTTTTTTGTACCTCGCCCGTAGGAGACCCTGGCAGCCTGAACGACGGCTGCGTCGTCGCCCATGTAATCAACGACACGTATGAAGCCGTGGTCGAGCACGGGGATCGTCTGATGAATGACCTCTTCGATACCGTTTGAAACAGGACGGAATGTCGGGGTCTTTTCGTCTCGCAGACCACTGTCAGCTTCAATTTCCTGCGCCAAACGAACAACCTCATGAAGTGAATTGTTGATGACCCACCACTACTTGGAAATGCGTTAATCAGCAATCAAGCCGCAATGTTTTTGGTCTGCGGCAAACCAGCGAAATCTGAGGCATGCACAATCTGATTGGCCGCTTCCGGACGTTTGGATCAGGAACCGACCATGCGCTTGAGACCTTCGCGGTTTTGGCGCTTAGATTTGACTGCAGGCGCGAAGCGCGGCGCTGCGATATTTGAGGTCTCCGCGCCCCGCGCTCGCCAACCATCGCTATATTAGCTGGCTTTTTTGTCTTCATGCCGTTCCGCATCGAAAGCCTGCCTTCCCTTGGCGGCCCATAGATTCCGTGCATGCTCGCCTTGCTCGCTTCGGAGCTTGTCAGCAATCCAAAGCAGCGCGCCGTAGATCGTCGCGCGCCCATCGCCCGTCAGGTCTACAACGCCTGCCTTGATGACGAGACCGCCGAGTTCGATCAGATGTCGGGTGCGCTTGCGGCGCTCGACCTGCCAGGCGCGCAAGTCATGCCGAGCCTGTGCCGCTTGCCGGCGATTGTGGGCTGCCCGGTTGCGCTGGAGCGCCGTGGAGGTTGCGCTTAGACGCCGGATCAGTTCGGCGGGATCGGCTCTCGAAAAACGTCATCCCACGCTTGGCCCATGCCTCACGCTTTGCCGTCTCTTTCGTCTCGGCGATTGCGACCAATGCACCAGCCAGTTCGTCTGAATTGAGTTGATCGGCGCCGGCGGCGATCACCAGTTCGCCAAGCTGCTGCACCTTTCGCGTCTTGAGCTCGCGCGCCTTGTCTTCCAGTGCTTTCAGTTCCGCGTCAAAGTCGCGTGGTTTACGCATGGCTGTCTCCGTCGATTGTCGATGAGGCAATGATAAGGGAGTGTCTGCCAGAAGGCCCCGGGGTTGCCGAGACAGCCCGGGACGGACTGATCCATCCCAAGATTTTTCGAGGGAGAGCGCGCTTACACAGATCGAGCGCCGATTGGCGTATCCAGGATATTTTCAATCATTTATCGTCGACAAATTTACCTTGAAGCTTAAGCGGCCGCGCGGACCACCTCAAAGACGCAGAGCCTCAACCAAAAAGCCTAGAAATCAACTTGTAAGCAAAGCAACGGCATTGCCTACAACCCCGAGCGCCTAAGACTGGAATCCGAATTTTTTCAAAACCGCATCTGAGCAGGATGAAATGGCGTCCTTGGTGGAATCGCCGACAGCGTTGGCCCCGAGACCATGGCGTGCATTCGCGCCATCGCAAACAAACTGCTTGCCGCCTGGCAGAGAGCAGACAGCAGAACTTTTGCGCACCAAGACAAGCCCACCAGTCTCCCAGCTGCTCCAATCGAGGCAGCCCGGAATCCGGTTAGCAAGCGCCCGAGGCATTTCCTTGCGGACAGTCTTTAGGGATTGGTTATCGCAAATGATGAGAGCGTCAGCACCATTCGTGAGGTCGACGCCGTCCAATTGGCGTTTAGCGATGTCCGCTAGCTTCCCCTGAGAGCAGCCTTGGACGTCATTGAAGTCGATGCTTATTTCCTTTGGGTCATATCGGATATAGGCCCATCCGGCACCGATCAACAGAAGGAGCAATGCCCAAAGCAGGTTCTGGCGCATCGCCGGGATGTCGGCGCGGGCCATCCCTGCCAACCATTGCCCGAACGCTTTCAGCCGATCACTCATGAGGCGCAACCATGAAGACGAACCGGAGACGACCAACTTGGAACGCCATCCGTAACCAGCCTGTCGTCTCGCCGACGCGACATGAGAAGTCGCCGTCGACAATCGGCTTGAAGGACTGCTTCGTTTCCCGCGAGCGGTTGAACTCTTGAACGCAGGCGGCCGTCAGCTTGTCGTTGGCCTTCATCAGCGCAGGGAGTTCCCGCCGGGCCTGCGCCAGGTATTCCATGTCGGCCGGGTAATCTCCCTTCAGGACCGAGCCTTCTGCTTGGTCCGTCAGGAAATCGGTGACTCGGGCAGGATCGTTCTGAAACTCGACGAATTGGTTGATGATCGTCTGGTTGCGGCCGTCGCCCTCGATCGCTTGAACCGTGATGTCGCACCATTGCCGATCCGGGTCCTCCGTAGACCAGCATGCGGTCGCGTTGCGGACCGAAGCGCCGTTGTTCAGCACGCTCTCTCGGATGAGGTCGCAAGTGCACTTTTCATGGGTGGGGTCTTCGGCCGCTGCCGGAGCTGCCCATGTAGCAACCGAGATCGCGAAAGCCGCGGCCGCCAGATATCGAAACATCGATCCCCCTCCCGAAAAATCCGGCAGCAGAATAGCCGGAGGTAACGGAGGGGGAAAGTCGAGCATCTGGGAGAGAGACGCGATTGCCCTTCGGTTTGCACCGAGTGCTGATTGTTGGTGATAGAGAAAAGTTCGGCCGCAATGCCCTCGCCGATGCCGCCGACAGGATTGCCGTCGAGGGTGAATTTTAGGCCGAAGGTTTACAGTGTTCCCGCAGCTGATTCCGAGCGGCCACCAAGCTAGAAGGCTTCAGGGTTGCCGAGACAGCTCGGGACGGGCTGGTCCATCCCGATAATTTTTTGAGGGAGGGCGCGCTTATACGTCGTGCCGACGTGCGCTTTAACGTGCAAATGATCTGGTCGCGATGGCGATCTATCATCTTCACGTCAAGGTCATTGGCCGCAAGGCGGGCTCGAGCGCTGTGGCATCCGCCGCCTACCGCTCGGCCTCGCGGCTGCGTAACGAGCGCATTGATCGTGTGCAGGACTTTTCTAGCAAGCGCGGCGTCGTTCATTCCGAGGTGATCCTGCCGCAGAATGCACCGGAAGCCTGGAACGACCGCGAACGGCTGTGGAACGATGTCGAGGCCTTCGAGGTGCGCAAGGACGCACAGCTTGCCCGCGAGGTGGAGTTTGCCCTGCCGCGCGAACTCAGCCAGGCGCAAGGGATCGAACTGGCGCGCGACTTCGTACAGGCTGAGTTTGTCAGCCGGGGCATGGTCGCCGACATGAATGTGCATTGGGACAGGGCGGAGGACGGAAGCCCTAAACCGCATGCTCATGTCATGCTCACCATGCGCTCAGTCGATGAGAACGGTTTTGGCCCAAAGGTTCGCGACTGGAACCAGACGGATCTGGTCGAGCGCTGGCGCGAACGTTGGGCCGAGCTTGCCAATGAACGCCTGGCTGAACTCGATATCGACACGCGTATTGATCATCGCAGTCTGGAAGCCCAGGGCATTGCCTTGGAGCCGCAAACCCAGATCGGCGCGCCGTCGCAACGCATCGAGGGCAGCGCGCTTGACCCTGGTGGGATTGAAGCAGATCGCGCCGAACTGCACCGCGAGATTGCGCGCAACAATGGCGCGCGCATCATCGCGGATCCATCCGTGGCGCTGGATGCCATCACGCATCAGCAATCGACTTTCACCCGCCGCGACATCGCGAAGTTCGCGCATCGGCACAGCGACGGCATCGGGCAGTTCGACCAAGTGATGGGCGCGATCGGCAACGCGCCTGATCTGATCGAGCTCGGCAAGGACGGACGCGGCGAAGACCGCTTCACCACCCGGCAGATGATCGAGACCGAACAGCGTCTGCATCGCGCGGTAGAGTTGATAGCGGAGCAAGAACGTCACGTCGTGAATGATCAGGATCGTGAGGCGGCTTTGGCGCACGCCAGCCAGCGCGGGCTTGCTCTGTCAGGTGAACAGGCGGAAGCGATCGCGCATGTCACTGACGGCTGCGGTCTCGGTGTCATTGTTGGGTTTGCCGGAACGGGCAAGAGCGCCATGCTTGGCGTTGCGCGCCAGGCATGGGCAGCCGCAGGTTATGAAGTCCGAGGCGCGGCACTGTCCGGCATCGCGGCAGAGAATCTTGAGAGCGGTTCGGGAATTGCCTCGCGCACGATTGCCAGCCTGGAACATGGCTGGGGACAGGGCCGCGATCTGCTCACCGCGCGCAATGTCCTGGTGATCGATGAAGCCGGCATGGTCGGCACACGCCAGTTGGAGCGCGTGCTCTCCCATGCGGCGGACGTTGGCGCAAAGGTCGTGCTGGTCGGCGATCCGCAGCAGCTGCAGGCCATCGAAGCCGGTGCTGCATTCCGCTCCATCCATGATCGTTACGGCGGCGTCGAGATCGGCCAAGTGCGCCGGCAGCGAGAGGACTGGCAGCGTGACGCGACCCGCGATCTTGCAACCGGCAGGATCGGCGTTGCGATCGGCGCCTATGACGCGCAAGGCATGGTGCATCAGGCCGCGACGCGCGACGAGGCGCGCAGCGATCTGGTCGAGCGCTGGGATCGCGACAGGCAGGCAGAGCCAGAGGCAAGCCGGATCATTCTCACCCACACAAACGACGAAGTTCGCGCGCTGAACCATGCCGCGCGCGAGCGCATGCGCGGCGCCGGCGATCTCGGCGAGGATGTTCAGGTGAATGTCGAACGCGGGGCAAGGAACTTCGCAAGCGGCGACCGCGTCATGTTCCTACGCAACGAGCGCGGGCTCGGCGTCAAGAACGGCACGCCCGGTATCGTGGAGGACGTCAGCGCAGAAAGCATGGCCGTGCGCACCGACGACGGCAGGTCGGTGCGCTTCGACCTGAAAGATTATGCCCATGTCGACCACGGCTATGCCGCGACCATCCATAAGGCGCAGGGCATGACGGTTGACCGCACCCATGTCTTGGCGACGCCAGGCATGGATGCGCACGGCAGCTACGTTGCGCTATCGCGTCATCGAGACGGGATGGACCTGCATTATAGCGGCGATGACTTCGCGACCCGCGAGCGGCTTGTCCGCACACTGTCACGCGACCGCGCCAAAGACATGGCGTCGGACTACGAGCGGATCGACCCAGCGCAGAGCTATGCCGAGCGGCGCGGCATCACCTTCCGCGAGCGTGTGGTCGAGATCGTGCGCCGCATCGTTCCGGAGAAACTCCGCGACAGGATCGGCGAGCTGCTGGACGGGTTGCGCTCGCCCGGAGATGCCGAGCCGGGCCAGGACCGTGGGCGCGGTCCGGGAAGGGAGAATGTTAGAGCGCAAGGCGAAGATGGCCGCCCGACGCCCGAACGAGAAGTTTCCGCCACGGGAATGCAGCGCGACATCGATGTGCCGGTGGACCAGGAAGCGGCGTTGCGCAGGGCTCGTACGAAGGCGCTTGTGCGTCACGCGCGGGCGCTCGACGCGATCCTCAGCACTGGAAACGCGGACGGGCAGGACAGTCCCGAGCAGATGCGCGAATTGAGAGATGCTCGCAACGCTTTCGAGAGGGTTCGGCCGCACGGCTGGCGCGATGCCGAAGCGGCCTATGTCAAGAATCCCGAGCTAATTCGTGAGGCTGGGGTCGGCCGGGTCAGCCGCATCGTCCTTGCTCTCCAGCTTGAAACGGAAATCCGCACCGAACTGGAAGCCGATCCGGGCCGCCGCGCAGACCGTTTCGTGGAACGTTGGCAAAAGCTCGAGCGAACTAGCCAGGGCCAATACCAGGTCGGCGACATGTCGGGTTACAAGTCAACCCGCGCGGCCATGGCCGACATGGCCAAGAGCCTCGAACGCGATCCACAACTTGAATCGCTCCTCGCCAACCGCAAGCGCGAGCTTGGCATTCATACCGATTCCAGCCGGCGCCTCGCTGCGGAACTCGCATTCAGCCATGGCATCGGCAGGGGACGCGGCATTGGGATCTGAACACGTCCGATTCGCAGCCGTTTCCACGCCGGGGCAAGACGACCCGAAAAACCGTCTTGCGCGTGCGTACGTGTCTGTCCTCTCTGGATCAGGAGCAATCAGAACCAACCAGCAAGAGGCAGTGCGACCCATGCCTGAACCAGACCGGATCATCCGCCTGAAGACCGTCCTTTTCCGGACCGGTCTGTCCCGGTCCACGATCTATCGCAAGATCGCCCAAGGCACTTTCCCCCGGCAGATCCAGATCAGTATCCACGGTGCAGGCTGGCATGAATCCGAAATCAGTCGCTGGATCACCAATCCCGTTTCTTGGCGTCAGCAAAACCAAGGCGACAAGTTGTGATGACGGTTATGCACACTGTGCGGAAAGCTGGCCTTCATCGAGACGCAGCGGTCACGGCGGCGAGGCGATTGCTTGAGCCCATGTGGGCCGTGTCCTTTAGGAGCGTCGCCGAGACGAACGAACACGGCAAACCAGAAACGATAGTCGGCCTCGCGCCCATCAAGATGGCTTGCTCAAGCAGGGCCGCCTATAAGGTCCGTCGGCTAACGATTGACCGATCGATCGCGATCACCGCCGGATCGATATTTATGGTGGCGGGCGAGGTCATCCAGCACAGATCGGATATGCGGCCAGGGGAAATCGTCTGGATGTTCCCAGTGCTCACCGTCACGCAGGACAACCTTGAGCTTGGCCAAAATGCCTTCTATGGACGTGGCCGCTGTCTGCGGTAGATCATCCAGAAGCGCGCTTTCGGCTGTTTCCGATTGCCGGATAAGTTCGTCTGCTCTCGAATAGCCGATCTCAGCATCGGCGGCATCCCAACGCGCCTGGGTGTGCCGCAAAGTCGGCAACCGCCCTGCCCCATTCGACTTCAATTTCGGGAGAGTAGGCATCGTTCATGCCTTCCATGGAATGGAGCGTTAATTCCGTACCATCGGCAAGCCGTACCTTGGCACAGGGAAAGCCGACCGTCCTGGCGAGGTGTGTCTCCAACCTTTGCTGTTCGCGGCACAGCGCCAGTGTCTCGTTGTGGATCTTTTGCCAGTTCCCACACAGACGAAGAGCAGGATCAGCCGCGCTGCTGCCGTCCGTCAGTTCGGCGGCCCGCGACTTTACCTGGAAGGGCCATGCCACGGCGGCCGTGGCCGTGCCCGCGAGCAAGCGCCGCCGGGTGACGAAAGACAAACTCATGCTATTGTCGGAATCATCCATGATCCGAGCTCCATGAAAGCTGGGGTTGTGGTTAGGTTGGACAGGTGTGACCGCACCTGTCCAACCGCTCAAGATGCTTGTCGGCATCAACGGTAGTATCAGTGTTACTATCTATGGCCAGCAAATGCAACAACTTAGTAACAAGGTTACTACGAATGGCAATAACTTCGGCCCAGTGTCGGATGGCGCGGGCAGCTCTTCAGCTAGGCATTCGGGAGCTTGCTGCCCTCGCCAAGGTCTCTCCCAACACTATCGCCCGATTGGAGCGCGGCGAGGTTCTGTTCGACAACACGCTGCAGGCGGTACAAGGTGCCCTGGAGAACGCTGGCATCGAATTCATTCCAGAGAATGGTGGTGGGCCAGGCGTGCGCTTAGCCAGCCGAAATTAGACGTGGCGTCACGCAGCGCCCATCGAACTGAGCGGAAACAGCTCAGCGCCACCGCTGATAATTCCGGTTCGCCCGATGCGATCAGCGATCGATATTGCTGAACAGCTTAGCGTTCCGTCTCGCTCGCTAGCTTATCGCCTTCGGCCAGCGTTGCGAGGCTCATGTCTTAGGGCTTTGGTCCGTTCCCGCCCCGCAAAAACGCAGCCCAATCGTTCATCATGGCGCGGCGCTTCTCAATCATGGTTTCGCGCCGGTATGCGGCCTCAACGTCGCTGTTGATGGCGTGGGCGAGCGCAAATTCCCGCATGTCGCGGGGATAGTCGGACAACTCGCCTGCCCAATCAGAAAACGTTGACCGCAGCCCATGGGGAACGGCCGGACGCTTTGAATTCTTGTCCAGCCAGCCCATGCGGCCCGCCTCAATCTCGCTTTCGTGCATCCGCTTCATGGTGGCGCTCAACGTCATGTCGGACAGCATGCCACCACGGATTGCCGGAAACACATATTTGCTTTCGCCGGTCGCGGCATCTTTCATCGCGTCTAGGATCGCAAGCGCCTCATCGGATAGTGCCACAACATGCGGACGCTTCATTTTCATTCGCGACGCTGGCACCGTCCACAATTTGGCGCTCGAATCGATTTCGTTGAATTCCATGCCGCGCACTTCGCCAGATCGCGCAGCGGTCAATGTCGCGAATTCCAATGCCCGTGCACCCGTGCCTTCGCGTTTGCGCAGGGCTGCGAACCACCTGGGCGCGTCTTTCAACTGAATGGCCGGCTGATTATCGACGGTCGCAACCTTGCTTGGCTTGGACAGCATGGCGTTGAGATTGCCCTTCCATGCTGCCGGGTTGTCGCCCTCGCGGTGACCATGCGCCTTTGCCCAATCAAGCACGCGTTCGCAGCGCTGCCGCAGCCGTGTGGCCGTTTCGGTCTTGGTCGCCCAGATCGGCTTAAGGATTTCGACCATGTGATGTTTGGTGACTTCGGAAACGGCAAGATTGCCGATGACGGGCATTGCATATGTGTCCAGCGTGGATTGCCATTGCTTCCGATGCTTTTCGTTCCTGAATTCCACCAGCGTGTCGGCAAGGAATTTGTCGACGGCATCGCGGAATGTGAGATGGCGCTTTGCGGCCTCAATCGCGGCTTTGCGGCGATCGCGCTTCTCTTGCAGCGGATCGACGCCATTGCGGATTTCACCCTTGGTTGCCCTCGCCCGCTCGCGAGCTTCGCCCAACGAAACGTCGTGTCCGCCGAGGCCGATTTCGCGGCGCTTGCCGTTGAGCATGGTTCGCAATAGCCATGACCGGCCGCCGCCCGGCGTGATCTGGAGCATGAGCCCGGCAACACCGCCAACGGCAAACACAGCGTTGCTCGGTGTGGTCGACCCGGGGTGTTTCAAGTTCTTGACGGCCAGTGCTGAAAGTTCCTTCGCGATCTTCGGCATCTCTCAGACCCATCATCTTACCCGCCAAAAATAATGGCATTGGATGATGCGGATTGCAACGGCGTGGGACAGCTATTTCAGATTAATGAGTTGATATTACGTTATAATTTCTATTGACAGAGACGACATGAGACACCAATATGGCTGTCGCTCTCTCCGCCATCACTGCCGTAGGCCACTAAAGACCTGAAAAACAAACATTTTGGGGAAAGCCGCCAAAAGCCGGCGCCCCCACAAACCCGGCCCGTGGCGAGCAATGGTTCTGTTCGCGACCGGAAGCGGGATCGGCCGGCTGGCGCACGGCGAAAGTGTGAAACCACCGCCTTGGACCGGCGGCGTCATTTCTCCACCACCGGAATTGCCACTTCCCTCGTGGGCCGCTGCCACCTCGATCATCACCTCTTTGGCCGCCTCGCAAAGCCTGGCTGTCAGATGGCACCGCGGGCCGGTCACGCCCCCAAAAAGGATGACGGCCACCCGCACTTAGCCTTAATTGAGGAACTCCTGATGCGGCTGTAACTTCGCTGGCGCGGGACCTCCAGCACTGGCTGGTTCAAGCTTTAGGTCCGGCACCCGACTGCGGGTGTACCAGCGACGGCGGGAGCAGCGCACGCGCGCAGACCCTGCTCTTCCCGGAGAGGCTTGAAGTCCCAGGCGATGATCCTCCCTTCCAAAATGCTTCGCTCCCTCGTCGCCGGGTGTTTGGCGCTGGCTGTGGTGCCGGTATCGCCCCACCATTCGCTTGCAGCGCCCAAAACCGCCGTTGCGACCAACGACTTTCTCAATAGCATCGGCGTCGTCAGCACATTCCCCGATCGAGGCCAGCCGTTGGCCAGGACGATCGAAATGGTCCGCTATTGCGGCTTTCGGTGGGTCAGGGCGGGAATAGAAGGTTTGAGCGACGAGGGTCCAACAACCATCCAGACCTTTCTTGATCTGCATCGTGAAACCGGCGCGCGTCTGAATTGGGGATTGGTCAGTGGTGGGACCGATGTGAAAAAGCTGGTTGAAACAGGCAGAGTGCTTGCTGAAGCCGGCGCGCTACTCGCGTTCGAGGGCAACAACGAGCCGAACAACTGGGGTGTCACCTATCAGGGAGAGAGCGGCGGCGGTAGGGAGGCTTCGTGGATGGCCGTCGCAAAGCTTCAGCGCGATCTTTACCAGGCTGTCAAAAGTGATCCGGTGCTCGCGAAATATCCCGTCTGGTCGATCTCGGAATCCGGCGCGCAGCGAGACAATGTCGGCCTTCAGTTCCTTACGATCCCGCCCGACGCCCAAACCCGGATGCCAGACGGCACGAAGTATGCCGACTACGCCAATTTGCACAACTACATCTATCACTCGCATTCGCCATATCCGGCGGACAACAAGACGTGGCACGCTGCGGATCCAACCGCCGCGTCCAGAGTGGACGGGCTCTTCGGCAATTTCGGCGTCACCTGGGGGAGAGGATTTCAGGGCTACACCCAGGGGCAACTCAATACGCTGCCGCGTGTCACGACCGAGACCGGGGTTACGATCGGAGGTGCCGTCACCGAACAAATGCACGGTTTGAATTTGATGAGCATGTACCTCGCGCAGTTCAAGCGCGGCTACGCCTATACATCGGTCTATCTGTTGCGGGACCGTACCGACGAAGACGGCAACCAATCCTTCGGCTTCTTCAAACCCGATTATTCACCCCGCAAGGCCGCGATCTACCTTCACAACCTTACGACGATTTTGGCGGACAAAGGTACCCTCGCCAAGCCCGGCCAGCTCGACTTCACGATCGCGGACCAACCCGAGACCGTGCACGAGCTGCTCCTGCAACACAGCGACGGCACATTCCAACTTATCGTGTGGGACGAACGATTGAGCGGTCAGGACCATGTGACGGTCCAGTTTGGCGACACACGCGCGTCGGTGACGACCTACGATCCAACAATTGGCGTTGAGCCTGTCCAAACACTGAGCAACGTGCGTTCGCTCGAAATTACGCTCAGCGACCATCCGATCGTCATCGCGCTTTCACCCAGCATGCAATGATGGAGCCGTCTGTGTGAGCGTCACGCGCTTGCGAAGGAACCAGCGGCCACCTTGCGGCGATACCGCGTGAAACCCTATATGCGATCGCATTCCGCCCATTCCTCCACCCCGCATCCGGTAATCCCATGAAGAAAATTGGCTTTCTGTCGTTCGGGCATTGGTCGCCGTCGCCGCAGTCGGGGACGCGCTCGGCGGCCGATGCGCTGCTGCAGTCGATCGACCTTGCGGTCGCCGCCGAGGAGCTGGGCGCCGATGGCGCCTACTTCCGCGTCCACCACTTTGCCCGCCAGCTCGCCTCGCCCTTTCCACTGCTGGCCGCTGCCGGCGCCAAAACCAGCCGTATCGAGCTCGGCACCGCGGTCATCGACATGCGCTACGAGAACCCGCTCTACATGGTCGAGGACGCGGGTGCCGCCGACCTGATCGCCGGCGGCCGGCTGCAGCTCGGCATCAGCCGCGGTTCGCCGGAGCAGGTGATCGATGGCTGGCGCTATTTCGGCTACGTGCCCGAGGAGGGCAAGAGCGATGCCGACATGGCCCGCCGCCACGCCGAGGTCTTCCTCGAGGTGCTGCGCGGCCACGGCTTCGCCCAGCCCAATCCGCGGCCGATGTTCCCCAACCCGCCCGGCCTGCTGCGCCTGGAACCTTTATCCGAGGGCCTGCGCGACAGGATCTGGTGGGGTGCGGCCACCAACGCCACGGCGGAATGGGCGGCCAAGGTTGGCATGAACCTGCAGAGCTCGACGCTGAAGTTCGACGAGGGCGGCCAGCCGCTGCATATCCAGCAGGCCGAGCAGATCCGCGCCTTCCGCAAGGCATGGGCCGAGGCCGGCCATAGCCGCGAGCCGCGCGTCTCGGTCAGCCGCAGCATCTTCGCGCTGGTCAACGACATGGACCGCGCCTATTTCGGCAACAGCGAGGGCGAGGATCATTTCGGCTATATCGAGCCCGAAAAGCGCGCCGTCTTCGGCCGCACCTATGCCGCCGAGCCGGACATGCTCATCGAACAACTAAAGGCGGACGAGGCGATCGCCGAGGCCGACACGCTACTTCTCACCGTGCCCAACCAGCTCGGCGTCGCCTACAATGCGCATGTGATCGAGGCGATCCTCAAATTCGTCGCGCCAGCCCTCGGCTGGCGCTGAGGGCTCGCTTTAGACGCGCTGGCGTGATCCGTCAGTGTGCGGTCTGTGAATGCTCGCCGCCCGGCTGCGAAATGCCGCCAAGCGCCTCGCCGGCCCATGCCGCGTTGCTGCTGGTGGCGAGGTCGCCGAGCGAAATGATGCCGACCAGCCGGTGCTCGCGGCTGAGGACCGGCATCCGCCGAAGCTTCAGGTCACCCATGTTGCGCAGGATGTCGTCCACTTCCTGGTCGTCGAAGCAATATTTCACCTCCGCGCTCATCACCTCCCTGATCTTCGTATCCGGGCCTTTGCCTTCCGCGACGCCGCGTACGGCAATGTCGCGATCGGTGATCATCCCGACCAGCCGGTCGTTCTCGCCGACGGGCAACACACCGGCGTCGAGATCGGCCATGGCCCGAGCCGCGTCCCGCAAGGTCTGGTCGGGACTGGCGACCCGAACGGCCTGCGTCATGCAATCCCTGATTTTCATGGTTCTCTCCTCACGTTGCAGCGCCCCTCGCCAATGCGGTGATCTGGAAAAATGAACGCCTGTCCGAAACGTTCCATCTCGGCCTGATGACGCCGCCGGGTGGCGGCCCCGCTCTGGTGCCTTCCTCATTCGGGAACCATCGGTCCGCGGATTGGTTGTGTCGCAAGGACACCACCCCAAAAGAACGGAAGGAAAGACGATGCGGATGTTGACGGCGATCGTTGCGCTCTCTGCGCTCGCCCTGTCCCAGCCGGCCTCGGCGCAACTAGCCGACCCGCAGCTTCCCCAGAACCTGCCCCCGGCCCAGCAGCCGCTGCCGGATCAGCCGGCGCCCGACCAGAACCTCTCCGGACAGGATTTCACCAACATCGCCCTCGTCGCGGTGGAGGACCTGCCGGCGGAACTCAAGCATCAGGCCGAAGCCGTGATCACCGAGACCAGCGCCGACGAGCTGCTGGAGCTGCAGCGTTCCGTCGATGCCTCGCCGCAGGCATTGTCCGTGTTGCAGGCCAACGGGCTCAACTCCTCGCAAGTCGTCGCGGCCAACATCGACGGCGACGGCACGCTGACGCTGATCATCCAGACAACGACGTGACCGGCGCGCCGGTCGACAGACCCGATCGTCGCCCGCTTGGCTGCAAGGGCGCGCCCGGCCGCGCGGGACCCTTTCGGTCTGAACCTCGCTCCATCCACGATGAAAGCGGTCCGGTTCGAGGTCGAACCGGAGCCGCTTCAAGTCGGCGGCCTCACCACCCTGTCAGTGGATGAACAAGGCTCTCAGCCAGGCGAAGACGCCCGATCCGGGAGAGATTGCCGCGCGCACGCGGGAGGCAGTCCATCTGGCCGGCAACGACGCGCCGACATGGCAATGGCAGACGATCTCGTGCAGCTGCCAGTCGCTCAGCTCGAAGAAGCGCCTGGCTTCGCCGTAGGTGTCATCGGCCAGGCCTTGCGCGCGAAAGATCGGATCCTCGAAGGCGACATCGATCGGAGATCCGGCGCAGCGCATTTTGTCACGCAGGTCGGGCGCCGTGTACTCGGTGCCCGTGAGCGCCACGAGGCGCCGATCGAGATTTTGTTCCAGTAGTTTCGCCCAGCGTTCGAGGCGTTGGGCTCGGGTTGCGAAGAGAGACGTTGCTTCGGCATGAACGTCGGCAACGGCATTGAGTTGGTCCACGGTTTGGTGTTTCACGGCCGCCTCCTGTTTCAGCAGATGACCCAACCCCTGAAGTGGAATTATGGCGCCGCCGATGGTCGGCAAGACCCGGAACGGGCCGCGTCGTGAATCATTTTCGGGGGCGGCGTGACCGCATGCCGCGGCCGGCGCGCAGAGGTCAGTCGGAACCATGCGCGGGGCGCAGCCGTTCTGCCCGCATCACCCGAACGTCGAGCCTGAACGAACGCGCCTGAGACACCGAGCGCAGGGACAAAACACGATGGCAATTCTTCCCAATCCCGATCCCACGCCCACTCCGATGCCAACGCCGCCGCCGCTTCCCGAACCGGAGCCGATGCGTGAGCCGGAACCGGAGCGGCTTCCGGACGAAGACCCGGTTCCCAACCCGGACGAAAACGACGCGCCGCCCAAGCACACCATCGGTTGCTCGTGACAGCGGCGTAGTTGCGGATCATCGAGGACAGGGTAGGCAATGGCGGCAGGCTGTCGCCAGTGACACTGGTCGGACCACCATTTCGCTGGCGCCGGCCGGCCTTTGGCGTATCATTGTCCGTGTGAGGGTTCATGGCAGGAGGAGGCCAATGACCATCGTGCCAAAAGTGGCAGCCATCGACCCGACGGCAGAAGAACTTGTTTCCTCTGCGCTTTCGAGATTCCGCGCCGGCGATACCGTATCGACCCGGGCGGCGATCGACGCCATCCGTCGCATCGGTCCGGCTTGCGACGACAGCGACGACCATCTGGTCGAGCTGATCGTGATGGCGGCAATTGGTAAGACCATGGGCGTGGTTTTCGATCACCGGACACACTAAGGCCCGAGCCTGCTTGCTCCTTGCGCATCCGTGCGCTCGCGTTGAATCCCAGGGTCCGGGAACCCCACCGGACCCTCTTCGTTATCTCGTGTTGAACGAGGAACGCAGTCATGGCCGACGACAAGACGAAGACCGACAACCGCGACCGTTCGCAAGTGGCCGGCGACGAGGACTACGAGGTCAGGCATTTCGCCGAGGAAGCCGGCATCACGCCGGAACAGGCCCGCACGCTCATCAAGCGGCACGGCACTGATCGCAAGGTGCTGCACGAAATCGCCGAGAGCATCAAAGGGCAGTAGGCCGAAGGCTTCAGCTGCAGCCTAGCTTCCCAGCGGATGCGGCATGTAGCCGACAAAACCCGTTATCTTCCAGCGGCCGCCCGCCTTCGAGCAGAAATAGAGCGTCTGCCATTTCAGCCTGTCGACGCTGCCGTCCGCCTTGGTGACCGAACCGTTGAACTTCTTGTGCAGCACCGCGCGATCGCCGTCGACGTCGATGTCGCGCATGTTAGTGACACGGAACAGCGCCTCGCGCAGCGGCTCGGCGAATGCCGTCGTCGCGGTCTCCTTCGCCTGGCGCAGCCATTCGTCGCGATAGGCGACAAGCGTCGGAAACTGCAGCCGCCAGGCGTCCGCGTCGTTGAGGAAATGCGCATGCATGCCGAAGAAGCTTTCGGCGACGAAATCGTCCTCGACCATCGACCAGTCCTGCGAGAGAAAGGCATCGATGTCGCGCCGCACCAGCATTTCCCACAGCGCGTGGCGATCGGCGTCGCCTGCCGGAAACGGGTTCTTGTCGAAGGTCATTTTTCTCTCTCCTGGGTCGCGGCCGGCATGGCGGCGCAAGATGCTGGCCTGCCTGTAAGAAAGCAACATCCATCGCTAAGAATGTTGCTTTCCAACAGCGGGCACTAGGAGGATCGCGTCGATAGGGGTAGAGGGTCGGCAGCGGCGGGACCAGCAACCGTCCTGCCATGTCTGAACAGGAGGCTATTCCTTGCCCAAGCAGTGTTTCGGAACGTCCCATGTGCCGCTTTCGCCAGCCGTCCGCGCCGGCGATTTCGTCTATGTCTCGGGCCAGGTGCCGGTCGGCAGCGACGGCATGGTGGTCAAGGGTGGCATCGTCGAGCAAACCGAGCAGGTGCTTCAGAACATCAAGGCGGCCCTGGCGCTTGCCGGCTGCACCATGGACGATGTCGTCAAGACGACCGTGTGGCTGGAGGACGCGCGCGACTTCGGCACCTTCAACACCGTCTATGCCAGGCATTTCCCCAAGGATCCGCCGGCCCGCACCACGGTCGAGTCGCGACTGATGATCGACATCAAGATCGAGGTCGAAGCCGTCGCCTACCGACCGCTCTGACACCACAACGAACAAGCCGGAGGTTGGCCCGATGCAATTCGATCTCCTGATCAAGGGCGGCCGTGTCATCGATCCAGCTTCCGGACTCGATGCGCCGCGCGACCTTGCCATCGCCGATGGCCATGTCGCCGCGATCGAGGCCGCCATCGATGCCGAGCACGCAACGCAGGTCATCGATGCGCGGGATTGCCTCGTCACGCCGGGACTGATCGACCTGCACAGCCACGTCTATTGGGGCGGCACCTCGCTCGGTGTCGACGCCGACCGGCTGGCGGCGAAGAGCGGCACCACCACCTTCATCGACGCCGGCAGCGCCGGCGCCGGCAATTTCCTCGGCTTTCGCCGTCACGTCATCGAGCGCTCGAGGGTCCGCATCCTCGCCTACGTCAACATCTCCTTCGCCGGCATCTTCGGCTTCTCGCAGACGGTGTCGGTCGGCGAGTGCAGCGATCTGCGGCTCTGCGAGCCGCGCGAGACGGTGGCCGCGGTGCGCGAGCACGCCGATGTCGTCGTCGGCGTCAAGGTCCGCTCCGGCAAGCATGCCGGCGGCACCAGCGGCATCGCCCCGGTCGACCTGGCGCTGGAAGCGGCCGATCAGGCCGGCCTGCCGTTGATGGCGCATATTGACGAGCCGCCGCCCGGCCGCTCCGAAGTGCTGCCGCGGCTGCGCCGGGGCGACATCCTCACCCACTGCTTCCGCCCATTTCCCAACGCGCCGGTGTTCGCCTCGGGTGCGGTGCGCCCGGACATGCGGCTGGCGCGCGAGCGCGGCGTCATCTTCGACATCGGCCATGGAATGGGCTCCTTCGACTTCGAAGTCGCGAAGGCGATGCTCGGCGAGGGACTTGCGCCTGACGTCATCTCGAGCGACGTGCATCTCTACTGCGTCGACGGCCCCGCCTTCGACATCCTCGTCTGCATGTCGAAGCTGATGGCGCTCGGCATGCCGCTTACCGAAGTTCTGCGCGCAGCGACGCAGCGGCCGGCCGAGGCGATCGCCAGGCCGGAGCTTGGCACGCTCAAGGTCGGCGGCATCGGCGACGTCGCGGTTCTGCGACAGCAAGCGGGCCGCTTCACCTTCGTCGACGCGGTCGGCGCCGCGCTGGTCGCCGATCAGCGGCTGGTCTCAGAAGGCATCGTCATCGGCGGCACATGGTGGCCGAACGACGCCGGCGACCACAATGAGACCGAACGCTTCGAGCCGCATGCGGGTCACACGCATGTCGAGGTTGCGGCCAGGCATTTTGGAAAGTGATTGGCCAATCTCCCCCCACGTGAGGGGAGATGCCCGGGTTGCGGTGGCGGCACATTTGGCGAATGGCTTCCCCCACTCCGTCGCTGCTTCGCAGCGCCACCTCTCCCCCCTCCGGAGGGAGAGGAAGGGCGCGCCAGGGTTGGCGAATTCGCGCCTTTCCTCTCCCCCGTCGATCGGGGGAGAGGTGGCGAGCGAAGCTCGACGGAGTGGGGGTCGACCTTACCCGGCGTTGCTCGGCTCGCCATAAACCGGCGTCGCAATCCCCTTCATCCGCGCCTTGATCTGCATCGCTACGAACTTCGAATAGAAGCGCGACAGCGCGAGATTGCCGCCGTGGAACCATAGCGCCTCCTGCGCCGTCGGCTTCCACATGTTGCGCAACTCGCCTTGCCACGGTCCGGGGTCGCCCTTGACACCCGACCCGAGGCCCCAGCACGGACCGACCTTGTCGGCGACCTCGCGCGAAACGATCTGCGCCACCGTCTCGTTCATCGATTGGAAGCCGGTGCTGCAGACGATTGCATCGACGGCAAGCTCGCTGCCGTCCTCGAACAGAATGCCGCTCGGTGTCAGCGACTTGATGCCGACGCCGCTCTTGACCGCGATCTCGCCGTTCAGGATCAACTCGCAGGCGCCGACATCGATGTAGAAGCCGGAGCCGGTGCGGTAGGCCTTCATCAATAGCCCCGTCTCGTCCTCGCCAAAATCGATGGCGAAGCCCGAGGCTTGAAGGCGATCATAGAAGTCCGCGTCGCGTTTCCGGATGACATCGTAAAGCGCCCGCTGGCCCTTGGGCACCAGGGCGAAGGGTGTCGAGGCGACGATCATGTCGGCCTTGTCGGTGGTGATGCCGCGCGCCAGTGCCTTCTCGGAAAAAATCTCGAAGCCGACCTCCATCAGCGTGTCGGACTTCACCACCGTGGTCGGCGAGCGCTGGACCATGGTCACCTTGGCGCCGCTCTCCCAGAGGTCGACGCTGACATCATGGCCCGAGCTTGCGGCACCGATGACCGCGACCCGCTTGCCGCGGAACTTCTCGCCGCTGGAATACTGGCTGGAATGCAGGATCTCGCCCTTGAAGGCCTCGGCGCCCGGCAGGTCGATCCGCCGCGGCGGTCCGTAGGCGCCGGTGGCGAAGACGATGTGTTTCGGCTTCAGCGTGATGCGCTGGCCGACGCGGTCGACGACGACCGTCCAGACCTGTTCGGTCTCGTCATAGGCCGCGCTGACGCATTTGGTGGCGACCCAGTAGTTCAGCTCCATCACCCGGGCATACATTTCCAGCCAGTCGCCCATCTTGTCCTTGGGCGTGAACACCGGCCAGTTCTCCGGGAACGGGATATAGGGCAGATGGTCGTACCAGACCGGATCGTGCAGCACGAGCGACCGATAGCGGTTGCGCCAGGAATCGCCGGCGCGCGCATTCCTCTCGATGATGAGCGCGGGAACGCCGAGCTGCCTCAGCCTGGCGCCCAGCATGATGCCGCCCTGGCCGCCGCCGATGACAAGGCAATAGGGCTGCTCCCTGACACCGAGGTCGCGTGCCTCGCGTGCCCGCGCCTCCGCCCAGGTCTCGCGATCGGGATCGGCCTTGTGGCGGATGCCGAGCGGCCGCGCCGGACCCCTTTGCTCCTCGAACCCCTTGAGTTCGCTCATCGCCGTGAACAGGCTCCGGCAGCGACCATCCTTGAGGCGCAGGATCCCCTCGCCCCTGGCAACGACCGTCTCGAAGCTGAACCAGGCCTCGATGATGCCATCGTCGACGCTCGCGTCGCCGGTGAGGCTCCATCGCGACGGCCGTGCCGTCGCGAGCGTCGCCTCCAGCATGTCGCGGATCGCCGCCCGGCCCTCCATGGTCTTGATGTTCCATGTGAAGGTGAGCAGGTCGCGCCAGTAGCAGTCCTCGACGAACAGATTGGCCACCGCCTCGATGTCGCCGGCTTCGAGCGTGCGGGCGAAGGAACCGAGCCAGGTGGCCGCCTGCTGCGATGGTGCGATGTCGAGCATTTCTTGTCCTTCCTCGGAATATCGACCGCGCGCCGCCAAGCCTGGGGCCACGCAGAATGTGTCTCGAGACTATTGATAATCCGGTGAGGCCAGCCTGCAAGTGCCCCGCGGACAGTGAGAGGTGGCGCCGGTCCGGCGGTCCGAAATCTTTATGGGATTCCTATTTCTTTCCTGTCCACCCCGTCTCGAACCTTTATGGCCTTCCGATCCATATTCCCGGGGGCAAGCACCCCGTAACGGCTGCACCATTGCAGTCGCGGCGGTGTCTCGTGCCGCTCTGACCCTGCCGACCGCGGGCAGGCCGAAGCCAAACCGGAAATAAGGACCACGCGCGATGGACGTCATCGTTATCGGGATAGGCGTTTTGTTCTTCGCCCTATCCTTCGCCTACATCAAAGCCTGCGACATTCTCTGAGCGAAAGGTCCGAAAATGCTTCTCGACTATTTCCTCGGGGGTGGCGTGACCTTGTTCATGCTCGTCTACCTGACATACGCCCTCGTTCGCCCGGAACGCTTCTGACCGCATCTGGCGCAAGGCACGGAAAGCTCTTCTCATGACTCTCAACGGTTGGATACAGATCCTCGTCTATTGCGGGATCGTCGTTTTGCTGGTGAAGCCGCTCGGCGGCTACATGTACCGGGTCTTCAACGGCGAACGCACCTTGCTGTCGCCGGTCTTCGGCCCGATCGAACGCGGGCTCTATCGCATTTCGGGGACCAGCGAGCGCGAGGAGCAGCACTGGACCACCTATGCGGCCGGCATCATGGTCTTCAGCCTGGCGAGCTTCCTGCTGCTCTATGCCCTTCAGCGGCTGCAGGGCGTGCTGCCCTACAACCCCGCTGGGATGACCGCCGTCGAGCAAAACCTCGCCTTCAACACCGCCGCCAGCTTCGTCACCAACACCAACTGGCAGAACTATGGCGGCGAAAGCACCATGTCCTACCTGGTGCAGATGGCCGGCCTTACCGTGCAGAACTTCGTCTCGGCGGCCGTCGGTATTGCCATCGCGGTCGCCCTGATCCGCGGCTTCGCCCGCGCCTCGTCGAAGTCGATCGGTAATTTCTGGGTCGATGTGACCCGCTGCACGCTCTACATCCTGCTGCCGCTCTGCGTCCCGCTCACCCTCGTCTATGTTTGGCTGGGCATGCCGCAGACGCTTGGCCCCTATGTCGACGCCACCACGCTCGAGGGCGCCAGGCAGACGCTCGCCCTCGGCCCTGTCGCCTCGCAGGTCGCCATCAAGATGCTCGGCACCAATGGCGGCGGCTTCTTCAACGCCAACGCCGCGCATCCCTTCGAGAACCCCGACGCGATCTCCAACCTGATCCAGATGGTGACGATTTTCGCGCTGGGCGCGGCGCTCACCAACGTCATCGGCCGCATGGTCGGCAACCAGCGCCAGGGCTGGGCGATCCTCGCCGCCATGGGCGTGCTGTTCGTCGCCGGCGTCGCCGTCTGCTACTGGGCAGAAGCATCTGGCAATCCGCTGGTCCATGCGCTCGGCATCGATGGCGGCAACATGGAAGGCAAGGAGACGCGCTTCGGCATCGCCGCGTCGGCGCTGTTTGCCGTCATCACCACGGCCGCCTCCTGCGGCGCGGTCAACGCCATGCATGATTCCTTCACCGCCATTGGCGGCCTGGTCCCGATCCTCAACATGCAGCTCGGCGAGGTCATCGTCGGCGGCGTCGGCGCCGGCTTCTACGGCATCCTGATGTTCATCGTCGTCACCGTCTTCGTCGCCGGCCTGATGGTCGGCCGCACGCCTGAATATCTCGGCAAGAAGATCGAGGCCAAGGAGGTCAAGATGGCGATGCTCGCCATCCTCTGCCTGCCGCTGGCGATGCTGATCTTCACGGCCATCGCAGTCGTGCTGCCGAGCGCCGTCGCCTCGATGGGCAATGGCGGTCCGCACGGCTTCTCCGAGGTCCTCTACGCCTACACGTCCGCCGCTGCCAACAACGGCTCGGCCTTTGGCGGCCTCACCGGCAACACGCCCTGGTACAACATCACGCTCGGCATCGGCATGCTGATGGGCCGCTTCCTGGTCATCATCCCGGCGCTGGCCATCGCCGGCTCGCTGGTGGCAAAGAAGACGGTGCCCGCGTCGGCCGGCACCTTCCCCACCGACGGCCCGCTGTTCGTCGGCCTGCTGGTCGGCGTCATCCTGATCGTCGTCGGCCTCACCTTCTTCCCGGCGCTGGCGATCGGACCGATCGTCGAGCACCTGGCCATGATCCATGGGCAGACCTTCTGAAACCACCATGTCCTGGTTCACCTACATGCGTCGCAAGGTCAGGCCCCGAGCTGAAAATGAGGGGGAGGCAACTCCCCGTCCCTTCCCGACCATATCCACCTTCCTCGGCCTGGCAGTGGTCATGATCGTGATCTGGCTGCTGGTCTACGGGCCGCCCTTTTCGGCATCCGACCGCTCGGCGTCGTCCAACACCATCGATACTGGAGCCTCAAAATGAGCCAGTCCAAATCCGCCAGCATCATCGATGCCCGCATCCTGTGGCCCGCCATGGGCGGCGCCTTCCGGAAGCTCGACCCGCGCACGCTGGTCAGGAACCCGGTGATGTTCGTCGTCGCCGTCGTCTCGCTGCTCACCACCGTGCTGTTCGTCAGGGACCTGCTCACCGGCGGCGGCGATCGCGGCTTCACACTGCAGATCATCATCTGGCTGTGGTTCACCGTGCTGTTCGCCAACTTCGCCGAAGCCGTCGCCGAAGGCCGCGGCAAGGCGCAGGCCGACTCGCTACGCAAGGCGCGCACCGAGACCCAGGCCAAGCTGCTCGCCGGCGAGGACCGCGCCAAGTTCAAGCTGGTGCCCGGCACCAGCCTCAAGGTCGGCGACATCGTGCTGGTCGAGGCCGGCGACATCATCCCCTCCGACGGCGAGGTGATCGAAGGCGTCGCCTCCGTGAACGAAGCGGCGATCACCGGCGAATCCGCACCGGTCATCCGCGAATCCGGCGGCGACCGCTCGGCCGTCACCGGCGGCACGCAGGTGCTGTCGGACTGGATCCGCGTGCGCATCACCGCAGCCTCCGGCCATACCTTCCTCGACCGCATGATCTCGCTGGTCGAGGGCGCGGAACGCCAGAAGACGCCGAACGAGATCGCACTCAACATCCTGCTCGTCGGCATGACGCTGATCTTCGTGCTGGCCACCGCCACCATTCCGAGCTTCGCCTCCTATTCGGGTGGCTACATACCGGTGACGGTGCTGGTCGCGCTCTTCGTGACGCTGATCCCGACGACGATCGGCGCGCTGCTCTCAGCCATCGGCATCGCCGGCATGGACCGCCTGGTGCGCTTCAACGTGCTGGCCATGTCCGGCCGCGCCGTCGAGGCCGCCGGCGACGTCGACACGCTGCTGCTCGACAAGACCGGCACGATCACGCTCGGCAACCGCCAGGCGACGGAGTTCCGTCCGGTCAAGGGCGTCACCGAGCAGGAGCTGGCCGACGCCGCGCAGCTTGCCTCGCTGGCCGACGAGACGCCGGAGGGCCGCTCGATCGTAGTGCTGGCCAAGGAGAAATACGCCATCCGCGCCCGCGACATGGCGACATTGCACGCGACCTTCGTGCCCTTCACCGCGCAGACCCGCATGAGCGGTGTCGACATCGACGGCTCGTCGGTGCGCAAGGGCGCCGTCGATTCCGTGCTTGCCCATGTCAACCAGTTGACATCAGCCAGCCATGCAACGCGGCCGGGCACCGAGACGATCCGGGACCTGCAGGCAATCGCCGACGAGGTCGCCAAGTCCGGCGGCACGCCGCTGGCGGTCGAGCGCGACGGACGCCTGCTCGGCATCGTCCACCTGAAGGACATCGTCAAGGGCGGCATCCGCGAGCGTTTCGCCGAATTGCGCAAGATGGGCATCCGCACCGTGATGATCACCGGCGACAACCCGATGACTGCGGCGGCGATCGCGGCGGAGGCAGGCGTCGACGACTTCCTCGCCCAGGCGACGCCCGAGGACAAGTTGAAGCTGATCCGCGACGAGCAGGCCAAGGGCAAGCTGGTCGCCATGTGCGGCGACGGCACCAACGACGCGCCGGCGCTCGCCCAGGCCGATGTCGGCGTCGCCATGAACACCGGCACGGTGGCCGCGCGTGAAGCGGGCAACATGGTGGACCTGGATTCCGACCCGACCAAGTTGATCGAGATCGTCGAGATCGGCAAGGCGCTGCTGATGACGCGCGGCTCGCTGACCACCTTCTCCATCGCCAACGATGTCGCAAAATACTTCGCCATCATCCCGGCGATGTTCGCCGTCTTCTATGTCGCGCCGGGCCAGACAACCGGCCCACTGCAGGCGCTCAACATCATGCATCTGGCGACGCCGCAAAGCGCCATCCTGTCGGCCATCATCTTCAACGCGCTGATCATCATCGCCCTGATCCCGCTGTCGCTGAAGGGCGTCAAATACCGCGCCATCGGCGCCGGCGCGCTGCTCAGCCGCAATCTCCTCGTCTACGGCCTTGGCGGCGTCATCGTCCCCTTCCTCGGCATCAAGGCGATCGACATGGCCGTCACCGCGCTCGGCCTCGCATAAGGACCATCTCCATGCTCAAGCAAATCAGACCCGCGATAGTCATGATCGTCTTCTTCACCATCCTCACCGGCCTGGTCTACCCGATCGGCATGACCGGGATCGCCCAGGCGCTGTTTCCGCGCCAGGCCAATGGCAGCCTGGTCGAGAAGGACGGCAAGGTCATCGGCTCCGAACTGATCGGCCAGGCCTTTGCCAGCGACCGCTATTTCCACGGCCGCCCCTCCGCCGCCGGCGACGGCTACAACGCCACCGCCTCCGGCGGCTCCAACCTCGGCCCGACCAACCCCAAGCTGGTCGACCGCATCAAGGGCGATGCCGACAAGCTGAAGGCGGAAAATCCGGGCCAGCCGGTGCCGATGGATCTGGTGACGACCTCGGGCAGCGGCCTCGATCCGCACGTCAGCCCCGAGGCCGCCTATTTCCAGATTGCCCGCGTCGCCAAGGCAAGGGACATCAGCGAAGCCAAGGTCAAGGCGCTTGTCGAAAGCCATATCGAGGACCGCGAGCTCGGCGTCCTCGGCGAGCCGGTCGTCAACGTGCTGGCGCTCAACCTCGCGCTGGACGACGCCACGAAACCGTGAATGGCGGCGCCGGGGATCGACAGCGTACCCGGCGCCATCCATGTTTAGGATTGGTGCCAGATCTAGGATCAGATGCCGGACGACAGAAGCAACGAAACCAGACCCTCTCCCGACGCGCTGCTCGAGCACGCTGAACGGGAGGAGCGCGGCCGCCTGCGGATTTTCCTCGGCGCCGCGCCCGGCGTCGGCAAGACCTATGAGATGCTGATGGCCGGCCGCGCCCGGCTGGCCGACGGCATTGACGTGGTGATCGGCATCGTCGAGACGCACGGCCGCAAGGAGACCCAGGCGCTGGTCGAAGGCTATGAGCTGATCCCGCGCCGCCAGGTCGACTACAAGGGGCGTGTCCTCGACGAGATGGACCTCGACGCCATCCTTGTCCGCCGCCCGGCCCTGGTACTCGTCGACGAGCTCGCCCACACCAACGCTCCCGGCAGCCGCCATCCCAAGCGCTATCTCGACGTCCAGGAGATCCTGACGCACGGCATCGACGTCTACACCACGCTCAACATCCAGCATGTCGAAAGCCTGAACGATGTCGTGGCGCAGATCACCCGCGTCAGGGTGCGCGAGACGGTCCCCGATTCCGTTATCGACCAGGCCGACGACATCGAGATCATCGATCTCACGCCGGACGACCTGATCAAGCGGCTGGAGGAAGGCAAGGTCTATTTCCCCAACACCGCCCAGCGCGCCATCGAGAACTATTTCTCGCCGGGCAATCTGACGGCGCTGCGCGAGCTGGCGCTGCGCCGCACCGCCCAGCGCGTCGACGAGCAATTGCTGAACCACATGCAGTTGCACGCCATTCCCGGGCCGTGGGCGGCGGGCGAAAGGGTGCTCGTCTGCGTCGATGCGCGCCCGGGCGGCGCTGCCCGCATCCGCTATGCGCGCCGACTGGCCGACCGGCTTCGCGCCCCCTGGACGGCGCTGCATGTCGACACGCCACGCTCGGCCGGCATGAGCGAAGACCATAAGGACCGGCTTGCGGCGAACCTGCGCCTCGCCGAGCAGCTCGGCGCCGAGGTCACCACCATTCCGGGCCAGTACGTCGCGCAGGACATCGTTCGCCATGCCAAGGCGAACAACTTCACCCATATCGTCATCGGCAGGCCGACCCGCTCGCGCTGGCGGGAATTGATCGAGGGCTCGCTCACCTACGATCTCATCCGCGATGCTGGCGACATCAGCGTCCATGTCATTTCGGGAACGGAGCAGGCCAGCGAGGCGGTGCCGAAGACTGTCGGCACGGCAGCCGAGCAGAAGCCCTTCGAGATCTGGCCCTATCTGTTTGCCACGGCCTATGTCGCCGGCTCGCTCGCCTTCGGCGCGGCCCTCGACCAGTTTCTCGACGTCCGCAATCTCGCCATCGTCTTTCTCGTGGCGGTGCTGGCCTCGGCCGTGACCGGCGGCATCTGGCCGGCCTTGTATGCCTGCCTGGTCAGTGCCCTGGCGTTCAACTTCTTTTTCCTCGAACCGCGCTACACGCTGACGATCCGGGATCCCGAGAGCATTGTCGCGCTTGCCATCTTCCTCGTCGTCGCCGTCATCGCCAGCAACCTGACCGCGCGCGTGCAGCGCCAGGCGATCGCCGCCCGCTCGCGGGCGCGCGCCACGGAGGACCTCTATCAGTTTTCAAGGAAGCTCGCCGGCGCCGGCACGCTGGACGACGTGTTGTGGGCGACCGCCTTCCAGATCGCGCTGATGCTGAAGCTGCGCGTCGTCCTGCTTCTGCCCGAGAACGGCACGATCACCGTCAAGGCCGGCTATCCTCCCGACGACACGCTGGCCGAGGCCGACATCGCGGCCGCCCGCTGGGCCTGGGAGCATAACCGCGCCGCCGGCCGCGGCGCCGACACGCTGCCCGGCGCGAAACGCCTCTACCTTCCTCTGAGAACTGGCCGCACCGCGATCGGCGTCGTCGGCCTCGACGACGACAGGCAGGGACCGCTGCTGACGCCCGAGCAGCAACGCCTGCTCGATGCGCTTGCCGACCAGGCGGCGGTCGCCATCGAGCGCATCCAGCTCGCCGCCGACGTCGACCGTGCCAAGCTCGCCGCCGAGGCCGACCGCTTGCGCTCGGCGCTGCTCACCTCGATTTCGCATGACCTGAAGACCCCGCTCGCCGCCATCATGGGCGCGGCCGGCACGCTGAGGGAATTCGCGGCTGCGCTGCCCGAAACGGACCGTGCCGAGCTGTTGTCGACCGTGCTCGACGAATCGGAGCGGCTGAACCGCTTCATCGCCAACCTGCTCGACATGACCAAGATCGAATCCGGCGCGATGGAGCCGAACCACGCCTTCCATTTTGTCGGTGACATTGTCGGCTCGGCCCTGCTTCGCGCACGCAAGATCACCGAGGAGCACAAGACCGAGATCGACATCCCCGCCGACTTGCCGATGCTCAGGCTCGATCCGGTGCTGTTCGAGCAGGCGCTGTTCAATCTCCTCGACAATGCCGCGAAATATGCCCCGCCCGGCTCCACCATCCGGCTGCAGGGCTGGGTCGACAACGGCTGCGTCATCCTGCAGATCATGGACGAGGGACCGGGCATTCCGCCCGATGATCTGGAGCGGATCTTCGACACCTTCTACCGGGTGCGCAAGCGCGACCAGGTGCGCGCCGGCACCGGGCTCGGCCTGTCGATCAGTCGCGGCTTCATCGAGGCGATGGGCGGCACGATCACCGCGGCAAACCGCACCGACCGCGCCGGCGCGATCTTCACCATCCGCATGCCGGTGCCGGCCGATGTGCCCGGCATGCGCCGCGCCAGTACGGACGATCAGACCAACAGTGATCCGGCATGACCAATCAGAACGTCACCATACTGGTCGTCGACGACGAGCCGCCGATCCGCAAATTGCTGCGCGTCGGTCTGGGCAGCCAGGGCTATGCGGTCTCCGAAGCACCCAACGCGAAGGCAGCCATCGAGCTGGTGGCGACGGAGAAGCCGGACCTGATCCTGCTCGATCTCGGCCTGCCCGGCATGACCGGTCATGAATTGCTCGGCAAATGGCGGGGCGAGGGTCTCGACATTCCCGTCGTCATCCTCTCCAGCCGCACCGACGAGGCCGGCATCGTCTCGGCACTGGAGCTCGGCGCCGACGACTACGTTACCAAGCCGTTCGGCATGAACGAGCTCGTCGCCCGCATCCGCGTGGCGCTGCGCCACAAGTTCCAGCAGCAGGGCGAGAAGCCGGTGTTCCACACCGGCGACCTGACCGTCGACCTGGTCAAGCGCATCGTCACGGTCGAGGGCAAGGAGGTGAAACTCTCGCCCAAGGAATACGACATCTTGCGCATCCTGGTGCAGCACGCCGGCAAGGTGCTCACCCATCATTTCCTGCTGAAGCAGGTCTGGGGCGACTCCACCGACGTGCAATATCTCAGGGTCTACGTCCGCCAGCTCCGGCAAAAGATCGAGAAGACCCCCGATCAGCCGCGCTACATCACCACCGAGACCGGCGTCGGCTACCGCCTGCGCGAGGTGGACTGATACGGGCGATCGGCACTGCCGATCGTCCCGATCCCAAGGGCGATCGGCACTGCCGATCGTCCCGGTCGGCCAAAGAAGGCACTCAGTCCGCCGACAGCTCCGCCATCAAGGGCAATGCCAGGTTGGTGGGCAGATTCGTGGCGGATGAACCAATCAATTCGGCGTGGCCGCCCATCGACCATGGCACCGCCTGTCAAATGCCCTATATGGATGGTAGATTTTAACGCGGGAGCGGACCGATGCCGCAGCTTCGTCCAACGACGGTTCTGATGTCGGCAATGCTGGCGACGGCGATCGTGCCGGCGGTGGCTCCCCATGCCTTGGCGCAGGTGATTGTCCCAACAAATCGCAATGTGCTGGTCCAGCAGAACGAACTGCTGCAGCTGCAGAACAGGATGCTGCGGCAGCAGTTCCAGCAACAGCAGCAGCTAAATCGCGAGCTGGACCGCCAGATTGTGCCGCAGCCTCGTCCGCAGGTGCCGGTTGTCAAGCCGGGCTGCCAGGTGCTGGGCAATGCAATTTTGACGTCGTGCCGCTGACAAGCCGGCATTTTCGATTTATTTAGCCGACTTACCTGCTGGAAAATGCACGTTGCGTTGCCGGCGGTTTTGGGGTTTTGCGGCATGGCGCCCTCCCTTCTGGGCAGGGGCGCGATCCGGCCGGATTCTGGGAATGGCAGCGACCAAGAAGACAGCGGTACGCAAGGCAAAGAAGGGGGAACGGATCCGCCAGGTGGCGGCCATCCCCTTTCGGCTGGACGCCGGCGGCAACATCGAGGTGATGCTGGTGACGTCGCGCACGACCAGGCGCTTCATCGTGCCAAAAGGCTGGCCGATGAAGGGCAAGAGCGGGCGCAAGGCGGCCATGATCGAAGCGCGGGAAGAAGCCGGCGTCCTCGGCGACATCCTGAAACAGCCGGCCGGCACCTATTCCTACTGGAAACGCCTGGCAAGCCGCTTCGTCCGCGTCGACGTCGTCGTCTACCTGCTGAACGTGACGGAGGAGCTGCCCCGCTGGATGGAAGCGGGCACGCGGCAGCGGGCATGGCTTGCCCCGGCCGATGCGGCGCTGCTTATCGACGAGCCGGATCTGTCGACGTTGCTGAGGGATTTGACTGTCCCCCAGACCGAGCCTCCCGACGCGATTTGAGATCAGCTGCTCTCATCCTCGCGCCCGGGAAACGGTCGTGCCGGAGTACCCGTATAGGCCCACAGCCATTCCCGCGGCAGCGGCCCCTTGTTGCGCTCGGTTTCCTGCGACTGCTCCCAGGCATGCGCCAGGACGCCGACCGAGCGCGACAGCACGAAAAGGCCGCGCGTCAGCGGTGGCGGGAAGCCGAGCTCGCCATAGATCACCGCCGTCGCGCCGTCGATGTTGAGCGGGATGCGCTTGCCCTTGCGCCGCGCCACCTCGGCCTCGATGGCCTCTGCGATGTCGGCGAAGCGGCCGCCGACCACGCCGCGCGCCGCGAAATCGCGGGTCAGTTCGATGAGCCGCGGCGCACGCGGATCAACCGGATGGAAGCGATGGCCGAGACCCGGCACATAGCCCCTGTCCTCGGCGAAGAAACGATCGAGCCGCGCCGCCACCGCATCGGCCAGCGTCGTGCCCTGGTCTATCGCCGCGGCGATGTCGCCGTAGAAGGAAAGCGCCTGCTCGCCGGCGCCGCCATGCACGTCGCCCAGCACGTTGATGGCCGAAGCCATCGCATTGTTGATGCCGACGCCGCAGGTCGCCGCCATGCGGGCGATGGCGATCGACGGCGCCTGCGGCCCGTGGTCGACGGCGGCGCCCAGCGCGATGCCAAGCAGCGCCGCCTGGTCCTCGCTGGGCAATTCGCCGCGCAGCATCAGCCAGATCATGGCTGGAAAGCTGACGCGACCGATAAGGTCCTGGATCTCGTAGCCGCGCAGCCGGATCACGCCGGGGCTCATCTCGATGATGCCGGTCCGCCACCAATCCTCGCCGCGCGCGCGGCCGGTCTTTTTGTCCTCGCTCATGCCGGCGCTCTTGTCTTGTCGCGCGCCGGCAGCGTCGCAAACACCTCGTCCATATGCTCGCCCAGCGCCGGCGGCGGCCCGGCCGGCAGCGGTGCCGCGCCGTCGACCATGAAGCCGCCGCGCACCACCGTCAGCGGCCGGTCCATGCCGGGCACGCCTTCGAAGCGGGTCGTCATGCCGCGCTCGGTCACCTGGCGCTCGTCGAGCACCTGCGGGATCGTCAGCACCCGCCCGGCCGGCACGCCGGCGCGGTTGAGCTTTTCCTCCCAGGCGGCGGCCGAGGCGCCCGCCAGCGCATCCTCGATCAGCGCCTTCAGCGCGGCGCGGTTCTGCTTGCGCGCCTCGCGCTCGGCAAAGCGCGGATCCGATGCCAGTTCGGGCCGTCTGATCAGTTGGGAAAGCGTGACGAACTGCTCCTGCTTGTTGGCGGCGATGTTGAGCAGCCCCTCGCCGGTGCGGAACGCGCCCGACGGTGCGGCCGTCATGTTCTCATTGCCCATCGGCCGCGGCTCGACGCCGGCGGTCAGATAGTTGGACACCGGCCAGCCGAGCGCCGAAAGCGTGCATTCTAACATCGACACGTCGAGGAATGCCCCCTCGCCGCTCGTCTTCTGCTTGACCAGGGCCGCAGCAATGGCGAAGGCGCCGACCAGCCCGCCGAGGGTGTCGGCGACCGGATAGCCGACACGCAGCGGCGCCGTTTCCGGCGTGCCGGTGATGCTCATGATGCCCGACAGGCCCTGGATGATCTGGTCATAGGCCGGATTGTCGCGCATCGGCCCGCTCTGGCCGAAGCCCGATATGGCGCAGTAGACGAGACCCGGGCGGACCGCCTTCAAGCTGGCATAGCCGAGCCCAAGCCTGTCCATGACGCCCGGCCGGAAGTTTTCCACCAGCGCGTCGGCGGACGCGACCAGGTCGAGGAAGCGGTCGCGATCGGCCTCCTGCTTGAGATCGAGCACGACCGATCGTTTGCCGGCGTTCTGCGCCAGGAAAGAGGCGCCCATGCCGGCCTGGTTGAGCGTTGCCGAAGCGCCGAGCTGACGCGCCAGATCCCCGCCATTCGGCGCCTCGACCTTGATCACGTCGGCGCCGAGCAGCGCCAGCTGGTAGGCGCAATAAGGGCCGGCCAGCACATTGGTCAGATCGAGGACGCGGATGCCGGAAAGCAGGTCGGTCATGATGCTCCAGATCGATCAGGCATCGCCGGGCACGTGCTCCGGTCCGCGCCTGCGCCGGTGCTCGATCCAGGCCCAGATATGCGGCCCGACGAGACCGATGAAGGCGAGCGTCAGCAGCGTCAGCGACAGCGGATGCCGGTAGAATACCGTCCAGTCGCCGTTGGCGATCGTCATCGCGCGGCGGAACTGCGTCTCGGCCAAAGGCCCGAGGATCATGCCGATGACGACCGGCGCGGTCGGGAAATCGAAGCGCCGCATCAGGAAGCCGGCCGCCCCCAGAAGATAGAGGATGACGAGATCGACCGGCGACTGCGAGATGCCATAGGTGCCGACGGTGGCGAACACCAGGATGCCGGCATAAAGCTGCGGCGCCGGGATCTTCAAGAGCCGCACCCACAGGCCGATCAGCGGCAGGTTGAGGATGACGAGGATGACGTTGGCGATGAACAGGCTGGCGATCAGGCCCCAGACGAGATTGGCCTGTGTCGTCAAGAGCAGCGGCCCCGGGTTGATGCCGTAGCTTTGGAAGGCCGACAGCATGATCGCGGCGGTGGCTGAGGTCGGCAGTCCAAGCGTGAGCATCGGCACCAGCACGCCGGCGGCGGAGGCGTTGTTGGCGGCTTCCGGGCCGGCCACGCCCTCGATGGCGCCGACCGTGCCGAACTCCTCCTTGTGCTTCGACAGCTTCTTCTCGATCGCATAGGAGAGGAAGGTCGGGATCTCGGCGCCGCCGGCCGGCATGGCGCCGATCGGGAAGCCGATCAGGGCGCCGCGCAGCCATGCCTTCCACGAGCGTCCCCATTCGGCCGCGGTCATGTAGAGCGAGCCCTTGAGCGGCACGATCTCGTCCTTGCCGGCATAGCGGCGCGAGGCCATGTAGAGCGTCTCGCCGACCGCGAACAGGCCGACCGCGACGATGATGACGTCGACGCCGTCGAGCAGTTCGCCCATGCCGAAGGTGAAGCGCGGCTGCCCGGTTTGCAGGTCGACGCCGATCATGCCGATGACGAAGCCGGCGAACAGGCTGGTGAGACCGCGCACCGAGGACGAGCCCAGCACCGCCGAGACGGTGATGAAGGCGAGCACCATCAGCGAGAAATACTCGGCCGGGCCGAAGGCCAATGCGAACTTGACCACGAGCGGGGCCAGGAAGGCGACGCCCAGCGTGCCAATGGTGCCGGCGACGAAAGAGCCGATCGCCGAGGTGGCGAGCGCGGCGCCGCCGCGGCCCGAGCGCGCCATCCGGTTGCCTTCCAGGGCGGTGACGATGGTGGCGCTTTCGCCGGGCGTGTTGAGCAGGATCGACGTCGTCGAGCCGCCATACATGGCGCCGTAATAGATGCCGGCGAACAGGATGAAGGAGGCTTCCGGCGCCACCTGGTAGGTGATCGGCAGAAGCAGCGCGATGGTCAGCGCCGGCCCGAGGCCGGGCAGCACGCCGATCGCCGTTCCGAGCGTCGTGCCGACCAGGCACCACAAAAGATTGGCCGGCGTGAAGGCTACCGAGAAGCCGTGTGCGAGTTGGTTGAGCGTGTCCATGGCGTCAGCCCCTGACCATGGCGATGACGGCGTTGATCACCGTGTTCAGCTGGTTCTCGACGAAGCCGGCGCCGATGTTGACGCCGAGCGCCTTGGCGAAGCCGAAATAGGCCGCTAGCGCCAGGATCAGCCCGAGCAGCACGTCGCGCAGCGGACGGCGGCTGCCGAAGCCGTAGCAGACCAGAACGAACATGATCACCGAGGCGGCGGTGAAGCCGAGCGGATGGATGAGCGTAAGGTTGGCGACGAGGCCGGCAACCACGAAGCCCATCGACTTCCAGTCGGTCGGCGTCTCCTTCTCCTCCTCGGGCTGCCAGCCGCCCCGGAGCGCCGCGACGATGAGCAGCAGCGACAGCACCACCATGCCGGCCATGGTGATGTAGGGGAAGACCCTGGGACCGACCTTGGAATAGAGCGGCGACACCGGGATCGCCAGCGTCTGCCAGGCCACGGCCGCGGCGCAGGCGAGGAGCCCGACGCCGATCAACAATTCGGGTATGGCGAAGCGCGGCGGCGCCTGCTGGTCGCTGGTGCTCATGAATGTCCTCCCTGGATGACCGGCATCCCACGGCCGGCCCTGACCGCAGTCTCACCCGCTATGGAGTTCATGTCCATGCGCATGGCGAGCGTCGAGGCGGGGCGGCGCCGGCCGCCCCGCTCCGGGGGAGGCGTCAGGCGAGGCCGAGATCCTTGAGGATGGCGCCGATGCGGGCGGTGTCCTCGGTGACGAACTTGGCATAGTCGTCGCCGGTGAGCAGGATCGGCGTCCAGTTGCGGTTCTTGCACTCGGTCGCCCAGGCCTCGCTCTTTGCCATCGTCTCGACCAGCTTGATGAGCGACGCCTTGTCGGCATCGGACACGCCGGGCGGGGCGAAGACGCCACGCCAGTTGAACAATTCGACATCGATGCCGGCCTCCTTCAGCGTCGGCGCGTCGATGCCCTCCTGGCGCTTATCGGCGGAGATGGCGAGCAGCCTGAGCGCCCCCGCCTTGATCTGCTCGGAGAACTCGCCATAGCCGGAAATGCCGGCCGCCACCTGGTTGCCGAGCAGCGCCGACAGCGCCTCGCCACCGCCGGCGAACGGCACATAGGAGAGATTGGTCGCCGGCACGCCGGCCGACTTGGCGATCAGCCCGAACAAAATATGGTCCGAACCGCCGGCCGAGCCTCCGGCCACCGGAACCTGGGTCGGATCGGCCTTGAGCGCGGCGACGAAGTCGGCGGCGGTCTTGAACGGCGACGCCGCCGGCACCACCAGCGCTTCGAACTCGCCGGTGAGGCGGGCGATCGGGATCACCTCGGTCAGGTTGTTGGCCGACTTGTTGGCGATGATGGCGCCGACCATGACCATGCCGGCCACCATCAGCGAATTGGCCTTGCCATTCCACTGGTTGACGAATTGCGGCAGGCCGACCGTGCCGCCGGCACCGCCGACATTGGTGATCTGCGAGCCCGAGATCAGCTTTTCAGAGCGCAGCACCTGGTCGATCGTGCGTGCCGTCTGGTCCCAGCCGCCGCCGGGCGCGGCCGGCACGAAGATCTGGAGCTGCGGCGCGTCCTGCGCGAAGGCGGGCGTGAAGTGCAGTGCCGCGAAGCCGGCCGCGGTGCTCGTCAAGAATCTGCGTCTGTTCAGCATGGGATTCCTCCAAATCACGACACCTCCTCCGGTGCCTGCCAAGACGTGGCCTGAATTCAGACCCGCCTTCGAGTTCAAGCATTTGTGACTGCGTTCTGTCAACGGGAATGGCATTCTACTGGACAGAACGATTTTGCCACGACAAAATCGCCTCATCCGGGCTTGGCCTGGACGGGGCGACCAACATGAAATCATCATCGGGATGAAAAATACACCTGCCAGCCCGGCGTCGGCCGAAGGCGTTGCCGCGCTCGACCGCGCCATCGCCATCCTCGACGCATTCACCCCCGCCGACCGCTCGCTCGGCCTGGCCGAGATCGCGACCCGCACCGGCCTCTACAAGAGCACCATACTGAGGCTCGCCAACTCGCTGATGCGCGGGCAATTGCTGGAACGCCTGGACGACGGGCGCTATCGCATCGGGCCGGCCACCTTCAGGCTTGGCGCGCTCTACCAGCGCTCGGTGGTGGCGATGGATGTCCTGCTGCCGATCATGCGCGACCTGTCCGAGCGGAGCTGGGAAAGCGTCGCCTTCTATGTCCGCTCCGGCGACGTCCGTACCTGCCTCTACCGCGTCGAGTCCAAGCATCCGATCCGCTACACGATCCGCGAGGGCGACGTGCTGCCCTTGCTGGCCGGCTCCGGCGGCCGCGTGCTCGCGGCATTTTCCGGCGAGCCGGGCGAACCCTATGAGACCATCCGCGAAGACTATCATCACCTGTCGGTGGGCGATCGCGATCCCGAGACGGCTGGCGTCTCGGCGCCTGTCTTCGGCCCCGGACGGACCCTTCTCGGCGCGATCACCCTGGCCGGGCCGAGAACGCGCGTGGACGCGGCCTTTCTGCGGCGCATGACCACGCCCCTGCTCGAGGCCGCCGCCCGCGCCACCCGCGCCTTCGGCGAAGACGCCTCGATGCTCGAACGGGCAAGCGTGAAAGCGGCCGGCGCCGGCAAAGCACTGGAATCCATCTGAATTATGTTCACAGGCTTCGGCCGCGACTTGCCGGACATTGGCGTTCGGGCAAATTGGAAGCAGTCGAGCCGCAATAATATTTTCCTAAAATCCGATCCTATACCCTAGCGTAAGCTCGCCGCGGAAGAAGACGCCTTGTGTCGAGCTAAAATACTCGACAAGTTTATTGGCTGTTAAGGCCGACATGCTAGTCGAGCTGTTGTCGCATGACGAGCTGCGACATGAGGGCGAGAGGTTTCGTCCGACCCATGACTGATCGGTCGGACCGGCGGATTCACGGGGAGCCATGGCAATTTCCATGGAAGCTTGATGAGGCTGTCAGCGGCGCTTGCCAGTCCGCGTCTTGTCGGGCTGGTCTGGCCATTCATACTCGTGGTCCTGATCCAGGCTCTCGTTGCCAGCGGCAGCCTCTATACGCTTTCGGCCGTTCGCGCCTACGTTGGCGGCGAAAGCCATTGGTCGAAGGGACAGAAAGAGGCCATCTATTTCCTCAGCCTCTATGTCGATACCGGCAAAACGGACTTCTTCAACGAATATCGCGCCGCGATCGCCGTTCCGCTGGCCGACCACAAGGCGCGGCTGGCGCTCGAGCAAGCCGAGCCTGACACCGACGCGGCGCGCGCCGGTTTCCTGCAAGGCGGAAATCACGCCGACGATGTCACCGGGATGATCTGGCTGTTCCGCAACTTCCGCGATGTCAGCTACCTCGATGTGGCCATCCAGCGCTGGGCGGCGGCAGACGTCATGATCCTGGCGCTCGACGAGCTTGGCAACGCCATCCACCGCAAGATCGAGGAAGGACCGGCATCGGCGGCGCAGATCGGCGCCTGGAAGGCAGAGATCCACCGGCTCAACGATGAGATCGGCCCCCTTTCCAAGGCATTCTCCGACAGCCTGGGTGAAGGTTCGCGTTTCATCAAGCTGGCATTGACGCTGGCCAACCTCGCCACGGCGGCCTTGCTGATCCTGCTTGCCGTGTGGCGCACGCGCAAGCTGCTGGCGCAGCGTCAGGCCTTTCAGAACGCGCTCAACGCCGAACGCGAACGGGCCCAGATCACGCTCGCCTCGATCGGCCAGGCCGTCATCAGCACGACTGCCGACGGGCGGCTGGACTATATGAACGCCGTTGCCGAGCGTCTGCTGGCGCGCCAGTTCGATGCGGAAAAGGGCAAGCCGATCGCATCGCTGTTCAGGCTCATCGACAAGGAAACGGGCGTCGAGGAGACACGATGGATGGAGCGCCTGCTGGCCGGCGAGCCGCAGCCCGCCAACGCCCGACCATGGCTGCTCAAGCGCGCCGACGGCTCGGTCGTTCCCGTCGCCTTGACCGGCGCGCCGCTGTCGGTCGCGGGCAGGCTGGTCGGCGCCGTGCTCGCGGTCCACGACATGACGCGCGAACAGGACTATATCGAGCGGCTCTCATGGCAGGCATCGCACGACGCGCTGACCGGGCTTGCCAACCGCCGCGACTTCGAGAACCGCCTGCAAAGGACGGCGGCGGACTTGCACAGCCGGCCCGGCCAGCACGCGCTGATGTATCTCGATCTCGATCAGTTCAAGCTCGTCAACGATACATGCGGCCATGCCGCCGGCGACCAGCTGCTACGCCAGGTTTCGGTCCTGCTCGGCAACGAGCTGCGCGCGGGCGACATCCTGGCCAGGCTCGGCGGCGACGAGTTCGGCGTGCTGCTCTTCGACTGCAGCGCCGATGTCGCGGCCGATATCGCCGAACGGTTGCGGGCGACCGTGCAGGATCTGCATTTCTCCTGGAATGGACGGCCCTTCGTTATCACTGTCAGCATCGGCGTGGTGCAGATCACCGATGCCGAAGTCACACTCGAGGAGACCCTGCAGGCCGCCGACGTCGCCTGTTACATGGCCAAGGAGAAGGGCCGCAACCGGGTTCAGCTGCACAGCGACAGCGACACTGCCCTGCGCGAACGCTTCACCGAGATGGCCTGGGTCCAGCGCCTGCACGCTGCCCTGGAGGAAAATCGCTTCAGGCTCCATTGCCAGGAGATCTGGCCGCTCAATGATGCCGTGGCCGAAGCCGGCGCGCATATCGAAATCCTGCTGCGGCTGACGGATGAGGACGGCTCCATCGTCTCGCCGGCCAGCTTCATCCCGGCGGCCGAGCGCTATGGGCTGATGCCGGCGATCGACCGCTGGGTCGTGCGCGGCGCATTCGCCGTTCTGGCCGCGCGCCTTGCCAACCCAACGGCCGCTCCGATCGCCACCTGCGCCATCAATCTCTCGGGGGCGAGCTTCGGCGACGAGACGTTCCTCGACTTCCTGCGCGAACAGTTCGGCGTCTTCGGCATTCCGCCGAACATGGTCTGCCTGGAGATCACCGAGACCAGCGCCATTGCCGATCTCGCCAACGCGATGCGCTTCATTGCCCAGTTGCGCGAGTTGGGATGCCGCTTCGCCCTCGACGACTTCGGCTCCGGCATGTCGTCCTTCGCCTATCTGAAACACCTGCCCGTCGACTATCTGAAAATCGACGGCAGCTTCGTCAAGGACATGCTGGAGGACCGCATCGACCGAGCCATGGTCGAGATGATCCATCATATCGGCAAGGTGATGGGCAAGCGCACGATTGCCGAGTTCGTTGAAAGCGAGAGCATCATCGAGGCCCTGAAGTCGATCGGCGTCGACTATGGCCAGGGCTATGCGATCGCCCGGCCGCAACCCTTCAACGCAACGACGAAGCTGCTGAGTCCGAGCGCGCATCCTGCCGCTGACGGCGGTCCGGACAGCGCTCTCGCGCGCAAGCTGCGCATGGCCGGCTGAGGATGGCCGGCTGAGGATGGCCGGGCCGGCTCAGGGATGCCGCTCCAGCAGGATCGTCGCGTTGTCGTGATAGGTGGTGCGCAGGATTTCCGTGTAGCCGCATTTGGCCGCGACATTGAGCGAGGCGGTGTTTTCCGGATCGATGATGCAGACTGTTCTGGCCGGCGAGAACGTCACGTCGCCCCAGGCGAGAGCCCGCTGTACCACTTCGCTGGCCAGTCCCCGGCCCTGCGCTTCCGGAGCCAGCGCCCAGCCAGCTTCCGGCACGCCCTCGATCGAGGGCTCGATGGCGCGCTTCAGATCGTGAAAGCCGGCCTCGCCGATGAAACGGCTGGTCGTCTTCTCCTCGATCGCCCAGAAACCGTAGCCGAGCAGCGACCACAGGCCGGCATGACGCAGGAAGCGCATCCAGCTTTCCTCGCGTGTGCGCGGCTTGCCGCCGATGAAGCGGGTGACGGCGGGATCGGCCCACATGGCGACGTAGGCGTCGAAATCGTCCAGCCGGTGCGCCCGCAGGATGGTCCGCGCCGTTTCGATGACCGGCACGCCGGTTGCCTTCGGACTGCCCATGAAACTTGCCTCCCTTGAACGTCAAGCAGGCGCCTAGCAAACCTCCTGCACCGAACAAGGGCCACGGCGGTCCGGATCATCCTCCAGACCAGAACGTCCCATCACGCCAGGGCAGCTAGCTGCCGGCCATGTCTGGGAATTCTGTCCGGCGATGCTAGTCTTCGCGGGAATCTGATTCAGCCCGCGTGTCATCCAACCAGAGGAAAAAGCATGGATACCACCGACCTCGTGCTGGCCATCATCCATCATCTGCTGGTGTTTTCGCTGGCCGGCATCATCGGCGCCGAATTCGTGCTGATCCGCGGCGACTTGCCCGCCGCGACGCTGAAGCGCCTTGTCGGCATCGACCGCCATTACGGCATCATCGCCGCGCTGATCGTCATCGTCGGCGCCGGCCGTGTCTTCTATGGCCTCAAGGGCTCGGAGTTCTACATCTACAACTGGATGTTCTGGGCAAAGATGACGGCCTTCGTCATCGTCGGCCTTTTGTCGATCATCCCGACCATGCGCTTCATCTCCTGGAACCGGCAGGCCGGCGCCACTCCCGGCTTTCAGGTGCCGGCGGCGGAGCTCGCCTCGGTGAAGACCTATGTCCGCGCCGAAGCCTTTGTCTTCCTGCTGATCCCGGTCTTTGCCGCGGCGATGGCGCGCGGCTACTGAGCCTCCACGGCGACGCTCTCCGCAAGCGGCGCGATCGGCACCAGCGGCGCTGGTATCTCGGACGTTTTCTCGGCCGCTTTGCACAGATCGGCGATGACGCAGGCCGGGCAGTCCGGCTTGCGCGCCTTGCAGACATAGCGGCCGTGCAGGATCAACCAGTGATGCGCATGGCGCATATATTCTTCCGGAATGATCTTCAGCAGCCCCTGCTCGACCTGCTCAGGCGTCTTGCCGGGCGCCAGCCCCAACCGGTTGCCGATGCGCAATATATGCGTGTCGACCGCCATCGTGTGCTGGCCGAAGGCCATGTTGAGCACGACATTGGCGGTCTTGCGCCCGACCCCCGGCAGCCTGACCAGCTGGTCGCGGTCGTCTGGCACTTCGCCGCCATGCTCGTCGATCAGCGCCTTGGACAGCGCGATCACGTTCTTGGCCTTGTTGCGCCAGAGTCCGATGGTGCGGATGTAGTCGCCGACCTCTGCCTCGCCCAGCGCCAGCATCTTCTGCGGCGTGTCGGCGACCTTGAACAGCGCCCGCGTCGCCTTGTTGACGCCGGCATCGGTCGCTTGCGCCGAAAGCACCACGGCGACCAGGAAGGTGAAGGCGTTGACATGCTCGAGCTCGCCCTTCGGCTCCGGCCGCTGCACCGAAAACCGCCGGAAGATCTCATGCACTTCGGCCGGGCTGTAGAGCGGCCGTGATCGTGCCGGCCGCGGCCGCGGCTTGGCGTTCGAGCCGTCGCGCCGGCCGGGCGGCAGTGCATTTTTGGCCATCGGGGATTTTTTCGTCTTGGGGCTTGCCATTCCCTTCCTATAATATCCAGCCATGAGCGACACAAACGCCTCTTTCCAGGCCGACGAACCCTTCTTCCATGCCTTGCTGACACCGCACCGCTCGCTCGGCCGCACCGGCTTCTTCGTCCTGATGGCCGCGTTGTCGTTCGGCTGGCTGGTCACCGGCGCGTTCTTCCTGTCGCGCGGCGCCTGGCCGGTGTTCGGCTTCTTCGGGCTCGACGTGATCGCCGTCTACATCGCCTTCCGCGTCAACTACCGCGCCGCCCGCGCCCGCGAGGAGGTGTCGGTGTCGCGCACCAGCCTCGACATCCGCAAGACCGCGCCCTCGGGCAAATCGGAAGCGCACCGCTTCAATCCATTCTGGGCCCGCTTCTCGATCGCCCGCCATGCCGAGATCGGCATCACCAGGATGGCAGTGGAGGCGCAGGGGCAGATCGTGTCGATCGGGTCCTTCCTCGACCCCGCTTCCCGCGAAAGTTTTGCCGCAGCCTTTTCGCGCGCGCTCGCCACCGCCAGGGCGCGCTGATCGTCAAAATTGGAACCGCAGCAACCGACCCACCTTGCGAAGGGCCGGGATGTGGCTCCAAAGGCGGAAGATCAGGCCCGCGAACCAGCTCACGCGCGCGGCATGTTCGGGTTTGTAGGCGGAGGTCTCCTCCACCAACCGCAGGCCAGGCGCAGCCTGCTCCAGCTCGCGCGGGTCGTTGATCGCCCAGTGAAGCTCGGCCCCGGTAGCTCGGAACGTCGGGCTGGAACGCACGAATTTCAGACCGAGATCGCTGTAGGCGTCGCAGACAAGCTCGCCACCGGCCAGATGCGACACAAGCCGCGCAAACAATTTTGGACCCTCGTCGGCGGCGAGATAGGGCGTGAGCCCCTCCGCAACGATCATTGCCGGCCGATTGCCCGGCACAGCATCGAGCCAGCCGGGCTCGGTAACCGACGAAGCGATCAAATGGGTGTGGTCGCGCGGCGGAAAGAGCTTGCGCCTGAGCTCGATGACCTCGGGATAGTCTACGTCGAACCAATCGACGCCTGGCGGCGGATCGATGCGGAACACCCGTGTGTCGAGCCCGCAGCCGAGATGCAGCACGATGGCGTTGGGGTGCATGGCCAAGAAGGCCGACGTCCAGTCGTCCAGCGCCTTCGCCCGGATTGCCAGGCTGACGGCGAGATTGTCGTCGACCTTAAGCCTCGCGAAGTCATAGTCGATCCGGCGAACGGCCTCATCCGCGAAGCGATCTTGCAACAGCGAATCCGGCCTCCGGCTTTCCAGCGCCTTGCCGTAGACGGTGATGAGCAGGGTTTCCTTTTCCCGGGTGAGATGGACTTTCTCGCCGGCCATGGGCTTTCCTTTCACTGAGCCAGTTCTATCTGGGCGCCGGTTGCTGGAAGGCAAGTTTCGGGTGGTGGCAGAGGGCGGGAACAACGATATTCGCGCTCAAGGAGATATTGCCATGAACGCCCAGATGACCATGAATGCGCAGATGAAACCGACCGCGATCCTTCAGAACGACATCACCCCCGAAGGCAGTGATTACGAGGTCGTGCGCCGCGCCATCGAGAAGATCAGCCTCGACTATCGCGACCAGCCCTCGCTCGAGGTTCTGGCCGAGGAGGTCGGCGAGACGCCGACCGGGTTGCAGAAGCTGTTCACCCGCTGGGCCGGCCTGTCGCCCAAGGCCTTCCTGCAGGCGGTCACGCTCGACCACGCGCGCCGGCTGCTCGATTCCGGCATGCCGCTTCTCGAGACCTCGTTCGAGCTCGGCATGTCCGGCCCCGGCCGGCTGCACGACCTCTTCGTTACCCATGAGGCGATGTCGCCGGGCGACTACAAGACGCGCGGCGCCGGCCTCACCATCCGCTACGGCTATCACATCTCGCCCTTCGGCATCGCGCTGATCATGGTCACCGACCGCGGCCTTGCCGGCCTTGCCTTCAACGATGCCGGCGGCGAGCGCGCAGCCTTCGCCGACATGTCGGGGCGCTGGCCGAACGCGACGTATGTCGAGGACATGAGCGCCACCGCGCCCTATGCCGCGCGCATCTTCGATCCGAGGCTGTGGCGCGCCGACCAGCCGCTGCGCGTGGTGATGATCGGCACCGACTTCCAGCTGCGCGTCTGGGAAGCCCTGCTGCGCATTCCGATGGGCAAGGCCTGCACCTACTCCTCGATCGCCGCCAGCATCGGCGCGCCGAGCGCGAGCCGCGCGGTTGGCGCGGCCGTCGGCGCCAATCCGATGTCCTTCGTCGTGCCCTGCCATCGCGCGCTCGGCAAATCCGGGGCGTTGACCGGCTATCACTGGGGCCTGACGCGCAAGCGCGCCATCCTCGGCTGGGAGGCGGGACAGGTCGGGCCTTGAAACATCGATTTTTTCGGTGATTGTTGCACAAAACCGCAGATCGAAGTATAAGCAAGTATTCTTACACTTATTGGCCTGCAACAATAAGCGATGCAACCGGCGACAACCTGTGGTTTCGCCGGTTTTTCTCTTTGCAGGCAAGTCACGCCACTTGAGTTTACCCTAAATTAACCACGACAAAGCGAAGATACCTTTGCATTAAGTCGGACCAGCCGGCTTGATAGGAGGGTCTCGATGAAGTTCTTTCGCGCCGTCATCGGTGCGGCACTGCTGGTCGCCTGTATCGACCAGACCGCATCGGCCGCCACCGGAAACGTGTTGTTCAACGGCACGATCACCGCGACCTGCACGATCACAATCAATTCCAACGGCACGATGACCGTCAGCACCAACCTTCAGTCGCTGAGCTCCCACAATGCCGGCGGTTCGGCCGGCAGCGCCCAGGTCGACACCACGGGCGGCGTCACGCTCAGCGTCGACCCGGTTACGACCACCACCGTGCCGGCCTCGGATGTCACGGCCACCACATGGACCCCGACCTTCGCCACCTCCGGCGCGCAGACGATTGCCGAAACCGGAACGGCGACCGCGCTGACGGTACCCGGCACATCGACGGTCGCCGTCAACCTTGCAGGCACCAAGGGCGGCTCAAACCGCTTCTCCGCCGGCAACTACCAGGCGACCGTGACATTGCGCTGCGAATAGCCTCTCGCGAAAGGAGCGATCTTTGAGAAAGATTGGAACTCTGGCGGCGGCGTTGGCCGCCGTGCTGTCTCCCATCGCCGCGACGGGCCAGTCGATGACGCCGATGCGCGGCGAGGTGAGGTCGTTCACCGATGCCTTCGCCGTCCGGGTCTTCCCGGGCAACCCGTACGACCAGCGCATTCGCGTCGAGGTTCATGTCTACGACCAGGATTTCCAGCCGGTCGCCGCCAGGATCACACCGAGCGCCTTCCTTTTGGCCGGCCAGGCATCGCGTCCGGTCCTGGTGGTCGTGCCGTTCGACGGCGCGACCGAGCGTAAAGTGCGTATCTGTACCGAGAGTATCCCCTTTCCAAGCGAGCAGACGCAGATAAGGGCACAGATATGCGGAAAGTTCTTCGGACATCGCAGGTCCTGACCCTTGCCTTGCTGCCCGCCTTGGCGGTCGTGAGTCAGGGGTTTGCCGAGGACATACTGAACCTGAACCAGAACCAGACGGGCTTCACCCTGCCCGGCGTCACCCTGCCCCAGGGCCAGGACGAGGTTCACGCTTCCGACGGCACCACCTGCCGCTCTTCGGTTTCCGGCAGCGGCGCCTATCTCGATGTCGGCGTCATCAGAGGCAACAACAGCAGCCAGTCGAACAGCGACCTCGCCACCTATGGCCGCGTGGTGGTGCCGATCGGGCGGACGCCGAAGCGCGTCGATTGCAGCCGCCTGTACGAGCTCGAGGTCGAGCGCCTGCAACTGGAACTGAAGCTGCTCAAGATGGGCCTCGGCACCGACGGCCAGACGACGGCAAGCGTGCCTGTCGCCCCTCCGACGGCCGCTCGCGCTCCCGCGGCCGCATCGGCCGGATGGGCCAACGAAGGCTGGAGCATCAGAGGGACAAACGGCGATGGCAGGAAAAAGAAGAAGAAATAGCCGCGCCCTGCTGGCGATGGCAGCACTTGCCGGCCTCTGCCTTCCGACCCAGGCGGCGGTCGTTGGCACCTGCACGATCGTGATCGGCGCCTCCGGAACGATGAAGCCGAATCCCGCCATCAACATCTTCGGCTCCAAGCAGGCGGGCGGGTCGAGCGCCGGCGCCACCATCACCGCAAGCTCGCTGCTGTGCACGATCCTCAACCTGATCGACTGCTTTTCTGTTTCGGCGCCGGCGCCGATCGCCTTCACCTCCGCTCCAAGCGGAGGCGACACCAACGTCACTTTCGCCACCGTCTTCCGTCTCGACGGCTCGGGCACGGATATTCCCGGCAGTTCGCCGCAGCGTGTGATCAACGGCACCCACACCATGCAGGTCGACCTCACCGCCACCAAATCGCCGGGCATCTTTCCCGCCGGCAGCTACCAGGGCACTGTCACCGTGCGCTGCGAATGAAAGCGTGGCGGCTCGCGCGGAACTGCTCAATGGGCTGGCAACCGGCACTCTTACGGGCTAGCTTCCCGCCCATTAAGCAGGAGGCACTTCTTGATTATCGTAGTCGGCTCGATCAACCTCGACCTCATCGCCAATGTCGACCGCTTGCCAGCGCCTGGCGAGACGGTGCGCGGTTCCGCTTTCGCCACCGCGCCCGGCGGCAAGGGTGCCAACCAGGCGCTGGCCGCCGCGCGCGCCGGCGCCAAGGTGAGCATGGTCGGCGCCGTCGGCAAGGATGGCTTCGCCGCCGAGGCGCTGGCTTTGCTCACTGGCAAGGTCGATCTCTCCGGCATAGGCGAGAGCTTCGCCTCGACCGGCACGGCGCTGATCCTGGTCGGCGCCGACGGCGAAAACGTCATCGCCGTGGTCCCGGGCGCCAATGATTCGGTGCTGCCAGGCGATATCGCCAAGGCACAGCTCAAGAAGGGCGACGTCGTGCTGCTGCAGCACGAGATCCCCTTGCAGACCGTTGACGCCGCGCTGGAGGCGGCGCGGGCGGCCGGCGCCATCAGCGTGCTCAACACCGCGCCGTTCCGCCCCGAGGCGTCCGAGCTTCTGGGCAAGGCCGACTATGCCGTCGCCAACGAGACCGAATTCGATCTCTACGGCGAGGTGCTGTCGCTCAGCGGCCGCGACCGCCCGGCGCGGATGCGCGACTATGCCGGCAAGACCGGACGCGCCATTGTCGTCACCCTCGGTGGCGACGGCGTGCTCGCCGCGACGCCCGACACCTTCCTGACCGTGCCGGCGTTGAAGATCACTCCGGTCGATACGGTCGGCGCCGGCGACACGTTTTGCGGCTATTTCGGTGCCGGCCTGTCGTCGGGCCTGCCACTCGAACAGGCGCTCGTCCGCGCCGCCGCCGCCGGCTCGCTCGCTTGCCTGAAGCCCGGCGCCCAGCCGGCGATACCGCTGGCGAAGGACGTCGACGCCGCCTTGTCGGCCGCCGGGTGACGGCCATGCGTCCGGCGACCAGACATGCCGTCCCGCCCGCGGGTGATATCTGCCGGCTGTCCGCCGTGGAGCTGGCCGGCGCAGTCCGTGAGCGCCGCCTGTCGGTGCGCGAGGTGGTCACCGCCTTCCTCGACCGCATCGAGGCGGTGAACCCGCTGGTCAATGCCATCGTGTCGCTACGCGACCGCGCCGATATCCTCGCCGAAGCCGACAGGGCCGACGCCCATCTGGCGCGCGGCGGCAAGGCGGGATCGCTGTTCGGTCTGCCCATTGCGATCAAGGACCTGGCGCTGACCAAGGGCCTGAGGACCACTTTCGGCTCGCCGATCTTCGCCGACTTTGTCCCCGGCGAGGACGACTTCTTCGTCGAGCGCGTCCGCAAGGCGGGCGCCATCATCATCGGCAAGACCAACGTTCCCGAATTCGGACTTGGCTCCAACACCTACAACAGCGTGTTCGGCCCGACGCTCAACGCCTTCGATCCGCTTCTCACCGCCGGCGGCTCGAGCGGCGGCGCTGCGGTGGCGCTGGCGCTCGACATGCTGCCGGTCGCCGACGGCAGCGACTTCGGCGGCTCGTTGCGCAACCCTGCCGCCTACAACAACGTCTACGGCTTCCGCCCCTCGCAGGGACTGGTCCCGGCCGGGCCGGACATCGATGTCTTCCATGCCCAGATGGGCGTCGAAGGGCCAATGGGCCGCAGCGTCCGCGACATCGCCCTGCTGCTTGACGAACAGGCCGGCCATCATCCGCGCGCCCCACTGTCGTACGACAAGCAGGGTTCCTTCCTCGACGGATTGTCGACGAAGGCGACCGGCGGCCGCATCGCCTGGCTCGGCGATCTCGGCGGCCATTTGCCGATGGAGCCTGGCATCCTCGACCTTTGCCAGGCCGCGCTCGTCCGCTTCGCCGACGCGTCGTTCCACAGCGAAGCGCTGGTTCCGCATGTCGATTTCGAGGCGCTGTGGCAGGCCTTCGTCACGCTGCGCCAGGCGAGCAGCGGCTGCGCGCTCAAGGTCCACTACGACGATCCGGCCAGGCGCAAACTGCTGAAGCCGGAGGCCGTTTGGGAAGTGGAGCAGGCGATGCGCCTCACCGCGCCCGAGATCCATGCCGCCACGGTACGGCGCTCGTCCTGGCACCGGACGCTGCTGTCGATCTTCGATCGCTTCGACCTCGTCGCGCTGCCCACCGCGCAGGTCTTTCCCTTCGAGGTCGCCACCCGCTGGCCGCGCGAAGTGGCCGGGCGCGCCATGGACAGCTACCATCGCTGGATGCAGGTCTCCGCCTTCGCCACGCTCGGCGGCTGTCCGGCGCTCAACGTACCCGTCGGCTTCGACGGCAAGGGCCGGCCGATGGGCATGCAACTGATCGGGAGGCCACGCGGTGACCTCGCTGTGCTCAAGGCCGGCGCGGCCTACGAGGCGACCTTGCCCTGGCAGGCAGGGGCAAGCTGAGGACCGCCTGTGGCGGCAGGCTGGCGCTTGCGCCGGCCTCGGCGCCGTGCATTGATCGCGTTCGGCCGCCGCCGGATCGGCGCCATCCTGCTTGAGGGAAGACCATGTCGCTGGAACTCTACGCCACCTATGTCGTCGCCTGCATCGTCATCATCCTGGTGCCCGGCCCGACCGTCACGCTGATCATCGCCAACAGCATCCGCCACGGCTCGCGTGCCGGCCTTGCCAATGTCGCCGGCACCCAGGCCGGCCTCGCCATCATGATCGCCATCGTCGGCATCGGCCTCAACACGCTGATCGCCGGCATGGGGCACTGGTTCGAATGGGTCAGGCTGATCGGCGCCGCCTATCTGATCTGGATGGGCGTGCAGATGTTCCGTTCGAAAGGCACGCTGAACCCTGACGGCTCGGCCAGGAAGCCGCGCGGCGGCTTCTTCCTGCAGGGTTTCCTGGTGGCGATCAGCAATCCGAAGACGCTGGTCTTCTTCGGTGCCTTCTTCCCGCAGTTCATCGCGCCGCAGGGCAACTACACGCTGCAGATCGTGGTGATGGGTCTCACCGCGATGGTTTTCGCCGCGATGTCGGATTCCACCTACGCGCTTGCCGCCGGCCGCGCCGGCCGGCTGCTGTCGGCCAGCCGCATCAAGCTGATGTCCCGCATCAGCGGCAGCTTCCTGGTCGGCGGCGGCCTCTGGCTGGCGTTCTCGAAGGCGAAGTAGCGCCTACCTTCCCTCGCCCCGCTTACGCGGAGAGGTTGGTCGCGAAGCGACCGGGTTAGGGGCAGCGCCAGGTTGCAGGCAAAACACCGACATTCGCGCCGCCCCTCATCCGCCTGCCGGCACCTTCTCCACCTAAACGGGGAGAAGGAAGCTTTCAGAGCCGCCCCAGCCTCTCGACCAGCAGCGCGAAAAACGCGTCATGGTCGATGTCGCGCATCACCATGGCGTTCGTTTCCCGCTTGGTCACGCCCCACCAGTCGATCACCGTCATGCCCATGGTGAGCTCGGAAGAGGTCTCGACGCTGACATTGCAATTGCGGCCCTTGAACAGCTCGGGCTTGATGAGATAGGCGATCACGCACGGATCGTGCAGCGGCCCGCCATCGGTGCCGTACTTCTCCTCGTCGAAACGCTCGAAGAACTCCAGCATCTCCGACGTGGCGATGCCCACCCTGGTGCCGAGGTCGCGGAAAGCCTGCGTGCGCTTGGCCGTGGTCAATGCCTTGTGGGTGACGTCGAGCGGCATCATCACGATAGGAACGCCGGATTTGAAGACGACGTCGGCGGCGTGCGGGTCGACATAGATGTTGAACTCGGCGGTCGGGGTGACGTTGCCGCCCTCGAAGAAACCGCCGCCCATCAGCACGATTTCCTTGATGCGCGGCGCGATCCGCGGCTCGCGGATCAGCGCCAGCGCGATGTTGGTGAGCGGTCCGAGCGGGCAGAGCGTGATCGTGCCGCTGTCTTCGCTCATCAGCGTCTCGACGATGAAATCGACGGCGTACTGATCCTGCAGCGGCATCGTCGGATCGGGCAGTTGCGGGCCGTTGAGGCCGGTCTTGCCATGCACTTCCTCGGCGGTGACGAGCTGGCGCGCCAGCGGCCGGATGGCGCCGGCATAGACCTTGATATCGGGCCGGCCGGCCAGCTCGCAGATCTTGCGGGCGTTCTTCTCGGTCAGATTCAGCGGCACGTTGCCGGCAACGGCGGTGATGCCGACGATCTCCAGCTCGGCGCTGCCGAGCGCCAGCAAAATGGCGACGGCATCGTCCTGGCCGGGATCCGTGTCGATGATGATCTTGCGTGACTGCGGCATTTCAATTCCTTCTGGGAGTCTTTTGCGCGGGGTTTTGGGGCGGGGTTTGTGATGGCTTGAACTTGTCCGCGCGGCGGACCATATCAAGACAATCGGGAAAAATGCCATCCGGGTTTTTCCAGTTTATGTCGCTCTCCAGAGGACACTGTAACATGAGCCGAATGACGCCCTTTTCGAGCCCGCTTCTCCTGGGCTTCGACACCATGGAAAAGACGCTCGAGCGTCTGGCGAAGTCCGGTGACAGCTATCCTCCTTACAACATCGAGCGCCTCAGCGGCGCCGACGGCATGGCCGAAAGGCTGCGCATCACGCTCGCCGTCGCCGGCTTCGCCGAAAGCGACCTCGATGTCACGACGGAGGAGAACCAGTTGATCGTGCGCGGCCGTCAGACCGACGATACCGAGCGCGAATTCCTTCACCGCGGCATTGCCGCGCGCCAGTTCCAGCGCTGTTTCGTGCTGGCCGACGGCATGCGGGTGATCGCGGCGGAGCTGAAGAACGGCCTGTTGTCGATCGATCTCGATCGGCCGGAGGTCGAGCGGCTGGTACGGAAAATAAACATATCGGTGAAAGACTGATTTTTACCACTGCATCGGCCGGAAAATTGGAATCGATTTTCCGAAAGCACGATGCAGCAGACTTGAAGTTAGAGCGTCCTTTGTGCGTCCAACTGGACGCACGGCGCTCTAATGGCTCTCATGCGGGGCGGCCTTGGACGGCGTCCTCGCGCCAAGGAGGCTTGAAATGACCAGAACCGACGAAACCTCGACCATGACCAGCGGCGAATTCGCCCATCTCGGCGAAGGCTCGGTCGCCTATCTCCGGAAAGTCTCGAGCGACGATTTGCGCGGCCGCTTCCCCGGCCTCGACGAAATCGCCCCCGGCATGGAGCTGTGGGCGCTGTTTGCGGCCAATGGCCAGCCGATCCTGCTGTCCGACGCCCGCGACCGGGCGCTGGCTGGCGCGCTGGAGAACGACCTGACCACCGTCGCCATTCACTGACGGCGGTCTGTCAGGGTCCAAATGGAAAGGGCCGCTTTTGGCGGCCCTCCGAAGGTTTTAATCCCGAAAAGAGCTTCAGGCCGCGTGCGAGGCCTGCGTGTCCGACAACAGCGCGTGGATCGCCACCGCATCGCGCGTACCCCTGATCTTGGCCACGGTGTCGGCGTCGCGCAGCACGCGCGCGATGCGCGACAACGCCTTGAGATGGTCGGCGCCAGCACCCTCCGGTGCAAGCAGCAGGAACACCAGGTCGACCGGCTGGTCGTCCAGCGCCTCGAAATCGACCGGCGTTTCCAGCCGGGCGAAGACGCCGGCGATCCGCTTCACCCCGGCGAGCTTGCCATGCGGAATGGCGATGCCGTTGCCGACTCCGGTCGAACCCAGCCGCTCGCGCTGCAGGATGGTGTCGAACACCTCCCGCTCCGGAATGCCCGAAATCGCCGCCGCCCTCTCAGACAGCAATTGCAGCAGCTGTTTCTTGGAGTTCGCCTTCAACGCCGGCATGATCGCCGGAACGTTGATCAGATCGCTAAGATCCATGCCTGAAAAATCCCTTGTTCGCCCGCCGCAGCCAGTCCTCGCCCCCTCGCGCGGCTGGCTGCTATCCCTGTGCGACTTTGGTCGTGGACGGGTCGATCCAGCCGATGTTCCCATCCGGCCGGCGGTAGACGATGTTGAGATGCTCGTTTCCGGCGTTGCGGAACACGAAGACCGGGCTGTCCTTGGTGTCGAGCTCGATGACGGCGGACGCCACCGACATGGTGCGCAGCGTCATGGTCGATTCGGCGACGACCGCCGGAGCGAAATTCTCCGGAATCTCCTCGTCGTCGTCGGCGAGAGGCGCCATCACCGTATAGGCGATGTCGGTTGGCTCGCCATTGCCGTTGCCGGAATTGTGCGATTTCAGGCGGCGCTTGTAGCGCCGCAGGCGGGTTTCGAGGCGATCAGCCGCCGCCTCGAAGGCAAGCGTGGGGTCCTGTGCGTCGCCCGTCGCCTGCAATGAGGCGCCGGAATCGAGCCGGATCATGCAGTCGGCCGAAAAGCGCGACCCCGATTTGATGACCGTGACATGCCCTGAAAAACCGCGATCGAAATATTTCCCGATCGCCTCGCCGACACGGTCGTTGATGCGCGTACGGAACGCATCGCCGATGTCCATGTGTTTTCCCGAAATGCGCAGTTTCATCTGAAAACTGACCTTCCCTACTCAGGCTTCAAACTGTCCCGAGTTTATACTCGTGGTCCGCGCGCACAAGCTTTGCGGCGGCGCTCGCGCCGATTTTAAATCCGAACTTTCCGGTTGATCACAAGTTGCCTTCTGGCCGTCGCGAGGCCTTCGCTGTGACGGACCCATCCGCTTGCGGGTTTCAGGCCCGCCTCATGCGGGCGGGCTTCTAGACACTTCATTGCGGCTTGTCAATGAAGCTCGAAAACTGTGGAAATCCGCGCCGCGGCCGTTTGACGGTGCGGTCAGCGCCCGGCGCTGGCGATAGCCCGCTTTTCACGCCGCCGCTGCACCGAGGACGGAATATTCATGCCTTCCCGGTATTTGGCGACTGTACGACGGGCGATGTCGACGCCGCTTTCCCGCAGCATGTCGACGATGGCGTCGTCGGAGAGCACGTCGACAGGCTTTTCCTCATCGATCAATTGCTTGATGCGGTCGCGCACCGCTTCCGAGGAATGCGCCTCGCCGCCGCCCGCCGAGGCGATGGAAGCGGTGAAGAAATAGCGCAGTTCGAACACGCCGCGCGGTGTCAGCATGTATTTGTTGGCCGTGACCCGGCTCACCGTCGATTCGTGCATGCCGATGGCATCGGCCACCGTACGCAGATTGAGCGGCTTGAGGTGGCGCACGCCATGGACCAGGAAGGCGTCCTGCTGGCGAACGATCTCCGAAGCGACCTTGAGGATGGTCTTGGCCCGCTGGTCGAGGCTGCGCGTCAGCCAGTTGGCGCTCTGCAGGCACTCGGCCAGGAAGTCCTTCTCCGCCTGGTCCTTCGCGTGGCCCGAAACCCTGGCGAAATAGACATTGTCGACCAGGACGCGCGGCAGCGTCTCGGCATTGAGCTCGACTGCCCAGCTGCCGTCGTTGGCGGCCCGCACCTCGACATCGGCGACGATGGCGTCGCTGGCGCCGCCCGAAAACGCCATTCCGGGCCGCGGATCGAGGGCCCGGATCTCGGCCAGCATGTCGAGCAGATCCTCCTCGTCGACCCCGCAGATCCGCTTCAGCGTCTGGAAATCGCGCCGCGCCAGCAGCTCGAGGTTGGCGACCAGCGCCCGCATCGCCGGATCGAGCCGGTCGCGCACGGCAAGCTGCAGCGACAGGCATTCGGCGAGGTCGCGGGCAAACAGGCCGGCGGGTTCGAACGTCTGGCAGATCACCAGCACCTTGGCCACCGCCGCTTCGCTGGCGCCGAGGCGAGCCGCGATCTCGGCCATGTCGGCGCGCAGATAGCCGGCTTCATCGAGGCCATCGGCAAGCTCCCCGGCAATCAGCCGCGCCGCCGGGTCGGCGAAGGCGAGCGCGATCTGCTCGCCGACATGTTCGCGCAGCGTGATCGCGCTGGCGGCCATGTCGCCGACATCGAAACCTTCGGGCGAGGACGCGCCCATGCCGCTGCCGGAAGCCGATTTCCATTGCGCGCTGAGATCCGGACCGAGCCGCTCGCTGGTGCCGGGATCGTCGGGAAAGAGATTCTCCAGCGAGGAATCGAGCTTGTCCGAGATCGCTTCGGCGCTCCATTCGGTCTCGGCTTCGAACCAGTCGCCGTCGGCGGCGGTTTCCGGCGCGGCATCGCTCTTCTGCGCCAGGTCGCTCGCCGCGTCGTCCTGCGGCTCGGCGCGCTCCAAGAGCGGGTTGCGCTCGATCTCGTCATCAATGAAGCGCTCGAGCTCGACATGGGTGAGCTGCAGCAGCCGGATCGACTGCATCAGTTGCGGCGTCATCACCAGCGACTGGGACTGCCGTAGCTGTAATTTCGCCGCCAGCGCCATGGTTGGTTTTCAAACGCCTCTACGCACAGGACATGCCGGAACGAGTTTTTCCGACCGGGACAAACAAACTGGCCCGGCTTTTGCTTGTCAAGGGAAACGGTAGCAAAACGCGCTTACCGGAGCGTTATTTCAGGCAAAAATCGGACAAGAATCCCAAAAATCGCCGAAAAATTGCGTCGGGAGCTGGATTTCCTGTTTAGAGGGTAAAACCCTCGCCGAGATAAAGCCGCCGCACATCGGCATTGGCGACGATCTCGTCGGCGCGGCCATGCGTCAGCACCTGGCCGGCGTGGATGATGTAGGCGCGGTCGATCAGGCCGAGCGTCTCGCGCACATTGTGATCGGTGATCAGCACGCCGATGCCGCGCGCGGTCAGGTGCCGCACCAGCTGCTGGATATCGGCCACCGCGATCGGGTCGATGCCGGCGAAAGGCTCGTCGAGCAGCATATAGGCCGGGCGCGTGGCGAGCGCGCGTGCGATCTCGAGACGCCGCCTCTCGCCACCGGACAGCGACAGCGAGGGCGCCTTGCGCAGATGGCTGATGTGGAATTCCTCGAGCAGCTCGTCGAGGCTGCGCTCGCGTGCCTTGCGGCTCTTCTCGACCACTTCGAGCACGGCGCGGATGTTCTGTTCGACGCTCAAGCCCCGGAAGATCGAGGCCTCCTGCGGCAGGTAGCCGATGCCGAGCCGGGCGCGGCGGTACATCGGCATCGAAGTGACGTCGAAGCCGTCGATCTCGATCGTGCCTTCGTCCACCGGCACCAGCCCGGTGACCATATAGAAACAGGTCGTCTTGCCGGCGCCGTTGGGGCCGAGCAGCCCGACCGCCTCGCCGGCGCGCACGCCAAGCGTCACGCCGCTGACGACCTTGCGGCCCTTGTAGCTCTTGGTCAGGCCCTTGGCGATCAAGGTGCCCTTGAACTTGGCGGAATCGGCGGAAACCGTTGCCGGCGCCGCTGGTTTGCCGGCGGCCCGCCCCGGAAGGCGAGCCAGCAGCGACGATACGCCGGCCATTATTGCTTCGGCGCTCCCGACTTCGGCGGCGGCGTCATCGACATGATGACGCGCCCGCCACAGCCGTCGACCTGGGCGAGGCCGCTCTTCATCTGCACGGTGAGCTTGCAGCCCTTGAGCACGTTGGGGCCCTGCGACAGCACCACTTCCTTGCCGGAAAGCACGAGCACCTGGCTCTTCATGTCGAACGTGCCATTGTCGCCGGTGGCGATCTGGTCGTTCGACTTGATGTAGACCTTGTTGTCGACCACAAGGTGGTCGATGTTGGCCGAGCCGGTCATCGCCGACGCGCCGGCGGCGGCGCCCTTGGCGGCATTGGGATCCTTGACATAGTAGACCGTCATCTTGCCGGCCTTGAGCGTGGTCGGCCCTTGCGTCACGGTGACATTGCCGCTGAACACGGCGACGCTGTCGGCCTGGCGAACCTCGAGCTTGTCGCTCTCGATCTGGATCGGCTGATCGCCGGAAAGCTTGAGGCCCGAGACCTGGCTGGTCGTGCCGGACTGGGCAAGCGACGGCGACGCGCCGAGCAGCAGCAGCACCGAAGCCGCGCTCAAAAGCCGTGCCATACTATTGCGACGCATTCGATTCTCCGCCCTGTTGCTCTGCCGCCTTCAAGCTGGCGGGATCGATGTTGACGCGCACCTTGCTCTCGAAGACCAGGACCTTGCCATTGTCCTGGACCGCCATCGAATCCGCCGTGATCCGCGAGCCGCCACGGCTGACATCGACCGGATCATCCGTCTTCATAGTGCCTTTGCCCATGTCGAGGAAGACCGATTTGAGCTTGGCCTCGATGCCGTCGGTCGTCGTCACCGTAATGTCGCTGGTCAGGCTCATCGTGTTGCCGTCGCGGTTGTAGACGCCGCGCGTGGCGTTGACGGTCGCCACATTGTCCGATGTCAACGGCAATTTGGCGTTGATCCCTTCAAGATCGATGATGCCTTGCTTGCCGACGTCCTGGATGGCGCGCAGCGCCGTCAGCGAATAGGGCAGCTTCTGCTTGGTGAAGCCGTTGAGCTTGGGGTTGGCCATCACCAGCTTGCCGTCGGCGAAGGCGCTGCCTTCGGCCTGCACCGAGATCGAAACCGGGGCGGCAAGATAGGAATAGACCGGAAAGGCGATGGCGATGCCAGCTGCAAGCAGCGGCACCGCGAATTTCAGCACGCGCACCCGGCGCGAATGCCGCTGCGCGCGGTCGAACGCATCACCGCGCGTGCCGGCTGGCGCCGCTGGCGCCAAAGCCGTCTCGGCATTGGTCGTTTCGTTCGATCGCGCTAGCATGACTAAATTCTAATAAACCCTTGCCCCGCCAAATCACCGCCTATAGGTGGGATGTCGGCCCCCGTAAGCAAGCACAAGCGGAGGAAAACCGCAAAAATGTGACGGCTGCCGTTGTACAAACGGAAGTGAAGTCGACGCAATTTCCGCACTTCATAGCAGATACGGACGAGCGGCGTTAATTTTTCATGAAGCACCGCCTCGCGCCGCGCGGACGCTTTGACGCAACCCCGCCAGGAAACGGTAGCCGGGCGCGGACGCTTGCTTTAAAAGCAACTCTTCCCACCGACCGAGAGGCTGACCATGGCAATGAGAGCCGATGATCTGATCGACCGCCGCCGTTTGCGCCGCAAAGTGACGTTCTGGCGTGTTGCCGCGCTCGTCGTCGCGGCCATCGCGTTGATCGCCCTGTCGACCTGGGTCTATCGCGACGACTTCAGCGGCTCGGCCGTCGACCATATTGCCAAGGTCCGGATCGAAGGCACCATCACCGAAGATGAGGAGCTCATCAAGCGGCTGGAGACCATCCGCGAATCCCCGAGGGTGAAGGGCGTCATCCTGTCGATCGACTCGCCCGGCGGCACCACCGTCGGCGGTGAATCGATCTTCGAGGCAGTGCGCAAGCTCGCCGGCGACAAGCCCGTCGTGGCGGAAGTCGGCACGCTCGCCGCGTCCGCCGGCTACATGATTGCAAGCGCGGCCGACCATATCGTCGCGCGCAAATCCTCGATCGTCGGCTCGATCGGCGTGCTTATCCAGTATCCGGACGTCAGCGGCCTGATGGACAAGCTCGGCATCAAGCTCGAGGAGGTGAAATCCTCGCCGCTGAAGGCCTCGCCCTCGCCCTTCAAGCCGACCAATGAGGACGAGCGCGCCATGGTCCGCAAGCTCATCCTCGACAGCTATGACTGGTTCGTCGGCATCGTCGCCGACCGCCGCAAGATGACCCACGAGCAGGCGCTGGCGCTTGCCGACGGCTCGATCTTCACCGGCAGGCAGGCGCTCGCCAACCATCTGATCGACGCCGTCGGCGGCGAGACCGAGGCGATCGGCTGGCTGGCGACCAAGGGCGTCGACGCCAAGCTCAAGGTGGTGGAGTGGAAGGACACCGAACGGCACGGCGGCTTCCTGTTCTCAAAGACAATGGCGAAAACCATCGCCGGCGCGCTCGGCCTTCCCGACGCCGGCGGCGACGTCATTCACGAAATTGGAGCGGACCGCTTGTTTCTTGACGGTCTCGTTTCGGTCTGGCACCCTTGACGAGCCGTTTGGGACGAGCGAAAAAGCAAATAAAATCATCCTCATAATTTGACTGAAGTGCTTTCAGGGGAGCCGTTCTCATGATCAAATCCGAGCTTGTGCAAATTATTGCCACACGCAATCCGCATCTTTTCCTGCGCGACGTCGAAAACATCGTCGGCGCGATCTTCGACGAGATCACCGACGCCCTTGCCGAGGGCAATCGGGTCGAGCTGCGCGGTTTCGGCGCCTTTTCGGTGAAAAACCGGCCCGCCCGCACCGGCCGCAACCCGCGCACCGGCGAATCCGTCGAGGTCGAGGAGAAGTGGGTGCCGTTCTTCAAGACCGGCAAGGAATTGCGCGAAAGGCTTAACGGCGGCAAATAGGCGCGTAATTCATGCGCCGGCCTTCCGACAGGCCTGCTTTCGACAGGAAATCAGATGTTTAACCGCTTCATGCTCGTCGTTGTCTTCGTGCCGCTGGCCATCATCCTGATCGCGCTGGCCGTCGCCAACCGCGAGCCGGTCGCCTTCACGCTCGACCCGTTCAATCCCGGCAATCCGGCGCTGACGCTGAAGCTGCCGCTTTTCATCTTCCTGTTCCTGGCTCTCGCCGTCGGCATGATCGTCGGCAGCATGGCGACCTGGGTCAAGCAGGGCCGTTATCGCAAGCTGGCGCGCCAGCGCGGCGTCGAGGCCGAGAACCTGCGCCAGGCGGTTAGCCGCGCTCCGCAGGCGCCGCAGGGCCCGGCCCTGCCGAAGCCGACGGCCTGAAGCATTGCAACGCCGCGTGTCCCTTCAGGGCGCGCGCCAGGGATGCCGCAAGAATTTCCGTTTCGCGGGCGCCCTCACTGCACGGAGTCTTTCATGCTGACCATTTCGGCCGCCGAGGTCGACCAGGCGCTGACCTTTCCCGGGCTGGTCGAGACGCTGCGCACTGCTTTCCGTGACGGCGCCGTGCAGCCGGTCCGCCATCATCACACCGTCGAACGTCCCGACGGCGAGGCCTCGACGCTGCTGTTGATGCCGGCCTGGACCGACTTCAACGCCGCCGGCACCTCGGCGGGTGGCCATATCGGCGTCAAGATCGTCACCGTCTCGCCCGACAACAACGCCATCGGCAAGCCGGCCGTGATGGGTCTTTACCTGCTGCTCGACGGAACGACCGGTGAGCCGGAAGCGCTGATCGACGGCCAGCGGCTGACGCAATGGCGCACCGCTTGCGCCTCGGCGCTTGCCGCCTCCTACCTCGCCCGCAAGGACGCCTCGCGGCTGCTGATCGTCGGCGCCGGGGCGCTTTCGACCTTCCTTGCCAAGGCCCATTCGGCGGTACGGCCGATCACTGCCATTCGCATCTGGAACCGGACCCCGGCCAATGCCGAAAAGGTCGCCGCCGGCTTGCGCGCCGAGGGGCTGCCGGCCAGCGCCGCCGAAGACCTCGACGCCGAGCTTTCGGAGGCTGATATCGTCTCCTCGGCGACGATAACCACCCAGCCGCTGGTCAGGGGCGCGTTGTTGAAGCCGGGCGCCCATGTCGACCTTGTCGGCGGCTTCACGCCGACGATGCGCGAGAGCGACGACGACGCCATCCGGCGCGCCCGCGTCTTTGTCGACACCCGCGCCGGCGCCACCAAGGAAGCGGGCGACATTGTCCAGCCGCTCGCCGCCGGCGTGCTGAAGCCGGATGCCATCATTGCCGACCTGCATGAGCTGGCGCGCGGCGAGAAGGCCGGGCGGCAAAGCGACGGCGAGATCACCCTGTTCAAGTCGGTCGGCGCCGCGCTCGAGGACCTTGCCGCCGGCATAGCCGTCTACAACGCGCTCAAGCGATAGCGTCTGCCGGCGCCACGGCCCTGCGATCGAACTTCCTGATCGCTTCGGCGCTGACCGGAGTGAAGAAATTCACCAGATTGCCGTCGGGATCGCGCAGCAGCAGCGATCGGTTTCCCCATGGCATCGTCGTCGGCGTCTGCACGAAGTCGCCGATCGTCTCCGTCAGCCTGCGATAGTCCGCGTCGACATCGGCAACGCGAAACTCGATGATTGCCGAACGATTGGCGGCCGGCTCCGCCACATCCGCTCCAAACAGCGCCAGGGTGCGCGTGCTACCGATCGCCAGCGTGCAGGAGGCGGTTGCCAGTTCGGCGAAATCCGGAGTGAACCAGGTTGCCGTCAAGCCGGTGATCGCCTCGTAAAATGCCACCAGAGGCTTGATCTGGTCGGTGATGATGCGGATCGAGACGAAGTCCATATTGTTCTCCTTGGAGCGAGCGCTGCGGATCAGGTGACGATGCGCTTCTCGCACGAGGCTGCTGACAGCTTGGCGTCAGCAGCCTTGTCACCAGTGGCCATTCCGGAGCCGCTGCGGACCTCAGGCAGCCTCGATGGCCTTGACACCCATCGCCTCGGCAATCAGCCGAAAATCGTGCTCGTCGATCTCGAACAGGCCGAAGCGCAGCTGATAGCCCCACTTCACCTTGCCCGCCGTGAAGTTCAGCCTGTCGAGCAGCGGCTTGATCGGCACTTCCTCCGCCCGCGCCCAATCGACATCGCGCCGGAACGGCGTGAAGCCGCCACCCATATCGCCCTGATAGGGCCCGCCGTCACGCACGGTGCCGATTGCCGTGAATGACTGCAGGCCGTCCTTTTCGCCGAGGACCGTGTTCGGCGAATAGTAGGCGATGCCATCGCCGGGCCTGATGCGGCGCAGCGGCGCCAGTCTGCCATGATTGACCTGCATGAAGCCGCCCGCGCGGCCGAGCCTGACATGCGCGGCCGAGGCGACGGCGATCCAGTGCGCGCTCACGCCTGGTCCCCGTCGTTCAGCCAATAGACGCGTAGCCGGTGATTGTCGGGATCGAGCGCGACGAAGGTGCGGCCGAAATCCATGTCGGTCGGCGCCTGCACGATGTTCAGGCCGCGCCCCGCCCAGTCCCGGTGGACGGCGTCGACCGCCGCCGGCGTGTCCTGCGCGAAGACAAGCTCGGCTCCGCCGCCCGCGGCGGCCGCCGCTGCCGGCTCCACCGTGTGGCGCGACCACAGGCCGAGCTTGAAGCCGTCGTCGAGCACGAACAGCACGAAGGTCGGCGACGCCTCGACCGGCTGCCGCCCGAGCAGCGCGCTGTAGAAGGCGCCGCTCCGCTCCGGGCTGTCGACATAGAGGATGACGAAATTGGGGGTGTTCATTGCTGTTCTCCAACGTGTCTGCGATTGGAGGACCTTACGCACCACCACTGTCAGATTCTGGCAGCAGCCATCAGCGGCCGGTGCCTTTCGACGCATCCCGACCCGCTTGCGGCGTGTCGAGCGTTGCCCGCCACTCCTTGAGCAGCGACTGGCGCCGGCGCGGATAGCGCACATCGGTGGCGTTGAGGCCGGACATGCGATCGGCGCGGAAATGGCGAAAATCCTGCCGCGTCTCGCACCAGGCGACCATCACCCGCACCTTGTCGAAGAAGCCGATCGCGAAGGGCCAGACCATGCGCTTGGACTGGGCGCCTGCGCCATCCCGATAGAGGAACCCGAGCTTGCGTTCGTTGCGGATGGCCAGGCGCACCAGGCCAAGGTCGATGCCTTCGGTGGCCTCGGCGCCTGGCCCGACGAGCAGCGCGGTGGCGTCGAGATCCTCGCGCAGGTCATCCGGCAGCACGGCCGCGATTTTGGCCAGCGCATCGGTCGCGGCGGCCGAAAGCCGCTTGTCCGGCTGCTTGGCGACCCAACGCGACCCGAGCACGACGGCCTCGATCTCCTCGTCGGTGAACATCAGCGGCGGCAGCATGAAGCCAGGCTTCAGCACATAGCCCAGCCCCGCCTCGCCCTCGATCGGCGCGCCCTGCCCCTGCAGCGTTGCGATGTCGCGGTAGAGCGTGCGGATCGAGACGCCCATTTCGCCCGCGAGCGTGCGCCCGCTCACCGGCCGGCGGTGGCGGCGCAGGATCTGGATCAGGTCGAGCAGGCGTTCGGAGCGGGACATGGCCCAGATTTGCCCGTTTCCCCCGCTAAGGTCCATCACGGACGTCGGACCATTTTGTTGCGCCGCCGATGGCCCTATGTCAAAAGCGGCCTGCCGTTCCGGAGAGTGTTCTTGAAATCCTTTCGCGATCGAAACCGCGACAACCGTCCGCGCCAGCCCGCCAAAGCCAATGCCGCCCAATCGCATCCCCGCGAGGCCGGCGCGGCAACGAGGCAGGAGCCACAGGGCCGCCCCGAACCCAAATCCGCGCCGCGCGTCCTTGCGCGCCGCGAGGGCGCGCTGCCGGCCGAGCGGCTGCCACTGATCCTCGAAGTGGCGCCCAATGCCGACTACGCCCTGCTGGACAGCGGCGCCGGACAGAAGCTGGAGCAGTACGGCCCCTATCGCATCGTGCGGCCGGAGGGCCAGGCGATCTGGCAGCGGACGCTGCCGGCCAGAGACTGGGAGCGCGCGGACGCCATCTTCACCGGCGACATCGACGAGGAGGGCATCGGCCGCTGGCGCTTCCCGAAAACGCCGCTCGGCGAAACCTGGCCGATGAAGCATGACGGCATCGACTATCTTGGCCGCTTCACCTCGTTTCGCCATGTCGGCGTCTTTCCCGAACAGGCCTCCCACTGGGATCACATGGCCGGGCTGATCATGGCGGCCAGACGGCCGGTCAAGGTACTGAATCTCTTCGGCTATACCGGGCTCGCATCGCTGGTGGCAGCCCGCGCCGGCGCCGAGGTCACCCATGTCGATGCGTCCAAAAAGGCCATCGGCTGGGCCCGGGAAAACCAGGAGATGGCCGGGCTCGCCAGCAAGCCGATCCGCTGGATCGTCGAGGACGCCGTGAAGTTCGCCGAGCGCGAGGAGCGCCGCGGCAGCCGCTACGACATCGTCCTGTTCGACCCGCCCGCCTATGGCCGCGGCCCGAAGGGCGAGGTCTGGCAATTGTTCGACGACCTGCCCGGATTGACCGACCTCTGCCGCTCAATCCTGACGCCGAAGCCGCTCGCCGTTGTGCTCACCGCCTATTCGATCCGCGCTTCATTCTTCGCCATCCATGCCCTGATGCGCGACACCTTCGCCGGCATGGGCGGCACGGTCGAATCGGGCGAGCTGATCATCCGCGAGAAATCCGCCGGCCGCGCGCTGTCGACCTCGCTGTTCTCGCGCTGGGTGGCCTGAATGAACGCTTATGAGAGCTCCCGCGCCGTCGGCCAGGTGAAGGAGGTCACCAGCCTCGCCAATCCGCTGGTCAAGGACATCAAGGCCCTGGCGCTGAAGAAGTTCCGCGACCAGCAGAACGCCTTCATGGCCGAAGGCCTGAAGCTGGTCATCGACGCGCTCGATCTCGGCTGGCATATCCGCACGCTGGTTTTCGCCAAGGCCGGACGTGGCAATGCGGCTGTGGAGAAGGTCGCGGCGCGCACCGTCGCCGCCGGCGGCACCGTGCTCGAAGTCTCGGAAAAGGTGCTGGCGGCGATCACCCGCCGCGACAACCCGCAAATGGTGGTCGGCGTCTTTGCCCAGAAGGTGCTGCCACTGAGGGACATTCGCGCCACGGATGGCGACGTCTGGGTGGCGCTCGACCGGGTGCGCGATCCCGGCAATCTCGGCACCGTCATCCGCACCGTCGATGCCGTCGGCGCCAAGGGCGTCATCCTGGTCGGCGAGACCACCGATCCCTTTTCCGTCGAGACCGTGCGCGCCACCATGGGCTCGATCTTCGCCGTGCCGGTCGCCAGGGCGACGCCGGAGGCTTTTCTGGCCTGGCGCAAGGGCTTTCCGGGCCTCGTCGCCGGCACCCATCTGAAGGGCGCGGTCGATTACCGTTCGGTCGATTTTACCAGGGGGCCGGTGCTGCTCTTGATGGGCAACGAGCAGCAGGGCCTGCCCGACAGCCTGGCCGAGAGCTGCGACCGTCTGCTCAGGATTCCGCAGGCCGGCCGCGCCGATTCACTCAATCTGGCGGTCGCCACCGGCATCATGCTGTTCGAGATCCGGCGCGCCGCGCTGAAGCTGGGCCCGGACTAGACCCATGATGCCAAGAAATGGCGTCCGGTATTCGGACAGGGTCATGGTCAAACAAGAGGGCATCAAACCGTGAAGTCGTGGTCCCCCTACGCCCTGCTGGTCGTCGTCGCCATCGCGCTCGACCAGTGGATCAAGCACCTGGTGAAAAGCGGCCTCACCTTCCAGGAGAAGGTCGATCTCCTGCCCTTCCTGGCGCTGTTCCGCACTTACAACACCGGCATCGCCTTCTCGATGTTCCAGTCCTTCGGCGATACCGGCCTGGTGGTGATTGCCGTTCTCGTCGTCGCCTTCGTGCTCTACCTCGCAACCCGCACGCCGGCGGGCCACGCGGTTGCCCGGACCGGCTTCGCGCTGATCATCGGCGGCGCGGTGGGCAATGTCATCGACCGCGTCGCCTACGGCCATGTCATCGACTACATTTTGTTCCACACGCCGGTCTGGTCCTTCGCCGTCTTCAACCTGGCCGATGCCTTCATCTCGGTCGGCGCCGCGCTGGTCCTCTTCGATGAATTGATCGGCTGGCGGCGCCAGCCCAAGACCTCGCAAGATTGACCTCGCGCGGCCGTCGCCGCACAGTCCGAGCACCGCACAGCCGGGAGAAGAACGTGTCCGATACCTTCAAAGCCATCCTCGTTTCGCGCGACGCCGACAAGAAGCAGTCGGTCGCCGTCACCGACCTCACCGAAGCCGACCTGATGGAGGGCGACGTCACCGTCGCGGTCGAGGCGACGACCGTGAACTACAAGGATGGGCTGGCCATCACCGGCAAGGCGCCGGTCATCCGCCGCTGGCCGCTGGTGCCGGGAATCGATTTCGCCGGCACCGTCATCTCCTCCTCGCATGCCGACTGGCGCAAGGGTGACAAGGTCATCCTCAACGGCTGGGGCGTCGGCGAGACGCATTTCGGCGCCTTTGCCGGCCGCGCCCGTGTCAACGGCGACTGGCTGGTGCCGCTGCCGGAGGGCATGAGCCCGCATGATGCGATGGCGGTCGGCACCGCCGGCTACACCGCCATGCTCAGCGTCATGGCGCTCGAGCGGCATGGCATCGTGCCGGATCGCGGCCCGGTCGTGGTGACCGGTGCGGCCGGCGGCGTCGGCTCGGTCGCAGTCTCGATCCTCTCCAGCCTCGGCTACCATGTCATCGCTTCGACCGGCCGCAATGCCGAAAGCCCCTATCTGATCGACCTCGGCGCCGCCGAGGTGATCTCGCGCGACGAGCTCACGCAGCCGGCAAAGCCGCTCGCCAAGGAGCGCTGGGCCGGCGGCGTCGATGCGGTCGGCAGCCACACGCTCGCCAATGTCCTGTCGATGACCGCCTATGGCGGAGCGGTGGCCGCCTGCGGGCTTGCCGGCGGCATGGACCTGCCGGCAAGCGTCGCTCCCTTCATCCTGCGCGGCGTCTCGCTGCTCGGCATCGATTCGGTGATGGCGCCGAAGGCGGTGCGTCTCGAGGCGTGGCGTCGCATCGGCACCGATCTCGACCACAGGAAACTCGCGACGCTGTCCAGGACCATCGGTTTTGACGGCATAATCGACGCCGCGCGCGACATCGTCGACGGCAGGATCAGGGGCCGCGTCGTGGTCGATATGTGAGCCGCGGATAGGGCAAAAACGGCGCGACTGTTAAAATTCGAACGATCCGCCGCAGCCTTCCATAATCTCTCTGTGGCAAGGCTTTCCGCATGATCGCGGAATCCGGCATCAAGGCGGCGCAGAGTGCCGAAGGCGTGGGCGGGCCAGGCCCCGACGCGCCGAAGCGGCAGCTTGTCGCCCCGCCGCCGCTGGCGCCCGTGCTCCCCCCGGCCAATCCCGAAGGCTTGCCTTTCCTGACCGTCGTCGCAATCGCGGTGTTGGCCGGGCTGGCTCACCTGACCGGCGCGCCGATCTTCGTCACCCTCGGTTTGCTGGTGACGGGCCTTGCCGGCCTCGGCATGCATCTGCGCAGCAAGCGCAACGAACGCCGCGCCGCGACCCTGCTCGACGAGACCGCCGCCCGCAACCGCGCCGAGATCGAGACGCTCGCTGACCGCATGTGGGAGATGCAGGAAAGCGAGGAGCGGTTTCGCGGGCTGATCGACGCGCTCGGCGACCTCGTCGTCCATCGCGATCGCGACGGCCATATCGTCTACGCCAACAAGGTTTTCGCCGACCTTGTCGACATCGATCAACGCGACCTCGCCGGCAAGAGCTTGTCGGAGCTTGGCATCGATGTCGGCATCGTTCCCGACGCCGCCTTCTCGGATCATGAGTGTCTGAGCTCCACCGACGTCGCCATCCGCACGCCGAGCGGTCCACGCTGGTTTTCCTGGATCGAGCTGTCGGTGCGCGACAAGGACAACGGCGCCGTCTCGCACCGGGCGATCGCGCGCGACATCACCGCCCGCAAGCGCGCCGAATCCTCGCTGATCACCGCCCGCGAGCGCGCCGAATATGCCAGCCAGGCCAAGTCGCGCTTCCTCGCCACCGTCAGCCATGAGATCCGCACGCCGATGAACGGCATCATGGGCATGGCCAAGCTCCTGGTCGACACCGATCTGTCGCCCGAGCAGCGCACCTATGTCGGCGCCGTCTCGACCTCGGCCAGCGCGCTGCTCGCCCTGATCGAGGACCTGCTCGACTACTCCAAGATCGAGGCCGGCCGCTTCGACCCCGAGCCGCAGCCGACATCTGTGCGCGAGATCGCCGACAACATCATCGAACTGATGGCGTCACGTGCCTTCACAAAAAGCATAGGCCTTGGTTGCCATGTCGAGCCCGACGTTCCGCAGATGATCACCGCCGATCCGGGCCGGGTGCGCCAGGTGCTGCTCAACCTGATCGGCAACGCCATCAAGTTCACCGACACCGGCGGCGTGCTGCTCAGCGTCGCGCGGGCGCGCACCGAAACCACCGACCGCATCTGCTTCACCGTCGCCGACACCGGTCCGGGACTGCGCGAAGAGGACATGGAACGCATCTTCGAGGAGTTCGAGCAATCCGACGGCACGTCGACCCGGGTGCATGGCGGCGCCGGCCTCGGCCTTGCCATCTCCAGGCGCCTGGTGACCGCCATGGGCGGCTCGATCTCCGTGTCGAGCCGGCTCGGTGAGGGATCCGAATTCGTCTTCGAGCTTCCGGCGGTGGCGGCGACCGAGCCGCCGCAAAACCGGCAGGACATACTGTCCGGCCGGCGTGCCGTGATCGTGTCGAAGAACGCGGTCGAGGCCGACGCCATCGCGCGCACCATCCGCGCCCATGGCGGCGCCGTCGAACTGGCGACGACGCTCGCCCAGGCAACGCCTTTCGCGGCGGGTTGCGATGCGCTTCTGGTCGACGCCGCGATGGAGAACGGCGACGGGCGCCTGCTCAAGCGCTTGCGCCAGGGCGGCTTTGCCGATTGCGAGGCGATCACGCTGATCGCGCCGACCGACCGCGGCATGCTCGGCGAATTTCGCGCCAATGGTTACGCCACCTTCCTGGCGCGGCCGGTGCGCGGCGAGACGCTGCTGCGCGTGCTTTTGACCAGCCATGCGCCCGCTGTCGCGCTGCCGCAGACGGACAGGCAGGGCGCACCGCCCGCGCGCGCCGGCGGGCGTCGCGGCGAGCACGGCCTGTCGGTGCTGATCGCAGAGGACAACGACATCAACGCCATGCTCGCCCGCGCCACGCTTCTGAAGGCCGGCCACCGCGTCAAGGTGGTCGGCAACGGCAAGGCCGCCGTCGAGGCCGTCACCGATGCCGGCCTGAAGCATCGCTTCGATGTTGTGCTGATGGACCTGCACATGCCGGTCATGGACGGGCTGGATGCCATCGCCGCCATCCGCCGGCACGAAGAGGCACTGGCGGTGCCGCCGGTTCCGATCATGGTGCTGTCGGCGGACAGCCAGGAAAAGACCCGCCATACGGTGCTGGCGCACGGCGCCAGCGGCTTCGTTACCAAGCCGCTCGATCCGGATGCTCTGGTCAGCGCCGTCGAGGCGCAGGTCGCTGCCTGACTTTTTTTGCCCCGGCAATCGCCCTTGGATCGCCTGGCTTTGCTTCGTTAAGGTAGCCGGTTGAGGGCATTCGCCAGCCGACGAAGTATTGCCCGCCGCGCCGTATCACGGTACTGTCACAATCCTGTTGCACCTACACCGTATCCCCGTGCCAAGAGGGATGGCTCGAAGGAGAATCACTCGTGCATACAGTTATGCCGGAATGTGACACTCGGCCGAACGCTGGCGGCGCCCTGCTCGCCACGCGGACGGCTGATGCCGTCGCAACAGGCGCCCCTCTCGGCCGCATTGGCAATCTCGAAGTCCGGCTTGCCCGCAACGAAGCCGAGATCGCTGCCGCGCAGGAGGTCCGCTACCGGGTGTTCTATGACGAGCTTGGCGCCAGGAAGGACCTGTTCCAGGCGCAGGACCGGCGCGACGCCGATCGCTTCGATCCGCTCTGCGATCACCTTTTGGTGTTCGACACGTCGCTTCCCGGCCCTGAGCACCGCCGCATCGTCGGCACCTACCGGCTGCTGCGGCAGGAGATCGCGGCGACGGCTGGCGGCTTCTATTCCGAGGGCGAGTTCGAGCTGACCAATCTGATCGCCCGTCATCCCGGCCAGCGTTTTCTCGAGCTCGGCCGCTCCTGCGTGCTTAAGGAATACCGCTCCAAGCGCACCATCGAGGCGCTGTGGCAAGGCATCTGGGCCTATATCAACCACTACGGCATCGGCGTGATGACCGGCTGCGCTTCCTTCCACGGCATCGTGCCGGCGGCGCATGCCGAGGCGCTGACGTACCTCGCCCATCACTGCCGCACCAATTCGGCGTGGGACGTCAAGGCGGTTGCCGGCCGCTACTGCTCCATGGACCTGATGCCGATCGAAGCGGTCAACGCCAAGGCGGCCATCGCCTCCATGCCGCCGCTGGTCAAGGGTTACCTGCGCGTCGGCGCCCGCATCGGCGACGGCTGCGTCATCGATCACGAATTCTCGACCGTCGACGTCTTCGTCGTCATGCCGGTCAAGGAGATCGGCGCGCGCTACGTCAACTATTATGGCGGGGAAGGCCAGCGCTTCGCGGCCTGACGCGAGTAGGCAGTAGGCAGTAGGCAGTAGGCAGTAGGCAGTAGGGGAAGACATCACGTTCACGCTCCCCTGACTACTGACTATTCCCTAATCCCTCCATCACGGAATATCCTCCGGCCGCCGCCCGGGCCTGCTCTTGTAGGCCGGGAAGGCCCAGCCGAATTTGAGCGCGCCGCCGCGCACCGCGAATGCCGCGGCGAAACCCAGGAGACCCGCCGCCAATGGCGGCAGTCCGGCAAGGTCGCCGACGGTGAAAAGCGCCGCACCCGCAAGCGCCGCCGTGACGTAGATCTCGGGCCGCAGAAGCACCGATGGCTCGCCGGCCAGCAGATCGCGCAGGATGCCGCCGAAGGTTGCGGTCAGCACGCCCGTGATGGTGGCGACGACCGGGGACCCGGTGATGGCGAGGCCCTTGGCGGCGCCCATCACCGAGAAGGCGGCGAGACCGATAGCGTCGAGCCAGAGCAGCAATTTGTAGCGGGATTCGACCAGATGGGCGCTGAAGAAGACCAGCACCGCGACCACCACGCAGATCAGCACATAGTCGCGGTTGCCGACCCAGAACACCGGCAGGTTGAGGATGACGTCGCGCAGCGTGCCGCCGCCGATACCGGTGACGCAGGCCAGGAACAGAAAGCCGATGATGTCGAGTTGCTTGCGCGAAGCGGCAAGCGCCCCTGTCGCTGCGAAGACGGCGACGCCGGCATAGTCGAGAAGCTCGATGGGATTCATGGGAATAGGGCAGTAAGGGAGTAGGGGAATAGGGACCTCTAGATAGCACAAGCCGCGTGAATAATCCCGCCGCTATCCCTACTCCCTTTACTGCCCTACTCCCTTAACTACGCATCCTTCTCGGCCTGCTCGTTCACCGGGCCCGGCTCGACCGGCGCCTCGGTGGCCGCGGCCTTCGGGCCGCCCTTGGCGACGCCGACCATGGCCGGCCTCAGCACGCGATCGCCGATCGAATAGCCCGGCTGCACGACCTGGACGACGGTGCCGGCGGCAACGTCGGGATTGGGCACCTCGAACATCGCCTGATGGAAGTTCGGATCGAACTTCTCGCCCTCCGGCGCGAGCTTCTTCACCCCATGCCGTTCCAGCGCCGAAAGCATGGCGCGCTCGGTGAGATCGACGCCCTCGATCAGCGCCTTGAAGCCGGCATCTCCGCCGGCCTTTGCCTCGGCCGGAATGGCGTCCAGCGCGCGGCGCAGATTGTCGGACACCGACAGCATGTCGCGGGCGAAATTGGCGACCGCATAAGTGCGCGCGTCATGCACGTCGCGCGCGGTGCGGCGGCGCAGGTTCTCCATCTCGGCCGCCACGCGCAACGCGCGGTCCTTCAGTTCCTCGTTTTCCTTCAGCAGCCGCACCAGCGCCTCATAGTCGCCGTCGACGCTGCCCTCCGGACGCTCGCCACTGGCCTCGGCAGGCTCGATATCCTCGGGCGCGCGTTCGTCTTTTGCCTGGTCGCTCATCGCCGTTTCCCGTCATTCCGAATGGTTTGGATTTGCGCCCGATATCGAGGTTTGAGGGCCAAAAATCAAGGGGCAAGCGACCCAACGCAGTTTCGCGGCGTCGTCAGGGAACGTTCGACATTAAATCAAATTTTACCTTAATCGCCGGCTTCGCTTGCGAGAAAGCGACGGCGAGGGAACCATTGCCGGGTTGAGGGAGTTTCGAAGCCGACACAGGATTTGGGATAATGAGCGGCAACAAAGGCGAAAGGCGCGCGGAACTCGCCGCCGATATCAGACGACAGCTTGGCAGCGAAGCGACGAAGCGCTTCCTGCGCACGCTGCCGTCATTCCGCCTGGAAACGAACACGCCCGAGCATTTCCGCGACCTGCTCGACCAACTCGATGACATCGAGACCAGGGCCGCCAACGGCGAACGTCGCCAGTAGGCCGCACGAACCGCGGGCATCGCGCGACAATTACGCGCAGTAATTTCGCGTGATCGCCGTCTTGCTGGGGCGGGATGCGCTGCCTATGCTCCCTGATGAACATGATTTCCCTCGAGACGGCGGCAAACAGCAAGCGCGCCTGGTTGAAGATCCTGGCGCGCTACAAGAAGCCTGACCGGCGGCGCAGCGCCATCGAACTCGCCATAACCCTCATCCCTTTCGTCGCACTCTGGGCTCTATCTTCTGCCGCCTATTCCTACGGCCATTGGTGGGGGCTGACCCTCGTCGTTCCGGCGGCCGGCTTTCTGGTGCGGATATTCATGATCCAGCACGATTGCGGCCACGGCTCCTTTTTCGCCAATCGTTATGCGGACGACTGGATCGGCCGCGCCCTCGGCGTGCTCACGCTGACGCCCTATGATTGCTGGCGGCGCGCCCATGCCACCCATCACGCCAGCGCCGGCAATCTCGACGAGCGCGGCATGGGCGACATCAGGACACTGACCGTCGCCGAATACCGGCAGCTATCCTGGCCTGGCCGCCTTGCCTATCGCCTCTATCGCCATCCGCTGGTGATGTTTGGTCTCGGCCCGATATGGCTTTTCATCTTCGAGCAGAGGCTGCCGGTCGGCATGATGCGCGGCGGCCTGACGCCGTGGGTGTCATCCATGGCGACCAATCTCGGCATCGCGCTCGCCGCGGCGACGCTCATCTGGCTTGTCGGGCCGGGCGCGTTCCTGGTCGTCCACCTGCCGATCGTGATCCTCGCAGGCTCGGCCGGCGTCTGGCTGTTCTATGTCCAGCATCAGTTCGAGGAGACCGAATGGGCGAAGGATCCCGATTGGGAATTCCAGCGCGCCGCGCTGCATGGATCGTCCTACTACGACCTGCCGCCGGTGCTGAACTGGTTCACCGGCAATATCGGCGTCCATCACGTCCATCACCTCTCCGCCAAGGTGCCGTGCTACCGGCTTCCGGAAGTGCTGCGGGATTATCCGGAACTGCGCCGGATCGGCCGCGTCACGCTTCTCGACAGCCTGCGCTGCGTGAAGCTGGCGCTATGGGACGAAAACCGCCGCAAGCTGGTGTCGTTCCGCGAAGCGCGGCTTGCCGCTTGAGGCATGCCGCTCAAGGGGCGTTTCGGCGCGCCTTAAGTTTCATTCGCGGCTCAATATGAATTGCCCGCCGCACCGGGATGCGGCGGGTTTCTTCAAACCTTGCTCAGGCCGCCTTGCGTTCGTCGCGCATCAGCGCCTTGCCGTCGCGGATCTCGGTGCCGAGCACCTTCAGGCATTCGCGCATGAACGCTGCAAGGCCAGGCCAGCCCTTGGCCGATACCAGATTGCCATCGACATGGGCGCCGGTCGGCGCGACATCGATGTAGATGCCGCCGGCCAGCGTCACCTCCGGCTCACAATATTGCAGCGCCGCGACCTCGCGGCCGCGCACCACGCCATCGACGGCGATCAGGATCTGCACGCCGTGGCAAATGGTGAAGATCGGTTTGCCGGTCTCGTGGAAATGCCTGACCAGCGCCTGCACCCGCCTGTCGATGCGGATGTATTCCGGCCCGCGCCCACCGGCCGCATAGACGGCGTCGTAATCCGCCGGGTTCACCTCGGCGAAGCTCTTGTTGAGGATGTAGTCGTGGCCGAGCTTTTCGGTGTAGGTCTGGTGGCCTTCGAAATCGTGCAGCGAGGTCTTCAAGATGTCGCCGGCCTTCTTGTCGGGGCAGACGACATGCACCGTATGGCCGACCGCATGCATGGCCTGTTCGAAGACGAAAATCTCATATTCCTCGCTGAACTCGCCAACGAGCATCAAAATCCTTTTGCCTGCCATGCCGGTTCCTCCCTTTGCTGGCTATTTATTTCGAGGCGCGAAATATAGCCCTATCGTAAGGGCAAGCAGGGCGGAGGGGAAGCGCAAATCGCACGATTGGTCCTACCAGATTGATTCTGTGGCGCCCGGTGAGCAACGAAGGCAAGGCTTCCGGAGCAAAACCGGACAGGCTGGTCTGACCAAGACGGCGTCAGGCAGCCCGGATCATATCCGCCGCCTTCTCGGCGATCATGATCGTCGGCGCATTGGTGTTGCCGCCGACGAGTGTCGGCATCACCGAGGCGTCGACGACGCGCAGCCCTTGCAGCCCGCGCACCTTTAACTGCGGATCGACGACGGCCATCTCGTCGATGCCCATCTTGCAGGTGCCGGCCGGGTGATAGATCGTGTCGGCGCGGACCCTGATATGAGCCATCAGCTCGGCGTCGCTGGCAGCGCCGGCGGTGTAGATTTCCTTCTGGCGATACCTGGCCAGCGCCGGCGCCTCCAATATGCCGCGCGTCATCCGCACGCCCCGGAGCAGAAGCTCGGCGTCGCGCTCGTCCTCGAGGAAGCGCGGGTCGATGCGCGGCGGCGCCAGCGGGTTCGCGCTCGTAAGCCCGACCTCGCCGCGCGAATGCGGCCTCAGCACGCAGACATGGCAGGAGAAGCCATAACCCATATGCAGCTTGCGGCCGTGATCGTCGACGATGGCGATGCAGAAATGCAGTTGCAGGTCGGGCCGCTCGGCCGCCGCGTCGGATTTGAGGAAGGCGCCGGCCTCCGCATAGGGCGTGGCGATCATGCCGGTTCCGTCCTTGCGCCAGCGCAGCATGTGCCTGAGCAGTCCGGGCAGGCCGCGGAGGCCGATGCCCATCAGCTCGGTCTCGCGCGACTTCCAGGCCAGGATGAAATCGAGATGGTCCTGCAGGTTCTTGCCGACACCGGGCAGTTCATGAACGAGCGGAATGCCGTGCACTGCCAGCTCCGCCGCCGGACCGATGCCGGAAAGCAGCAGCATTTGCGGCGAGCCGAACGCGCCACCGCACAGGATGACCTCGCGCCTGGCTTCCCCCACGGCTTCGCTCTTGCCGGCACGATAGCGCACGCCCGTCGCGCGCTTGCCGTCGAGCACCACACCGGTCGCCTGCGCGCCGGTGATGACGGTGAGGTTCGGCCGGCCCATCGCCGGATGCAGATAGGCTGCCGCGGCCGAGCAGCGCTCGCCATTGCGCCGCTCGCCCCAGAATTGCGTGACCTGGTAGAGCCCCGCCCCTTCCTGCTCGGGCCCGTTGAAATCGTCGTTGCGGCGGATCTGGTTTTCGGCGCAGGCCTCGACGAAGGCTTTCGAGATCGAACGCGGTTCCTGCTGCTCGGCCACCCTGAGCGGTCCGTCGCCGCCGTGCAGCGCGTCAGTGCCGCGCTGGTTGCCTTCGGCGCGCCGGAAATAGGGCAGCACCTCGCTCCACGACCAGCCGTCGCAGCCGAGATCGGCCCATTCGTCATAGTCGCGGGGGTGGCCGCGCGTGTAGAGCATGGCGTTGATGGCGCTTGAGCCGCCCAGCGCCTTGCCACGCGGCTGGTAGCCCTTGCGGCCGCCAAGCCCTTCCTGCGGCACCGTCTCAAAGCCCCAGTTGTTGATCTTGGGCCTGCCCGGCAGCAGCGCGATGATGCCCGCCGGCGCGCGGATCAGGAGATCCTTGCCTTCGCCGCCCGCTTCGATCAGGCAGACCGTCTTCGATGCATCCTCGGAAAGCCTGGCGGCAAGCGTGCAGCCGGCGGAACCGCCGCCGGCGATGACATAGTCGTAGCGCATGGTCTCCTCCCGGCGGATGTTTCCGTCCGTGCGGTCAGAGAAAGCCTGCTTGCGCGCGTTGTAAAGACGTCGACGAGTTACCGCTGGGTCAGCCGGCGCGTTTGCGCCGCCAGGAATATTTCGGCCCCTTGGCCTCCGACTCGGCGGTCGGCTGGTAGTAGAGCCCCAGCCCGCCGGTGCGGCCTTCCTCCAGCCGCTTCAAAAGCACCGGGTTCGAGATTTCGAACTCGTCGAAGCCGACCCGCAGCATATGCGGCAGCTGGTCGACCAGCACCTGGCCGGTGGCGCGGACCGCGCCCTCGAAATGATGGCGGCTGCGCAGCAATTCGCCCTTGGAGAAGGAGCGGCCGTCATTGAACGCCGGGAAGGCCAGCGCCACCAGCGATAGCTGGTCGAGCAGCCCGACGATCTTGTCGAGCTCGTCGCCGGGCTGCAGCAGCACCCCGATGCGTTCCCTGGCCGACTTGCGCACCTGCGGGTCGAGCCCCAGGAACGCCTGCAGCGGCAGGATGAAGCGGCCGTTGCCGGCGAGTGCCTCGGCGCTCTCGGTCTGGATCCACTCGTCCTCGCGGAAACCGTTCGGGGTCCAGAGGCGGGTTTCCGATTTGGTCGGTTCAGTCATCAAAATTCCCAAAATCCAAAAATCAAAGGATGTGTCGCGTTTCAGGTCAGGCCGAGCCGGAGCGGAGCGTCCCCTGGTGCGTGAGCACCGGAAACGCAGGAAACCGACGATTGCGGGCCGGCCTCACCTGAATATCAACATAGCCTAAAGGGATGCGTCGGTCAGCGACTTCTCCAGGCCGGAAAGGTGGATGCCGCACTCTGTCTTGGCGTGCCCGGCCCAGCGGCCGCTGCGCGCGTCCTCGCCCGGCTGTACCGGCTGCGTGCACGGGAAGCACCCGATCGACAGATAGCCATAGGCGACGAGCGGATTTTCGCGCAGCGCGTGCGCGCGCATGTAGTCGGCCTGGTCCGCCGTCGTCCAGTGCGCCAGCGGATTGATGCGGATGCGCGAGCCGACCGCCTCGAAGACCGGAAGCGCCGCGCGCGTCGAGGCCTGGAAGCGCTTGCGCCCGGTGAACCAGGCGCGGAACGGCTCGACGCCGCGCGCCATCGGCTCGACCTTGCGCACGTTGCAGCAGGCGTCGGTGTTGGTCTCGTGCAGCCTGCCGGTCGGATCGACCCGCTCGAGCGCGGCCTCTTCCGGCTTGATCACCCTGATATCGGTGAAGCCGAAATCGGCGACCAGCGCATCGCGATAGCCGAGCGTTTCCTCGAAATGCTTGCCGGTGTCGAGGAAGATCACCGGCAGCGCGCGGTCAACCTTGGCGATCATGTGCAGCAGCACGGCGGAATCGGCGCCGAAGGAGGAAACCGCGGCGATGCCGCCGCGAAACAGCTCGTTCGCCGAGCGCTCGATGACCTCGATCGGGCTCAGGTGACCGTAAAGCGCGTCCAGCCCCGCCGCCTCGGCGGCGACACCGGCCTCGACATCAACGACCCGGTCAAGCGGCCTTGGTTTCGCCAGCATAGAGCGCCTCCTTGAACGGCGCGGGACCGACTCTGCGGTAGGCGTCGATAAAACGTTCCGAGGGACTGAGCCGAAGGCCGAGATAGGTATCGACGATCTGCTCGATGGCGTCGGTGATCTCTTCCGACGAGAAGCCGCGGCCGATGATCTCGCCGACGGAGGTGTTCTCGTCGGCCGAGCCGCCGAGGGTGACCTGGTAAAGCTCGGAGCCCTTCTTCTCGACGCCGAGAATGCCGATGTGGCCGACATGATGATGGCCGCAGGCATTGATGCAGCCGGAGATCTTCAGCTTTAATTCGCCGATCTCGCGCTGCCGTTCCAGCGAAGCGAAGCGCTGCGAGATCTCCTGCGCCACCGGAATGGAACGGGCCGTGGCCAGCGCACAATAGTCGAGGCCGGGGCACGAGATGATGTCGCTGATCAGATTGGAGTTGGCCGTCGCCAGGCCGATGTCGACCAGCGCGTCATAGACGGCCTTCAGATCGGCGCGCGCCACATGCGGCAGGATCAGGTTCTGCTCGTGGCTGACGCGCAATTCGTCGAAGGCGTATTTCTCGGCGATGTCGGCGACCGCCTCCATCTGGCTGTCGGTGGCGTCGCCAGGCACCTCGCCGATGCCTTTCAGCGAGATCGTCACCGCCGCATAGTCGGGATGGCGATGCGTCACCACATTCTGGTCGAGCCATTCCGAGAAATTCTTGGAATCGAGCCGCGCCAGCTTCACTGCCGCGTCGCCTTCCGGCCGCTCGGCCAGACCCGGCGGCGTGAAATAGGCGTTGATGGCCTGGATGTCGGCTTCCGGCAGCTTCAGCTCGGCGTCCTTCAGCGCCTGCCACTCGGCCTCGACCTGGCGCGTGATCTCCTCGACGCCGGTCTCGTGGACGAGGATCTTGATGCGCGCCTTGTACTTGTTGTCGCGGCGGCCATAGAGGTTGTAAACGCGCAGGATCGCCGTGCAGTAGGAGAGAAGATCGGCTTCCGGCAGGAAGTCGCGGATCTTCCGCGCCACCATCGGCGTGCGGCCCTGGCCGCCGCCGACATAGACGGCGAAGCCGAGCTCGCCGGCCGCGTTCTTCTTCAGGTGCAGGCCGATGTCATGCGTCTGGATGGCGGCGCGGTCGCGCTCGGCGCCCGTCACCGCGATCTTGAACTTGCGCGGCAGGAACGAAAATTCTGGATGCACCGACGACCATTGCCGCAGGATCTCGGCATAGGGCCGCGGATCGGCGACCTCGTCGGCTGCAGCGCCGGCGAAGTGATCCGCGGTGACATTGCGGATGCAGTTGCCGGAGGTCTGGATGGCATGCATCTCGACGCTGGCGAGATCGGCCAGGATCGCGGGAATGTCGGACAGCGCCGGCCAGTTGAACTGGATGTTCTGGCGCGTGGTGAAATGGCCGTAGCCCTTGTCGTACTTGCGCGCGATGTGGCCGAGCATGCGCATCTGCTTGCTGTTCAGCGTCCCATAGGGCACGGCGATGCGCAGCATATAGGCATGCAGCTGCAGATAGACGCCGTTCATCAGCCTCAGCGGCCGGAACTGGTCCTCGGTGATCTCGCCGGCGAGCCGGCGCTGCACCTGGTCGCTGAACTCGGCGACGCGGGCCTGAACGAAATCGTGGTCGAACTCATCGTAACGGTACATGCTTCGTCTTTCAGGGCGCGTCCGCCCGCATTGCCTGTTTGGTCTACGCCGCCCGCACGGGTTGCGGGCTTGCCTGCTTGCCGAGATCTTCGCGGATGGTCGGCCCGGCGGCGCGGATCTTTTCGCGCAGCCGCACCGGCTCGACCAACCCGTCGACCACCGTGACGTCGATCAAATTGACGTCGACCACCTCGTTGTTGGCGTAGGCCGCGGCGCCGATCGCTTCCAGCCGGTCCTCCGCCGCCTTGTCATGGGCGAGGTCGGCGCCGCCGACCGTTTCCGCCCAGCCGCCATCGGCGTACCAGACGGCGATGCCGTCGGTGAGCCTGTTCGCGGTCAGAACCTTCATTGTTCAACTCCTTCGGCCGTTGCGCTGGCCGTATCTTCATGCCTGTGTGCCGCGAGCGGCTCGGAACGTTCGAAATTGGCGCCGGCGACCGCGTCGCCGATGATGGTCATCACCGGACCGGAGAGATCGGCGCGGGCCTCCAGCGAAGGCAGGTCGGCGAGCGTGCCGTGGAAGCGGCGGCGGTTGCCGAGGCTGGCGTTCTCGACCACGGCGACCGCGGTGTCGGGCGACAGGCCCGCCTCGATCAGTCGGCCGGCGACTTCAGCCGCAACCGAGCGGCCCATATAGACGGCGACGGTGGCGCCGGAAATGGCGAGCTTGGCCCAGTCGGGCAGCGAATTGCCCTTAAGGTCATGGCCGGTCGTGAACACCAGCGAGGACGACACGCCGCGCAGCGTCAGCGGCAGTTCGAAATCGGCGGCGGCGGCGAAGGCCGCGGTGACGCCGGGAGCCACCTCATAGGCGATGCCGGCATCGCGCAGTGCCGCCATTTCCTCGCCGGCGCGGCCGAACACCAGCGGGTCGCCCGACTTCAGCCGCACGACGCGCTTGCCCTCGCGGCCTAGCTCGACGAGCAGCGCGTTGATCTCTTCCTGGCTCTTGGAATGGCAGCCCTTGCGCTTGCCGACCGGCAGGCGTTCGGCATCGCGACGGCCCATGGCGACGATGGCTTCCGGCACCAGCGCGTCATGGACGATGACGTCGGCTTCCATCAGCAGGCGATGCGCCCTGAGCGTGAGCAGATCCTCGGCGCCCGGACCGGCGCCGACCAGCGCGATGTGGCCCGAGGCCGGCGCGTTGGAGACAAGCAGCTCGACGGCGGCATCATGCGCCCTCGCAAACTCGCCCGCCTCGACGGCTCGCGCCGGCGCGCCGGCGAAGAAATCGCGCCAGAAGCGGCGGCGACCGGTGCCCTTCGGCAGCCGCTCGGCGGCGCCCCGGAAGGACGCGGCAAGCGTGGCCAGCGCGCCGAGCGACGGCGACAGCATGCGATCGATGCGGCCGCGCAGCATCTGCGCAAGCACCGGGCCGGCGCCTTCGGTGCCGATGGCGATGGCGACCGGCGCGCGGTTGACCAGCGCCGGCGTGAAGAAATCGCAAAGCTCTGGCCGGTCGACCGCGTTGACCGGAATGCTCAAGCGGCGCGCATCCTCGACAACGCGGCGGTCGAGCGCCTCATCGCCGCTGGCGGCGAACACCATGGCCGCGCCTTCGAGATGCGCAGCCTCATAGGCGGCGCCGACATGGACAGCACCGGTCGCGGCAATGAAGGACAGCAGCTCGGCTTCGGCGGTTTGCGCTATGATGCGCAGCACCGCGCTCGACTGGCCGACGAGCCGCGCCTTGGCCAGCGCCGCATCGCCGCCGCCGACAATGGCCACGGCTTCGCCCTCGACCCGCATGAAGACGGGGAAAGCGTTGAGCTTGGCATTGGCCTGCGGCATGGCGAGCAGATTCCTGAGCAATTTGGCAGTTTTACGCGCGGGCGTGAAAAACCAGAAGCAAAGCACTCGCGCATCCCGCGATGGCAGGCAATCGCTTTTTCGCAAGCGCGAAGAGCAGGAGAAAAAAATTCCACATCCGGGAGAGGATCGGATTGAAGCCGCTGTTGCGGGCCCTGATCTCAGGCGTTTTTAGCTGCAAATACTCCACGCTGCAAAACAGATTTTTCTAAATTCTACCAATTTAGTAGATTAAGGCCGCAAAGATCGTCGCGGGCTTGCACGCTACGTTGGATGAGCGCCACAACGATATCGGAACATTCCTGCTTGAGCGGGCGTTTGCCATACGGACCCGCCCCGGCCTGCCGGCCGCGAACGGTTCGCAACACAGCAAAAGCAGGAGGAGCCCGTATGAGCAATGTCACGCTGAAACATGGCCTTTGGATCGTGGTCGCCGATGGCGAAAAAGCGCTGTTCCTGCGCAATGAAGGCAACACCCGCAATCCGGACCTGCAGGTCGTGCAGGAGATGGAGCAGGAGAACCCCGCCACGCGCGAGCAGGGCAGCGACCGCCCCGGCCGCTACAATGACGGACCCTCCATCCATCGCAGTGCGGTCGAGGACACCGACTGGCATCGTATCGGCAAGGAGCGCTTCGCCGACGACATTGCCGAACGGCTTTATGGGCTCGCCAATCGCGGCGCCTTCAAGGAGATCGTGCTGATCGCGCCGCCGCTGGTGCTGGGCGAAATGCGCCGGAAGCTCCACAAGCTTGTCGGCGACAGGGTGACGGTGGAAATTCCAAAGACGCTGACCAACCACACCATCCCTGAGATCGAAAGCCTGCTCCAGGCAGCCTGACGGCGCCCGCAAGCGCAATCCGCCCTTCGCCCGGCATTCGTGCGCCTTTGCCTTTCGATTTCACGGCTTTACGGGTTGCCTCGCGGCCATGCCTCCCCCCATATTGCAAGGGGCGGCGGCCGCGGGGCAGCCCTATCCTGCATCGTGATTTTTTCGAAAGGCGCTCCATAGACAATGCCGCATGACACGCCCCTTATCGCCACCATCGTCGCCGGTCTGGGGCTGGCTTTCATCTTCGGCGCGCTCGCCAACCGTTTCCGCATCCCGCCGCTGGTCGGCTATCTCGTGGCCGGCGTGCTGGTCGGGCCGAACACGCCGGGCTTCGTCGCCGACGCAAGCCTGGCCACCGAGCTTGCCGAGATCGGCGTCATCCTGCTGATGTTCGGCGTCGGCCTGCATTTCTCGCTGAAGGACCTTCTCTCCGTCCGCGCCATCGCCGTGCCCGGCGCCATCGTCCAGATCGGCTTTGCCACGCTGCTCGGCGTCGGCCTTGCCTGGCTGCTCGGCTGGTCGGTGGGCGCCGGGTTGGTCTTCGGCCTGGCATTGTCCGTCGCCTCGACGGTGGTGCTGCTGCGCGCGTTGCAGGAACGGCGGCTGATCGAGACCGAGCGCGGCCGTATCGCCGTCGGCTGGCTGATCGTCGAGGACCTTGCCATGGTGCTGGCGCTGGTGCTCTTGCCGGCGTTGGCCGGCGTGCTCGGCGGCGTGCCGCAGGCCGACGACCATGCCAGCCTGCTGGCGCTGCCGGCCAGCTACGGCATCTGGGGCGTCGTCGGCGTCACGCTGGCCAAAGTGGTGGCTTTCGTCGTCGTCATGCTGGTGGTCGGCCGCCGCGTGATCCCCTGGATCCTGCATTATGTCGCCCATACCGGGTCGCGCGAGCTGTTCCGGCTGGCGGTGCTGGCGATTGCGTTGGGCGTCGCCTTCGGAGCGGCAAAACTGTTCGGCGTATCGCTGGCGCTGGGCGCCTTCTTCGCCGGCATGATCATGAGCGAATCCGAGCTCAGCCATCGGGCCGCCGAGGAATCGCTGCCGCTGCGCGATGCCTTCTCGGTGCTGTTCTTCGTCTCGGTCGGCATGCTGTTCGACCCGTTCAGCCTGGTCAGCAATGGCTGGCCGATCCTGGCGACGCTGGCCATCATCGTCATCGGCAAGTCGCTGGCCGCCTTCGTCATCGTCGTCGCCTTCCGCCACCCGATCGCGACGGCGCTGATGATCTCGGCCAGCCTCGCCCAGATCGGCGAGTTTTCCTTCATCCTCGCCGAGCTCGGCGTCGGGCTGAAACTCCTGCCCGAACAGGGGCGCGACCTGATCCTCGCCGGCGCCATCCTGTCGATCCTGCTCAATCCGCTGATGTTCCTGGCCATCGACTGGATGACACCGTGGCTGGAGGCACGCTCGGCCAAGGCATCGCCGCCGGAAGGGGCAAGGCCGATCGGCCCGGCGACCGAGCCCGGCCAGGTGGCTTCGGTAGCGGCTTCGCCGCAAAAGCAAGACGGCCCGCCGCCAAGAACCGCGCTCACCGGCCATTCCATCCTGATCGGCTACGGCCGTGTCGGCAGTCTCGTTGGCGCGGCGCTGAAACAGGCCGCCCTGCCCTTTTTGGTGATCGAGGACGCCGACAAGACGCTGGCGAAGCTGAAGGCCGATGGCGTCGAAACCATCGCCGGCAATGCCGCCAATGCCGACGTCTTTTCAGCCGCCAATCCGGAGGTGGCAAAACGGCTGATCCTGGCCATCCCCAACGCTTTCGAGGCGGGTCAGATCGTGCTGCGCGCTCGCGCCGCCAACCCCGGCATCAACGTCATAGCCCGCGCCCATTCCGATGCCGAGGTCGAGCATCTCAAGGGGCTCGGCGCCGACACCGTGATCATGGGCGAGCGCGAGATCGCGCGCGGCATCGTCGAGGTGGTGACGGGTACGGCATCCGCTGGGTTGGAAGAGGTCGCCCTCGCCCCGGAGATCAAACCGCAAGCCGTTTGAGTTGCGCGTCCATGCACCAGCCGGGTCGATCAAGCGACAAATGCGGAGCCGCCGTTTTGCGCGATATCGCTGAGATATTTCGCCGGCGGCTTGCCCAGCGCCTTCTTGAACATGGTGATAAACGCCGTGACGGATTCATAGCCGAGATCGCCCGAGACCTGCTGCACGCTGGCGCCTGAGGCGAGTTCGCGCAGCGCCACGATCAGGTGCAGCTGCTGGCGCCAGCGCCCGAAGGTCAGCCCTGTCTCCTTCACGACGAGGCGCGCCAGACTGCTCTCGCTAAGCGCCACGCGGTTCGCCCATTCCGCAAGCGTGCTGCGGTCGGCGGGATCGTCTGCTAACGCCTCTGCGATCCGCCGCAAGCGCGGCTCGGCCGAAATCGGCAGGTGCAATTGCTGGACAGGCATGCGCGGCAGTTCGGCAAGCAGGATCCCTCCCAGGAAACCGCATCGTGCGTTCTCCGGCGCGCAATCCGACAGGTCGATGATCAGCTCGCGCAGCAGCGGCGAGATCGAAAGCGTGCAGCACCGGTCCGGTAGATCGGCGGCGCCCGGTTCGAGATAAACGAAGAAAATCCGCGCATTGGCGGTCGCGATGTTGCTGTGTTGCATGCCGCCCGGGATCCACACGGCGCAATGCGGCGGCACCATCCACAGGCCGCTCGGAACCCGACAGGTGACGCCGCCTCCCAGCGCGAAGACGAGCTGCCCCTTGCGATGCCAGTGGTCGCGCACCTCAGCCCTGGTCTCCGGTACGTCGACGCGCACAGCGATTGCCGGCGCGTGGACGTCGTCGACATCGAAATCGAGCCATGGGTAGCGAAGAGGCTGTCTCATGATGACTACTTTTAGCGATCTTATGCCATTATAGCTAAATTCTTTGACCCTGAAAGTCGATAGGCTCCGGTTGCGCATGGCGATCGCGTTGACGCCGCGCGCCCATCGCCGGCTTGGTCCAGGAAGGTACAGCCCCATGCTCGCCCTCGTCATCGCTTCCGACAGCGCCACCGGGCTTAGGCTCGCCGAGGTCGAGGACTCTCGGCCCTTGGCGAACGAAGCGCTCATCGCGGTCCGCGCAACCTCGCTGAACCGGGGTGAGCTGCGCCTCCTCGCCATACGTCCGGATGGCTGGATACCCGGCCAGGACATCGTCGGGGTCGTCGAACGGGCAGCTACCGATGGCACCGGGCCTGGCGTGGGGACCCGGGTCGCAGCTTTGGTCGACGAGCACGGTTGGGCCGAACGTGTCGCGGTTCCGACCGACCGTCTCGCCGTCCTGCCGGACGGCGTCGGCTTCGGCTCCGCCGCCACGCTTCCGGTCGCCGGCACGACGGCGCTGAGGACGTTGCGCCATGGCGGTGACCTCGCCGGCCAGCAGGTTCTGATCACCGGCGCTAGCGGTGCGGTCGGTCGTTTCCAGATCCAGATCGCCCGCGAGCAAGGCGCCTCGGTGACGACGATCGCCGCCGCCCGGCATGCCGAGGATCTGCGTGGCCTGGGAGCCGAACGTGTCGTCGAGTCGATCGAGCGGGCCGAGGGGCCGTTCTCGCTGATCACCGAGTCGGTCGGCGGCGCAAGCCTTGCGCACGCGATCGAACGCGTCGCGCCGGGCGGCACCATCGTCATGTTCGGTTCAAGCAGCGGCGAACTGACGCCCGTCGGATTTCGCCAGTTCGTTCCAGGCCATGAAGGGGCGAGGCTTCAGACCTTCGCCTACTATACGTCCGGTCCAGCCATCGGCACCGACATCGCCTCGCTGCTCGCCTTGGTCGCGGCTGGCCGGCTGGAAACCCGCGTCGCCTCGACTGTGCCGTGGACAGACATCGGCCAGGCGCTGGACGCCCTGCGGCAGCGCAGCTTCAGCGGCAAGGCCGTCCTCACCATGACCGGATGAGCGATTTTGCCCCGAAATCGAGGTTCAGACGTGCTGGCCGCCATTGATGTGGATTTCCGAGCCGGTGACGTAGGACGCCTGCCCGGAGCACAGGAAGAAGATGATGTCGGCCACCTCCGCCGTGGCGCCGAGGCGTCTGAGCGGGATCGTCTCGACGATCTTGTCGGTGCCCGGCGACAGGATAGCGGTGTCGATCTCGCCCGGCGCGATGGCGTTGACGCGGATGCCGTGCGGGCCGAAATCATGCGCCATCTCGCGCGTCAGCGAACCCAGTGCCGCCTTCGATGTCGCATAGGCCGTGCCGGCGAACGGATGCACGCGGGTGCCCGCGATCGAGGTGACGTTGACGATCGAGCCCTTCGCCTGCGCCAGCTCCTTGAACAGGCCCCTGGCCAGCATGATCGGCGCGAAGAAATTGACCTGGAACACGTCACGCCAGACATGCATCGGCGTGTCGATCGAGTTCATCCGGCTGCCGTCCTTCAGCTTCGGCGAAATGCCGGCATTGTTGACCAGCGCGTTGAGCTGGCCGCCATGCGCCTCGAGACGGTGGCGGATTTCCGAGACGGCGATGCCGACATCCTCCTGGTCGGCGAGATCGACCTTGATGTGGTCCTCCGGCCCCGCTGGCCACGGACAGTCCTCGGCAAACGCCTGGCGCGAGCAGGTGATGACGCGCCAGCCCTCACGCGAGAAGCGCTTCACCGTGGCATGGCCGATGCCCCGGCTGGCACCGGTCAGCACGATGGTTTTTCTTGTATCGGTCTCGGCCATGTCGCGGTCTCCGGCCGGACATGTAGCCGAAGGCGCAAGCCATGGCGAGAGGCGATGTTGCCGCTCAACCGCCGGTGAGGATGTCGAGGATCGAGGTCTGCCGCTTTTTCGTCGGGCCGCCGACATTGCCAGGCGGCACCGGATGGCCGACCGAGGCTGTCGTCCCGCCGTCGCCCGGCATGTCGAACCCGTCGGCATCGACCGTCTCGGCCGGCCGGGACGGACGCGCCGGGCGTGCGGGCGCCTGGGCGGGCTGCGACTGGCCGACCGCCGCCTGCGGCACCGGCGCCGGCTGGCCGGCATCGGCCGAGGGTATCTCGTCGGGCACGACTGTGTCGGACGGCGTCGACTTCCAGGTGCCCGGCAGCGGCCGCACCGGCACGCCTTCATGCGCCGCGACCATGAATTCGTGCCAGGCCTGCGCCGGCAGCGCGCCGCCGGTGACCTTCTTCATCGCGCTGCCGTCGTCATTGCCGAACCACACGCCGGTGGTCAGGTTGGCGGTGTAGCCGACGAACCAGGCGTCGCGCGAATTCTGGCTGGTGCCGGTCTTGCCGGCTGACGGCCAGGCGAAGGCCGCCTTCTTGGCGGTACCGATCTCGACCGTGCCGGTCATCATCGAGTTCATCATGCCGACGATCTCTTGCTTGACGACACGCGGCGCGCTGCCGCCATTGTTGTCGTAGAGCACCTTGCCATCGGTCGTCGTCACGCGGCGGATGAAATGGATGTCCGGCTTGAAGCCGCCATTGGCGAACGGCAGATAGGCCGAGGTCAGCTCCAGCGGCGTCACTTCCGACGTGCCGAGCGCGATCGAGGTGTTCGACTGCAGGTCGGACTGGATGCCCATGCGGTGCGCGGCTTCCACCACCGCGTCCGGCCCGACCTCCATGGTGAGCTGGGCGGCGACCGAGTTAAGCGATTTCGCCAGCGCCGTCGCCAGCGTCACCTTGCCGTAGTACTTGCCGCCGTAATTGTCGGGCGTCCATTTGCCGATCTTGATCGGCGCGTCGTTGCGCACGCTGTCCGGCGTGCGGCCGGCCTCGAGCGCTGCCATGTAGACAAAGGGCTTGAAGGCCGAGCCCGGCTGGCGGCGCGCTTCCGAGGCGCGGTCGAACTGGCTGGTCGAATAGTCGTAGCCGCCGACCATGGCGCGCACGGCGCCGGAATCGTCGATCGACACCAGCGCGCCCTGCGTGACGTTGAGCTTCTTGCCACTCTCGTCGATCAGCCGCCGGATCGACTGTTCGGCGAGCTTCTGCAGGGTGAGATCGACCGTGGTGTCGACGACGATATCGCCGCGCACGTCGCCGATCAGGTCGGGCAGTTCGCCCATGACGGTGTCCGCGACATAGTTTTCCGAACCGGTCCAGTAGGACGGCGCGCGCGTCGCCGGCGCGCTCATCGCGCTCGTCAGTTCCTTGGCGCCGATCTTGCCGGAATCGCGCATGGCGGCGAGCACCAGTTGCGCGCGCTCCTCGGCCGCCTTCGGGTCGCGCGCCGGCGACAGCCGCGACGGCGCCTTGAGCAGGCCGGCCAGGAGCGCTGCCTCGGAGAGCGTCACGTCGCGCGCGCTCTTGCCGAAATAGCGCCGCGAGGCCGCTTCGACGCCATAGGCGCCGGAGCCGAAATAGACCCGGTTGAGGTACATTTCGAGGATCTGGTCCTTGGTATGCTTATGCTCGAGCCACAGCGCCAGGAGCACTTCCTGCACCTTGCGCTCCAGCGTGCGGTCGGGCGTCAGGAACAGGTTCTTGGCCAGCTGCTGCGTCAGCGTCGAGCCGCCCTGCGAGAAGTGCCCGCCAAGCACATTGGTGACCATGGCGCGCGTCAGCCCGATCGGATCGATGCCGAAATGCGAATAGAAGCGACGGTCCTCGATGGCGACGACGGCCTCGGGGATGTAGGGCGACATCTCATGCAGGCCGACGGCCTCGCCGCCGCTCATGCCGCGATTGGCGATAAGCTGTCCATCGACCGAGACGATCTTGATGTTGGGCGCGCGGTCGGGGATCGACCATGTAGTCGCCGCCGGCATCTTGGCGCCGTAATAGACGACGATGCCGGCCACCGCGATGCCGCCCCAGATGGCCAGCACGAAGCACCAGTAGGCCAGCCGGGCGAGAATGCCGAACAGGCCGCGCCGGCTGCGGTCGCGCCCGCGCCGCGACGACTTCCTGGCCGGTTTGCGTCTGGCGGCGGATTTGCGACTGCCCGGCACGACGCGATCCTCCTCGCTCACCGAGAACCCGGCCGGGGATTTCGCCTGGGGCGGCCCGTCGAAGCTCGGTTCGATGCGACTGTCTCTGCGGTTCGCCATGCGCTTCGCTTAATGTCCCGGTGCTAATGGCGCTCGGGTGCAGACTAGATGCGGCGATTTAAGGGCGCGTTAAAGCAGGGTTTATGCACCCTTTTGAAATTCCTTACGATTTTCTAAATCCGCTACCGGCTTCTTGTGCCAGAGATCAACTCGTCAAGATGAGCGGACTCCATGTTGCTCAGCCCGGCGAGTACGAACCGCGCACCGTCTCGCGCCAGCTTCTTGGGATCTCGATCAGGCCGTTCGTCCGCGTACTGGATGTGTGCGATCGTCACGTTTGCGATCAGGATGCGTATGAGCACCGGATCCGTGGCAACGAACTCGCCCGCCTCTATGCCCTGGCGGACAAGTTTCTCCAACGCGAGGTAGAGGGATTCGAGCTTGGCGGCCCAGTGCGCCAATTCCGGCGCACGCAATATATCGCTGCTGTAGAGTTCGGATAGCGAGAGCGGCAGGCTCAGCAGCGTCTCGAGATCCCAGACCAGATAGTCATGAAGTCTCGCTGCCGCCGATCCAGATGCGTTCGCTGTCCTTTCCGCGACGACCACCGCATTGTCGAGGCTGAGAGAAAACAGCGCCTCGAGTATCGCCTGCTTGTTTGCGAAATGGTGAAACAGCGATGGCTGCCTGATGCCTACCGCAGCCGCGATCTGTCGTGTCGAGGTGGCCTGATATCCGTGGCGGCGGAAGAGCGCGCTGGCTTCCATGAGGATTCGTCGCCGGGTGTCGTTTGGCGCGAACTGATCCCAGTTTTGATCACTTGCTCCGATAGTCCGGTCTGCCTTGCTCGCCATACCTCGTTCCCGGCCGATCGACGCCCCAATGCAGGATATCGGATCGGCTGTAGTGACCCGTTACGTCGAGATCGTGCTTGAACGCTATGGTCTGCGCAAGGTCAAGGTCACAGATGACGGGCGCGTCGCCGAAGACCGGACCGACCAGGTATTCGCCGTCGGGCCCGATAACCCCCGATCCTCCGGGAAACGAAGCGTCTCCCCCCGTCCCCTTTTCATAGGCCGCCCGCAGGTCCGGCGGCACGGCCTCCACAGGAAGATACGTCGCGGCGCTTGCGACGAAGCAGCGCCCCTCGAAAGCGTAGTGCCGGGAAGCAAGCTGGTGCGCCGACGGCATGTCCGGCCAAAGGGCAACATGAATCTGCTCGTCCTCGGCGTGCAGGGCCTGCCGGATGATGGGATGGAAATGCTCCCAGCACACCATCGCGCCGACCCGCCCGGCCGCCGTTTCGTTCACGCGCAGGCCGTCCGCATCGCCCGGCGTCCAGACCAGGCGTTCGGTGTGGGTTGGAGTGAGCTTGCGGTGAACGGACACGATCGATCCATCCGCGTCGATCGTAAGCGCGCTGTTGTAAAGCAGCGCGGCGCTCGGCCGAGCGCGCTCATTGAGGCCGATCACCACGCACACCCCATTGTCACGCGCGGCGTCGCAGAGGGCCTGCACGTGAGGGCCGGGAACGGTGGCGCTTGCGGCCACCAGCTTCTGAAACCAGTGCCGCGCCTCCGGATCGTTCCAGCCGGCTAACCCGAAAACCCAGGCCGGATAGCCCCCTAGCCAGGTCTCGGGGAACACAACGAGATTGGCGCCTTGTGCCGCTGCGGCCTCGATCTCCGCTTTCGCAGTGGCGATGCCCGCGTCGAGATCGAGAAGGTGCGGAGGCTTCTGGCTGATGTAGATGCGCGTCATGTCTCTTCTACCACCCCGTCAGCACGCGGACCGTGACCCAGACCCAGGCAAAAGCGAAAGTCGACAAGGCGGCGAAGTCCCCGACGCCTGCAACCTTGTATCGCTGCGGAAAATCCGGCCACCAGCCCATCGCACCCGTCGAGATGACGGTGTAGAAGCCGGTGATCAGCAACACCAAAGACGCATAAGGGTCGACGACGCCTGTCGCCTCCGTGGCGAGGAAGATGCCGCCGAGCACCAAAGCGTCGACGTGGCCCTGCCGCAGCCGCGCGAAGTTTCTGATGTATGCCCACCCTGCCGGGCGCTCGAGCGACAGATACATGAGGATGCCGGAGCAGCCCCCCATCGACAGCAGCAGCAGACCGCCTTTGCCAAGAATGCCCATTTCTATTCCGCAGCCAGGTTCTTGCGACGCCACGCGCCGATGTAGATGACAGCCAGCGCGGCAACGACCGCGAAGACCCAGATCGCCGCCCAAACCTGCCAAACCGGAGCATTTGGCGGTGCCAGTTCGACGCGCGGCCATGCTATGTTGATGGTCTCGAACAGCAGCCAGACCAAGGCGGCGACGTTGACCGGCGTGCCGAGCGCGCCGAGACGCAACGAGCCCTCGGGGCGCCACTTGCCGCTGAGGCGGGCGTAGAGCGCCGCCGCCACGACCAGCAGGAACGTTATATAGAGGCCTGCGGTGCCGAAGCTGATCATCGTCCCGACAGCCCCTTCGTTGAAGCCGAGAAGCAGGCAGGCCGAGGCGATGAGCGTCATGGTCGTCATGGCGACCAGCGGAACCTTTCTGCCTTCGCTGACCGAAGCCAACTTCCGGGAGAACGGAAGCACGCCATCCCGGGCGAGACTGAAGATGACGCGGCCAAGATAGGCTTGCATGGAAATGCAGCAGGCGAAAAAGGTGATCGCCACCACCGCCAGAAACGGCATTCGCGACCAATCACCCAGCGAGGCGACCACCGTCGCCGTGACCGGATCCATTTCAGAGCCCGAGATCACGGCCTGGAGGTCACCGGTCGCCAGGATGACGGCAACGGCGACCAAAACCACCGCGATGCCAACGACCGCCGTGGCGGCAAGGATGGCACGCGGAACGTTCGCGCCCGCGCCGGTGGTCTCTTCGGCGACCGACGCGCTCGCATCGAAGCCGACGAAGGCCCAACCGCAGACGGCGAGCGTGGCAAGCGCGGTTCCGAGCGAGGTCGGAGCCCCCATCGAACTGAAGAGGACAGTGACATCGTGGGTTCGGAAGAACACCAGCAGCATCGAGCCGATGAGCATCGAAGCGATTATCTCGGCTGCGATGCCGAAGTTTACCGCCACGCGAACGACCTGGACGCCGCCGGCATTGACCAGCAGGGAAGCGAGCAGCACGCAGAACGAAAGCAGCATGTGCCCGCCCGGCGAGGGCTGAAGACCGAGCAACTGCGCGAACCACGGCGCCGCAAGGAACGCCACGGTGGCGAGCGCCGCCGATACGGCAACGAGGTATATGAGGCCTGTGAAGATGCCCGCGTCCGGGCCGATCAGCCGGCGCACCCACTGATAGGGCCCTCCTGCAATCGGGAACTCGGATGCGAGTTCCGCATAGACCACTGCCACCAGCACCTGGCCGACCAGGGACAGTACCAGCAGCCACACCCATACCGGCCCGGACAGGTTCATCCCGAGCCCGAAGATCGCATAAAGACCGACCACCGGTGCGACGGTGGCAACGCCGATAGAAAATGTCGAAAAGACGCCAAGTCCGCGCCGGAGCTGCTGTCGATAACCCAGCTCCTGCAACCGTGAAGCGTCCGAGCTCACTCGATCCAAAATCCCCTCCCTATCAATCGATAGTCTACCTATCATATGATAGGCTTGGATTGTTTTGTCAATCGGCTCACGACTCGCGAGGTCGCGATGCTTGCTTGCAGCAGCTCTTCTCAAGTCCGGTGAGGTACAGGGGCGCTTTCGCCGCTGGCCATCGACGCACTACGCCCAATGGATCCGCAGGACCTGTTGCGGCGGCCTTGATCTTAGGGGCGGGTCAAGTGGGATGAATTTGAAAACGATTGATAATCAAATACTTGCTGAGGGTCCGGCTTGGCGCTCGTCGCGGGCCGCGGCTGCCCTCCGGCGCCGCGTCCTGTTATCCGCCGCGCGTTGGCGGCGCGCTGCATGTTCCAACCGGCGAACGACACCTGCCCCGGCTGGGCAAACCGGCCGGAGCAGGAGCACGCCGCTAGCCGCTAAAGCCTGAACCAGATCCAGACGCGCCGGCGATGGCAGCGTCTGCGCAGCCGGCCATGCCGCCAGTAGGTGCGGCAGTAACGTCTCCAGGCACGCCGCCTTCTCCGCCGATGCCACCGATGCCAATGGCGATGCGAGACGGTCTGCACCTCCGCTTCGCTGCCATCGTCCTCCCAGGCCTGCTTGTCCTGCGCCTCGAGCTCATCGAGGATACCGCTTCTGGCGTCCGGAATGCCGGCCACGGCGTTGATGGGCCGAACCGCGCTGACAATTGCGGCCGCCCCCGCCACGCCCAGCATTCCCGTCAAGAATAATCGGCGATCCATGAAAACCTCCCAATCTGCCAATCAGTGAACCGAGGTCCACAAAAGGGAAGTAGCGCGGCGGTTGCAAAAGCCCAGGGGGTTCGCGCTGCGCCCAGAGAAGCGCCGCGACAGCCGAGGGGTGACAATGGAAATAGGGGACCGGGGCCGCCTCGCCGGAAACCCGGGAGGCGGCCCGACGAAAGCCGATGCGGCCGGTCAATCCGTCGGCGCCGGCTGCGCCGATCCGATCAATTCTGCTGGATCGAAATGCCCTTGTCGTCGATCTTGAGCTCGACGCCCTTCGGTCGCGTTTGCTCGCGGTAGACATAGACGCCGAGCGCGATGACCACGACCAGCAGCGCGCCGATGATCAGATAGAGTGTGTTCTGCTTCATGGCGCGCCCCTGGTGCCCACGGCAGGCATCAAGCCCGCTTCACCAGCTTGAGCAGCACCAGCAGGATCACCGCGCCGATGGTGGCGTGGATGATCGCGGCAAGCACGCCGCCGCCTACGGCGAACCCCAGCCTCGGGAACAGCCAGCCGGCGATAAGGGCGCCGACGATGCCGACGACGATGTTGCCGATCAAACCGAAGCCGAAGCCCTTGACGATGAGGCCGGCGAGCCAGCCGGCGATGGCGCCGATGATGATGAAGACGAGAAGGCTTTCGATACCCATTGAGCTTTCCTCTGAGCAGGAGGGCGACAGCGGAGCGCAAGTCCCCGAATCGGCCTCGATATCAACGGGTTCAGGCTAAGCCAAAGCAATCCCAGCCGCCAGCGACCGACCTCAAGCCCTTTCTTTGAGCAATTGCGGGACGGAAAACCGCCTCGCACTTTTCCTGGAATTGCTTTAGTCGTCATCGTCGCTTGCGGCAGGCCGCCAGCTGCTCGGCTCGACCTTCTTTTGCGTGGTGCTGTCAATATAGGTCCACCAGCCGCCGTCGCGATACTGCGCGACCGACTCGTTGATCACCCCATTGCCGTCCTTCCAGTAGACGGTGACCTTGGAGCCGTCGGTCGGCGCGGTTGATATCGGCTGTCTCTCCGCCATGTCGTCCTCCCACGGCCGTCAGCTATGGGCGAAGATATCCTCCTCGCCCCAGCCCATCAGGTCGAGTTTGGCACGCGTCGGCAGGAAGCGGAAGCAGGCGTCGGCCTCCTTCGTGCGGCCTTCGCGCGCCAGCCTGCCGGCCAGCACCTCGCGCAGCCGGTGCAGATAGAGCACGTCGGAGGCGGCATATTCGAGCTGCTCCGGCGACAGGGTCTCGGCTGCCCAGTCCGACGATTGCTGCACCTTCGACAGGGTCACCCCGAGAAGCTCGCCGCAAATGTCCTTCAGCCCGTGCCGGTCGGTATAGGTGCGGGTCAAGCGCGAGGCGATCTTGGTGCAGAACACCGGTTCCGCCATGACGCCGAAGGCGTTGTAGAGCACGGCGATGTCGAAGCGGCCGTAATGGAACAGTTTGGTGACGCTGCGGTTCCTGAGCAGGCTGACCAGGTTCGGCGCCTTCTTCTGGCCGGGCGCGATCTGGATCACGTCGGCGCTGCCGTCGCCGGGCGAGATCTGCACCACGCACAGCCTGTCGCGGTGCGGGTTGAGGCCAAGCGTCTCGGTGTCGATCGCCACCGCCCCGACATTGTAATGGGACAGGTCGGGCAAGTCGTTCTTGTGGAAGCGGATGTCGCTCATCATTGTCTCCGGATCGCGGCCTGGGCTGTTGGTTCGTCCTCGCTTCGATCCATCCAAAAATCAACAGAAAGTTGTCCTTCGCGCCGCCTCAGCGTGTCAGCGCGTCGAGAATGCGGGCCCAGGACCGCTGCCCCTTGTGGAAGGAGGTGAGCTCGTATTTCTCGTTGGGCGAGTGGATCCGGTCGTCGTCGAGGCCGAAACCGACCAGCAGGGATTCGATGCCGAGATAGGTCTGGAAATCGCCGACCACAGGGATCGAGCCGCCGCTGCCCGTGGTCACCGCCGGCTTCGGCCATTCATCCGACAGCGCCTCCTTGGCCTTGGCCAGGAATGGCGAGTCATAGGAAAGCTGGATCGCCGGCGAGCCGCCATGCGGGTGGAATTCGACCGAGCAATCGGCCGGAATGCGCTCCCTGACGAAAGCCTGGAACGCGGCGCGGATCTTCTCGGGGTCCTGCTTGTGGACGAGGCGGAACGACACCTTGGCCGAGGCCTCAGCCGCGATCACCGTCTTGAAGCCCTTGCCGGTATAGCCGCCGATGATGCCGTTGAACTCCGCCGTCGGCCGCGCCCAGGTCAGTTCGAGCACCGAACGTCCCTTTTCGCCCGACGGGATCGACAGGCCGATCGGCTCGAGGAAGCTCTCGGCGGTCTCGCCGAGCGTTTCCCACGACTTCAGCACCTGCGACGGCGTCTCCTCGACAGCGTCATAGAAGCCCGGGATGGTGATGCGCCCGTCCTTGTCGTGGATATCGGCCAGGATCCCGGCCAGAATGCGGATCGGATTGGCGGCAGCCCCGCCATAGAGCCCCGAATGCAGGTCGCGATCGGCCGCCTTCACGGTGACCTCTTCGCCGACCATGCCGCGCAGCGACACGCAGATGGAGGGCGTCTCGCGATCCCACATGCCGGTGTCGCAGACCAATGCGAAATCGGTCTTGAGCTCGGCGGCGTTGGCCGCCAGGAACGGCTTCAGCGACGGCGAGCCGGACTCCTCCTCGCCCTCGAACAGGATGGTGATGCGGCAAGGCAGGCCGCCATGCACCTGCTTCCAGGCGCGGCAGGCCTCGACGAAGGTCATCAACTGGCCCTTGTCGTCGGCCGAGCCCCGGCCGGTGATTACCTTGCGGCCGGGCTCGATCTCCTTGATCGCCGGCGCGAACGGATCGCTTTCCCACAATTCGATCGGATCGACCGGCTGCACGTCGTAATGGCCGTAGAACAGCACATGCGGCGCGCCCGCCGGCCCGTCGTGATGCGCCACCACCATCGGATGGCCGGGCGTGTCGCGCACGCTGGCGTCGAAGCCGATCAGCTTCAGCTCGGCCACCAGCCACGCCGCCGCCTTGCGGCAGTCGTCGGCATAGGCCGGATCGGTGGAGATCGACTTGATGCCGAGCAGCCCGAACAGCCGTTCCAGGCTCTGGTCGAGATTCTGGTCGAGACGATCGAGGACGGGGGAGATTCTGGACATTTTTTGGCCTTTCGATTTTGCGCCGACCCTAAAGGGACGAGCCGAAAACGAAAAGCCGGGAACGTTGGACCAAGCGCGTTTGGCTGCGGAAAAACATCCAGACCGGTATGTCGGACCTGAAGACAAAAAAAGAGCCGCCGTGGTGGAGGGGGAACCACGGCGGCCTTACTCGAAACGTTGCGGCAGCCCGGAGAGGGGGGATAGGCTGCCGCAGTTGTCCGGGATAGGCGGGGGACGGGCCTTGCTCCGGACTTCGGCGAAAACTGCCGATGACCCATATTTGGGTCTGTGAACGTGGCGATTCAAGGGCACCAGTATTACACTTTTGTAACATGCCCGTGAGTGGCCGGATCATTCGGCGGCAGCCTCTGTCAGCGTGTTGCCGGAACCGGTGGTTTCACCCGCCTTTGGCATGGACCGCGCCGTCTGGCCGCGCTATCCCTGCCGGCATGAAAAAAGGCGATCATCTCTTCCTCGTCGACGGCTCCGGCTACATTTTCCGCGCCTATCACGCGCTGCCGCCGCTCAATCGCAAATCCGACGGCTTGCCCACCAATGCCGTGCTCGGCTTCTGCAACATGGTGTGGAAGCTGATGCAGGATGCCCGCAACACCGATGTCGGCGTGGTGCCGACGCATTTCGCCGTAATCTTCGACTATTCCTCGAAGACCTTCCGCAACGATCTCTACCCCGAATACAAGGCCAACCGCTCGGCGCCGCCAGAGGACCTGATCCCGCAGTTCGGCCTGATCCGCCAGGCGACCACGGCTTTCAATCTTCCCTGCATCGAGATGGAGGGCTTCGAGGCCGACGACCTCATCGCCACTTATTGCCGGCTTGCCTGCGAGGCTGGCGGCGACACCACCATCATCTCCTCCGACAAGGATCTGATGCAGCTGGTCGGTCCCACGGTCGGCATGTACGACCCGATGAAGGACCGCCAGATCGGCATCCCCGAAGTGATCGAGAAATGGGGCGTGCCGCCGGAGAAGATGATCGACCTGCAGGCGCTCACCGGCGACTCGGTCGACAATGTGCCGGGCGTGCCCGGCATCGGGCCGAAGACGGCGGCGCAGCTTCTGGAGCAGTTCGGCGACCTCGACGCGCTGCTGGCGCGCGCCGCCGAGATCAAGCAGGAGAAGCGGCGGGAATCGATCATCGCCAATGCCGACAAGGCGCGCATCTCGCGCCAGCTGGTGACGCTGAAGAACGACGTGCCGGTCGCCGAGGGGCTCGGCGACTTCGAGCTGCATGCGCCGGATGGGCCGAAGCTGATCGGCTTCCTCAAGACCATGGAATTCACCACGCTGACCCGCCGCGTCGCCGAAGCGACCGGAACCGAGATCGGCGACGTCCAGGCCGCCGCCGTCACCATCGAGCGCGCCGATACCGCGCACGGACCCGATGTCGGAGCCGGCGCGCCGCCGGCAGCAGGGGCCGTGCCCGCCGGCAACGACGCCGACAAGCCAGCGCCGGCCATCAGGGCAGAGGACGCGCCGCCGCAGGGCGACACCCCTTCTCTGCTCTCGGCGCTTCGCCTGGAGCAGGCGGCGGCGCGCAAGATCGACACGTCGGCCTATGTCGCCATTCGCGATGCGGCGGCGCTGACGGCCTGGATCACCGAGGCACGGGAAGCCGGTGTCCTCGCCTTCGACACCGAGGCCAGCTCGCCCGACCCGATGCAGGCCGAGTTGATCGGCCTGTCCATGGCGGTCGCGCCCGGCCGCGCCGCCTATCTGCCGCTCGTCCACAAGAGCGGCACCGGCGACTTGCTGGGCGGCGGCATGCTGGAGAACCAGATCCCCGTCCGCGAGGCGTTGGCGCTGCTGAAGCCTCTCTTGCAGGACAGGTCCGTTCTCAAGATCGTGCAGGACCTGAAATACGACATCGTCGTGATGAGCCGCCACGGCATCGAGATCGGCCCATTCGACGACACGATGCTGATCTCCTATGTGCTTGACGCCGGCACGTCCGGCGGCCACGACCTGGCCGGCCTCTCGGAAAAATGGCTGGGCCATGCCCCGGCCTCCAAGAAGGAGCTTGCCGGATCGGGGAAAAGCGCCGTCGGCTTCGATCAGGTCGATATCGAGCGCGCGACCGCCTACGCGGCCGGGCAGGCCGATATCACGCTGAGGCTCTGGCAGGTGCTGAAGCCCAGGCTTGCCGCCAAGGGCCTGGTTTCCGTCTACGAGCGGCTGGAGCGGCCGCTGGTGCCGGTGCTGGCCCGGATGGAGCAGCGCGGCATCTCCGTCGACCGGCAGATCCTCTCCAGGCTGTCGGGAGAGCTGGCGCAGGGTGCGGCCCGCGTCGAGGAGGAGATCTACGGCATCGTCGGCGAGCGCATCAACATCGGCTCGCCCAAGCAGCTCGGCGACATTTTGTTCGGCAAGATGGGCCTGCCGGGCGGCTCGAAGACCAAGACCGGGCAATGGTCGACCTCGGCGCAGCTCCTGGAGGACCTTGCGGCCGAAGGCCATGAACTGCCGCGCAAGATCGTCGACTGGCGCCAGCTGACGAAACTGAAATCGACCTATACCGACGCGCTGCCTGGCTTCATCCATCCCGACACAAAACGCGTCCACACCTCCTATGCGCTGGCCGCGACGACAACGGGACGTCTCTCGTCCTCCGACCCCAATCTGCAGAACATCCCGGTGCGCACCGCCGAGGGGCGCAAGATCAGGACTGCCTTCATCGCTGAAAAGGGCCACAAGCTGGTCTCGGCCGACTACAGCCAGATCGAATTGCGGGTGCTCGCGCACGTAGCCGAGATCCCGCAACTCAAGCAGGCTTTCGCCGATGGCGCCGACATCCACGCCATCACCGCATCCGAGATGTTCAACGTGCCGGTCGAAGGCATGCCTTCCGAAGTGCGCCGCCGCGCCAAGGCGATCAATTTCGGCATCATCTACGGCATCTCGGCCTTCGGCCTCGCCAACCAGCTGTCGATCCCGCGCGAGGAGGCCGGCGCCTACATCAAGAAATATTTCGAGCGTTTCCCGGGCATCCGCGACTATATCGAGGCGACCAAGGCCTACGCCCGCGAGCACGGCTTTGTCGAAACCATATTCGGCCGCCGTATCCACTATCCGGAGATACGCTCGTCCAACCCGTCGATCCGCGCCTTCAACGAGCGAGCCTCGATCAACGCCAGGCTGCAGGGCACGGCAGCCGATATCATCCGCCGCGCCATGGTGCATATGGAGGAGGCGCTGGAGAAGGCCGGCCTGTCGGCCCGCATGCTGTTGCAGGTGCATGACGAGTTGATCTTCGAGACGGTGGAGCCCGAGGTCGAGGCGACGCTTCCCGTCGTGCGCCGGGTGATGGAGAACGCGCCGATGCCGGCAGTGTCGATGTCGGTGCCGCTGCATGTCGATGCGCGGGCCGCCAACAACTGGGACGAGGCGCATTGATGTGAACGCGTTGCTGCCGCCCTCGACAGCCACCGTCCTCTCCTTTTCGCTCGCATGCCTGCTGATCGAACTCACGCCGGGTCCGAACATGACCTATCTGGCGCTGATTTCCGCCAGCCAGGGACGCCGCGCCGGCTTTGCCACGGTGGCGGGTATCGCCTCGGGACTGGCGACCGTCGGCGCAGTCGCGGCCTTCGGCGTCGCCGAACTGATCCAGGCATCGCGGCCGCTCTACGAGGCACTTCGCTGGGCCGGGGTGCTGTTCCTTCTCTACCTCGCCTGGGAAGGCTGGACCGCGGGAACGGACGTCGTATCGAGCGCCGGCGGCGCGCACGGCAAGCATTTCATGCGCGGGCTCGTCACCAATCTCCTGAACCCCAAGGCGGCGGTCTTTTACGTCGCGGTGCTGCCGACCTTCGTCGACGCCTCACGGCCGGTCCTTTCCCAGACAGTCCTGCTCACCGCGGTCTATGTGGCGATCGCGACCGCTGTTCACGGCGTCATCGTCGTGCTGGCGGGGACGCTGGAACCGTTCCTCAACGATCCAAGAAGGGAGCGATTTGCCCGACGGCTGCTTTCCGCCCTGCTGGCGCTGGTCGCGTTCTGGTTCGCCTGGTCGACCGCGCGCTGATGCGATTCGCTCCGGGGTCTGTTGAGATTCAGGTCAGGCCGAGCCGAAAATGGTGGGTTCCGAGAACCGGAACGCAGCGAAATTGAAGTGCGTGAGCACCGGAAAAGCACGAGCCCGCCGTTTGCAGGCCGGCCTCACCTGAATATCAATAGACCCTAGGCCGCCTCGGCCCGGCACTTGGCGCATACACCGCGAAACTCGATTACCGCCTTCTTGGCGGCAAAGCCCGTCGAGCGCACCCATTCGTCCAGACGGTGGTCGACATCATGGTCGGACATCTCGGTCACCTGGCCGCATGTGTCGCAAATGGCGAAGGCGGTCATCGAATGGCTGTGGTCGTGCGGCTCGGCGCAGGCGACGAAGGAGTTGAGGCTCTCCAGCCGGTGCACGAAACCCGACTTCACCAGCGTGTCGAGGGCGCGATAGACCTGCAGCGGCGCGCGAAAGCCGCGTTCGCGCAGCTGGTCGAGCAACATATAGGCGCTGAGCGGTCCGCTGGCGGCCTCGAGCTTTTCGAGCACGCACAACTGGTTCTTCGTCAGCACATCCCTTGCCGCCATGGTCCTGCTTCCAGTCTGCTTGCGCCGTCCGCGCGCCATTTGCGCATGCAAGTGGCCTGAATTCCACTGAGATAGCGACGAACCGTCTCTTTTGCCACTGTTTCCGTCGCCATCGACGGCACCACTTGGGTGATTGGTCATCGGCATCGCGCAACCAGCCTTCAAAATACTGACAAAATCATCGACGAGGGTTACCACTGCTTGCGAATTCGATCGGACTTGGGGGGCATCCATGATCAGATTGACACGCCGGACGCTGCTTGTCGGCGCCTCCGCGCTGACGGCTGTGGGGACGTTGTCGTTCCGTGCGCTTGCCGCCCAGCGCACCTATCACGCCCTACTGGTCGCTTGCACCGACTATCCGAACCTGCCGAAGAAGAACTGGCTGATCGGGCCGAAGAACGATGCCGGCCTGGTGCGCGACTACCTCCTGAGGAACACCCCAGCCCCGGTGAAGTTCGCGCCCGAGAACGTCACCCTGCTTGCCAAGGATGTCGACGGCGCAGCGGGCCTGCCGACGCACGCGGCGATCAAGGCGGCGCTGGCCACCCTCGCTGCCAGGGTCAAGCGCGACGACTTCGTCTATCTGCATCTGTCCGGCCATGGCGCCCAGCAGCCCGAGGCGACCAAGGGCGACGAGACCGACGGCCTCGACGAGATCTTCCTTCCCGTCGACATCGAGAAATGGGTCAACCGCGAGGCCGGCGTGCCCAACGCGCTCGTCGACAATGAGGTCGGCGCCGCGCTCGACACCATCCGCGACAAGGGCGCTTTCGTCTGGGTGGTGTTCGACTGCTGCCATTCCGGCACGGCGACACGCGCCGCCGAGGTCGACGACGAGATGGAGCGCAAGGTCGAGTTTGCCGATCTGGTCGGCGGCGGCGAGGCCGAACGGGCAGCCGCGGTGAAGCTTTATGACGGCATCGCGGCGACCGCGACGCGCGGCTTCGACGAGAACGGCCAGCGCAAGCCCGCCTTCAACCTGGCGCCGACCGGCGCCGAATCGACCACCAAGGGCAAGCTGGTCGCCTTCTATGCCGCGCAGACCGTCGAGACGACGCCGGAGATGCCGCTGCCCAAGGGCACCGCCGATGCGCCGCGCTTCGGCCTGTTCACCTTCACCATCCTGTCCAAGCTGGCCGAGAACCCCAACGTCACCTACCGCCAGCTCGGCCAGGCGGTGCTGCAGCAATATTCGGCCGACAGCCGCACGCGCCCGACGCCGCTCTTCGAAGGCGAGCTCGATGCGCGCGTCTTTGGCACCGACAGGACCGACGCGGTCATGCAATGGCCGCTGGTCGTCAAGGACGATGCGGCGACGATCGGCGCCGGGCTGCTGCAACGGCTGACCCCCGGCAGCAAGCTCGCCATCCTGCCTTCGGCCCTGTCGCAACTGTCTGAAGCGCTCGGCTATGTCGAGGTGCAGTCGGCCAGGAACCTGGAGAGCTGGGTGAAGCCGGTTGAGCTCGACGGCAAGCCAGCGCTGACGCTGGCCGCTATCCCGGCCAACGCCTATGCGCGCGTCGCCGAGCTCGCGGTCGACTACAAGCTCGTGGTGGCGCGGCCGGCGGCAACCGACGGCCTCGACAAGGAGACCGCGCTGGTCAATTCGGTTCTGGACGAACTGGTGGCCAGGGAGAAATCCGGCTTCCATGTCGAGCTGGTCGCGCCCGGCAAGAGCGCCGATCTGCGGCTGGCGGTGCTGCGCGAGAACGCGATCGCCGGCGCCGCGGCCGCTGCCACCGACAAGCCGGCGCTGTGGTTCCTGCCGGCTTCCGGCGATGTGAAGGACGGCGGCAGGCCGCCGCTGATCATCATTCACCCGGATGATCGCGCCAAGCTGGTCGATGCGACGGCGAAGAACCTGACAACCATCTTCCGCGCCACCGGCCTTTCCAGGCTGGCCGCCGCGTCCGACTACCGGCCGGAAGAGGTCAGCGTCGAGTTCGAGATCAGGCGCCAGGGCGGCGACGCACTGGAGCCGCTGCAGGCCTCGACCGTGCCGCGCGTCTCGCCGGGCGACGAGGTGCATATCAGGGCCAGGAACGATTCCGACAAATATGTCGACATCAACGTGCTCTATGTCGGCAGCGACTATTCCATCACCCATATCGTCGCCGAGCGGCTGGCGCCCGCCAACGGCTCGCCGGACGCCGGCTTGCGGGAAGGGCTGCTGGCCTTCACCAACACCAGCTTCGGCATGGAGCGGATGGTCGCCGTGCTGACCGAGGCACCGCCGCAGAGCGAGAAGGAGGATCTGAGCTTCCTGGCGCAGGACGGAGTGCCCTCGGCCACTCGCGCGGTCGGCGGCTCCGGCTTCTCCGACATGCTCGCCGATATCGGCATGGCGCCTTCGACACGCTCGGTGATGAAGCTTGCCGACAGGAGCGGCCCAAAGGGCGCGGTGATGATTTTTCCGATGGAGACAGTGCCGCGCGCCTGAGCGCAGGCCGCCGCAAAAGCCTGTCGCAACCGCTGCATCGGCTCTTGCGCGACCGGCCTTGTGCGTGGACATTCTGGCGCGGCGCGGAAAGGATGAGGACGCTTGTGAGAACCAACGTGCATTACTGGCTCGGAGCGGGCCTTCTTGTCGCGGCGCTGCCGCTCCCCCATGCCTGGGCGGAGGAGAGCTGCGGCCTCTGCGCCAAGCAGATCGTCACCAATTCCGAACTGGCGGGCTGCTTTCTCGACCAGTACGACCAGATCGCCAAGACCGGCAACGAGGCCGTCGTGGTCGATCTCAGCGACTGCGCCTCGCGTGGCGTGGTCGAGGCCCTGCCGTCGCCGAACAAGGCACCGGCCGAACCGGACGTGCAGTTCATGATCTCGCGCCCACAGCTCGACTGCCTGAAAAGGAAGCTTGAGGCGCCGGGCATCGTGCTCGACCCGACCGCCACCATCGATCTGGACAGCTGCCGATGAAGAAGCCGGGGGGCAAGGTGACAGAACAAGTAGTGCCTGCGACGGCGTTGACGACGCCCGAGCCGCCGCCGGCCAAGAAGGCCGAGGCGCTGCCGGAAACCACCGAGGGTTTCCCGTGGCCGAGCAGCCACGAGATCAAGAAGGAATCGAACCCCTTCACCGATCGCGACTGGCGCATGCTGGCCTACGCCTGGTCGGGCCTTTTGGTGCGGCTTGTGATCATCTTCACGCTTCTGTTCTCCGTCTTCCAGTTCCTGGCCAACCAGGAGCAGAAGCGCGTCGAGCAGACGATGGCGCTGGTCGAACTTTGGGAAAGCAATGACTTGCAGCAGGCGCAACGCGCGCTCAAGGAGCGGCTGGCGGCGCTGAACACCAAATACGACAATCTGCTTGGCGCCAATCCGACGCCGACCGAGGAGCAGGTTTTCAGGCAGCGCATCGGCATCGAGGCGATGACCGGCGATGGCGGGACCATGCCGCTTGCCGATTTCAGCGATCACTTCGACCGCATCGTCTATTTCCTCAACCGCCTTTCCATCTGCGTCGAGAGCGACCTCTGTTCGCGCAAGGTGGCCGACGCCTATTTCCGCGACTATGCCGTTTCCTTCTGGAGTTATTTTGCCGGCTATATAGACAAGCAGCGCAAGGCCGGCTCCGCCAACTTCGCCTCGGCGATCGAGACCTATGTGCGCCAGGAGCAGCCCGAGGCGCCGTCCAAATAATGGCGGAGCGATCGGCGGCCCGGATGTGAAAAACCGGCAGTGGGATCGACCCTACCGCCGGTTGTTCGATCGCTCCTATCGGCGGGTCGGAACAAGCCTCATTTGTAGAGGCTGTTGATCCACTCGATATTGGCGGCGTTGAGCCTGACCGCGGTGTTGGCGTCCGGGCTTTCGGCGACGTTCACGCCGGTGATCACACGCTGCTTCGCGGCATTGTCATAGGCGTAGACCGAGCTGCCGCTCGAGCCCGGGAACGTATCGCAATCGTACTGGAAATAGTCCGTGCCGATGTTTTCGGCATGCACTTCGCAGCTTGCCTTCCACATCGTGCCCATCGGCTTGTCGCCGGGATAGCCGACGATGTTGGCGGTGAAGTCGCCCAGATCCTCGTAATTGGCATAGCCCAGCCAGCCGAGATTGGTGCCGACATCCTGCTTCAGCGTGACGATGCCGAGATCCCACGGCACGACCGAGCCGTAGAAACCCTGGTAGTTGTCGATGAAGCCCTGCAGGACATAGGCGCTTTCATAGGTGAAGGCGCCGAACGGCGCATCGTCGGCGGTGCTGCCATTGAGGCCCGGCACGAACAGGTATTCGTCGAGCCAGGCGCCATCCTCATGGCTGTAGAGGCAGTGCGCCGCGGTAAGCACGGTGCGCGGACCGATCAGCGTCGCCGAGCAGCTGCCGAACTTGCCGGTCTTGGGTGACTTGGCCTCGAGATAGCCGATGGCCGAGAACGGATAGGTCTTGGTGTTCTTGACCTGCTCGCGGTCGTCTGTGCCGAACACCTGGCGGCCGGTTTCGCCTTCCGTCAGCCCGGGGTCTCCGGTGTTCTGCGGACCCGAAGCGTCAGACCCCTGCCCGTCCGCCGGCTTGTTCAGTTCCTCGATGATCAGTTCCTTCAGCGCCTCGTTCGCCTCGATCTTGATCTCCTTGCCGTCGGCGGAACGTCCGACGATGCCATAGGACTTGACCGCCGCGTCCTCGTCGGCGAGCGGCGCGGCGCGGCTGGCCTCGTCCTCGGTCAGTTTCGGCGGCGCGATCGGCTTTGCCCGGCCCGGTTTGTAGTCGCCCGATCCCGCATCGCGCATGCTTTCGCCGTTGCCGGCATTGGCGGCGCCGGGATCGGCGGCGAAGGCGGGCACCAGCCACATCGCGGTGGAAAGAAACGCGGACGCAATGATGGTGTTCGTCAGTTTTGTCACGGTGAGACTCTCCCAAAAGTCAGCAAGGACTGGATCAAGATACAGAAATATTGTCGAGATCGTGGTGGCGCCGAAGCCAGGCTTGAAAACCCGGGCACCAGATCATTACTCGCGCGATCAAATGAGGCCCCCGCCAAAAACACCCGCGCGATATACTGCCTAAAATATTCCAACATTGGCAATGACAAATCGCTTCCACGTAGCCCGTGGGGGGCTATAGGTTTGAGCGGGTTCTGCTCGCGGGCACGATTAGCAGAAGTGGCACTCGGTTTTATGACCGGTTTGCGCGCCGATCTGGGTTGCGCGTGGCCGGTCGTTCAAAACCGGTGCCTCGGGCAGCGGATCATGCGCCGGGCCGGCCTGTTCGGGAACGTTCTTCTCAGGAGGTCATGGTGAACATCATCCATCGGTTCAGGCCGCTCGCCACAGCACTGCTGGCCGGCATGGCGGCGCTCGCGACGCTCAACGCCATCCACGCGACCGATGGGCCCGCACGGCCGGAAGCAGCAGTCTCGCCAATGAAGCGCGTCGCCGAAGCAAGGGCGAAGGCCAAGGCCGAGAACCCCGACGGCGCCGATCGCGTCTATGGCGGCAAGGAGGCCGAGAAAGGCGCTTTTCCTTTCCAGGTGGCGCTGCTGACAAGCGACAGGCTGGACGCCAGCCCGGCCTCGCAGCCGGACGCCCAGTTCTGCGGCGGCAGCCTGATCGCGCCGCAATGGGTGCTGACGGCCGCGCACTGCCTCGTCGACAACGGCCGGCCGATCCCGGCGGGCGCGGTCACCGTGCTGACCGGCGCCACCGATCTCGGAGAAGGCAAGCGCTACAAGGCGGCGGAGGTCATCGTCAACGAAGGCTATAGCGAGCAGACGATGGACAACGACCTCGGCCTGATCCGGCTGGCCGAGCCGGCGGACGCGCCGACGATCAAGGTCGCCCACGAGGCAACGCCAGACAGCGGCAAGACCACGGTCACCGGCTGGGGCAAGATGCAGGACGGCACCTTCCCGACGGCACTGATGGTCGCCGACCTCGACCTGCAGCCGAACGCGACCTGCAACAGGGGCATCAAGGACATCTACGCGCGCGACCTGAAGACAGCACTTGGCGACCTCTCCCACCGCATGCGCTACTCCGAAAAAGGCATCGACGCGGCCGCCAGCGCCATTGCCGCCGACATGTCGGATCCGCTGACCGGCAACATGATCTGCGCCGGCACCGCCAGCGGCGAGCGCGATGCCTGCAATGGCGACAGCGGCGGGCCGCTGTTCATGACCGGTGCCGACGGCCCGGTCCAGATTGGCGTCGTTTCCTGGGGCGAAGGGCCGAATGACGGCAGTGCGGCCTGCGGCCACAAGAACGCCTACGGCATCTATACGCGGCTGGCCAATTACAGCGGCTGGATCGAGGAGAAGATGAAGACCACGCCGGCGCCGGCAAAGCCCGAGGCCGGTGTCGGTACCGCTCAGAAGCCGGCCAAGCCCTGAGCCTCCCGCCTCTCTCAATACAAAAACGGCGGGCAAAGCCCGCCGTTTTTTTCATGCCATGGCTGCCGACGCCATCTACTTGCGCGGCGGACCCTTGCGCTCCGCCGAGGCCGCCCACAGATTGATGTCGGCCTCGCGCGCGTAGCTGTCGATCTCGGCCAGTTCCGCATCGCTGAAGTCGAGAGCCTTCAGCGCGCCGACGCAATCCTCGACCTGTTCCGGGCGGCTGGCGCCGATCAGCGCCGAGGTGACCCGGCCCCTGCGCAGCACCCAGGCCAGCGCCATCTGCGCCAGCGTCTGGCCGCGGCGCCCGGCAATGGCGTTCAGCGCCTTGATGTTGGTGATCGTCTTGTCGTTGATGAAGGCGGGCCTGAGCGACTTGCCCTGCGAGGCGCGGCTGCCCTCGGGGATGCCACCCAGATATTTGTTGGTCAGCATGCCTTGCGCCAGCGGCGAGAACACGATCGAGCCGACGCCGAGCCCTTCCAGCGTGTCGAGCAGCCCGTCCTCCTCGACCCAGCGGTTGAGCATCGAATAGCTTGGCTGGTGAATGATGCAAGGCGTGCCGAGCTGCTTCAATATGTCGGCCGCCTCACGCGTACGCTGCGAATTGTAGGACGAGATGCCGGCATAGAGCGCCTTGCCCGAGCGCACCGCATGGTCGAGCGCGCCCATCGTTTCTTCCAGCGGCGTGTCGGGGTCGAAACGGTGCGAATAGAAGATGTCGACATAGTCGAGCCCCATCCGCTTCAGGCTCTGGTCGAGGCTGGCCAGCACATATTTGCGCCCGCCCCACTCGCCATACGGCCCCGGCCACATCTCGTAGCCGGCCTTGGTCGAGATGATCAGCTCGTCGCGATAGGCGGCGAAATCGGTGCGCAGGATTTCACCGAAAGCGGTCTCCGCCGAGCCCGGCGGCGGCCCGTAGTTGTTGGCGAGGTCGAAATGGGTGATGCCGAGGTCGAACGCCTTGCGCACGATCGCCTGCTTGGTCTTGTGCGGCGTGTCATTGCCGAAATTGTGCCACAGCCCGAGCGAGATCGCGGGCAGCTTCAGCCCAGACCGCCCACAGCGGTTGTAGAGCATTTTCTCGTAGCGGTTTTCGGCGGCGACATAGGGCATGGGAAATCCTCGGATCTGAACGGATCGGCATGGTTCACCGCAACGCGCTGACCATGCCCTGCGGCCCACCCTTTACCCTCTCCCCGAGAGAAGGGGGAGAGGGCCAGTCAAAATTATCGATAATCTCAGCGGTCTATTTCTTCTTCGCCAGCAGGTCCTTGGCTTCCGTGACGCCGAGTGCGGCCGGCCGCTCGCAGGTCGTCTGCATGGCGACGAACTTGCCGGTTTCGCCCGAGCGCAACAGGCCGGTCATCACGTCGACGGCGTGCAGCGCCAGCTCCATCGAGCAGCGGTGCGGCCGCCCCTCAGCGATCGCCAGCGCCATATCGGCAAGGCCGGCGGTGCGGTAGTTGGCCATCATGCCTTGCGAATGCATTTCGTTCGGCACGCCGAACGGATGCTTCCATTTCGGCAGCTTCTTGACCGGTTTCGCCGCCTCGGTGAAGCGCACGTCGCCGCCGAAGAAATTCGGATCCGGCACGTACACCGTTCCCGCCTCGCCATAGAGTTCCATCGGCGCATGGCCGTGGCTCCAGACATCCCAGCTGGTGTTGAGCGTCACCACCGCGCCGTTCTCGAACTCCAGCAGGCCGTGGATGGTGGTCGGCGTGTTGACCGGGATTTTCTCGCCCGCGCGCGGTTTCGACGAAATCGTCCGCTCCTTGGCCGGCGTCGAGGCGAAGGCCGCGACCTGCTTCACCGGCCCGACCAGCTGGATCAGGTTGGTGATGTAGTACGGCCCGATGTCGAGCACCGGGCCGGCGCCCGGCTGGAAAAAGAAATCCGGATTGGGATGCCAGTGCTCCATGCCGTGACCCATCACATGGCAGGTGCCGCTGGTGATCTTGCCGAGCGCGCCGGTGTCGATCAGGTTGCGCACCAGCTGATGCGCGCCGCCGAGGAAGGTGTCCGGCGCCGAGCCGATGCGCAGTCCCTTCTTCTCGGCCCGGGCTTTCAGGTCGAGACCCTCCTTGATCGAAAGCACGAACGGCTTTTCCGAATAGACGTGCTTGCCGGCGTCGAGGATCTCCTTCGACACCTCATAGTGCACGGCCGGAATCGTCAGGTTGACGATGATGTCGATGTCGTCCGCCTTGAGCAGGTCATTGACCGTCTCGGCGCGCAGCTTGAACTCCTTCGCCCGCGCCTTCGCAGCGTCCATGTTGATGTCGGCGCAGGCACGCATCTCGATGCCGCGGAACAGCGGCGCCAGCGAGAAATACGCTTTCGAGATGTTGCCGCAGCCGATAACGCCGATACCCAGTTTCTTTGCCATGTCGATTGTTCCTAGTAAGCCTTGACGGATGCGATGGAGCGCCGGGCGAAGCGCTCGATGTCGTTGGGGTTGTCCTGCTCCATGACAAAGTACCTGGCGGCGCTCTTGGCGCGCAACGTCTTGATCAGGCCGGCCCAGTCCATCGTGCCATGACCGACATCCGACCAGCCATCCTCGTCGAGGCCCTCGCCCGGCTTGGCGATGTCCTTGACGTGGACGGCGCTGATGCGCTTGCCGTGCTTCTCGATCCAGGGCAGCGGATCCGCGCCGCCGCGCACCACCCAGGCGACGTCCATCTCCCAGCCGATATCGGGCGCGGCGGCAAAGATGTGGTCCTGCGGTACCGAGCCGTCGGCGAGCGCCTTGAACTCGAAATCATGATTGTGCCAGGCAAAACCATAGCCGGCCTTCTTTGCCGTCTCACCGACCTTGGCCAGTCGCTCGCCGAAACCGCGCCAGCCGGCGGCGTCGGCCGGCCTCTGCTCGGGGAGCAGATAGGGGCAGATCAAAAGCGTGACGCCGAGCGCGTCGGCGATCTTGCGCACGCCGTCAAAGTCGTTCTCGAGCGCGTCGATCGAGAAATGCCCGGTCGGCATGGCCAGCCCGTTCTTGTCGAGCTCGACGCGGAAGGATTTCGGATCGTCATAGACGCCGCCAAACCCTTCGACTTCCTTGTAGCCGAGCTTGCCGAGCGTCTGCAGCACCCCTTCCCAAGGTTGGAAATTGCGGGCGCTGTAAAGTTGGAATGACCAGTTCATCGTCTCTGTCCGTTTCTTGGGGGATGGCTGCTTGGGAGGTTAAAGGCGGTTGTCGGTTTGAGCGTCGAACAGCGAGGCGCGTGCCGGATCGAAGCCGATGCGAATCGCATCGCCGTTGCGCAGCGTCTTATCCGCTTCGACGCGGAAGGAGATGATCTGGCCGCCGAGCTTGGTCCACACCAGCGTGTCTGAGCCCATCGGATCGACGATCTCGACCGTCGACTCGGCGGTGAACGGCATTGCCGCGGCGGCGTCGCCGAAGGCTATGTGCTCAGGCCGGATGCCGAAGATGCAAGGCTTGCCGCCTCGGCCACCATCGCCGTCGAATTGATAGCGGCCGAGCGGCACCGACACGCCGTCGGCTTTGAACACAGGGGCGGTGCCGGCTTCCAACTCCCCCTTGAGGAAATTCATCGCCGGCGAACCGAGGAAGCCGGCGACGAAGCGGTTGACTGGCCGGTTGTAGATCGTCTGCGGCGCATCGAGCTGCTGGATGACCCCGCCCCTCATGACGGCGATGCGGTCGGCGAGCGTCATAGCCTCGATCTGGTCGTGGGTGACGTAGATCATCGTGTTCTCGAGCTTGCGGTGCAGCAGCTTGATCTCGACCCGCAGTTCCGAGCGCAGCTTGGCGTCGAGATTGGAAAGCGGCTCGTCGAACAGGAACACGTCGACGTCGCGCACCAGCGCGCGCCCGATCGCCACGCGCTGGCGCTGGCCGCCGGAGAGCGCCGACGGCTTGCGTTGCAGGAGCGGCTCGATCTGCAGGATCTCGGCGGCGCGCGCGATGCGCCTGGCGATCTCGTCCTTGGGCACGCCGGCGACGCGCAGACCGAAGGACAGATTCTTCTCCACCGTCATCTGCGGATAGAGAGCATAGGACTGGAACACCATGCCGATGCCGCGGTCCTTGGGCTCTTCCCAGGTGACGTTCTTGCCCTTGATGAAGATGCGCCCGTCCGAAATGTCGAGCAGACCGGCGATGCAGTTGAGCAAGGTCGACTTGCCGCAGCCCGACGGGCCGAGCAGCACGATGAACTCGCCCTCAGCGACATCGAGGTTGAGCGTCTGCAGCACCGACACGGCGCCGAAATTCAGCGACAGATCCTGGATCGACACGCTGGGATTGGCAATGTCCGTCATCATCATCCTTTCACCGCGCCGGCGGCGATGCCGCGTACGAAAAGCTTGCCGGAAATGAAGTAGACGATGAGCGGCACGAGGCCGGTCAGGATGGTGGCGGCCATGTTGACGTTGTACTCCTTCACGCCCTGCACCGAATTGACGATATTGTTGAGCTGCACCGTCATCGGATAAGTGTCCGGCCGCGTGTAGACGACGCCGAACAGGAAGTCGTTCCAGATGCCGGTGACCTGCAGGATGACGGCGACGACGAAGATCGGCAGCGACATCGGCAGCATGATGCGCAGATAGATGCCCCAGAAGCCGGCGCCGTCGACGCGTGCCGCCCTGAACAGCTCTTCCGGCATCGAGGAGAAATAGTTGCGGAAGAGAAGCGTCAGGATCGGCATGCCGAAGATCGAATGCACGATCACCAGACCGCTCAGGCTGCCGTACAGGCCGATCTCGCGCAGGATGATGACGATCGGGTAGATCATCACCTGATAGGGGATGAAGGCGCCGACGATGAGGATGACGAAGAAGGTGTCGGCACCCTTGAAGCGCCAGTTGGCGAGCGCGTAGCCGTTTACCGAGGCGATTGCGATCGACAGGATCACCGAGGGGACGGTGATGCGGACCGAATTCCAGAAGCCGCGCGAGAGCCCGTCGCAATTGAGGCCGGTGCAGGCCTGCGACCACGCCTTGACCCAAGGCTCGAAGGTGATCTCCAGCGGCGGCGAGAAGATGTTGCCGAGGCGGATCTCCGGCATGCCCTTGAGCGAGGTGACGACCATCACGTAGAGCGGCAGGAGGTAGTAGACCGCCACCACGATCAGCGTGCCATAGAGGAAGATGTTGCGGCGCGAGAACACGTGCCGCGGCTTCGGGCCGCTCGGTCCCGTGGCTTCGCGCCTGAGAGCATCGGCGGTGCTGGGCAAGGGGATGGCAAGCTCAGACACGCTTCTTGCCTCCGAATTCGAGATAGGCCCACGGCACGATGACGATCACCACCGACAACAGCATCATGGTCGATGCGGCAAAGCCCTGGCCGAGGTTCTGGGCGAAGAACATGTAGTCGTAGACGTATTTTGCCGGCACCTCGGAGGCGATGCCTGGCCCGCCGCTGGTCTGGGCCACCACTAGGTCATAGACCTTGACGATGCCGGCGGCGATGATGACCAGCGTGGTGATGAAGACCGGCCGCATCATCGGAATGACGATGAACAGATAGGTCTTCCACATCGGGATCCCGTCCACCCGGGCTGCCTTCCAGATATCCTCGTCGATGCCGCGCAGGCCGGCGAGCATCAGGCACATGACGAGCCCGGTGCCTTGCCATAGGGCCGCGATCGATATGCCGTAGATGACGATGCTGGAATTGTAGAGCGGATCGAAGCTGAAGCTTGCCCAGCCAAGGCTTCGCACCACGCCCTGAATGCCGAAGTCCGGATTGAGCAGCCACTGCCATACCAGACCGGTGACGATGAAGGAGAGCGCGAAGGGATAAAGGAAGATGGTGCGGAATGTGTCCTCGAAGCGGATTTTCTGGTCGAGCAGCGCGGCGAGGATGAAGCCGATCGCCAGCGAGAACACCAGCGAAATGACGCCATAGATCAAGAGGTTCTCGATCGAGATCAGCCAGCGCGGCGTCGCCCACAACCGGTAATACTGGTCGAGGCCGACGAAGTTTAGCCGCGGCAGCAGTTTCGAGTTGGTGAAGGAATAGAGCACCGTCCATGCGGTGCCGCCGACGAAAACCACCAGCGCGGTGAGGATCATCGGGATCGAGGCGACCTTCGCATTGAGGTTGCGGAAAAGCTGGTTGGGGCGTTCGCTCTTGCTCATCTCGACAGCCGGGCTGGGGCAATGACGACATCACGCTCCTGACCCCGGATAGGCTGGGGCCAGGAGCTGGCGGGGGCGCCGTAATCAGTCGGCAAAACCAATCAGTCCGCCGAAGCGATGATGTCGGCGAAACGCTTCTGCGCGTCTTCGACGGTCAAGTCCGGCTTGGCGAAGAATTCGGAGAAGAGATCCTCCTTCTGCTTCTGGCTGTCCTGCGACATCAACTGGTCGGTCCAGGGCATGACGCTGCCCTTGGCCAGGATGTCGAGGCCCTTCTTCATGCAATCATTCGCCGCTTGCAGGTCGACGTCGCCGCGCACCGGCAGCGAGCCCTTCTTCAGGTTGAAGGCAACCTGCGTCTTGGGATCGAGCAGCGTTTCGGCCAGCACTTCCTGCGCCTTGGACTTGTCGGCGTCCTTCAGCAGCGGGAAGTAGAAGGCATCGCCGCCGGTGGCAATCACCTCGTTCAGCCCGAGGCCCGGAAGGCAGGTATAGTCCTTGCCGGCGGTCTGGCCGGCGACCTGGAATTCGCCCTGCGCCCAGTCGCCCATGATCTGGCCACCAGCCTTGCCGGTGATGACGAGATTGGTTGCCTGGTTCCAGTCCTGCACATTGGTGTTCTTCGCCATCTTGCGGGCATCGTCCGCGGCCTTGAACACCTTGGCGACCTCGGGCCCGGCGGCGAATTTCGCGTCTTTGTCCTTGTAGACCTTGAGGAAGGTATCGGTGCCGCCGACAGCCGCGAGCAGCACGTCGAAGGCGCCGGAGGCCTGCCAGGGCTGCCCACCGACGGCGAGCGGGATGATGCCTGCCTTCTCCAGCGCGGGGGCGGCCGCCACATATTCATTCCAGTTCTTCGGCACCGGCACGCCAGCCTTTTCGAAGGCCGCGTTCGACAGCCACAGCCATTGCCAGGAATGGATGTTGACCGGCACGCAATAGATCTTGCCGTCGATGGTGCAGCTGTCGAGCAGGCTCTTCGGCCGCACGACTTCCGTCCATTTGCCCTTGGTGGCGATATCGGTGAGGTCGCGCATCAGGCCGGCCTGCACCAGCTCTTCCGCCTGCCTGCCGTGGTTGAACTGGGTGGCGCCCATCGGGTCGCCGCCGGTGATGCGGCTGATCATGATCGGCCGCGCCGTGCCGCCGGAACCGGCGATGGCGCCGTCGACCCAGTGATTGCCCGTTGCGTCGAAGGCCTTGGCCAACTCGGCGACAGCCGCCGCTTCGCCGCCGGACGTCCACCAATGGGTGACTTCCAGATCGGTCGCGGCCGCCGGACCGGCGAACTGCAGCGCGGCCGTCGCCGCCAGCGCAGCAGTCAGGATTTTGTATCGCATTTCGGTTCCTCCCAAGAATCTGAAACGTTACAGATTTTCGATACGGCAATTGCACGACATGCGCAACCCCTCACGCAAACCCCGCTTCGATATTTTTCGGAGCGCGAACAAAATAGTTCCGCCAGCCACGAGTTTGTGCACCGCAACACGCAAAGCTGCGCTGCAAAACGCTAGAAGCTGGCAAAAAACTTGCCCGAAACGCCTTCCGCGCTGATTCCCAACGACTTTCCGAGCCGGGAGAGCACGCCAGGAAAAGGCAGACCTGGCCCGGAACAGACAACGGTCGTGACAATCTGTAACGTTTCAGTGTATGGGGATTTTGTCGGACGGGGACTGCCCGCCTGACGATAGCGGCGATTGCCGGCCGGCCCGGCGACTGCTATGCGCCTGACGGGCGGGACGATATGGACAGGGACCAGACGGACAGGGATGGCGAAACGCCGGCCAGGCCGACGCTGAAGACGCTTGCCTTCATGACGGGGCTGGGCGTCACCACCGTGTCGCGCGCCTTGAAGGACGCCCCCGAGATCGGCGCCGAGACCAGGCGGCGCGTGCAACTCGTCGCCAGGCAGATAGGCTACCGGCCGAACCGCGCCGGCGTGCGCCTCAGGACCGGCAAGACCAATGTCATCAGCCTCGTGCTCAACACCGAGCGCGAGATCATGAGCTTTGTTTCGGACATCATCTACGGTGTCTCGGAGGTGATCGCCGACACGCCCTATCACCTGATCGTCACGCCCTATTCGCGCTCGCAAGATCCGCTGGATCCGATACGCTATCTGGTCGAGACGGGCTCGGCCGACGGCATCATCATTTCGCGCACCCAGCCGGACGATCCGCGCGCCCGCTACATGCTGGAGCGCGGCATTCCCTTTGCCACGCACGGCCGCACCGACATGGGGCTCGTGCACCCCTACCATGATTTCGACAACTACGCCTTCGCAGGCGAGGCGGTGCGCTATCTCGCCGGCATCGGCCGCAGCCGGCTCGCCCTTGTGACGCCACCGGTCGGCCTCACCTACTATGGCCATACGCTGAACGGCTTTGCCGATGCGCTGAGTGAAGTCGGCGCCAGCGAGGTGCCGTTCAACACCGTGTCCATCGACCAGTCGATCGAGCAGATCAGGATGCGGACGGCGCAGCTGATGCAGCGCCGGGACCGGCCGGACGGCTTCGTCAGCAGCGCCGCCGCGGCGACGCTCGCCGTCGTCGCCGGCATCGAGGATGCCGGCCTGAAGCTCGGCCGCGACGTCGACGTGGTGTCGAAGCAGTCGTCGGAACTGCTGCATCTGTTCCGGCGGGAACTGCTGGTCGTCAACGAGAACTTCCGCCTCGCCGGCTCCGAGCTGGCCCGCTCGGTGCTCGGCTGGATCGGCGGCTCCGAACCCGGCTCGCTGCAATCGCTGAGCAAGCCGAGCGAGGTTCTGCCCTATCGCGGCTGATTGGCGCGACTTGAGAGACAGGTCAGGCCGAGTCGGAGTCGAAGACGGGCGCGAAGCGACCAAACTGGGTGGTTTCCGAGAACCGGAGTAGAAGCGCAGGAGGCCGCCATTTGCAGGCCGGCCTTACCTGCCCTTAGGCCGCGCCGCTGCCCCAGGGTCCATGGAACGCGCCCTGCTCGCCGATGCGCTCGAAGCCGTGCGCGCCGAAGAAATCGCGTTGCGCCTGGATCAGATTGGAGGTGCCACGCCCCTGGCGGTAGCTGTCGAAGTAAGCGAGCGCCGACGACAGCGCCGGCACCGGCGAGCCGGCTTCCGACGCCCGCGCCACGATCCTGCGCAGTGAAGGATGCGCCTCCTGCATCATGGCGATGAAGGCCGGCGCCATCAGAAGATTGGTCGACGCGCTGCCAGAGCCGAACGCCTCGGCCATCGTGTCCAGCATCTGCGAGCGGATGATGCAGCCGGCGCGCCAGATCTTGGCGATGGTCGGCATCGGCAGGTTCCAGTTGAATTCCTTCGAGGCGCCGCTCATCACCGCGAAACCCTGCGCGTAGGCGGCGATCTTGCCGGCGAACAGCGCCAGCTCCAGATCCTTGAGCAGGGCGGCCTTGTCGCCGGCGATCTTGGCGACGCCGATATTGCCATAGGCCTTTTCCGCTGCCTGCCGCTCATCCTTGATCGACGACAGCACGCGCGCCGCAACCGCCGCTTCGATCGCGGTCGCCGGAATGCCGAGCTGCTGCGCCTCGATGACCGACCATTTGCCGGTGCCCTTCTGGCCCGCGCGGTCGAGGATGATGTCGACCACCGGCTTGCCGGTCTTCGGATCGTCGGCGGCCAGCACCTTGGCGGTAATTTCGATCAGATACGAATTGAGCCGGCCCTTGTTCCAGTCGGCGAAGACGGCGCCGATTTCTTTCGGGCCCAGGCCGAGGCCGTCGCGCAATATGCCGTAGATCTCGGCGATCATCTGCATGTCGGCATATTCGATGCCGTTGTGGATCGTCTTGACGAAATGGCCGGCGCCGTCGGTGCCGAGCCAGGCGGCGCAGGGCTCGTCCTTGAACTTGGCGGAGATCGCCGTCAGCACCTTCTCGACCCGCTTCCAGGAGTCTTCCGTGCCGCCGACCATGATCGACGGGCCATGGCGCGCGCCCTCCTCGCCGCCGGACACCCCCATGCCGATGAAGGTCAGGCCCGAGCCGGACAATTCGGAGAAGCGTCGCATCGTGTCGCGGAAATTGGCGTTGCCGGCATCGATGACGATTTCGTTGTCGGACAGCACGCCGCGCAGCGCCGCGATCTGCTCGTCGACCGGCTTGCCGGCCAGCACCATGATGATGATCGGCCGCGGCGGCCGGATCGCGGCGGCGAGTTCCTCCAGGCTGTAGCAGGGCACGACCCTGTCCTTCAGCGGCCCGGCGCTCTCGACGAAGGCGTCGGTGCGCGACGCGGTGCGGTTGAAGACGGCGATGCGGTGCCCATGCTCGGCGATGTTGAGCGCCAGGTTGGAGCCCATCGTGCCAAGGCCGATCAGGCCGATTTCGGCTTTTTCCATCGTTTCTTCCCTGCTTTCCGAATTTTGTTGGCCGTGTTTTGCCGGGATGATTGACGGGCCTTTGCGATGGCGTCAACCGCCTCGAACAATTTGTCACTCGGCGCGGATGTCGATCGGCGCCTCTATCTTCACCACCTCGAAATCCGAAACCAGAATATCGAGCCGCGCCGTCCAGCGGCCGGGAACCGGAATGATCAGGTTGTCGACGCGCCAGGTGCCATCGCCGGGCTTCGTCGCCGGCCGCTTGATCGGCTCGATGCCGGAATCGGGTTTCGACAGAACCAGCGTCACCTGCTTGGCGTCCAGCGGACCGAAATCGCCAGTCATGATCACCATCGACGCGGCGACTTGGCCGGCATGGCCGGGCACGATGCTGAGATCGGCCATCGCTTTCAGCGTGTGGATGTGGATCGACACCGGCTGCGCGGCGGCGATCGCCAGCGCGCGCGGCGGTGGAGTGAAACGCCAGCCGGCGGCCACGGCGAAGATGGCGACCACGATCAGCACCTCGGCGCCAATCGAGCGCGCCAGCCGCCGCTGCACCTCGGTGGCGCCGGCTTCGGCCGGAGCCGTCAGCGTCCAGCGGTTTATGGTGGCGAGCGTGAACAGAAACAGGAGCAGCACCAGCTTGACGAGCAGCAGCCTGCCATAGGCGGTGTTGACCAGCGCCGCCGGCGTCTGCACCTGGATAACGGCAAGCACGATGCCGGCGGCAGCAAGCACGGCGACGACCGGCAGGATCGCGCGCGAAAACCGATGCAGGAAAGCCCCGGCATCCTTCGACTGCTGCCTCACCGAAAGCCCGAGCGGCGCCAGCGCGCCGGCCCAGAAGGCGATGCCCGCACCGTGCAGGAACACCATCGGCCGCGTCAGCCATTGTGGTTCCGCCGCGCTGGCATGGCCGCTGGCGGCGAGCGCGGCGCCGACGCCGGCCAGCCCGGCAAGGGCAAGCGGCTTGCGGCCGCCGCGCGGCCCGGCCAGCGACAGCAGGCCGAGACCGAGCGCGATCAGCGCGATCAGAACGGTCCAGCCGAAGCTGGTGGCGAACGCTGTCTGCCAGACCACCGGCTGCGCCAGCCGGGCAAGCGGCGCGCCCAGCGCATCGAGCCCCTGCAACCCAAGCGACATTGGCGCCGCCGCCAGGCCGCACAGGATCGCGCCGATGACGAAGCGCCGGCCGCAGCGTTGGTCCTCGGCCAGCCAGGCAAGCGCGAAGGCGCCGCCGACACCAAGAAACAGGCCGACATAGAGCAGGACCTTGCCGATCCAGATGGCTGACCGCAGGTCCCAGTCGACCGCCTCCCCAGCCACCGGTGGAGCGGTCGGCGCGCCGATGGAGAAGAGCACGGAGCCGCCGACCGGATGACCGTCCTCGGAAATCACTCGCCAGCTCAGCACATGCGTGCCGGCTTTCAGCGTCTCGGGATTGTCGATCTCGATGGTCTGATCGTCGAGCCGGTAGGACGTCAGGACAAGCTGAGTGCCGTCCGGCCGCACCAGGTTGAGCACCAGCGGCGACACCGGCTCGCTGAAGCTCAGCGAGAATCTTGCCGGGCTTTGCGCCAGCACCGCGCCGTCCACCGGATCGGCGTTGATCAGCGCCGCATGCGCGAAGGCGCGGTCCGGCAGCGCCATAGCCGCAAACAGCAAGATGACGGCCAGAAGCCGGGCAAAAAGCCGGGCGGCTCGCCAGTCATCGATGCAGGTCCTTGGGGAAGCGCTCATGCCACCATCTCGAAGCAGGCGGCGCGCGCCCTGGAACGGAGCGCGCCGCCAGGAGATCATTTCTTCGGCAGCAGCTTGATGCCGGGCGCCGGATTTTCCAGCTCGTCCTCCTCCTGCCCCGCGGCCGGTATCTCGATCCAGCGCGCCGCGGCGCCGCCGTCGCATTCCTGCACGACAGGGAAGTAGAGCATCTGGCCGACAGGCAGATCCGCCGTCAGATTGGCTCTGAAGACGAACTCGTCATAGAATTCGTCCGGCAGATTGCCGCCGCTCCAGTCGACCTCCTTGACGCCAGTGGTCAGCGTCTCGCCATAGAGCTGGTAGGACTTCTCGTACTTGCCTTTCTTGGTCTGCAGCGTCCAGCCGGGTTTCGGCATCGGCTTCACCGAGATCACCCCTTCCGGAATCTGCACGCGCACGGCGGTCGTCGCCTTGCCCCCACAGCCATGCGGCAGGCGAAGCACCGCCTTGTAGGTAGAACCGACAGGCGCTTCCTGGGTTTCCAGCGTAACATGGGCCAGCGCCGCATTTGTTCCGAGCGCGAAAAGCACGCCGGCCGTCAAAAGATAGTTGTTCATGATTGTCCCTCGAAGTTTGTGTAGTTGCCGGGTCACTCGGCGTGGTCCATGTCGGTGTCACCGGTTTCACCCATGCCTTCGACTTCGAACTCGACGGTGACGCTGCCGGCCTTCTCGAAGGTGAGCGTCGCCGGGAATTTTTCGCCCTGCTTGGGCTGCCGCTTCAGCCCAACGAACATCAGGTGATAGGCGCCCGGCTTGAGCGCCACCTTGCCGCCGGGCGGGATTTCGAGGCCGCCGCTGACTGGGCGCATGGTCATGACGCCGTCCTTGACGCCCATCTCATGCAGTTCGGCCTTCTCCGAAATGTCGGAGGCAATCGCCAGCAGCCGGTCCGGCGAGCTGCCTTTGTTGATGATGGTGAAATAGCCGCCGGCGACCTTGGCGCCGGCAGGCGTGGCCCGCGACCAGGGATGCTCGATTTCGAGATCGCCGGCCTTGAATTCATGCGCGAAGGCGGCGCGAGCGCCGACGAACAGCATGGCGAGGGTGGAAAGGAGGATGCCGAGGCGCTGCCAGCGCCGGGATCGGTTGCTGCGGCCAGACGCGCTGGCCTGCGTTGCGGTAAAGGAAAACATGGTTGCTCCATGATGCGGTGATCGCACCGCCGCGACGCCGCGGACGGTCCGATAGTTGGATGAATGCGCCCGCGAAAGGTTCCGCGAGACGAGCCGGGACGGATCAGGCCGTCGCTGGCGGCGCGCGCGGGTTCGATGGAGAGCGATCGCGGGCGAAATCGACATGGGTGAAGGCCGGCGGCGCGAACACCACGGCCTCGAGCACGAGGCTGCGGGCGGGAACGCTAGCATCGGGCGGCGGCGCGTGGGCCGCGGAAACCATGCTGCAGCCCAGCACGCAGCAGGCCGGCATGTGCTGCCGGTGCGGATCGCTGCCGGGAAGCTGGGCAGCGCCCTCATGCGTGCAGATGACATTGCCGAAGGCGTCGAGCTGCGCGGCGGCTGGCCCGGCCGCGAAGGCGCCAAGCGCCGACTGGAGCAAAAGCATCAAGGCCGCGACGAACGCGACCCTCATGCTCCATCGACCCCGCCGGATGTCCAAGTTTTGCCTCTCCACGCAGCAACGGCAGATACCTAGCACGCGGCCAACGGAGCGAAAATCGCCAAATCACGGCTGCGGCAACGCGGCGCGACCAATGCGTATCGCCGTGACCCCGGCGCGGCTCAGGCGTGTTGCGGCTGCCGCCCTTCGGGGATCGAGGTCAGCAGTGTCTGGCGCGCCGACTTCAGATGTTTGCGGCAGGCGGCGTCGACCCTGCCGAGATCGCGCGATTTCAGCGCCGCGATATAGGCCAGATGTTCCTGGACGGCGACCTCGTTGCGCTCGCGCTCCTGCGCCTTGTTCCACTGGTAGTGATAGTGGAAGATCATGGCGATGACGTCGTAGAAATCGACGATGAAGCGGTTGTGCGAGGCGCGGTGGATCAGCCGATGGAAGCGCTCGTCCAGCTCGGAAAACGCGGTGAAGCGCGTGGCGATTTCGCGCGCCAGCTGGTGGTGCTCATCCTCCAGCCGGTCGAGATCGGCCCAGACCGGGCTCTCCTCGGGCAGGGCGGCAAAAGCGGCCGCCGAGCGCAGCTCGAACATCTCGCGGATCTCGGTCAGCTCGATCGCGAAAGCACGGGTAAAACCCTTCAGCACCCAGTGGCTGTTGCGTCGCTTCTCGATCAGGCCGAAGCGGGAGAAGCGGATCAGGAATTCGCGCACGCTGGTGGTGCCGACGCCGATCTCGCGCGCCAGCTCCAGCTCGTTGATCTGCATGCCGGCCTCGGCGCCGCCGGCAAGCAGCCGGCGCATGAAGGAGCGCTCGATGATCTCGGCCAGCGTATCGGTCTCCTCCTCGGGGAAGAAGTCGTCCGGCCGCGGCGCCCTGAGTACGGTCTTGCTGCGCTTGTTCCAGGCGATGAGCCCGGTTTCTTCCATGCGCGCCAGGATGCTGCGCACCGTGGTGCGGCTGACGCCGAGCAGCGTGCCGAGCTCCGGTTCCGACGGCAGGCTCTGCGTCTCGTCGAGCAGCCTGAGGCAGCGGTTGTAGGCGTCCTTGTAGACGTTGTTGCTTTTCGACATCCCCCGCCCCGTTGCGCGCCGGCGCTTGCAGCGGTCGGCCTGAAGCGCGATATGGTCCTAACGCATGCTGCCGTAAAGCGGAATCGCTTTCAGATGCAGGCCGGCTGGCCTTCGCATCCGCAAGCGCGCGGCGCTCTCGCGAAAAAACAATTGACGCAAAAATGTTTTTTCACGATAAAAGACATTATCCATTAACTGACGCGTGTCAATCCGCCCACGCACCCAGGAACATCCCAGGAAACCGCCCGTGAACGCCGCAAACAGCATCCTCCTGTCTCCCGCCGACAATGTCGCGGTCGCCAATGGCCGCATCGAGATCGGCGCGGCGCTGCCGGGCGGCGCTGTCGCCGTCGCGGTGATCGAGCCTGGCCACAAGGTGGCGATCAAGCCGATCGCGACCGGCGAGGCGGTTGTGAAATATGCGCAGGCGATCGGCCGCGCCACGCAGGATATCGGACCCGGCGAACATGTCCACTCGCACAATCTGATCTTCGAGAGCGGCCGCCTGCCGGTGGTGCCGCCGAGCGAAGCCGAGCACGCGACCGAGGCCGACCGCGCCCGCACCTTCATGGGCTATCGCCGCGCCGACGGCCGCGCCGGCACCCGCAACTTCATCGGCATCATCGCCAGCGTCAATTGCTCGGCCACCGTCTGCCACGCCATCGCCGACGAGGCCAACCGCACGCTCTTGCCGAAATACCCGGGGATCGACGGCTTCGTGCCGATCGTGCATGGCCAGGGCTGCGGCATGAGCGGCACCGGCGACGGCATGATGGTGCTTCACCGGACACTCGCCGGCTATGCCCGGCATCCGAATTTCGGCGGCGTGATGATGGTCGGGCTGGGTTGCGAGGTCAATCAGTTGACCCTCTACGGCCAGAAGGGCGTCGCCGCCGGCAAGCGGCACTTCAACATCCAGGACGCCGGCGGCTCGCGCAAATCGGTCGAGAAGGCGATGGGCGTGCTCGCCGAGATCGCCGAGGAGGTCGGTCGCCTCGAGCGCGAGCCGATCCCGGTCAGCGAGATCGTCGTTGGCCTGCAATGCGGCGGCTCCGACGGCATGTCCGGCATCACCGCCAATCCGGCGCTGGGCGCGGCCGTGGACATCCTCGCCGGCGTCGGCGGCATCGGCATCCTGTCGGAGACGACGGAGATCTACGGCGCCGAGCATCTGCTCGCCTATCGCGCGGCAAGCCCGGAGATCGCGGCCAAGCTCGACGGCTATGTGAAGTGGTGGGAAGACCACGTCGCCAAGCACGGGGCCTCGATCGACAACAACCCCTCCCCCGGCAACAAGCGCGGCGGCTTGACCACCATCCTTGAGAAGTCGCTGGGCGCGGTCGCCAAGGGCGGCCAGACGCCGCTCAACGGCGTCTTCGGCTATGCCGAGAAGGTCACCGGCCACGGCCTGGTGTTCATGGATACGCCCGGCTACGACCCGGTCTCCGCCACCGGCCAGGTGGCGGGCGGCGCCAACGTCATCGTCTTCACCACCGGCCGCGGCTCCTGCTTCGGCTGCCGGCCGACACCGTCGATCAAGGTCGCCACCAACTCGACCATGTACCACCAGATGGAAGAGGACATGGACGTCAATTGCGGCGTCATCGCTTCCGGCGAGAAGACCATCGCCGGCATGGGCCGCGAGATCTTCGAGCTCATCGTCGAGACGGCGTCCGGCCGCAAGACCAAGAGCGAGGCCTTCGGCTACGGCGACAACGAGTTCGTGCCCTGGCACCTCGGCGCGACGCTCTAGACATCAACTCGAGCAATTCCAGGAAAAGGCGTGAAGCGGTTTTCCGTCCGGGATTGCGTCAAAACAAACAAGACATCGGCCGGCTGACGGATAGCCGGCACGGGAGGCTTTGCATGAACAAGCGCCGGATCGGCACCACTGCGCTCGAAGTCAGCGAGATCAGCTTCGGCGGCGCCGCGATCGGCGGGCTCTACCGGGCCTGTCCGCGCGAAGCGGCGATGGAAACGCTGCAGACGGCCTGGGACGGCGGTCTGCGCTATTTCGACACCGCGCCCTTCTACGGCTTCGGCCTGTCGGAGCGCCGGACCGGCGATTTCCTGCGCCAGAAGCCGCGCTCGTCCTACGTGCTGTCGACCAAGGTCGGACGCCTGTTCCGCCCCGTGCCGGACGACAAGGTCCCCGACCATTCCTACGTCGATCCGCTGCCCTTTGCGCTCGACTACGACTATTCCTATGACGGCATCATGCGCTCGGTCGAGTTCAGCTATGCGCGGCTTGGGCTGAACAGGATAGACATCCTGTTTGTCCACGACATCGGCACCTACACGCATGGCGTCGAGCAGACGAAGCTGCATTTCCGCCAGTTCATGGATGGCGGGTTGAAGGCGCTGGAGGAGCTGAAGTCGTCCGGCACGATTTCCGCCTATGGCCTTGGCGTCAACGAGGTGCGCATCTGCCTCGATGTGCTCAGCCGGGCACCGCTCGACTGCATCCTGCTCGCCAGCCGTTATTCGCTGCTCGACCGCAGCGCGGAGGCCGAACTGCTGCCGCTTTGCCGGCGGCGCCAGACGTCCCTGATCATCGGCGGCGTCTTCAACTCCGGCATATTGGCGACCGGTCCGGTGCATGGCGCGCATTTCGATTACCAGCCGGCGAGCAAGGATATCCTCGACCGCGTCGGCGCCATGGAGCGGATCGCGGCCGATGGCGGCTATCCGCTGGCGGCCGCCGCCTTCCAGTTTCCGCTGCATGAACCGGTCGTGGCCTCGGTCCTGACAGGCACGGCCAAGCCGGCCAACCTGACGCGCAATCTGGAACTGCTCGACGTCGAGGTGGCGCCGGCGGAATACGCCAAATACGATCCCTATACGGTGGTCCAGGAACTCGGCTGATAGGCGGAGCTCCTGCCCGGCTCCGTGCGTTACATGGGCCGGGAGAGTTCACGATCGAAAGAGAACATACATTCCATATTGACACATAGGTGGAATTAATATTCCATCTCAATTCGGGAGGATCGGAAGCGTTCGAACGTAGCGACGGCAAACGCTAGGCCGTCGCGCAGACGTGACGAAACAGCACTTGCGTCGACGGGGTCGATGCACTATCAACAAACGGCAAATGTTTTTTATTGATAAAGTTCTGTTTGGGCCGCGCCTATCCGAACGGAGCTTCCGTAACCTTCACCGGGCGATCTAGGGAGGAACCCTCATGAAATTCGTGACCAGCATTCTCAACCGCCGCGCTTTCGTCGCGCTCGCCGCCGCCTCGATGCTCGCCGGCGCGCTGCACACGGCGCCGGCCTCGGCGGCGGACGTGACCATTCCGATCATCGTCAAGGACACCACGTCCTTCTACTGGCAGATCGTGCTCGCCGGCGCCCGCAAGGCCGGCAAGGACCTCGGCATCAACGTGCCGGAGCTTGGCGCGCAGGCCGAGACCGACGTCAACGGCCAGATCTCGATCCTCGAGAATGCCGTCGCCGGCAATCCGGCCGCCGTCGTCATCGCGCCGACCGAAGCCAAGGCGCTCGGCAAGCCGATCGACGAGGCCGCCACCAAGGTCAAGGTCATCGGCATCGACTCCGGCGCCGACTCCAAGGCCTTCACCTCGTTCCTGACCACCGACAACGTCCAGGGCGGCCGCGTCGCCGCTGACGGACTTGCCGCGGCCATCGGCGCAGCCAATGGCGGCAAGGTCGAGGGCAAGGTTGCGCTGATCACCGCGCTGCCGGGCGCCGGCTCGCTCGAGCAGCGCGCGCAGGGCTTCAAGGAACAGCTCAAGGCGAAATATCCCGGCCTCGAGCTGATCGCCGACAAGTATGCTGACGGCCAGGCCACGACCGGCCTCAACATCGCCACCGACCTGATCACCGCCAATCCGGACCTGAAAGGCATCTTCGCTTCCAACCTGATCATGGCGCAGGGCGTCGGTCAGGCGATTGCCGAGAACAACCTGGCCGGCAAGGTCGGGCTGATCGGCTTCGACAGCGACGAGAAGCTGATCAAGTTCCTCAACGACGGTGTCATTTCCGGCCTCGTCGTCCAGGATCCGTACCGGATGGGCTATGACGGCATCAAGACTGCGCTCGCCGCCTCCAAGGGCGAGAAGGTCGAGGCCAATGTCGACACCGGCGCCAACCTGGTCACCAAGGCCAACATGAAAGAGCCGAAGATCGACGCGCTGCTCAATCCGAAGCTCGACTAAGCATCGCGATAGGCGCACTGTTTCCGGGGCCTCGCTGCCCCGGAAACACCAGCACATCCGGGGATCCGCTGGCTTGAACCATCCTTGACGATGCGGCTGCGCCGCATCGTTGCGTGCCAATCTTGAGGCCAATCTGGGAGGATTGTCATGACGTCGACGGCGCAGGACCTGCACCCCGCCCCCACGCTGGAGCCCGGCAGGACGATCCTAGAACTGCATGGGCTTGAAAAGCGATATCCCGGCACGCACGCGCTGAAGCCGGTCAACCTCGCCTTCAAGTCCGGCGAGATCCACGCCATCGTCGGCGAGAACGGCGCCGGCAAATCCACCCTCATCAAGCTTCTCACCGGCGTCATGCCGCGCACCTCCGGCGACGTCATCTGGGAGGGCAAGCCAGCGGCGCTGGCGACCCCGCACGAGGCGATGGCGCTCGGCATCAATGCCGTGCACCAGGAGGTCGTGCTCTGCCGCCACCTCACCGTCGCCGCCAACATGTTCCTCGGCGAGGAGGATTCCCGCTTCGGCATCCTGCAGCAGCGGGCCATGGTCAAGGAAGCGCAGAAGATCATCGACGGTCTTGGCTTCGACCTGCCGGCGCATGTCGTGCTCGGCGATCTCACCATCGGCCAGCAGCAGCTGATCGCCGCCGCCCGCGCCACCGTGCGCGGCACCAAGTTCCTGATCTTCGACGAGCCGACCGCCTACCTCACCCGCAAGGAGGCCGACCAGCTGTTCAAGCTGATCCGCCGGCTGAAGGGCGAAGGGGTCACCATCATCTACATCAGCCACCGCATGGAGGAGGTGTTCGAGCTCGCCGACCGTGTCTCGGTACTGCGTGACGGCACCCTGGTCGGCACCCGCAACATCGCCGAGACCAGCGAGCCGGAGCTGGTCAAGCTGATGATCAACCGCTCGATCGAGCAGATCTACCACAAGGAACATTTTACGCCGGGCGCGACCATCGTCGAGACACGCAACCTCTCCGGCAAGGGCTTCGAGAATGTCTCGTTGAGCGTCCGCGCCGGCGAGATCGTCGGTCTCTACGGCCTGATCGGCGCCGGCCGCAGCGAGTTCGTCACCACCCTCTACGGCCGCCACCGGAAATCGGCCGGCCAGATCCTGTGGGAAGGCAAGGAGGTGCAGGTCAACTCCGAGCACGATGCGATCCGGCTCGGCATGGCGCTGGCGCCGGAAAGCCGCCGCGACCAGGGCCTCTGCCTCAACCTGCCGGTCGGCCTCAACCTCAACCTGCCGATCTACAAGCGCATCTCGAACAATCTCCTGATCTCCAACACGCAGGAGAAGGTCGAGGCCGATCGCCAGATCGCCGGCCTGAGGATCAAGACGCCGACGCGCAACGCGCTCGCCTCCAGCCTGTCGGGCGGCAACCAGCAGAAGATCGTCATTGGCAAATGGCTGGCGCATGGCGCCAAGCTGTTCATCTTCGACGAGCCGACGGTCGGCGTCGATGTCGGCACCAAGGCCGAGATCTACCGCCTGTTCTCGACGCTGTTGTCCAACGGCGCCGGCATCATCCTGATCTCCTCCTATCTGCCGGAGGTCTATGAGCTCGCCGACACGCTGCATGTGTTCCGGCGCGGCAAGCTTGTCGCCACGCACGGCTTCCGCACCGCCGACCACGAAGACATTCTCTCTCAGGCGCTCGCCGAGAAACAAGAAAAACAGGGAGGACAGAAATGAGCACCGAGGCGATCGCGGCCGAAAAGCCGAAGCGCAACTACAACGCCCTGTTCGGGCTGACGCTGCTGGCGCTGCTGGTTCTGTTGTGGGTCATCCTGTCGGTGTCGACGCAGAGCTTTGCCTCGGCCAACAACATCTCCAACCTGCTGCGCCAGGGCTCGATGATCGCCATCCTGGCGGTCGGCCAGACCTTCGTCATCATCACCGGCGGCATCGATCTTTCGGTCGGTGCCGTGGTCGGCTTCGCCACCGTCATCACGGCGATGCTGATCAATGCCGGCGTACCGGTCTTCGCCGCCATCCTGATCACCTTGCTGGTCGGTGTCGCCATCGGCCTGTTCCACGGTTTCGGCATCGTCAGGATGGGCCTGCCGCCCTTCATCATCACGCTCGCGACGCTGACCTCGCTGCGCGGCATCGGCCTGTTGATGACCAACGGCAATTCGATCTCGATCAACAACGACGCCTTCCAGGAATTCTCGCGCAATTCCTTCGTCGGCATCCCCAACCTGTTCTGGATGGTGATCCTGGTCGGCATCCCGGCCTACATCTTCCTCCACCACAGCCGCTGGGGCCGCTACCTGTTCTCGGTGGGCTCCAACGCCGAGGCCTCGCGCCTGTCCGGCGTCAATGTCCAGCGCACCATCTACATGGCCTATACGCTGTCCGGCCTGTGCGCCGCCTTTGTCGGCGTGCTGCTCGCCTCGCGCATCGGCATCGGCAATCCGACCCAGGCCGAGGGCTGGGAATTGCAGGCGATCGCCTCGTCGGTGATCGGCGGCACTTCGCTGTTCGGCGCGGTCGGCTCCGTGCACGGCCCGCTGCTTGGCGCCTTCATCCTCGCCACCATCAACAACGGCGCCAATCTTTTGAACGTCAACGCCTTCTGGCAGCGCATCATCACCGGCGTGCTGATCATCGTCATCGTCTATTTTGACGGGCTGCGCCGCCGCGGCAAGTAAGTTCCCTCCCAGTGCCGCTGGCCCCGCGAAAGCGAGGGCCGGCGGCATAAACAATTGGATTGAAGCATGAAAGCAGTCGTCTGCCGATCGCCCGGCGAGCTCTTCCTCGAAGACCGCGACGAGCCCGGCGCGCCGCCCGCCGGCTGGGTGCGGGTGGCAGTCAGCCATGTCGGCATCTGCGGCACCGATTACCACATCTTCGAGGGCAAGCACCCGTTCCTCGCCTATCCCCGCATCATGGGCCACGAGGTCTCCGGCACGGTTGCCGAAACCGGCGAGGGCGTCGCCCTGAGCGTCGGCGAGGCCGTCATCATCAACCCCTATCTGGCTTGCGGCAAATGCATCGCCTGCCGGAAAGGCAAGCCGAATTGCTGCGTGAGGATCGAGGTGCTCGGCGTCCATCGCGACGGCGCCATGTGCGAAGAGATCCTGGTGCCGGCGCAGAATCTTTACCCGGCAAACGGCCTGTCGCTGGCCGATGCCGCCGCTGTCGAATTCCTGGCGATCGGCGCGCATGCGGTGCGCCGCGCGCTGACCGAATCCGGCGCCCGCGCGCTGGTCATCGGCGCCGGCCCGATCGGACTTGGCACGGCGCTGTTTGCCCGCATCGCCGGCCTCGACGTCAGCCTGCTCGACATGAGCAGCGAGCGCCTTGGCTTCGCCGAAAGCGAGCTTGGTTTCGCCGCGCTCGACGGCTCGCGGCAGGCGGCGGCCGATCTGGTGCGGAACGCGACCGATGGCGAGGGCTTCGACGTGGTCTTCGACGCCACCGGCAACACGCAGTCGGTGCAATCGGCCTTCGCCCATGTCGCGCATGGCGGCAGCCTCGTCCTGGTCAGTGTCGTCAAGGACGACATCACCTTCTCCGACCCGGAGTTCCACAAGCGCGAGATGACGCTGATCGGCAGCCGCAATGCGCTCCGCGCCGATTTCGACCATGTCGCCACCTCGATCCGCAACAGTGCGGTGCCCATGGCAAAGCTCGTCACCCACCGCACGAGCCTTGCGGGCACGCCGCGTGATCTCGCAAGATGGGCGCATGAGAAATCCGGTCTGATCAAGGCCGTCATCGAGATCGGGTAGGACAATGCAGAGGATCGACGGGCACCAGCATTATTGGCAGATCGCGCGCGGCGACTATTTCTGGATGGGGCCGCACGTCGCGCCGATCATGCGCGACGTCTTCCCGGCCGACCTCGCGCCGCACCTCCAGGCCGCCGGCATCGCCCGCACCGTCGTCGTCCAGGCGGCGGCGACCGTCGCCGAAACCGAATTCATGCTCGACCTCGCCGACAAGGACGACAGCATCGCGGCCGTGGTCGGCTGGGTCGATCTCGAAGCCGACGATGTCGAGGCGACGCTGCGACGGCTGGCGGCGCGGCCGAAGTTTCGCGGCATAAGGCCGATGCTGCAGGACATCGACGACACCTTCGATATTTTGAAGCCGAAGCAGCTCGCCGCGCTGAAGCTTTTGCCGAAACTCGGCCTGCGTTTCGACGCCCTGGCGCAGCCGCGCCATTTGCCGGTGGTCGCCGCACTCGCCGACCACATGCCTGACCTGCCGATCGTCGTCGACCATGCGGCAAAACCCTTCATCGCCAAGGGCATTCTAGAGCCCTGGGCAAGCGACATGGCGGCGCTGGCGAAGCGGCCGTCGGTCGTCTGCAAATTCTCCGGCCTGGTCACTGAGGCCGGGCCGAACTGGTCGGTCGCCGGCCTCAAACCCTATGCCGATCATCTCGTTGCCTGCTTCGGGCCGGACCGGCTGATGTTCGGCAGCGACTGGCCGGTGTGCGAGCTCGCCGCCACCTACGAGAATTGGCTGGCCGCCGCGAAGGAGCTTTTGGCAGGCCTTTCGCCGGCGGAGCAGGACGCCGTCTTCGGCGGCACCGCCGCACGCTTCTACGGCATCGGCTAGTCATTGGCCGACAGTTTGAGCTCCACCCGCTCCGCCGGAAACCGCGACTCCGAAAACTGGATCGGCTGACCGTCGAGCGTGACGTTGACCGCGACCGTCACCAGCACGATGGCGCCGGGCTGCAGGTCGAGATCGGCAAGATCGGCGGCATCGGCATGGCGCGCCGACAGCACCGTCGATTGCCTGAGATAATCGTTGATGCCGAAGCGCCTGAGCGATGCGGTGACCGATCCCGTCTCCGCCATGGCGGCATCGATGCCGGCGAAGCGCCTGGCGTCGAACCAGGCGGTGGCGCGCGACACCGGATGGCCGTCGGCCTCGCCGCGCGTCTCCAGGCGGAGCACGGCGGCTCCCCTGGCGAGCTTCAAGGCATCGGCGATGCGCCGGCTTGCCGGCTCGACCGATGAGGCGAGCAGCGCGATATGCCGCTCGCTTGTCTGCCCCTGCAGGCCCGTCGAAAAGCGCGTGCGGGCGCCGATCGGGTAGGAAAGCCGCTTGCGCGACAAGACGAAGGTGCCGCGCCCCTGCTCGGCCCTCAGCACGCCCTCCTGCACCAGCGCCGCGATGGCGCTGCGCACCGTATGGCGATTGACGCCATAGCGTTCGGCAAGCGCCATTTCCGGCGGCAGCGCCGCGCTCTCGGCAAAGTCGCCGGCCGCGATCCCTTGCAGGATCCGGTCGGCGATCTGCCGCCACAGCGAAACGCCGCTGCGCCGCTCGATGCTGGCTGCCTGCTGCCCACTCATGTCAGCCCCCGGTTCACCGCCCAGACTTTTCGCCGATGTCATCCAGCCGTCATGGACTCGCGCTAGCTAATGCGTATAATTTGTATAGTTGTCTATATCAATAGACAAATTTACGCAATCGACGGAGTGCTGCCATGCGAGGACAGGAAGCGCGCGAGCAGGCCGGGCGCAAGGCGGCGATGGCGACGCTGGCGCAGTCCGGGGGCGACGAGCTCGCCCGGCTTTGGAGCAAGGCCGGCCTGCCCCTGGAAGCCGAACTCTTGCGCGGCCCCGAAACCGGTCTGGTGACGGTGCGTGGCCGCATCGGGGGCGGCGGCGCGCCCTTCAATGTCGGCGAGGCGACGGTCACCCGCGCCACGGTGCGCCTGCCCTCCGGTCAGGTCGGCCATAGCTATGCGCTCGGCCGCGACAGGCAGAAGGCGAAGCTGGCCGCGATCGCCGACGCGCTGTGGCAGGACCCGGCCCATCGCGAAATTGTCGAGACCAGGGTCATCGCGCCGCTGCGTACGGTGCTCAGCGAGGCGCAGGAAAAACGTCGCGCCGAGACGGCGGCGACGAAAGTGGATTTCTTCACCATGGTGCGCGGAGAGGACTGATGGAGACGCAAGCGATCGAGGGCGGCTTCGCCGATCCGGTCTTCAATGCGCAGACCGTGTTTCGCGCCGTCATGGACGCCATGGCGCGGCCGGGCAGCATACAGCCGCTGCCGGGCCTCGCCCGCCCGCCGGCGCCGCTGTCAGTGACATCGGGCGCCGTGGCGCTGACGCTCTGCGACAACGACACCCCGCTCTGGCTCGAACCTGCGTTGCAGGCCGAAGCGCCGGTCAGATCCTGGCTCGGCTTCCACACCGGCGCGCCGCTCGCCAACATGCCGGCCGACGCGCATTTCGCCATTATAGCCAGGCCGGCCGAGATGATGGCGCTGGATGGCTTTTCGCAAGGCACGCAGGAATATCCCGACCGCTCGACGACGCTGATCCTCATCGTCAGCGATCTCGCCTCGGGCGTTCCCCTGCTGCTCGAAGGCCCGGGCATCGAGAAGATGGCAATGCTCGCGCCGGCCGAGATGCCGCGCCACTTCATCGAGCAGTGGAAGCAGAACAGCCAGCGCTTTCCGCGCGGCGTCGACATCATCCTGGCAGCACCGGACGGGGTCGCCTGCCTGCCGCGCACCACGCGCATCAAGACGATGGAGGCCTGACATGTATGTCGCGGTGAAAGGCGGCGAGGCCGCGATTGCCAATGCGCACCGCCTGCTCGCCGATCGCCGTCGCGGCGACCGCACGGTGCCGGCGCTGCGCCTCGACCAGGTCGTCGAGCAGCTGGCGCTCGGCGTCGACAGGGTGATGAGCGAGGGTTCGCTCTACGACCGCGAGCTGGCAGCACTTGCCATCGTCCAGGCGCGCGGCGACATGATCGAGGCGATCTTCCTCATCCGCGCCTACCGCACCACGCTGCCGCGCTTCGGCTACACCAGGCCGGTCGACACCGGCGCCATGCTGGTCGAGCGTCGTGTGTCGGCAACCTACAAGGACCTGCCCGGCGGCCAGCTGCTCGGCCCGACCTTCGACTACACACACCGGCTGCTCGATCCCGAGCTTGCCGCCGGCGGCGACGTCGCCGAGCCCATGCAACGTGCCACCGAGGCCGAGCCCATGCCGCGCGTCTCGGCGATCCTCGCCCGCGAGGGCCTGATCGAGGCCGATGGCGACATGCCCGGCGAGCATGTTCCCGGCGACATCACCCGCGAGCCGCTGCAATTCCCGATGGCGCGTGACGTCCGCTTGCAGGCGCTGTCGCGCGGCGACGAGGGTTTTCTGCTCGCGCTCGGCTATTCCACCCAGCGCGGCTATGCCCGCAACCACCCCTTTGTCGGCGAGGTCCGTATCGGCGAGGTCGAGCTGGAGCTCGACGTGCCGGAACTGCCTTTCGCCGTGCCGCTCGGCGCGATCTGCGTCACCGAATGCCAGATGGTCAACCAGTTCAAGGGCTCGGCCAAGGCGCCGCCGCAATTCACCCGCGGCTACGGCCTGGTCTTCGGCCAGAGCGAGCGCAAGGCGATGGCGATGGCGCTCTGCGACCGTGCCTTGCGGGCCGGCGAACTCGGCGAGGACATCGTCGCCGCCGCGCAGGACGAGGAGTTCGTCATCTCGCATTCCGACAATGTCCAGGCGACCGGCTTCGTCGAGCATCTGAAGCTGCCGCACTATGTCGACTTCCAGGCCGAGCTCGATCTGGTGCGCCGCATGCGCGCCGAGCACGACGCGCGTGAAGATCACCGCACTGGCGAGGAGAAGCGCGAGGCCTCCGAATGAGCCTAGTCGCCACCCCCGCCATTGCCGCCCCCGCCATTGCCATTCCCGTCGCCGCCATCATGGGAATGGCTGCTGTGCCCGCCGACATAGCTGCCGTTTCCGCCTGTGACATGCGCGCCTTCTCTGAAGGTCGGCAAAAACAAACGCCGAAGAACAAACCCGACCATGCAGGCGAAGGCTAGAAGCAGAATTCCAATATGTATCCAACCGGTCTGGGTCATCCGACTTCGCCTTTATTTCCGTTTTCTGGGCGTCAATTCAATAGCAGGGAGTGGATGTGATCGCCATGACCGACATCGCCACCTACAACTTCGCCTATCTCGACGAACAGACAAAGCGGATGATCCGCCGCGCCATCCTCAAGGGTATCGCCATCCCCGGCTACCAGGTGCCCTTCGCCTCGCGCGAGATGCCGATGCCCTATGGCTGGGGTACCGGCGGCGTCCAGGTCACCGCTTCGATCATCGGGTCGGACGACGTGCTGAAGGTCATCGACCAGGGCGCCGACGACACCACCAATGCCGTCTCGATCCGCGCCTTCTTCAAGAAGGTCGCCAATGTCGCGGTGACTACCGACACCGCCAGCGCCACCATCATCCAGACCCGACATCGCATCCCCGAGCATCCGCTCACCGCAGGCCAAATTCTGGTCTATCAGGTGCCGATCCCCGAGCCGCTGCGCTTCCTGGAGCCGCGCGAGACCGAAACGCGCAAGATGCATGCGCTTGAGGAATACGGCCTGATGCATGTCAAACTCTACGAGGACATCGCCAGGCACGGCCGCATCGCCACCACCTACGCCTATCCGGTCAAGGTCGAGGGCCGTTATGTGATGGACCCGTCGCCGACGCCGAAATTCGACAATCCGAAAATGCATCGGTCGCCGGCTTTGCAGTTGTTCGGCGCCGGCCGCGAAAAGCGCATCTATGCCGTGCCGCCATTCACCGACGTGGTCAGCCTCGACTTCGAGGACCATCCGTTTGAGGTGCAGACCTTCGACCAGCCCTGCGCGCTCTGCGCGGCGGAGAATGTCTATCTCGACGAGGTCATCCTCGACGACCACGGCGGCCACATGTTCGTCTGCTCCGACACCGACCACTGCGAGAAGCGGCGTGAGGAAGGCCATCGCGGCCACCTAGCGCCTGACGCCCAACTTGCTCTCGAAAGAACGGAGCCGGCCGAATGACCGACGAACCGCTGCTGCGCGTCTCGGCGCTGTCCAAATTCTACGGCTCGCGCGTAGGCTGCGAGACTGTCAGCTTCGACCTCTGGCCTGGCGAGGTGCTGGCGGTGGTCGGTGAATCCGGCTCCGGCAAGACGACGCTGCTCAACTGCCTGTCGACCCGGCTGCTGCCCTCTTCCGGCACCGCCAGCTACCGCATGCGCGACGGCCAATGGCGCGAGCTTTATCGCATGAGCGAGGCCGAGCGTCGTTTCCTGATGCGCACCGACTGGGGTTTTGTCCACCAGAACCCGGCCGATGGCCTGCGCATGACGGTGTCGGCCGGCGCCAATGTCGGCGAGCGGCTGATGGCCGTCGGCGACCGCCACTACGGAAAAATCCGCGCCACCGCCGTCGACTGGCTGTCGCGCGTCGAGATCGACGAGGACCGCATCGACGACGAGCCGCGCGCCTTTTCCGGCGGCATGCGCCAGCGCCTGCAGATCGCCCGCAACCTCGTCACCGGGCCGCGCCTGGTGTTCATGGACGAGCCGACCGGTGGACTCGACGTCTCGGTGCAGGCGCGTCTGCTCGACCTGCTGCGCGGGCTGGTCACCGACCTTGGCCTGGCGGCCATCGTCGTCACCCACGACCTCGCCGTGGCGCGACTTCTGTCGCAGCGCATGATGGTGATGAAGGACGGCCATGTCGTCGAATCCGGCCTCACCGACCGCGTGCTGGACGACCCGCGCGCGCCCTATACGCAGTTGCTTGTTTCTTCGATTTTGCAGGTGTGATGATGGCGCCAAGTCACCCCCCTCTGGCACGGGCTATCTGCGACGTTGGAGATTGGCGAAACCGCACGAGGCCGCCCCTTCTCCCCGTCACTATACGGGGAGAAGTGCCATATTCTCCCGCCGATCGGCGACAATAGGAGGACCTTCTGATGCCCACCCCTCTCGTTGTCTCCGACGTCGCCAAAAGCTTCACCATGCACCTGCGCGACGGCATCAAATTGCCTGTCGTCGCCGGTGTGTCGTTCTCGATCCGCGCCGGCGAATGCGCCGTGCTCGGCGGCCCGTCCGGCGCGGGAAAAAGCTCGATCCTGAAGATGCTCTACGGCAACTACGCCGCCGACGAGGGCCAGATCATCGTCCAGCACGAGAACGGCCTGATCGATCTCGCCAGCGCCAGCCCGCGCACGGTGCTTGCCGTGCGCCGGCAAACGATCGGCTATGTCAGCCAGTTCCTGCGCACAGTGCCGCGCGTCTCGGCCCTCGACGTCGTCGCCGAGCCGCTGGTCGAGCGCGGCGAGGAACGCGAAGGCGCGCGGGACAAGGCACGCACCTTGCTTACCCAGCTCAACCTGCCCGAAAAGCTCTGGACCTTGCCGCCGGCGACCTTCTCCGGCGGCGAACAGCAGCGCGTCAACATCGCGCGCGGCTTCATCACCGGGCATCCGATCCTGCTGCTCGACGAGCCGACCGCCTCGCTGGACGCCAGGAACCGCGACGTGGTGGTCGAGTTGATCGCCGCCAAGAAGGCGGCCGGCGTCGCCCTGCTCGGCATCTTCCACGATCAAGACGTGCGCGAGGCGGTCGCCGACCGCGTCATCGACGTCACCGCTTTCACCGCAGGCAGGATTGCCGCATGACAAGGATATTGTCGGAGACGCCGCTGGTTCATCCGACCGCGCAGGTCGAGAACTCGACGCTCGGCCGCTGGACCGAGATCGCCGACCGCAGCCGGGTTTCGGAAAGCGAGCTCGGCGACTATTCCTACATGATGCAGGACTGCGCCGTCTGGTGCGCGACCATTCGAAAGTTCTCCAACATCGCGGCCAGCGTGCGCATCAACGCCACCAACCATCCGACCTGGCGGCCAACGCTGCACCACTTCACCTACCGCGCCTCCGATTACTGGGACGATACCGAGCACGAGAGCGAGTTTTTCGCAGAGCGCCGCGCCAAGCGCGTCACCATCGGCCACGACACGTGGCTCGGCCACGGCTCGACCATCCTGCCCGGCGTCACCGTCGGCGACGGCGCGGCGGTCGGCGCGGGCGCCGTGGTGTCGAAGGATGTCGCGCCCTACACCATCGTCGGCGGCGTGCCGGCGAAGCCGATCCGCGAACGCTTCGACCGCCGCACCGCCGAACGCTACCAGGCGCTCGCCTGGTGGGACTGGGACCATGCCCGGTTGCGCGCGTCGCTCGACGATTTTCGCGCGCTCTCGGCGGAGGCGTTTCTGGAGAGGTATGGTTGACATTCACGGGAACGTGGTGTGGTCGTACAGTAATTTAATCTCGCTATATCAAACATCTCCTAGGCCAGTCGTGTGGAAGGAGATCATTTCGTGGCTATACTGTTTATACCGGCGTGCATTGGGTTGGCGCTGGTTGTATTGGGGATTTGGGTCGTTCGGAGCCAGGTAAACCGCTGGAGTCGGTCCGACCGAGTCTCGTCCATTGTCTTGACCATCTTGGGCTTGGGCCTGGCAGCTGTAGGGGTGCTAATTCTCTTCGTGTTGGCGTCCATCTCCCGGTAGAACTGCCTTAACTGCTAGTGAGACCGCTAGGTTCGATACCTATGCCCAGGACGACGCCCCTAGATTCACATCTTTGACATACGAGTCAGACAAGAGGCGATCTCGCCAGGGAGATCGCCATGCTCGACAAAGCCAGACCCTCGCTCGCCGGCTTCTTCGAAGGCACCAACCCGGCGCCGCCGGTGCATCTCGGCACGCGTTACGACACGGCGGGCAATTTCCTGTTCGAGCCCGGAAACACCATTGTCTCCCATCTCGTAGCCGGCTCACCTTCCGAAGCCGCTGTAGTCGCGGTGCGCGAGCGCATGCGCGCCATGCCCGACGCCGACCGGCTTGCCTTCACCCCGGTCTCCAGCCTGCACATGACGCTGTTCCAGGGCATCATCGAGCGCCGTCGCGGCACCCCTATTGGCCTCGGGATCTGGCGCTCGACACCAGCATCGACGACATCACCCGCCTTTATCTGGAGCGCCTGAAGGGCTTCGCGGGCAGCGGCGCGTTCAGGATCAAGGCCATCGGTATCACCCCGAACGGCCTCACCGTCGCCGGCGCCTCGGAGGAAGACCGGCGCATCCTCCAGGCCTGGCGCGACGCGCTGTCGGTGCCCTTCGGCTATCGCCATCCCGACCATGACACCTACGTCTTCCACATCACCTTCGCCTACCAGATCCGCCGCCTTGCCGAGGAGCGGGCGGCGGCGTGGCAGGATCTGTTCGATGACTGCCTGTCCTTCCTCGACCGCGAGGCGCCGGTCATCGAACTCCACCCGGCGGCCTTTTGCAGCTTCCGTGACATGGAGCATTTCGAGGAGGTCCTGGTCCTCGGCTGATGACTGCTACCGCGCAGCTGTGGGCGGTAACAAAACTGACATCAATCCGACACCGCAGGTTCATGGGGCTGCGCTAGCCAAGGTTAACAGACCCTGTAACCGACTGGACTGGAGCCTAGCCCCATGTCAGCAGCCTCTGCCACGCTCGAAATCCGCGGTGTCAGCCGACGATTCGGCAAGAACACCGCCGTCAGCGCCGTCGACCTGTCGATCCCGCAGGGCCAGATGGTCGGCATCATCGGCCGTTCCGGCGCCGGCAAGTCGACGCTTCTGCGCATGATCAACCGTCTCATCGACCCCAGCCAGGGGTCGATTTTTTTTGACGGCGCCGAAGTCTCGGCGCTGCAGGGCTCGCCGCTTAGGCGCTGGCAGCGCGACTGCGCCATGATCTTCCAGCAGTTCAACCTGGTGCCGCGCCTCGACGTGCTGACCAACGTGCTGCTTGGCCGGCTAAACCACCGCTCGACGCTGTCCAATCTGTTCGGCATTTTCTCGCGCACCGAATGCGCCGAGGCGGTTGCGGCGCTTGAACGCCTCGACATCGCCCGCACCGCGCTGCAGCCGGCTGGCACGCTGTCCGGCGGCCAGCAGCAGCGCGTGGCGATCGCGCGCGCCATGATGCAACAGCCGAGGGTGCTGCTCGCCGACGAGCCGATCGCCTCGCTCGACCCGCTCAACGCCAAGGTGGTGATGGACTCGCTGCAGGACATCAACCTACGCGAAGGCATCACCGTCATCACCAATCTGCACACGCTGGACACGGCGCGGGCCTATTGCAACCGCATCATCGGGATGGCCGCCGGCAAGGTCGTGTTCGATGGCGCGCCCGAGGATCTCGACCGCGACGCCGTGCGCCTCGTCTATGGCGCGGATGCGAATGGCGCCGATATCTCCGAGGCCATCACGTCGACCAGCGTCACCTTCAAGCCGAAGATCACCGCATCCGCCGGACCGCTCGAGCCCGCATTCCCCGGCTACTAGTCGATGCTTTCGAACCGTCCACGCTGACGAAGAGCGGCAACCGGTTCGGCAAGGATCATGGCCAAGCAAACGAGCAACCCGGATCGCCCGCCCGCGTCAAAGGCAGCTGTCAAAATTCGAACGTCGCCGGCGCGAGGCCGGAACAACAGGAGAGAGATCCAAATGTTTAGGAAGATGGTTTTTGGCGCCGTATCACTGCTCGCCATCGCGACGAGCGCCGCTCATGCCGCCGACGTCAAGGAATTCCGCGTCGGCATCCTCGGTGGCGAGAACGAGACGGACCGGCTGCGCAACTACCAGTGCCTGGCCGACCATTTGAAGGCCGAATTCGGCTTCGAGAAGGTCTCGCTGTTCCCGGCCGCCGACTATGACGGCGTCATCCAGGGCCTGCTCGGCGGCACGCTCGACTTCGCCGAGCTCGGCGCTTCCGGCTATGCCAGCGTCTACATCAAGGACCCGAAGGCGGTCACCCCGATCCTCACCACCCAGCAGACCGACGGCGCCACCGGCTATTATTCGATCGGCCTGGCGTTGAAGTCGTCGGGGATCACCGACATCAAGTCGGCCAAGGGCAAGAAGCTCGGCTATGCCGATCCGGACTCGACCTCCGGCTACCTGATCCCGCTGACCCAGATCCCTAAGGACACCGGCCAGTCGAACGAAGCCTTCTTCGCCTCGACCCAGTTCAATGGCGGCCACGAGAACAACGTTCTCGCCGTCCGCGACGGCAAGGTCGACGTCGCGGTGGACGATTCCTCCGGCATCGGCGATTTCAAGAACGGCTACACCTCCGGCACCTTCCACAAGGAAGTCGCCAAGGGCGCCGTCGACCCGAACGACTTCGTCGAGGTCTGGCGCTCCGGCCTGATCCCGAACGGCCCGCTGGTCGTGCGCACCGCGCTCGGCGACGACATGAAGGCCAAGCTGACCGCGTTCTTCACCGCGCTGCCGACGAAGGACAAGCCCTGCTTCGAGGGCGTCGAGGGCGGCGACTTCACCGGCTACGTTCCGGTCAAGCCGGACTTCTACAACGTCATCGTCGAAGCCCGCAAAGCCGCCATCGGCGGCTGACGGCATCAGGAAAAGGGGCGGCGCCAAAAAACGCCGCCCCTTTTGCATCTCCCGATCATGACCTCAGCGACAATCCACTCTGACGCGACGCGCCTGGCGGCCGATGCCTGGCGGCGCCAGACGTCCTTGCGCCGGCTTTACACCGGCCTCGGTGTCGGCCTGCTTTTTGTCGCCATGTGCGCGACCATGTGGTTCGCCGACGAGGCCAATGCCGGCCATTTCCTCGACCGGCTGCCGCACATACTGGACTTCCTGAGCTGGCTGATTCCCAAGGACTGGAACGACGTCTGGCGCGCCCTGTTCGACGTCGCCTCGCCGCATGACACCGGCACCCAGGAATTCAACTTCCCGCTCGGCCGCGTCCCTGTCTGGGGCGGATTCTACATCCCCGAATATTTCGAGCTGATGCTGACCACGGTCAACGTGGCGCTGGTCTCGACCTTCGTCGGCTTCGTCTTCGCCGTGCCCTTCTCCTTCATCGCCGCGCGCAACCTGACGCCGAGCCCGGCGCTCAGGCTCGTCGTCAAGCGCTTCATGGAACTGCTGCGCGCCTTCCCCGAGATCGTCATTGCCGGCCTGTTCGCGGCCATCGTCTCGATCGGCCCGGTCGCCGCCATCATCGCCATCGGCCTGCATTCGATCGGCGCGCTGGGCAAGCTGTTCTACGAGATCAACGAGAACATCGACATGCGCGCCGAGGAGGGCTTGCGGGCGGTCGGCGCCAACTGGTTCGAGCGCATCCGCTTCGCCGCCCTGCCGCAGGTGCTGCCCAATTTCATGTCCTACACGCTGCTCAGGATCGAGATCAACGTGCGCATCTCGACGATCATGGGCGCGGTCGGCGGCGGCGGCATCGGCGAGGAGCTGAAGCTCTCCATCTCGCGCGGCTTCGGCGCCAAAACGCTGGCGCTAGTGCTGCTCTTGTTCACCACCATCTTCATCGTCGACCAGTTCTCCGCCTGGCTGCGCCGCAAGCTCGTCGGCGAGCAGGCCTTCCTGATGAGCGCCTGATATGGCCATAACCGCCGACGACATTCTGTCGATCGAGGCGCGCTACCCGCACGTCTTCCGCCGGCCGCTTTACCAGCGTTTCGGCCCGCTGTTCCTGGTCGCTGGAACTGTCCTGTATCTCGCTTACGCCCTGTGGTTCTTCAGCATGCCGCAGGTGCTGCGCGAGTCGCACTGGGAGCGCCTGCCGCTCTTTCTGGCGCAATGGATCAGCTACGACCTGCAGCCGGAGTTTCGCCTCGACCAGCCGGAGATCACGCCGAAATATCCGCGCTTCTCAGCGCTTGGCGAGAACCCCAATCCTGACTGGGTGATCAGGAACCCGGACGGCACCTTCACCGTGCTGATCGACGGACCGGCCAAATCCGTCACCTTCGACAAGACCAAAGCCGTGATTGTCGCCAACGGCCAGACGGTGCCCGTGTCGCTGACCGGCGGCAAGCCGGTGATCTCGGGCCCGGTGCCCGACTGGATCACCGCGCATGACGACGAAATTGTCGCCAGGATGGGCTTCGTCGGCGAGGTGCGCGTCACCGTCGACCGCGTCAAGGTGCGCAAGCGCTTCCTCGGCTGGGCGAATTTCGTCTTCGACACGCGCTCGCCCTTCTTCGGCAAGCCGGCCGGCGAAGTGGCTTCGCTGCTGGTTTCCGGCCCGGAGCTCAAGCCCGGAACATCGAACATCGCGCTTGCCGCCGACAACATCTGGAACAACGCCCAATGGCAGCATGGCGATGTCTGGACGAAACTGCTGCAGACCATCGTCATGGCCTTCCTCGGCACGCTGCTCGGCGGCATCGTCGCCTTCCCGCTCGCCTTCTTCGCCGCCCGCAACATCACGCCGAGCGGGCTGCTCAGCCAGGTCTTGGAACGCTTCTTCGATTTCATGCGCTCGGTCGACATGCTGATCTGGGCGCTGTTCTTCACCCGCGCCTTCGGACCCGGCCCGTTGGCGGGAAGTGCCGCGATCTTCTTCACCGAGATCGGCACGCTCGGCAAAACCTATTCCGAGGCGCTGGAGAACATCGACGACAAGCCGCGCGAAGGCGTGCAGTCGACCGGCGCCAATGGCTTGCTGGTGCAGCGCTACGGCGTGCTGCCGGAAGTGCTGCCGGTCTTCATCAGCCAGACGCTCTACCAGTGGGAATCCAACACCAGAGGCGCCACCATCATCGGCGCCGTCGGCGCCGGCGGCATCGGCCTGAAGCTCTGGGAAGCGATGCGCACCAATTCCAACTGGGCCAACGTCTTCTACATGGTGCTGCTGACGCTGGCCGTCGTCTTCGTCTTCGACAACATCTCGAACTTCCTGCGTCGCCGGCTCAGCCGCACGCTGCATGATTATAATAGGCTGCAGGATGAGCGGGGTTAGTCCTCGCTAGCAGAATCTTGCGAGAGGTCGACGGGACAGCGCCCCCCTCTGCCCTACCGGGCATCTCCCCCACTTGGGGGGAGATCAGCCACGACCACGGCTTTCGCCAATCTCCTACGTTGCCGAATTGAGCTAAGCGCCGCAGCCGCCAATCTCCCCCCTTGTGGGGGAGATGTCCGGCAGGACAGAGGGGGGCGCGAAGGATCGCGGCGCTCGTCGGACGGCCATTCTAAGCCGCCTTCTTCCACCCATCCCTGATATGCTGGTACCCCTCCCGATACACAGCCTCCGGCGTCTCGGCAAAATCCCGCCAAACCTTGGTCGCCGCAGCCAGGTCCTTCAGCGAACGCCCGAAGGATTCGATGGTCAGCCAGTCGTCGTAACCGCTCTTGCGGATGGCCGAGAACGTCTCCTTCCAGGGAATATTGCCCCGGCCCGGCACGCCGCGATCATTCTCTGAAATGTGGATGTGGACGACCTTCCGGCGATTGCGCGTATAGGCGCCGATCGGATCGGCCTCCTCGATGTTGGCGTGGAACGTGTCGTACATCGCCTTGATGTGCGGCCGGTCGATCGCGTCGATATGCTCGGACAGATCGTCCATCGTGTTGAACAGATAGCATTCGAAGCGGTTGAGCGCCTCTAACCCGATGGTCACCCCCTTCTTGCCGGCATGGTCGCCGATGGCGCGCTGGGAAGCGACGGAGCGCTTCTTCTCGGCGGCCGTCGGGCCGCTGCCGGAAAAGGCGCCGAGCGTCGAATGCAGCGGGCCGCTCAGCCTGTTCGCGCCAAGGGCGGCGCTGCAGTCGATCGCCCATTTCATGTAGTCGATGCCGGCCTTGCGCGTCGCGGCGTCCGCCGAGATCAGGTTCATCGCCGGATCGCCCATGGCCGAGACCGCGGTGCGCTCCAGGCCGATGCGATCGAGCAGGTCGCCAAGTTTCTTGTAGTCGTCGGGCGCGCCGGAAAACACCGGGATCTCTACGCCGTCGAAGCCGGTCGCCTTGATGTCTCTCAACAGCGCCTCATGCTTCTTCGAGACGCTGGTCGTCCACAGGAACATGCACATGCCGATTTTCATCGACCCCTCCCCATCACCTTCGATCAAGGGGGGATGAGATTCAGGTCAGGCCGAGTCGAGAACGGTGGCTTCCGAGTACCGGAGCGGAGCGCACTTAAGTACGCGAGCACCGGAAGCGCAGGAAGCCGCCGTTCGCAGACCGGCCTCACCTGAATATCGACACCCCTAGAGCTTCGTCCACGCCCCATTCTTCTTCGACGACTTCACGCAGGCCTCGATGAAGGCCATGCCTTCGACGCCGTCGGCAATCGTCGGGAAGACGACATCCTTTGCCGGCTTGCCGCCCTTCCTGCGCGCCGCGCGGATGGCGCGGGCCGCTTCCTGGTAGATGTTGGCGAAGCCTTCGAGATAGCCCTCCGGATGGCCTGACGGAACGCGGGTAACACGCCCGGCGGACGGCAGCGCACCGGCGCCGGCGCGGGTCAAAAGCTGCTTCGGCTGGCCGAACGGCGTATACCAGAGATAGTTCGGATCGGCCTGCACCCATTCCAGCCCGCCCTTCGAGCCATAGATGCGCAGCTTCAGCCCGTTCTCGTGGCCAGGCGCGACCTGGCTTGCCCAGATCATGCCCTTGGCCGGATGCGCCTTGCCGACCGGCTTGAAGCGCAGCATGACGTTGATGTTGTCGTCGAGCTGCCGCCCCGGCACGAAGGCGTCGAGATCGGCCGACAGCGTATCGAGCTCCAGCCCTGAGACGAAGCGCGCCAGGTTGTAGGCATGCGTGCCGATGTCGCCGAGCGCGCCACCGGCGCCCGCCTGCTTCGGGTCGGAGCGCCAGGCAGCCTGCTTCTGGCCGGTCGCGGCGAGATCCTCGGTCAGCCAGTCCTGCGGATATTCCGACTGCACGATGCGGATGTCGCCGAGCTGGCCCTTGGCCACCATCTCGCGCGCCTGGCGGATCATCGGATAGGCGGTGTAGTTGTGGGTGAGCACGAACACCTTGCCGGTCTTCTCGACCAATGTCGCCAGCTTCTTCGCCTCGGCCAGCGTGGTCGCCAGCGGCTTGTCGCAGATGACGTGGATGCCGGCCTCGAGAAACGCCTTGGCCGCCGGCACATGCACGTTGTTGGGCGTGACGATCGCCACCGCCTCGATGCCGTCGGGACGCTTGGCTTCGGCCTTGGCCATCTCGGCATAGGAGCCATAGCTGCGTGACGGATCGAGCCCGAGCTCGGCGGCGGAAGCCTTGGCGCGCTCCGGGTTGGCAGACAGCGCGCCGGCCACCAGGACGAAGTCGTTGTCCAGCCTGGCCGCGATCCGGTGCACCGCGCCGATGAAGGCGCCTTGCCCGCCGCCGACCATGCCATAGCGGATCGGGCCGCCTCCCGTTTCCGACTTCGATGCGCCGACCATTCCTGTCTCCCTCGTTGGTGCTTGCCTCCCCTCGAGGGGAGGTCGATCCGGGCAGCGGATCGGGTGGGGTTGCCGAGCGTGGAGTTCGAGCCGACCCCGCCCGGCCCTTTTGGGCCACCCTCCCCTCGAGGGGAGGGAAAAGCGGTATTAGATTCCCATCATCGCGCGCAGCGCCTTCTTGTCGGTCGCGCCACCGGCGAAGTCGTCGAACGCCTTCTCCGTCACCCGGATGATGTGATGCTGGATGAAGGGCGCGCCTTCGGCGGCGCCATCCTCCGGATGCTTCAGGCAGCATTCCCATTCCAGCACCGCCCAGGAATCGTAGCCGTACTGGGTGAGCTTGGAAAAGATGCCGCCGAAATCGACCTGCCCGTCGCCGAGCGAACGGAACCGCCCGGCCCGGTTGGTCCAGCCCTGATAGCCGGAATAGACGCCTTGCCGCCCCGTCGGATTGAACTCCGCGTCCTTGGCGTGAAACGCCTTGATGCGCTCGTGGTAAATGTCGATGAATTCGAGATAGTCGAGCTGCTGCAGGAGGAAGTGCGACGGGTCGTAGTTGATGTTGCAGCGCTTGTGGCCGCCCACCGCGTCGAGGAACATCTCGAAGGTGGCGCCGTCGAACACATCCTCGCCCGGATGGATCTCGTAACCGATGTCGACGCCGTTCTCGTCATAGACGTCGAGGATCGGCTTCCAGCGTTTGCCGAGTTCGGCGAAAGCCTCCTCGATCAGCCCGGCCGGCCGCTGCGGCCATGGGTAGAGGTAGGGGAAAGCCAGCGCTCCGGAGAAGGAAACCGAGGCCTTCAGCCCCAGGTTCTTCGACGCCTTGGCGCCCAACTTCATCTGCTCGACCGCCCATTGCTGCCTGGCCTTCGGATTGTTGTGCACCGAAGCCGGCGCGAAGCCGTCGAACTGCGCGTCATAGGCCGGATGCACCGCCACCAGTTGCCCTTGCAGATGCGTCGACAGTTCGGTGATCTCGACGCCGGCATCGGCGCAGATGCCTTTCACCTCGTCGCAATAGGCCTTGGAGGTCGCCGCCTTTTCCAGGTCGAACAGCCGCGCGTCCCAGGTCGGGATCTGCACGCCCTTGTAGCCCAGACCGGCGGCCCATTTGGTGATCGACGGCAACGAATTGAACGGCGCGGCATCGCCCGCGAACTGCGCCAGAAACAGACCGGGACCCTTCATCGTCGACGGCATCGGCATCCTCCCTCTTTTTTCATCGCGACCGAGCATAGCGCCGATTGCGGACGGGGCCAGTCTCTTTGGTCTTTCATGTCGGCGATTTGAACACGCCGCAATTCTGGTATTACCAAATAATGTTGTTTGGTCAAGCGGCCGAGCATGGCAAAACCGCGCCACGGGCAATCCGTCGCGATCGAAAAATTACATATTATTCAATACGGTAACTTCGTAAACGGGCGGCGTTGGTCGGCTTCTTGCCGTCCATTCGAAATTGCTGTAGACCATCAAAAAGGCCCAATTGGTCGAACCAGTTTGCCAAAAAAATGCTGGAACGCCTTGGGGAGGAAACTGGCGGCGGGCTCCGCGGGAGAGCGCCGCGGGAGAACGCGACAGGCGAATTCTGGGAAGGATAGACCATGCATCTTTCGACGCACAACTGGATGCGGGCGGAGCCGCTGGAGGTGACGCTGAAGCGCATCAAGAAATTCGGCTATGAGTCGATCGAGATTTCCGGCGAGCCCGAGCAGTACAAGACCAAGGAGACGCGCGCGCTCTTGAAGGAGCACGGCATCCGCTGCTGGGGCTCGGTGACGCTGATGCTGGGCGAACGCAACCTCGCCGCCAAGGACCAGGGCCAGCGCGAGCGCTCGGTGCAATACGTCAAGGACGTGCTGACCATGGTGAGCGAGCTCGAGGGCGAGATCATCACGCTGGTTCCCGCCACTGTCGGCAAGGTGGTGCCCGACGGCACCGAGGCGGAGGAATGGGGCTGGGTGGTCGACGCCACCCGCGAGTGCTTCGCGCACGCCAAGAAGGTCGGCGTCAAGGTCGCGGTCGAGCCGCTCAACCGCTTCGAGACCTATCTGTTCAACCGCGGCGCGCAGGCGCTCGCGCTTGCCGACGCGGTCAGCCCGGAATGCGGCGTCTGCCTCGACGCCTATCACATCCACATGGAGGAATTTAACGTCTATGACGCCATCCGCCAGGTTGGCAAACGCCTGTTCGACTTCCACGTCGCCGACAACAACCGCTTCGCCGCCGGCCTCGGCCAGATCGACTGGCCGCGGATCGTGCGCACGCTGAAGGAGATCGGCTACGACGGCGCGCTGACCAACGAGTTTGTGGCCCCCGTCGACCGCACGCCGGCCGCGCCCTATCCCGACATGGTCGAGCGCCATCCGGTCGACATCTCGCCCGAGCAGCTGAAGTTCATCCAGGATCACGGCTCCAGCGTGCTGACGGAGAAGTTCTACACCGACCAGATGCGCATCACCGCCGAAACGCTGCTGCCGCTGATCAAATAGCCGGTCGAAAGGAAGACGCCCTTCCGCCCGAACGGGCGGCGGGGCCGGGGATGGCCATGCGCATCAAGACGGTCCAAGCCTGGTGGGTTCGCATACCGATCGCAGCGGCGAAGCAGCACCGCAGCGATTTCGGTCAGGTGACGACGTTCGACGCCGCCATCCTGCGCGTCGAAACCGATGACGGCCTGGTCGGCTGGGGCGAGGGCAAGAACGCCGCCGGCAGCGCCGGCAGCTATGGCGCGCTGGTCCATATGCTGAACCACGAGGTTGGGCCGCAGCTCGTCGGCCGCGACCCGGCCGACATCGGCGTCATCTGGGAGATGCTCTACAACGGCGTGCGCCACCACACTGCGGCCCATGCCGGGCACGCCATGCCGCAGCTGGCGCGGCGTGGCATGAGCGTTGCCGCCATCAGCGCCGTCGACATCGCGCTCTGGGACATCCTCGGCAAGTCGCTCGGCCAGCCTGTCTGGCGGCTGCTCGGCGGCCGCAAGGTCGAGCGCATGCAGGCCTACGCTTCCGGCGGCTGGGCGCCGGCCGAGACCATCGGCGAGCAGCTCAAATCCTACATCGCCAAGGGGGGCTTCAAGGCGCTGAAGATGCGCATCGGCGCCATGGATGGCGCCCCGCATATTTCCGCCGCCCGCGTCCGCGCGGCAAGGGAGGCGCTTGGCCCCGAAGTCGAGCTGATGGTCGACGCGCACGGCACCTATACGGTGGCCGAGGCAAAGCGCTTCATCCAACTCGCCGGCGACCTCGACCTCGCCTGGTTCGAGGAGCCGGTGATCGCCGACGACAAGCCGGGCTTGGCCGAGGTACGGGCCTCGTCCACCATCCCGATCGCTACCGGCGAGAGCGAGGCGACCCGCTACGCCTTCCGCGATCTCGCCGTTCTGAAGTCGGCCGACATTTTCCAGCCGGACCCCGCTTTTTGCGGCGGCATCAGCGAGGCGATGAAGATCGGCACCATCGCCAGCGCCTTCAACCTGCGTTTTGCGCCGCATCTGTGGGCCGGCGCGCCCTGCTTCTTTGCCGGTCTGCATGTCTGCGCGGCGTCGCCGGCGAGCTTCACCGTCGAATATTCGCTCGGCGCCAACCCCATGATCCACGATCTTGTCGAAGAGACTGTCGAAGCGAAGGACGGTATGATAGCGATCCCTGAAAAGCCCGGATTGGGATTCACAATTTCGGAACGGTTCCTGGAGGCGCACGCGCAACGCTGCTGACGATGAAAGAAAAGAACCTTCTCGCGGAACTCGCCGCCTTTCTGTTCTCCAGCTCGGACAAGGAGACGGGCCGCACGCCGTCGGAGCGTGAACTGGCCGAGCATTTCTCAGTCAGCCGCGGCCAGATCCGCGAGGCGCTGGCCATTCTCGAGGCCATGCGCATCGTCGAGCGCCGCGCCAAATCCGGCATCTATGTCGACACCAAGCAGGCGAGCGTCGAAGCCTTGGCTCTGTTCGCCCGCGCCGGCCTGCCGCTCGATCCGATCCAGATCTACGAAACGGTCGAGCTGCGCAAGATCCACGAGATCAAGGCCGCCGAGCTTGCCTGCTCGCGCGCCACCGAGGAGAATTTCGAGCGGCTGCGCGAGATCCTGAAAGCCTCTGAGGAGCGCATCGCCGCCGGCGAGGGCCTGGCCAAGGAAGACCGCGAGTTCCACCTCGAGATCGTGCGCGCCACCAAGAACGGCATCTTCCACAACATCTGCAGCGTCTACTACCTGATGGGCGAGCAGCGCCTGCCGATCTATTTCAACGACCCCGAGCGCAGCGTGCGCTCGCATGCCGAGCACATCCAGATCTACGAGGCGCTGCTGCGCCGCGACGGCAACCTCGCCCAGGCGCTGATGAACGCCCATCTGCAGGGCGCCGAAAGCTATTGGAAAGGCCTGATCGAGGGCCGCGGGATGGAGCCGACGAGCCCGGCGCTCGAAAAGGCCTAGAGCATTTTGCAGCCAGGCGGCATCGCCTGGCGTCGCGGAAATGCGGCAAACAAACGGGAGCCACATGCCCAGAATCCTGTCGACGCATCCGCTGCATCCGCGCGCCTCCGCCATGCTGGCCGGGGCGGGCAGGCTGGTCGTCGCTTCCGCCCTCGATGGCAGGACGCTTGCCGCCGAAGCGAAGGATGCCGATATCGTCATCGTCCGTGCGCCGCTGCCGGCAGAGCTTTTCGACGGCGCCGCGAAGCTGCGCGCCGCGATCCGGCATGGCGCCGGGCTGGACATGATCCCGGTCGAGGCGGCGACAGCCGCCGGCGTGCTCGTGGCGAACGTGCCGGCGGTCAATGCGCGCTCGGTCGCCGAGCACGTGATGTTCGTGACGCTGGCCTTGCTTCGGCGTTTTCGCATGGTCGACCGCGACCTGCGCGCCAAGGGTTGGCTCGCCGGACGCGACCACGCCAACGCCAACACCGAGCTCGCCGGCAAGACCATCGGCATTGTCGGCCTCGGCGCGGTCGGCCAGGCGGTCGGCCATATCGCCGCCCACGGCTTCGACCTCAATGTGGTGGCGACGACGCGCAGCATGCGCCCGGCGCCCGACAAAGTCGGCTTCCTGTCGATCGACGCCCTGGTCGAGCAGAGCGACATCGTCGTGCTTTGCTGCCCGCTGACACCGGAGACGCGCGGCCTGATCAGCCGCGAGCGGATTTCGCGCATGAAGCCCAGCGCGCTGCTGATCAATGTCTCGCGCGGGCCGGTGGTCGACGACGACGCGCTGATCGAGGCCTTGCGCAAGGGCAGCATCGGCGGTGCCGCGCTCGATGTCTTTGCGACGCAGCCGCTGCCGCCGAACCATCCCTATTTCGGCTTCGACAATGTCATCGTCACCCCGCACATGGCGGGGATCACCGAGGAATCGATGATGCGCATGGGCGTCGGCGCCGCCGGCGAAGCGCTGCTGGTGCTCGCCAACAAATTGCCTGTCAATCTGCGCAACCCGGAAGTGACCGCTCACTACCGGCGGCGCTTCCCGGTCGACCTGTAGCTCGTCACCGGCGGTGCCTCAATTTTCACGGATTCGACGGGGACATTGCCGCCATGTTCATCGCCCGCCTTTCCCTTCTAGCCGCGAGCCTCTGCGCCACGGCCGTACAGGCCTTGGCTGAAGGGCAGGACGGCTATGTGTTCTGCGACAACGGCCTGCGCTGCATCGCGGCGCCCTGCCCTTCCAACAGCGCGCTCGAGCTCGCCACCGGCGAGATCATCAGGGGCGTCGTGATTGACATCGACGGCCTGCCGCAGGAAGACAAGGCGCTCGATCTCCAGGACAAGCTCTACGCCGGCACGATCGTGATTGCCGGCTCGATCGAGACCAGGACCCAGACCTTCAACGGCAAGCGGCAGATCGTGCGGACGCTGGTCGCGACCGGCATCGAACGGACCGCGAGGCCAAGCGAGCGCCGGCACTGTTCGTCGCGCTGACACGACGCGCCGGTCATCAACCGAGCAGCCGCTCCACTTCTGCCGCGATGCGCAGCAGATGCCGGTCTTGGCCGTTGCGCGCCACCAGCATCAGCCCGGCCGGGCGTGCCGTTCCAGGCATCGGCAGCGAGATCGCGCAGAGATCGAACTGGTTGGCGACCTGGGTGTTGCGCAGTAGCAGACCTTCGATCCGGTCACGCAACGCCGCGTCGCTTGCCATCGAGGCGATGGTCGGCGCGGTCATCGGCGTCGTCGGCAGGGCCAGCACGTCGACGCTGGCCAGGCGCTCGTCCATCGCGGCGGCCAGCGCCGCGCGGCGGCGTAGTGTCCGGATATAGACCGATGCGGGGATAGCCAGGGCGCGCGATAACGGCCCGCTGACATGCGGATCGACCGGCACGGATGCGCCCGTCGCCAGCCAGTCGGCATGGACCTCGGCGCCCTCCATCGACGCGATCGTGGCGCGCCTGGTCGCCGCGCGCATGTCGGCAAGCAGGTCCTCGACCGACAGGTCCGCGATCCGCGCGCCGGCCTGCTCGACCTTGCCCAGGCATCGATCGAACGCGGTCGCCACCTCGCTTTCGGTGTCGTCGAAAAGAACACCGCGCGGGATCCCGACACGAAGACCGGCAAGCGGCAACGGCAGGTGCAGGGGCGGCATCTCCTTGCCGGCCATCGCGGCGTCGGCAACGGCGCATGCGGCGACACTCAGCGCCAGTGGTCCGATCGAATCCAGCGTCGCGGACAGTGGATAGGTACCGGCCAATGGTACGCGCCGCGCCGTGGGCTTGAAGCCGACCACGCCATTCAGCGATGCCGGGATGCGCACTGAACCGCCGGTGTCGGAGCCGATGGCGATGTCGCAGGTTCCTTCACCCACCGACACCCCGGCGCCCGATGACGAGCCGCCCGGTATCAGGCTGGCGTCGGTCGCGTTGCCCGGCGTGCCGTAGTGCTGGTTGTCGCCGATCGCGGTGAAGGCGAATTCGGTCATGTTGGTCTTGCCGAGGATGACCGCGCCGGCCTGGCGCAGCCGGCCGACGATCGCGGCATCGCGCAAGGCGGGGGCCGCTGTCCTGAGCATCAGCGAGCCGGCCGTGGTCGGCTCGCCGGCGACGTCGAACAGATCCTTGATCGAGACGATCGTGCCATCGAGCGGCCCGAGCGTCACGCCGGCCTTCCGCCGCGCATCACTGGCGTCGGCGGCGGCTCGCGCTGCTTCCGGGTAGAGCCGCACGAACACGCTCTCGTTGCTCGCGCGGGCCGCCAGACGCGACAGCAGAATTTCGAGATGATCGCGGACTGGGTGCATGTTCGGTGTCGGACTCCGCAAGGCTGCAACGTCTTTAGAGCATGATCCCGAAAAGTGGGAACCGGTTTTCGGAAGGGTCATGCTCCAACAAAGAGTTGGATCAGGCATATTTGCACTGCCGGGCCGAAGGGAGAGAAGGAACGATGCTCTACAAAGGCGGCTGCCACTGCGGCAAGGTGGCGTTCGAGGTCGAGGGCGAGCTCGGCGGGGCCGTACGCTGCAACTGCTCGATCTGCGTCCGCAAGGCGGCGCTGCTCTGGGCGGTGCCGCATCGGAACCTGCGGCTGCTCGCCTGGGGCGACGATCTCGGCCGCTACACCTTTGGCAAGGGCGCCATCGCCCATCGCTTCTGCCGCTCCTGCGGCATCCATCCCTTCGCCGAGGACGTCGGCGACGGCAGCGAACGCAGCGCCTATGTCAACATCAATTGCCTCGACGGCATCGACGTTGCCGCGGTCCAGATCTTCGACTTCGACGGTCGCTCGGCCTAGCGCAATTTTAGCGATACCCGGTCGCATCGGCCGGCTTGCCGGCATCCTGGACCTCCGGGACATAGCGCCAGGCATCCGGGCGCGAACCATCGAGATCGGTGAAGCCATAGACCTGCGCCAGCCCGCCGCTGGACAGCGACTGCCCGTTCCAGCGCGACCGCTCCGGATCCACGGCCAGCGCCGCGACGGCGCGGCCGACGAAGCGCGGCGTCTCGGAAATGACGAAATGCGGTACCTTGGCGGTCGCGTCGCGCCAGTTCGCCTCGCTGACGCCGAAGGCCTCCAGCATCATTTCGGAACGCAGCCAGCCGGGCGTCAGCGAGACCGACGTGGCGCCATGTGGCGCGAGGTCCTTGGCGTGCGCCCATGCCATGCGCGTCGCCGCCACCTTGGCGAGGTCGTAGAACGGCGACAGCCGGTAGTGGTCGGCATTGTATTCGGCCGTGCCGTCGGTGACTTCGACATGCAGCCCGCCCGGCCGCTCGATCATCAGCGGCAGCGCGTGGTGCGCGGTGATCAGATGCGTGTCGATGGCGAGGCGCAGCAGCCGCAAGCCGTTCTCGAGATCGTGGTCCCAGACCGGCTTGTTCCACTCGAACAGCTTTTCGCCGCCCCACAGGTCGTTGACCAGGACATCGAGACGGCCCTGCTCGGCACGGATACGCTCGACCAGTCCGCGCACATTGTCGGCAATCAGATGATCGACCTGGACGGCAATGCCCTTGCCGCCTTGCGCCGTGACCAGCTCAGCCGTTTCCTCGATCGTCTCCGGACGGCCATAGTGCGACTGTTGCGTCCGCGTCGTGCGCCCGGTGACATAGACGGTGGCGCCGGCGGCGCCGAGCTCGACCGCGATGCCACGGCCGGCACCGCGCGTTGCGCCGGCGACAAGGGCGACCTTCCCTTCAAGCATCATCGAAACCTCCCGAACCAAAACACCACAACGAGGGCTGGCGCTTGCCGCGCTCCTCATTTATAAATGATCATTCGTTTATAAATGGATGTCAAGATGACCCGGCCGAAAACGCAACCCGACGAGCAGGTGCTGGAGGTCGCCTACCGGCTGATGCACGCCGAAGGCCCGGAGGCGCTGACCTTCGAGCGGCTGGCGCGGGCATGCGGCCTTTCGGGGTCGACGCTGGTGCAGCGCTTCGGGAGCAAGGCGCAGCTGAAGCAACGCACGCTGCTTTATGCCTGGGATGGGCTCGACCGGAAAACCGAAGCGCTGTCCGCCTCGACGCCGAGGACCCCGGCCGGCGCGATCCAGTTGTTGGGTGGTCTATCCAGCGGCTATGGCGACATCGAATCCTATGCCGAAGGTTTGCTGGTGCTGCGCGAGGACCTGCGCGATCCCGTGCTGCGGGCGCGCGGCGCCGCCTGGAAAGCGGCGCTGAGCAAGGTGCTAGTCGACTGTTTCGCAGGTATACCGGGCATGCCCCAGGACATCGGCCTGCTGATGGCGTCGCACTGGCAGGGCTCGCTGCTGTGGTGGAGCTTCGATCCCGAAATGGAGCTGACCGCCTATGTCGAGCACAGCCTGAAGCGCTTCGTGGCGGCGATCACGGCAACATCGGCCCGGACGGCTGCCGGGCCGATGTAGGATGATCGCGCGGGGGCCGGCTAGCCGGCGCGCTTCGGCCCCATTAGCACCGCCACCAGGGCCGCCAGCAGCGTTGCGATGCCGCAATAGACGAAGGCGCTGGCGACGCCGGCATGGTCGACCAGCAGGCCGCCGAAGACGGCGCCGAGCGCGATCGCCACCTGGAACGTGGCGACCATCAGCCCGCCGGCGCTTTCGGCCTCGTCCGGCGCCGCGCGCACCAGCCAGGTCTGCAGCCCGACCGGCACCGCGCCGAAGGCGAAGCCCCAGGCGGCGACGGCGATCGCCGCCGTCACCGGCGATGCGCCAAGCGTCAGCAGCACCAGCGCCGACACGGCAATCAGCAGCGGCGCCAGGGCGACCGCGGCCTTCAGGTTGCGCTCGGCCATGAAGCCGCCGGCGAAGTTGCCGAAGAAGCCGCCGATGCCGTAGCCGAGCAGCACCAGCGAGATCGTCTCGATCGGCAGCACCGGAACCACCTCGAGATACGGGCGCACATAGGTGAAGCCGGCAAAGTGACCCGAGGCGACCAGCAGCACGACCAGCAGCGCCGCCCTGATCATCGGCCGCTTCAAGACCTCCAGCAAGGTGCGCACGCTGGCCACGCCGGCCGGCGGCAGCCGCGGGATGGTGGCAAGCTGCACCAAGAGCGCCAGCGCGCCGACGACGGCCGCGATCATGAAGGCGGTGCGCCAGCCCCAGACGTCGCCGACATAGGCGCCGACCGGCGCGGCGGTGACGGTGGCGACCGAAACGCCGGTGAGGATGATCGACATGGCGCGCGGCATCAGCCGCATCGGCACGAGCCTGAGCGCCATCGCCGCCGACATCGACCAGAAGCCGCCGAGCGCGACGCCGAGAACCACCCGGGCCAGAAGCAGCATGGTCAGCGAGGAAGCAAAGGCTGCGAGCAGATTGGAGACGATGAGCAGAACCGTCAGCATCCACATCACCAGCCGGCGGTCGAGCCGCTTGGTGACGATGGCCATGGTCGGCGCCGCGATCGCGCCGACCACCGCCGTCGCGGTCACCGCTTGCCCGGCGGCGCCCTCGCTGACGCCGAGGTCCTGCGCCAGCCGCGTCAGCAGGCTGGCCGGCAGGAATTCCGCCGTCACCAGGCCGAACACGCCCAGCGCCAGCGACACCACCGCGCCCCAGGCAGGCTCAGATCGTTCTTGAGAGTCGGGGCTGTCCAGAACAGCGGCGTCGATGACGCCCGTGGCGGGTTCGGTCATGGCAAGATCTCCGATCTGTTTGCGCGCCACTCGGGAAATGACCGGCTCGGCCTCCACCCGTTACATGCTTCGCGGGCGCGCTCCGTCAGTCCGATTTGTTTGCGGCGCAACATTTGGCTGCATGCAACATAGGAAGTGACCAGATGGAGTTTCCATGCTAGAAACGCCGAAATGAATTACAATTCGTCCAAAACCGCACTGCCGGCTTCCGGCGATCCCTTGACCGACATGCTGCGCGGGCTGCGCCTCGATGGGGTCGACTATGGCCGCTGCGTGTTGGGGGAACCCTGGGCGGTGTCCTTTCCCGCGCAGAAGGCGGCGCGCTTCCACTTCATCGGCCAGCAGGGATGCTGGCTGTTCTCGCCGGCGAAGGAATGGATCGAGTTGTCGGTCGGCGACGCGCTATTGATCCCGCGCGGCGACGAACACGTTCTGGCCAGCGCGCCGGGCGTGCCTGCCGTGCCGATCGGCTGCTACAGCATCGAGCCGGTTTGCGAGAACATCTACGACGTCTCCAATGGCTGCGATGGCTGCAAGACCCTGCTGTTCTGCGGCAGCATGCATTTCAACCTCGACGGCTCGCATCCGCTGCTCGACATGATGCCGGACCTGATGCAGGGGCATAAGCTGATGGCGAACGCGCCCGGCATCCAGCACCTGCTCGATGCGATGGCCGGCGAGGTGACGATGGACCGGGTCGGATCTGGCGGCATCCTGGCGCGCCTTGCCGATGTGCTGGCCGCCACCATCATCCGCTCGTGGGTGGAGAACGGCTGCGGCGACGCCACCGGCTGGATCGCCGCCGTCCGCAATCCCGATGTCGGCAAGGTGCTTGCCGCCATCCACCTGAACCCGGACCGCGACTGGACGGTCGAGTCGCTGGCGCGGATGATGGGAGCCTCGCGTTCCGCCTTCGCCCAGCGCTTCGCCACCGTGGTCGGCGAGACGCCGGCCAAATATGTGCTCAGCGTTCGCATGCACCAGGCGCGGCAATGGCTGGCCCGCGACGGCATGCGGGTTTCGGTGGCCGCGAGCAGGCTGGGCTATGATTCCGAGGCGTCCTTCAGCCGCGCCTTCAAGCGCGTCATGGGCGTGGCGCCGAGCCATCTGCGCAACACCGGCGACGGCGACGATAGCCCGGTCGCCTGAACGCGGGTCGGTTCCTGTCGCCTGGAGGAATTGCCAAGTGTTTTGGACGCAGCGTCATTCCCTGCCGGCGGGGGCAGCTTAAGCTGGCCGGCGGAGGAACCCGCCATGGCCAATCACCCAGCCTTGCTTGCGCTCGCCGCGCTCACCGTCTTTCCGGGCCGGGCATTCGCCCTCGAAGACAGCTACCTGCCGGCGAGCAAGATCCCTTACGCTGTCGAAGCGCCGGATCAGCCGCAGCGCCTCGGCCCGCTATGGGGCGAGCGTGCAAAGGGCCCGGCGGGAACCTTGCTCAAAGTTCCCGGCAACTGGCACGCGCCTGTCCACGCGCATACCGCGGACTATCGCGCCGTGGTCATTCAGGGGCTGTGGGCGCACTGGCAAATGGATGGCGGCGAGGCGAACAGGGTCGAGTTGCCGCCAGGGTCCTACTGGACCCAGAAGGCCAATGAGATGCATGACGATGCCTGCCTGTCGGACACGGAATGCGTGATCCTGCTGATCAACGACACGCCCTAGACCTATCTGCCGAAGTAGCCAGGCGATGCGCCTGCCAGCCCCGGTTGCTTGAAAACCGTCAAGCTAGCTGGCGTGCCGCAGGCTGACCCCGCTGCCCTTGTCGAACAGCACCACCTTGTCCGGGTTCCAGGCGAAGCGCACCGGCTGCTCGATCTCGACATCGGTTCTCGCCGGCACCGTGGCGCGCAGCATGGTGTCCCCTACCCTGAGCGTCAGGATCTTCTCGACGCCGTGGTTTTCGACATCGTGGACGTGGGCCTCCACCGGCGCGCCGCTCTCCAGATAGACATCCTCCGGACGAATGCCGAAGACGAGCGGACGACCGTCGGCCGCATTGCCGGCTCCTGAAAGCGGCAGTTCGAAATTCATCGGCGCCATCACCGCGCGATTGTTGACGAGCTTGCCGTCGATGAGGTTCATCGGCGGCGAGCCGACGAAGCTCGCCACATAGGTGTCGCGCGGGTTGTTGTAGATCTCCTGCGGCGTGCCGGTCTGGACGATGCGGCCATGGTTGAGCACGCCGACCTTGTCGCCCATCGACATCGCCTCGATCTGGTCGTGGGTGACGAACAGGAAGGTGGCGCCGAGCTGCATCTGCAGGTTCTTCAGTTCCGTGCGCAGCGCCTCGCGCAGCTTTGCGTCGAGCGCCGACAGCGGCTCGTCCATCAGGAACACGCGCGGCTTGCGCACGATGGCCCGGCCGATCGAGACGCGCTGCATCTCGCCGCCGGACAGCCGGTCGGTCTTGCGGTCGAGCAGATGCTCGATCCGGAGCGTGCGGGCGGCGCGGGCGACGCGATCCTTGATCTCGGCGTCCGGCAGCCGGCGGATCTTCGGCTTCAACGGGAATTCGAGGTTCTCGCGCACCGTGTAGCGCGGGTAGAGCGAATATTGCTGCAGCACCAGCGCCACGTCGCGCTCGGCCGCGCCCCAGTCGGCGACATCGACGCCGTCGATGAAAACCTGGCCTTCAGTCGGCTTCTCGAGCCCGGCAATGAGCCGCAGTGTCGTCGTCTTGCCGGCGCCGGTCTCGCCGAGCAGCACGAAGAACTCGCCGTCGGCGATTTCGAGGTTGAGGCTCGTCAGCGCGGTGTGGCCACCGAACTTCTTGGTGATGTTCTTAAGTTCGATATGGGCCATTACAGCCTCACCCCCAATGACTTGCCGCTTGCCGTATCGAAGAAATGCGCCTGCTCGGGATCGATGCGGACATGCACCTTCTCGCCGGGGCCGGCGACGTAGCCGGCCTTGGTGCGGGCGCGCAGCATCTTGGAGCCGACCTTGAGGTCGACAATGTCGAAGGAGCCGAGTGGCTCGATGATATGCGCCTCCACCGGCAAGTAGCCCGGCGCGGCCTCGCGCCGGACGAGCACGCCTTCGGGCCGGATACCCAGCGTCAGGCCGCCATTGGCAGCGTGGCCATTGAGCTTCGACAAGAGCGCGCTCGGGAACTCGAACCCCGCGGGCGCATCGCCGACCGTGACGGTGGCGGCGCTGGCCGCTTCGGCAACGCTGGCCTCGGTGATGTTCATCACCGGACTGCCGACGAATTGGGCAACGAACAAATTGGCCGGATGCGAATAGACCTCGTCCGGCGTGCCGACCTGCTGGATGAAGCCCTCATGCATGATGACGATACGGTCGGCGAGGCTCATCGCCTCGATCTGGTCGTGGGTGACATAGATCGTGGTCGAACCCTGCTTGATGTGCAGCCGTTTGATCTCGGCCCGCATCTCCTCGCGCAGCTTGGCGTCGAGCGCGCCGATCGGCTCGTCCATCAGCATCGCCTTCGGACGCCGCACCAGCGCCCGGCCGATCGCCACGCGCTGCATGTCGCCGCCGGACAGCGCCGACGGCTTCTTGCCAAGCAGCTCGGTGATGCGCAGGACCCGGGCGACCTCGCGCACCGACTTGTCGACCTCGCCGCTGTCCATGCGCGTCGCGCGCAACGGAAAGGCGATGTTCTCGAACACCGTCATATGCGGGTAGAGCGAGAACGACTGGAACACCATGGCGATGTCGCGGTCGGCCGCCTTCAGGTGCTGCACCGCCTTGCCGTCGATCAGGATGTCGCCCTGGTCGATCGTCTCGAGCCCCGCTATCGCGCGCAGCGTCGTCGTCTTGCCGCAGCCCGACTGGCCGAGCAGCACGATGAACTCGTTGTCGGCGATGGCGAGGTTCAGATTGTGGATGACCTGGACGGCACCGAAGAATTTCTCGATGCCGCGAAGTTCGATCTGTGTCACTGCCGGGCCCCCTCGTGCACTGCGGCGCCGGTTTCCTCCGGCCGCTCCGGCGCTATCTTCGACGTGATGTTGAAGCCGATCAGCCCGATCAGGATGATCGTCACGCCATAGGAATGCAGGCTGAGGCTCCATGGCTGGCAGAGCGCGATGATGCCCAGCACCATGAGGATCTGCGAGGCCGGCAAAAGGTACTTCTCGTTGACCGCGCGAAAGCTCATTTGCGGATCGCTCCGAAAGTCACGCCGCGAAGCAGGTGGTTGCGCAGCAGGAAGGTGAAGATCGCGACCGGCAGCAGGAACAGGAACGTGCCCGCCGCGATCGTCGTCCAGTCCGGCAGACCGGAGCCGATCTGGCTGGGAATGAAGGGCGGCGCGGTCTGGGCGCGCCGGTTGGTCATGATCAGCGCGAAGGCGTACTCGTTCCAGGCGGTGATGAAGCAGAACACCGCGGTGGCGGCAATGCCGGTCGCCGCTTCCGGCAGCACGATCTTGAAGAAGGCCTGCATGCGCGTGTAGCCGTCGACCAGCGCAGCCTCCTCGTACTCCTTCGGGATCTCGTCCATGAAGCCCTTCATCAGCCAGACCGAGAAGGACAGGTTGAAGGCGACGTAGAGGATGATCAGGCCGATATGCGAGTCGTTGAGGCCGACCATCCGGTACATCAGGAACATCGGGATCGCCACGACCACCGGCGGCAGCATGCGCGTCGACAGGATGAAGAAGAGAAGGTCCGCCTCGCCCGCGACCTTGAAGCGCGAGAAGCCGTAGGCGGTGAAGGTCCCCATGCCGACGGCGAGCACCGTGCTGATGACCGCCACGATCAGGCTGTTCATAAAGCGGTTGGGATACTGCGAAAGCTGCACGTCCTTGCCGACCTTCAGCACCCGCTCGCCGCCGTCATAGATGCGCTTCTCCCACCAGGGCGCGGCTTCGTAGACTTGCGGGTCGACCGGCTTCTGCATCTGCACACGCTTGGTGAACAGACGGATGAAGGGCGTGACTTCCGGCTGGAAAAGGACGGTGGGCGGCACGCTGACCGCCAGTTCCTTCGGCTTGAACGCCGTGGAGGCGATCCAGTAGATCGGCGCGAGGAAAATCAGCGTCGCGACCAGCACCGCGACGATTGCCGCGCGGTTGAGGGCGACCTCGGAAGAAGTGCGGACGGCGGCCATCTCAGCGCTCCTTCACCTTGTTGAGGTACTTCACGTAGAGGTTGGTAATGGCCAGCACCATGATCAGCACGATGTAGGCCAGCGCGCAGGACTTACCGGTATCCCACTGCTGGAACGCCTGCTTGTAGAGCCGGATCGCAATCAGTTCGGCGGTCGGCTGAGTCGTCATCGTGTAGGCGATGTCGAAGGTTTTGAAGGCTTCCATGGTGCGGAAGATCAGCGCGATCAAAAGGATCGGCGAGACCAGCGGCAAGGTGATGCGGGTGAAGGTGTACCACCAGCCGGCGCGGTCGATCGCCGCGGCCTCGTAGAGATGCTGCGGCACGGCCGACAGGCCGGCGAGCGAAAGCAGCATGACGAAGGGCGACCACATCCAGATATCGGTGATCGCGACGGCGTAGAGCGCGCTGTCCGGGTTGGACAGCCAGGCGAAATCGCCGAGGCCGAAGACGTAGTTGATCGGGCCCCAGGACGGGCTGTAGAGCAGTTGCCAGAACAGGCCGACGACCGCGGCCGACATCATCATCGGCAACAGCAGCAGAGTGGTGATCAGGCCTTTCATCGGAAAGCTGCGGTTGAGCAGCAGCGCCAGGCCGAAGCCAACGATCATCTGGCCGGCCACCGAAACGATGACGTATTTCGCCGTAATGATGAAATTCGACCAGATGTGATCGTCGCTGAGCAGCTCACGGTAATTCTGCAGGCCGACGAACTGCCAGGGCTCGCTCCGGTTGGCCGCGAAGTTGGTGAAGGAATAGCCCAGCGAATAGATCAGCGGGAAGATGTTGAAGACGATCAGGAACACCAGCGTCGGGATGATGAACAGATTGCGGATGGTCAGATCCGACCAGCCGCGCGCCGCGGCCCTTGAGGCAGGATCGAGATGTGTGAGGGCTACCGAAGCCAACGAGCGTCTCCCTGAAACAGGAATGCCGGAGGGGAAAACCCTCCTCCGGCATTCTGAATGTGATGCTTACTTGTAGCGATTGTACTTGGTGAACGTCGCCTTCCATTCGGCGGCGGTCTTGTCGAGCGCTTCCTGGGCGGTGCCTTTGCCGCCGACCACGAACGGATAGATGTTCTGGTTCAGCTGATCGAGCACCTCGGCGTATTCCGGTGTCGCCCAGAAATCCTTGACCATGAACATCGTGTCATAGAACGCCTTGTTGTAAGGCGTGGCGTTCTGGAACGCTTCCGATTTCAGCACGGCCTGGCTGCAGGTATAGCCACCGAGGTCGGCCCACTTCTTCTGGGTCTCGTCCTTGATGAACCACTCCAGGAACTTCGTCGCCTCTTCCTGGTTCTTCGAGTACGAGACGATTGAAATTCCCTGGCCACCGAGAGCGGCGAAGCGCTTGCCGTCCGGGCCGGCCGGATTGGCGAAGAAGCCGGTCGCGTCGGCGAATGGGTTGGTGGCCTTGTTTACCAGCGGCGGGAAGAAGGCGAAGAAGTTCATGCTCATCGCGGCGAGGCCGCCGGTGATCGCCTGGTTGTCTTCCACGAAGAAGGTCTTGCCCCAACCCGGAGGCGTGAACTTGTAGAGTTCCTTGTACATGTCGAGGCCGGCGGCGGCCTCCTTCGAATTGGTGATGCCGTCGACCTTGTAGGTTGCGTAGTCGCCGAGGTCGCCGCCATAGCTGAAGATTGCGCTTTCGACACCCATCGCCATCGCGTCATAGGAATTGTCGGTGTAGATGGCGACGCCGTACCGCTTCTGGTCCGGACGGTGGAAGAACTCGGCGATGTCGCGCAGCTGCGCATACGTCTTCGGCACGTCGAGGTCGTAATTGTACTTCGCCTTGAAGGCTTCCTTCTCCTTCGGATCCTCGAACCAGTCCTTGCGATAGGACCAGCCGATCGCATCGCCTTCGAGCGGGATCGCCCAGTATTTGCCGGAACCGCCGGGGTATTCGGCATAATACTTGACTGTGGCGGGCGCCATCACGTCGCCAAGCTTGTGCTTGTTGAAGAAGTCGGTGAGGTCGACATAGTGGCCTTGCGTCGAACCGGCGCCGAGCCATTGCGAGTCGCCGACCACCATGTCGTAGGCGTCGCCATGCGCGTTGAACTCGGTGAAAGCCTTGGTCTGGAAATCCGGCCATGGCGTCGTCTGCACCGTGACCTTCACGCCGGTCTCGGCTGTGTAATCGTTGACGAGTTCCTGCAGATAGTTGGCCGGATCCCATTCCGCCCAGAAGATGGTGAGTTCCTTTTCCTGCGCGTAGACGGACGTTCCGCAGGCAAGCGTCAGGCCGATACCAGCAAGCACGCTGGTCACTAACTTGCGCATAATGTTTCCTCCCTTGTGCGCATTCTACCGTGTCATGCGAGCCGGCAACGAGGCCGGCCCTGGTAGTTCCTCCCGTGATGGCACTTTCCGGTTTGGGCCTCCTCGCCCGGCCGAAAATGGATCGCCACCTTCACTTTCGATCCGCTTCGACTATTCTGATCTGGTATTACCAATTTCGGACGGACGTCAAGCCCTTTCTTGAGCGATCAGGAATCGCCGGACAAGCCATTTGCAGCGGTATCTGCCTGTTTTCCCTTAATTTTCCTACTCCTTGATACATATGCACCTTGTTCCGGTCACCTCATCGGGCCTATTATGCACAACTGGTCACGCCATCTGGTCCAACCAGATTTGCTTTATTTGGCCATTACCGCCGACGCGCCGCCACCTTCCGATTCCGCCAGGGCAGCCCGCACCAGCGCGCCCGCCGCCCATTGCGCGACCGTCATCATCCGGCGGCTGTCCAGCCCCCATATGTCCTTCAGCACGATCAGCACCTCGACGCCGAACATCAGCGACAGCGCCTGCGCCAGACGCTTGAATTCGCGCGGCGGCAACTGACCCTTGAGCGGCGCGATCGCGTCCTTCAGCAGGTCGACGCGATGGCCGCGCGTGAAGGCGGGCTCGCTGCCCAGCGTGCCGGCCTGCCGCCTGGCCCATTGATCGAGCGACAGTTTCAGCGCCGCCTTGAACGTCGCCTCGAAGGCTTCGATGCGCGGCATGGCGTCGGCGAAGAGTTCGGCGACCCGACGCTCCGCATCGTCGGAAGTGGATTTCCAGGTGAGGATCGGGCCAAGCCCCTCGTCGACCACTGCCTGCACCAGTGCCGCCTGGCTTGGGAAATAGCGATAGGCGGTCGCTCGCGACACTTCGGCCGCCTCCGCCACCTCGCTGACGGAAGGCGTTGCGCCGGCCTGCATCAGCCTGGTTGCCGTCTCCAGCATAAGCCGCCTGGTGCGGGCGCGCGCGCCGCGCTCGGCCGCGCGACCTGCCCCCTGTCCGGTGTCGTCGTTCGGCGCGGCTTGTTGACGTGAGACATCCATGTCAATACGATACGCGCGTCTCAAAAAATTGCAATGGTCTTGACGGCCGGCAAGGAGCGGCGGGCGACAACGCCAGGGAGCGGGGAAACGCGATGAAGCGCATCTATGTGGTCGGCACCGCCGACACCAAGGGCGAGGAACTCGCCTTCCTGGCGGACGCGATCGCCGCCACGGGCGCCGCCGTGACCCGCGTCGACGTCGGAACGCGCGCCGCCACCGTCCCGGTCGATGTCACGGCCGGAGACATCGCCGCCCACCATTCGGATGGCCGCAACGCCGTGCTCGGCCTCGACGACCGCGGCAGGTCGGTCGCCGCGATGGCCGCCGCCTTCACCCGCTTCGTCCAGTCGCGCAGCGACATATCGGCAATGATCGGCATTGGCGGCGGCGGCGGCACCTCGATCGTCACCTCTGGCATGCGCGCGCTGCCGCTCGGCCTGCCCAAGATCATGGTCTCGACGCTTGCCTCCGGCGACACCGCGCCTTACGTCGACGTCTCGGACATCGTCATGATGCCGTCGGTGACCGACATGGCCGGTCTCAACCGGCTGTCGCGCGTCGTGCTGCACAATGCCGCCCAGGCGATCTCGGGCATGGCAGCAAAACCCGCACCCGCCTCCGACGGCAAGCCGTCGCTGGGGCTCACCATGTTCGGCGTGACCACGCCGTGTGTGACCGCGATCGCCGACCAGCTGCGCGCCAGCTATGACTGTATGGTCTTCCACGCCACCGGCACCGGCGGCCGCACCATGGAGAAGCTCGCCGATTCGAGGCTGCTCGCCGGTCTCCTCGACATCACCACGACGGAGGTTTGCGATCTACTGTTCGGCGGCGTGCTGCCGGCGACGGAGGATCGCTTCGGCGCCGTCGCTCGCACGAAGCTGCCCTATGTCGGCTCGGTCGGCGCGCTCGACATGGTCAACTTCTGGGCGCCGCCGACCATTCCGGAGCACTATCGCGGGCGCCTGTTCTATGAGCACAATTCCAACGTGACGCTGATGCGCACGACGCCGGCCGAATGCCGCGCGATCGGCGCATGGATCGGCGAAAGGCTGAGCCGCTGCGAGGGTCCGCTCCACTTCCTGATTCCGGAAAAGGGCGTCTCGGCGCTCGACATCGAAGGCGGCGCCTTCTTCGACCCGGAAGCCGACGCGGCGCTGTTCGAGGCCGTCGAGCGTTCGATCCGCCCCAACGCGACGCGGCGGGTGACGCGCCTGCCGTTGCACATCAACGACCCCGAATTCGCCAGGGCCGCGACCGCGGCCTTCCTCGATATCGCCAAGAAGTGAGACCCGGACGCATGGCCGCCATTCCGCGCAAGAAAATTTTGGAGAAATTCCGCAAGATGATCGCCGACGGCGTGCCGATCGTCGGCGGCGGCGCCGGCACCGGCCTGTCGGCCAAGGCCGAGGAAGCCGGCGGCATCGACCTCATCATCATCTACAATTCCGGCCGCTATCGCATGGCCGGGCGCGGCTCGGCCGCCGGCCTGCTCGCGTATGGCAATGCCAACGAGATCGTCAAGGAGATGGCCTACGAGGTGCTGCCGGTGGTGAGGAAGACGCCGGTGCTGGCCGGCGTCAACGGCACCGATCCGTTCGTCATCATGCCGCTGTTCCTGGCCGAACTGAAGACGATGGGCTTTTCCGGCGTGCAGAACTTCCCCACCATCGGCCTGTTCGACGGCACCATGCGGCAGAGCTTCGAGGAAACCGGCATGGGTTTTGGGCTCGAGGTCGACATGATCGCCGAAGCGCACAAGCTCGACCTCCTGACCACGCCCTACGTCTTCAACCCGGACGAGGCGCGCGCCATGACCAAAGCCGGCGCCGACATCGTCGTCGCCCATATGGGCGTGACGACGGGCGGCTCGATCGGCGCCACTTCGGCGAAGTCGCTCGACGACTGTGTGAAGGAGATCGATGCCATCGCGGCGGCCGCGCGCTCGGTGCGCAAGGACGTGATCCTGCTTTGCCATGGCGGGCCGATCTCGATGCCGGACGATGCCCGCTATATCCTCGAGCGCTGCGAAGGGCTGCATGGCTTCTATGGCGCAAGCTCGATGGAACGGCTGCCGGCGGAGGCAGCAATCGCCAAACAGACGGCGGATTTCAAGGCGGTCGCGGTCGGCCGCGGCAAGGCGACCATCAAGAAAAAGAAGGGATGAGACGATGACCGACAAGAGCAAGGTGTTCGTGTATCCGAAGGACGTCAGCGCCTTCGGCTTCGACTGGGGCAGGCTGGCCCTGACGGTCGCGCCCGAAGTGAACGGCGCGGAGCGTTTTTCCGGCGGCGTCGTCGACCTGCCCTCCGGCAAGGGCCACACCCGCCACAATCATCCCGGCGCCGAAGAAATCATCTTCGTCATCTCCGGCCATGGCGAGCAGATGGTCGAGGACGAGGACGGCAATCCGGTGGTCGCGAAGGTCGGCCCCGGCTGCACCATCTACGTGCCCGAGAGCCGCTTCCATTCGACGCTCAACACCGGCGACGAGCCGATGCAGCTCTTCGTCGTCTATTCGCCCGCCGGGCCGGAACTGGCGCTGCGGGATTTGCCGGACTTCAGGCTGATGCCGGCAGGGGAGTGAACCTTCGAAGCTGGCGCCGCCCCTCATTGTCCTGCCGGACATTTCTCCCCGTAGAACGGGAAGAAAGACGCCTTCATCAACGAATTCGCAAATCGCCGAAGCTGGTTTCTTCTCCCCGTTCTGCGGGGAGAAGGTGCCGGCAGGCGGATGAGGGGCGGCGCCGACTTTCGGCCTTATGAAATCCCGCCCCTGTTCCACCCCCGCGCCCGGTCGCCGAACATAACATAGCCGGTGTCCGTCACCGCGACCGTATCCTCCAGCTTGATGAAGCCGCGCGCAGGGTGGAGCATCGTCGTCTCGACCGACAGCACCATGTTCTGTTCCAGCGGCTTCCCGGCGTAGGTGCCTTCATAGGTGACCGGATGGTTGGTCATGAGGAATGGCGCCTCATGCGTGATCAGCCCCATGCCGTGGGCGAAGAAATCCGTGTAAGGCGCTACCTTAGAGGCTTTCAGCACGCCCTCGGCATGGGCGATCATATCGCCGCCGAGCGTGCCCGCCCTGACCTTCGAAAACGCCGCCTGCTGGACGGCTTCGACCTCGGCCAGCAGATCCTCCAGCTCGGCGTCCGGCTCGCCGAGGATGCCCATGCGGCAGAGATCGCCGATGTAGCCGTGATAATTGCCGCCGGAATCGATCGACAGCACCTCGCCCTGCTTCCACGCCTGCGGCGAGGCCGCGCGGTTGTGGCTTGAGCCCAGCGTCAGCAGGCAATATTCGAAATGCGCGCCGCGATTGGTCTCCTCGCGCCTCAGTTGCTCGATGATCTCGGTCTTGGTCGTGCCTTCACGCGCCCACTGGATGGTCGCCAGCATGGAATCGGTGATCAGCTCCGAGGCGATGCGCAGCTTTTCGAGCTCGGCGTCTGTCTTGATGGCGCGCATGCGCTCCAGCATGCCGGTCGCATCGATGAGCTTCGCGTCCGGCAGCGCCTTGCGGGTCAGCGTGTAGGCATCCGACGGCAGGAAGGCCGGCTCGATGCCAATGCGGGCACCGCCCTTGCCGATCTTCTGCACATGCTCGACGGCAAGATTGGCGGCGTCCAGCGTGCCCCAGCAGGCAGCGTGCAGGGTCGGTGTCCAGAACGGGTTGTTCTGGTGCTCGGCGCCCTCCATGCGGTTGCCGATATAGGCGGCACGATCCGGTCCGCCCTTCTCGTAGACGACGATCGGCAGATAGCGGCTGTGGCCGATCGCATCCATGGCGGCGAAGAAGATGAACTTGTAGCCGCCGAGCAGATATTGCGTGTTGTGCTTGGAAGTGGCGAGCAGCACGTCGATGCCCGCTTCCTCCATCAGCCCGTCCAACCTGGCTTGGTCGAATGGAATGGCGACCGCATTCTTGCCCGGGGCGATGTTCATTTTTTCTCTCCCTGAATGTGCCCGCCGATCGGGCCGGCTCGCCGGCTGGTCTTGTGGCTGATCGTCTGGCTGTCGGCCAAATCTGCACCAGCTCACCACTCTGGTCCAGCCAGAAATAGGAGCCCCTGGCCTGCAGAGACTTCTCAAAGCCAAATCTCGCAGCCAATCGCCATATCTGGTCCTACCAGTCTGGTTGATTGGGCCGCTTCCTGGCTACTGGTCCAGCGGACGAAAATTTCAAAGCCACGCCACCATGCGCCAATTCCGTCTCTGGCGAAACCCTCGGCAAGGGCCATAATCGCCGCCGCAAGGACGTTCGCGGACCCGCTGGCGTCGAGGGGAATTGGCGCCCGCCGGGTGGCGCGGAGGACGGAGGTCGATCATGTCAGCTTTCACCATTTCCAGGCGCACCGTGCTTGCCGGCTCGGCGGCGCTGCTCGCCTCCACCGCCATGCCGGTGATCGGTCGCGCGCAGACGCCGAAGAGGGGTGGCCGTCTGGTCGTTGCCGCCGATTCCGAGCCGCGCAACCTCAACCCGGCGATCGTCGCCTCCAACGGCGTATTCTTCATCTCCAGCAAGGTCGTGGAGACGCTGGCCGAGGCTTCCTTCGACGGCAAGGACGGGCTCCAGCCACGCCTGGCGCTGTCCTGGGAAGGTGCTGCCGACGGCCTCTCGGTGACGTTCAAGCTGCGCGACGGCGTCAAGTGGCATGACGGCAAGCCGTTCAGCTCCGCCGACGTCGCCTTCTCGGCGCTGCAGCTGTGGAAGCCGCTGCAGAATCTCGGCCGCACCGTGTTCAAGGATCTCAGCACGGTCGAAACGCCGGACGAGCTGACCGCCGTGTTCAAATTCGCCAAGCCGACGCCGTTCCAGCTGATCCGCAATGCGCTGCCGGCGCTGTCGAGCGTCGTGCCGAAGCATGTCTATGAGAACGGCAAGATCGAGGAGAACCCGGCCAACAACGCGCCCGTCGGCACCGGCCCGTACAGATTCGCCGAATACAAGGCCGGCCAGTACTACCGGCTGGCGAAGAACGCCGACTACTGGGGCAAGGACGAGCCCTATCTCGACGAGATCGTCTACCAGGTGCTCCCCGATCGCACCTCGGCGGCCGCGGCGCTCGAGGCGGAAGAGATCCAGCTTGCCGCTTTCTCCGCCGTGCCGCTCGCCGATCTCGACCGCATCTCCAAGGTGCCGGGCCTGAAGGTGATCACCAAGGGCTATGAGGGGCTGACCTACCAGCTCGTGGTCGAGATCAATCATCGGCGCAAGGAACTCGCCGACCTCAAGGTGCGCCAGGCGATCGCCCATGCCATCGACAAGGACTTCGTCGTCAAGACGATCTTCCTCGGCTATGCCGCCACCGCGACCGGCCCGGTGCCGAAGAACGACCCGCAGTTCTACACCGCCGACGTGCCGACCTATGCCTTCGATGTCGCCAAGGCCAATGCTCTTCTCGATGAGGCCGGCTACAAGAAAGGCCCCGACGGCAATCGCTTCTCGCTGAAGCTCCTGCCGGCGCCCTATTTCAACGAGACCAAGCAGTTCGGCGACTATTTGCGCCAGGCGCTCGCCGCCGTCGGCATCGACGCCGAACTGGTCAACAACGACTCTCCCGCGCATATCAAGGCCGTCTACACAGACCATGCCTTCGACCTCGCCGTCGGCCCGCCGGTGTTCCGCGGCGACCCGGCGATCTCGACCACCATCCTGGTGCAGAGCGGCATCCCGGACGGCGTGCCCTTCTCCAACCAGGGCGGCTACAAGAACGCGGAGCTCGACGCGCTCATCGCCAAGGCATCGGAGACGCTCGACACCACCGCCCGCACCGAGCTCTACAAGGAATTTCAGAAAAAGGTCGCCGCCGACCTGCCGCTGATCAACGTCGCCGAATGGAGCTTCATCAGCGTCGCGCGCGATACGGTCGGCAACATCGCCAACAACCCGCGCTGGGCGGTATCGAACTGGGCGGACACCTATTTGGCGGGCTGATCCCATACTTGCGCATCGACAGCTCGGGTGCTCAGCTTCGAGAATGAGAGCTCCTTCGCGCCCCCCTCTGTCCTGCCGGACATCTCCCCCACAAGGGGGGAGATTGGCGGCTTTGGCGCCTCGCACTTTCCTGCAGCGTTGCAGGTTGGCGAAAGCCGCGGTGCCAGCTGATCTCCCCCCAAGTGGGGGAGATGTCCGGCAGGACAGAGGGGGGCGCCGTAGAACTCGGCGTTCATGGCTTGGCCTTGGAGCGGCTTCGCCATGACCCGCGCCCTCGCCCTCATCCGCCGCCGTCTCGTCGGCAGCGTCTTTGTGCTTTCGATCGTCATCATCGGCACATTCCTCCTGCTCGAAGCTGCCCCTGGCGACGCGGTCGACGCCTACATCGTCTCGACCGGCGGCGACGCCGGCCTGATCGAGGTGCTGCGCCACCGCTGGGGCCTCGACCAGTCGGAACTGACGCGGCTCGCCAACTATCTTTGGGCGCTCTGCCATCTCGATCTCGGCCAGTCCGTCACCTTCTCGCGACCTATCCGCGACGTCATCCTCGAACGCCTGCCCACCACGCTGATCCTGATGGGCAGCGCCACCGCGCTCTCCTTCGGCCTCGGCTCGGCGCTCGGCATCTATGCCGGTGCAAAGCCCGGAAGCTTTCGCGACCGCTTCCTGTCGATCGGCTCGCTGGCACTCTATGCCGTGCCTGGCTTCTGGCTCGGCCTGGTGCTGATCGTCGTCTTCGCCGTCGACCTGCGCTGGCTGCCGATCGGCGGCATCGAGACCATCGCCTCCGCCAAGACCGGCCTTTCGCGGGCCGCCGACATCGCCACCCATCTCGTGCTGCCGGTTTCGGCGCTCGGCTTCATCTACCTCGCGCTTTACCTGCGCATGATGCGTGCCGGCATGGCCGAGGCCTGGCGGCAGGACTTTGTCCTCGCCGCCCGCGCCAGGGGGCTGTCGCGCCGACGCATCGTGCTTGCCCATGTCGCCCGCAACGCGTTGCTGCCGCTCATCACCATGCTCGGCCTGCAGTCGGCGCAGACGCTGGGCGGCAGCGTCGTCATAGAAAGCGTCTTTGCCGTACCCGGCCTCGGCCGTTTGGCGCAGGAAGCCGTCGCCGGACGCGACACGCCGCTGCTGCTCGGCATCATTCTCACCAGCGCCGTGCTCGTCATCGTGATCAACCTCCTGGTCGACCTTGCCTACGCCCTGCTCGATCCGCGCGTCGGCGCCAGTGAGGCCGGCGCATGAGCCGGCTGCATCGTTTCCTTCGCAGCCCGGAAGCGATCGCCGGAACTGCGATCCTCGCCTTGCTATTCGCCATGGCGCTTACCGCGCCGCTGCTCTTTCCCGGCGACCCGCAGGCCATCGCAGGCCCGGCATTGCTGCCGCCATTCCAAGACTGGTCGCTGCCGCTCGGTACCGACCGGCTCGGCCGCGACGTGCTGGCCGAACTGTTCCACGGTGCCCGCACCTCGCTGGCCGTCGGGCTGTCGGCGGCGGGCGCAGCACTCCTGATCGGCGCGGTGGTCGGCACGCTGGCCGGTTTTGCCGGCGGCCTGATCGACGAGGTGCTGATGCGCATCACCGATGCCTTCCAGACCGTGCCCGGCTTCCTGCTGGCGCTGGCCTTCGTCAGCATCGTCGGCCCTTCGCTTGGCGTGGTCGTTGCCGCCATCGCGCTCGGTGCCTGGACCGGACCGGCGCGCGTCGCACGCGCCGAGGTGCTGTCGATCCGCGAGCGCGACTATGTCGCCGGCGCCCGCGTCATCGGCATGCATCCGCTCGAGATCGCCTTTCGCGAAGTGCTGCCCAACGCGCTGCCGCCGGTGCTGGCGCTGTCCTCGGTGATCGTCGCGGCGGCGATCCTGACGGAAGCCGCCCTGTCCTTTCTCGGCCTGGGCGACCCCAACCGCGTCACCTGGGGCGCCATGATCGCCGAAGGCCGCGCCGTCTTGCGCACCGCGCCCTTCCTGTCGATCATTCCCGGCATCGCCCTGGTGCTGACCGTGCTCGGCGTCTACCTCGCCGGCGAAGGCGTCGTCGAGACGACGGCGGTGCGGAGAAGCCTGTCGTGACGGCGCTGCTTTCGATCCGCGATTTGACGGTGAGCTATCGCGGCGATGGCCGCGAGGTGCCGGCGCTGAGGGGCGTGAGCCTTGAGATCGAGGCCGGTGAGCGCCTGGCGATCATCGGCGAGAGCGGCTCGGGCAAGAGCACCCTGGCGCTGGCGATTGCGGGGTTGTTGGCGAGGGGTGCCAGGATTGGAGGTGCGATCGAATGGGCGATGCCGAATTTGCAAATGCCTCATTCCTTCGCGCCCCCCTCTGTCCTGCCGGACATCTCCCCCACAAGGGGGGAGATCAGCAGTTCCGTCGCCGGCACTTCTTTTTCAACGTCGATGATCGGCGAAAGCGGTAATGAGAAGGCAATCTCCCCCCTTGTGGGGGAGATGTCCGGCAGGACAGAGGGGGGCGCCGTAGAGCGCCGACCTCTTCATCTTGGCAGCGCAGTACCCCGCCTCGGCCGCGACATCGGCTTCGTCTTCCAGGACCCCTCCTCCAGCCTCGACCCGGTCATGCCCGTCGGCAAGCAGATCGCTGAAGTCGCCCTGACCCATCTCGGCCTCTCCTGGCCGCAAGCCTACGCCCATGCCAAAACCCTGCTCGAACGCGTCCGTCTGCCCGATCCCGACGCCTCCATGCGCGCCTATCCGCATCAACTCTCGGGTGGCCAGAAGCAGCGCGTCGCCATCGCCGCCGCCATCGCTGCCGGACCAAAACTGCTAATCGCCGACGAGGCGACCAGCGCGCTCGACACCATCGTGCAGGCCGAGATCGTGTCGCTCATCCGGCGGCTGGTCGCCGAGGACGGCATGACGCTGCTGTTCATCAGTCATGACATCGCGCTCGCCGCCGAGCTTGCCGAGCGCATCGCCGTGTTCCGCTATGGCGAACTGCTCGAGCTCGGCACGACGGCGCAGATCGTCAACGCCCCGCGCCACGCCTACACGCGCGCGCTGCTCGACGCTCATCTCGGCCTCGACGCCGGACCGCTGCGGCAGGCCGGAGCGCCGGCATGAGCCTGCTCGCCGTCTCCGGTCTCACCAAGCGCTATCGTCGCGGCGGCGGAACCGTCGCCGCCGTCGATGGCGTTGCGTTTGCGATCGAGCCCGGCGAGACGCTGGCGCTTGCCGGCCCGTCCGGCAGCGGCAAGTCGACCATCGCGCGGCTGGTACTCAGGCTGACCGAGCCGGACGCCGGCACCATCCAGTTCGAGGGCGCAGACTTCCGCTCGCTGGGCGGATCTGCCCTGCGTGCGAGGCGCGCGCGCCTGCAGATGGTGTTCCAGGATCCGCTCGCCGCCTTCAATCCGCGCGCCACCGTGGCGCGTGTCTTGGACGACCCCTTGCGCATTCACGGCATTGCCTCGCGCACAGAGCGCCCGCGCCGCATCGCCGCCCTGCTGGAGCGCGTTGGCCTTGGCGCCGATCTCGCGCCGCGCGCCATCCACGAGATCTCCGGCGGCCAGCGCCAGCACGTCGCCATTGCCCGCGCCATCGCCACCAAACCGTCGCTGATCGTGCTCGATGAGGCCGTGTCGGCGCTCGACGTATCGGTGCGCGGCCGGATCCTGGACTTGTTGCTCGACCTTCAGGCCACGGAACGGATCGCCTACCTTTTCATTTCGCACGATCTCGGCGTCGTCCGCGCCGTCGCCCACCGCCTCGTCATCCTCGATGCCGGCCGGGTCGCCGAAAGCGGCGATGCCCGTGCCGTCATCGGCAATCCGCAATCGGCGATCGGCAGGGCGCTGGTGGCGGCGGCGCCGAGATTGAACAGGACCACCGCACCATGACCGACCCCGACGTCAGAGCCGAAAAACTGTCCCGCGAGCTCGATTCCGCTTTCCGCAACCGGGCCGATCTCTACCGTCTCTTCCTCGACGAACTGACGGCCGAACTCGGCGCCGAGAGAGCCGAGGCTGTCATGATCCGCACCATCGAGCAGCGCGGCAAGGAAGTCGCAGCCGCGGCTTTCGCCGATTTCGGCCCCAACGATGCGCCGGCGATCGGCGAGGCGTTTCTGGCCGTCAGCCCGGATGGCGGCCGCATGTACCCGACCGATGTCGAGCGCAACGCGACCCACATCGCCTTCAAGGTGAAGCGCTGTCCGCTGAAGGACGCCTGGGTCGAGGCCGGCGTCGGCGAGGAGAAGCTCGCCACGCTCTGCCGCATCGCCGGCGCCTTCGACCGCGGCCTGTTCGAGGCGACCGGCGTGCGCTTCGCCAACGTCACTTGGACGCCAGGCCACGGCTCCGGCTGCTGCCACATCGCGCTGACCAACAGGGATGCCGGTTAGCCAGCTTGCCGTCGTCCCGCGCGCTCAGTGCTTGATGCGGTCGCGCATCGCATACCAAAGCATGCCGAGCACATAGAGCGGACCGCGCAGCGCCGTGCCGCCGGGGAACGGCAGCGGGCTAAGCGTCGAGAACAGGTCGAGCCGCGAGGCGTCTCCCGTGATCGCCTCGGCCAGCAGCTTGCCCGACAGCGTCGACAGGATGACGCCCTTGCCGGAATAGCCATGCGCGAAATAGACCTCGCCATAGTGCCCGACATGCGGCAGGCGCGACGTCGTCACCGACACCAGCCCGCCCCAGGCATGGTCGATGCGGCAGCCCTTCAGTTGCGGGAAGGTCTGTTCCATATGCGGCCGCACGAAGCCGGCAATGTCGGCCGGCGGCGACGGCGTGTAGCGCTCGCCGCCGCCGAACAGCAGCCGCCCATCCGCCGACATCCGGTAGTAGTTGACCACGAAGCGCGTGTCGGACACCGCGACGTTGGCCGGGATCACATTGCGCTTGCCCTCCAGCGGCTCGGTGGCGACGATGTAGTTGCCGACCGGCATGATGCGGCTGTTGACGCGCGGCTCCAGTCCTTGCAGCAGCGCGTCGCCCGCCAGTACGACATGCTTCGCCCGCACCGATCCTGTCGCCGTCGAGACCCTGATCGAAGGCTCCCGCTCCAGCCGCACGGCGACCGAATTCTCGTGGATGGTGACACCGGCTGCGATGGCTGCGCGGGCAAGCCCAAGCGTGTAGTTCAGCGGATGCATGTGGCCGCCGAGCGGCTCGTACATGGCGCCGTGATAGGGCGTGTCGACTTTGCCGCGCGCTTCCGCCGCCGACAGGATCTCGACGTCGCGGAAATTCATCACGCGGGCCAGGCACTCGGCCTCGTCTTCCAGGTCCTTGAGGTCGGAACTGTTCACCGCGCCGACCAGATGGCCGCTGAGCCTGAGGTCGCAGTCGATGGCGTGGCGCTCGATGATGTCGAGCACCAGCCCGCGCGCCTCGAAGGCGAGGTCGAACAGCGCCTTCGCCCGTTCCGGTCCGAAGGCCTTGACCAGGCCCTTGGCGCCCTTGCGCAAGCCGGGGATCATCTGGCCGCCATTGCGGCCCGATGCGCCCCAGCCGATCTTGCCGCCTTCGAGCAGCACCACTTTCAGCCCGCGTTCGGCGGCGTGGAGCGCCGCCGACAGCCCGGTGCAGCCGCCGCCGACGACCACAAGGTCGGCCTCGACATCGCCGATGAGCGCCGGATGATCCGGCGCCGGAATGGCGGTGGCGACATAGTAGGATTTGCCGATATCGAGACCGGAATTGAAACCCGTCGAACTGGAAACCATGGTCACACCTTGAGCAAAAGGTGGTCGCGTTCCCAGGACGTCACGACGCTCTGGAACAGGTCGAGCTCGACGCTCTTGACGCGCAGATAGGTCTGGAAGAAATCCTCGCCGAGCAGCGCCCGCACCGGCGCGCAGGCGGTGAAACGGTCGAGCGCCTCCTCCATGGTCTTCGGCAGCGTGCTCTTGATCTTGTAGGCATTGCCCGACGCTTCCGCCGAGCGCGCGATCTTCTCCTCCACGCCGAGATAGCCCGCGAGCAGCGAGCCGGCGATCGCCAGATAGGGATTGGCATCGGCCCCCGGCAGCCGGTTCTCCACCCGCCGCGCGGCGCGGCCGCCCGCCGGCACGCGCAGGCCGCAGGAGCGGTTGTCGTGCGACCATTCGATATTGGCTGGCGCGCTGTGGTTCGGACGAATGCGCCGGTACGAATTCACGTTCGGCGCAAACAGCGGTATGATTTCGGGAACGTATTTCTGCAGGCCGCCGATGAAATGGCCGAACATCGCGGTGTCGGCATCGTCGCTGCCGGCGAACAGCGTGTTGCCGGTCTCGTCGACGATCGACATGTGCAGATGCATCGAGGAGCCGGCCTGCGCCGCGATCGGCTTGGCCATGAAGGTGGCGTGCATGCCGCTCGCCTGCGCCGCCTGCCTGGTCAGGCGCTTGAACAACAGCACTTTGTCGGCCAGCGCCAGCGCATCGCCGTGTAGGAAGTTAATCTCCAGTTGCGCCGTGCCCGACTCATGGATCAGCGTATCGAGCGGCAGCCCCGCGGCCGCCGCATGCGCGTAGATGCGTTGGATCACCGGCTCGAACTCCTCCAGCGCCGCCATGTCGTAGGGATGCTGCACGCTTTCGGCGCGGCCGTTGCGCCCGGCCGGGGCGGTCAGCGGCTGGTCCGGGTCGGGATTTGGCGCGGTAAGATAGAATTCGAGCTCTGGCGCCACCACCGCCCGCCAGCCGCGCTGGCGATAGAGATCGAGTACCGCCCGCAGGGCGTGACGCGGCGAGGCCATCCACGGACGGTCGTCCATGTGGAAGGCATCGGCAAAGACATAGGCCTTGCCAGGCCCGCCGCCGGGCGCCAGGCAAAGTGTCGAGACATCCGGCACCATGCGCATGTCCGGGTCCGAATAGGCGAAGCCTTCGTCGATCGAGCCGGAATAGCGGCCGTCAATGCTGACCAGGAAGGCGCTACTCGGCAGATAGAGCGCGCGGTCTTCCAGCGCCTTCAGGAATTTCGCCGCCGGCAGCGCCTTGCCGCGCAGCACGCCGTTCATGTCGGGCACCAGGCATTCGACTTCGCTGATCGCGTGCGCGGCCAGCCAGCTTTTCGGATCGTTGGCGCCGCTCGTCGGCGGCAGGGTCGTCAGGTGGTTTTCAGGCATTTGGTCATGTCCGTATCAAAGAGAGGATCGCTTCGGCGGCCACATCCGTTCCGGGCTTCAGCGCCATCTGCGCTGCATTGTCCTTCAGGCGGGCGCGCATCGCATCGTCGGCCAGTAGGCCGAGGATCGCTCGCTCCAGTACTCCTTCGGTCCAGCCATCGCGGCCGATATGGTTGCCGACGCCGGTCTCCTCGGCGCGCCGCGCATTGTCGTGTCCGTCCCAGCAATAGGGCATGATTAGCGACGGCACGCCGAAGCGAAGCGCCTCGCAGAAACTATTGTTGCCGCCGTGATGGATGAAGAGGTCCGATTTCGCCACCACCGAGGGCTGCGGGAACCAGGCGCCGAGATAGACGTTGTCGGGCACCGCGCGATAGGCATCGCGCAGGCCGCCGACATTGACGATGAAGCGTGCGGGCAGCCGGTCGAAGACGGCAAGCATGCGCTGGATCAGGCCGACATCCATGGCGCCCAGGCTGCCGAAGCTGAGATAGACCAGCGGCCCGCCGTTGCGCGGAAAGACCGGCACCTCGAACGGCCCCTCGGAGCGGACGCAGCCCTCGAGGTAGGTAAAGCGCGCGGGGTCGAGCGGCTCGGCGCGTTCGCGGCGCACGATGGCCGGCGTCAGCAGCAGGTTGAGATCGGGCGATGCCTCCAGGAACAGGCCCCTCGGCAGCGGCGCGAGGCCTGCATCGGCGCGCAGCCGGTTGAACCGCTCATGCGCCGGGGCGACCGCCGCGAGATAGCGCGCCTCGAAGGCGGCGCGCCCGGGATCGTCGGCGGCAAGGCCGGAAAGATAGGGCGGCACCTCGGCGTCGGGCAATTCCGTCTCGGCGCAGGAGACGACGCGCACCCACGGGCAGCCGGCGCCGGCGATCGCCGGAAACATAATGACATTGTCGAGCACGACGGCGTCGGGCTTCAGCCGCGCCAGCAATTGCCTGAGCGGCGCCTCGGCCTGGACCGCCGTGTCGACGATCGCCTGCCATGTCGGCGCGACATAGGTTTCGAGCTGGTCGACCGGACTCAGCCGGAAATGCGGCAGGTGGCGGCGCACGAAAGCCTGCCAGTAGCTCTGCCGCTCGCTGTCGCTCAGCGGATCGTCGGTCGGCAGCTGGTATTCCTGAAAGCCGTAATCGGCAAAGACGCCGGAGAAGCCAGCATGGCAGATGAAGACCGGCCGGGCGCCCCTAGCTCGCAAGGCCTGCGCGATGCCGACGCAATTGAGCGCCGCGCCGAAGCTCGCTTCGGGAAACAGCGCTATGGTCGGGCTGGCTTTGCGCGTCACGATGGTCCTCGGTCAATCCGGCCGGCTGATCATGCCGAACAGCGCCGGCGCGCCGCGGCTCGCCGCCCGCGGCCGCTGGCTGCGCGACAGCCTGAGATGCACACGCAACAGATCGGCGGCAACCTCATACTGCCGGCTTTCCAGATGATCGAGTATGGTGAGGTGCTCGCGCAGCGACTGCTTGAGCCGGAACACGTTGACGCCCGCATAGATGCCGGGCAGCCGGCGCAACCGGAGATGATCGGACAGCGCGTCGGTGATGAACCGGTTGGCCGAGCCGTCGGCGATCATGCCGTGGAACTCGATGTCCAGCCGTTGGAATTCCCTGGTGTCGAAGGCCGCATCGGGCTGCGCCATCAGCGCCTCCATGCCCTGCCGAAGCGCCGCCGCCCGCGCGCCGTCGAGGCTGAAGCCCGGCGTCAATATGGCGGCGGGCTCCAGCAGCAGCCGGAAGTCGTAGCTCTCGCCCTGCGCTTCGGGATCGTCGGGCGCCCGGCGAAACAGCCAGGACTGGCCCGGCGCGCGGTCGACGAGATTCTCTTCAGTCAGTCTCTGAAGCGCTTTTAGTACCGTCTTGCGTTCCGCATCGTAGCGCCGCATCAGCCCGCTGACGGTTACCGTCTGGTCCAACCGCCGCGCCGAGCGGTCGCGCAGGATCGCCTCGGCCAGTTCGTCTTCCTCCGTATTCGGCAATTCGGCGGCGACAGCCCCTTGCGCCGCGAGGTCGATGGCGAGGCGGTAGCCTGTGGCGGCTTCCCAGCGCACCACGCCCTGTTCGGTGAGCAGGCGCAGCGCCGCCCGCACCGGAGTCCGCGAAACGCTGCAGAGCGAGGCGATCTGTTGCTCGGGAAGGTGGGCGCCGGGCGCGAAGCCGCGCTGCCTGGCAACGTCCAGGATGCGCTGCGCGAGATCGAGATGGTTGGTGCGAGGTCGCCTGGCTGCCGCTTGCATGACTTGTTCTCGTGGATCGGTGCGACCCCGGTTTGGCCGATCGTCCCCGCCGAGGCAATCGGCCAGATTCCGGAGCCGCCTGCCAAATTATGGATTGACGTACTTTTTTCTGCAATAGTACTGTCACTGCAATCGGCAACAAAAGACCGGGGAACGGGATCGAGCCCGCGGCGGGAACCGCGAATGCCGGTCCGCCAACGAATTTGACCAACCGGAATGGGAGACTGTCATGACCACCGCCCTGCGGCACCGTTCGTTCAGAACGTCTTCAATCGCGCTCGGCTTCGCTCTGGCGCTTTCGGCGCCGGCGGCCGCCGCCGACCTCGTCATCTCCAACTGGGACGGCTACATGGCGCCCGACGCCATGGCCGCCTTCAAGACCGCGACCGGTGTTGCCGGCGAGGTCGTGGTCCACGCCACCAATGAGGAGATCATGGGCAAGCTCGTTGCCTCCGGCGGCAAGGGCTATGACGTGGTCTTCGTCTCCTCGCCCTTCGCCGAGGTGCTGAACAAGCTCGGCCTGACCGAGCCGATCGACCATGCCCAGGTCCCCAACCTCGCCAATCTCTATCCGGAGGCGACCAAGCTGCCGCACGATGTCGGCAACGCCTTCTCGGTGCCCTACACCTGGGGCACCACAGGCCTCTGCTACCGCTCGGACCTGGTCAAGGCCGCGCCGACCAGCTGGAGCGACCTGCTGGCGCCTTCCGACGACCTCAAGGGCAAGACCACCATGCTGGCGACCGACCGCTGGCTGCTGGCCGCCGGCCAGCTTGACAAGGGTTTCTCCGTCAACGAGACCGATCCGGCCAAGATGGCCGAGGTCAAGGACCTGCTGATCTCGGCCAAGAAGACCCTGCTCGCCTATGACGACACCACCTTCTATTCGAAGCTGGTGTCCGGCGAGGCACTGATGGTGCAGGCCTGGGACGGCTGGTGCAATTACGGCATCGCCGAAAAGCCCGAGATCAAATACGTCATCCCGAAGGAAGGCTCGGACCTCTGGGTCGACACGATGGTGGTGATGAAGGCTTCCGAGCACAAGGACGCCGCCTTCAAGTTCATCAACTTCATGCTCGACGCCAAGAACCATGCCTGGGCGGCCCAGAACATCGACTACAAGGTGCCGAACAAGCCGGCGATGGAGAGCCTGCCGGCCGACTTCCTGGCTAAATTCCCCAACATGGCGATGCCGGTGGCCGACCTCGTCAAGTTCGAGCAGTTGCGCGACGTCGGCGACGCCCAGCGCGACTATTCCAAGATCGTCAGCGAGATCAAGGCCGCGCAGTAGGCGCTTGCAGCCCGGAGACAATGGCCGATGGCGGGCTGTCGCCGTCGGCCGCTGAGCGGTATCGAAAATTGTCCCAGACCAGACTTCGCTCCAACCTGCTGATGGCGCCGGCTTTGGCCTGGCTGACCGCGCTCATGGTCGTGCCATGCGCGCTGGTGCTTGCGCTCGCCTTCTTCCGGCGCGGCATTTATGGCGGCATCGAATACACCTTCACGCTGGAGAATTTCAGCCAGGTCCTCGACCCGCTCTACGCCGGCATCTTCCTCAACTCGGCGCGCATCGCCGGCACCGCGACGCTGATCGCGGTCATCATCGGCTACGCCGCTGCCTATGCGATATCAGCAGCGCCCCGCCGACTGCAGCCGGTCTTCCTGTTCTTCGCCGTGCTGCCGTTCTGGTCGAACTATCTGATCCGCACCTATGCCTGGATCGTGCTGCTCAACCGCGAAGGCCTCGTCACCCAGCTGCTGCGCTGGATCGGCTATGCCGGCGAGCCGCCGTCGATGCTCTACACCGAGGGCGCCGTCATCGCCGGCCTGGTCTACAACTACCTGCCCTTCGTCATCCTCGCCTGCTACGCGCCGCTGTCGCGCCTTAACCCGGAGCTGGCGGAGGCCTCGCGCGACCTCGGCGCTTCGGCGCTGACCACCTTTCGCCGCGTCATCCTGCCCCTGACGGTGCCGGGCATCGCCGCCGGCGCGGTCTTCGTCTTCGTGCTGTCGATCGGCAATTTCGTCACCCCCGCTCTGCTCGGCGGCGGCCGCTTCCAGATGATCGGCAACCTGGTCTACGACCAGTTCCTGACCGCCAATGACTGGCCGTTCGGCGCCGCCCTTGCGATGGCGCTGATCGCCATCATGCTCGCGGTGCTGATGGCGCAGGCCCTGCTTGCGGACCGCGCCGCCGGCCGAACCAGGGAAGCCGAGGGAGGCGCCGATGGCTGAGCGCTCTCTTGCTTCCTTCTCCCCGTTCACGGGGAGAAGGTGCCCCGAAGGGGCGGATGAGGGGCGGCGCCAGCCTTTGCGACGCTCAGCGCTGCCCCTCATCTGCCTGCCGGCATCTTCTCCTCGCAAACGGGGGGAGCAAGGCTGTCCGGCCACTCGCCTCCTGACCGTCGGAGGGCAGCCATGACGTCATCGCCTGCCCGCCTTCTCGGCCTGCGGACGATCCTCGTCCTGGTCTTCGCCTTCCTCTACATCCCGATCGCCGTGCTGGTGGCACTCTCGTTCAATGCGGGCGGACTGCCGACGGCATGGTCCGGGTTCTCGCTGAAATGGTACACCTCGCTCGCCGGCAATGCGGCGATCCTGCAGGCAGCGCTGAACACCCTGATCGTGGCGCTGGTTTCGACCGCCATCGCCACGCTGCTCGGCACGCTGCTGGCGATCGGCATCGAGATGCGCCGGCAGTACGGCAAGGGTCTCGAGGCACTGATCTTCGCGCCGATGATCATCCCCGACATCGTGCTCGCCATCGCGCTGCTGTCGTTCTTCGCCATGCTTGATGTCACCATGGGCCTGCACACCATCATTCTCGCCCATGTCGTCTTCAACCTCGCCTTCGTCTGCTCGGTGGTGCGCGCGCGGCTGAAGAGCTTCGACTGGTCGATCGTCGAGGCCTCCGCCGATCTCGGAGCGTCCGCGCTCACCACCTTCCGACGGGTGACCTTGCCGGTGATCCTGCCGGCGGTGGTCGCCGGCGCGCTGCTCGCCTTCACGCTCTCGGTCGACGAGTTCATCATCGCCTTCTTCACCGCCGGGGCCGGGCGCGCCTCGACCACGCTGCCAATGCAGATCTATTCGATGATCCGCTTCGGCATCACGCCGGAGATCAACGCACTGGCGACCATCGTCATGGCGGTCTCGATCACCGCGCTCACCCTTTCGCAGCGGCTCAATCGTGGGGTCATCGGCCAATGAGCGAACCGCGCACGCTGCTTCGGATCGATCGCGTGTCGAAGAATTTCGGCCGCGTGAGGGCCGTCGACGGCATTTCGCTCGACATCCGCGAGAATGAGTTCTTCGCCCTGCTCGGTCCCTCCGGCTGCGGCAAGACAACGCTGCTGCGCATGCTGGCCGGCTTCGAGACGCCGAGCGACGGCCAGATTCTGCTCGACGGCCGCGACATCGCCCGCACGCCGCCCAACAAGCGACCGGTCAACCTGATGTTCCAGTCCTATGCGCTGTTTCCGCATATGAGCGTCAGGGCCAACGTCTCCTACGGCCTCGAAATGGAGCGCCTGCCGGCGGCCGAGATCCGCAGCCGCGTCGACGCCATCCTGGCGACGACCGAGCTGGTGCCCTTCGCCGACCGCAAGCCGGAGCAATTGTCGGGCGGCCAGAAGCAGCGCGTCGCGCTCGCCCGCGCTCTGGTCAAGCGGCCGCGCCTGCTGTTGCTCGACGAGCCGCTCGGCGCGCTCGACAAGAAACTGCGCGGCGCCATGCAGCTCGAATTGAAGCGCCTGCAGCACGAGGTCGGCATCACCTTTGTCATCGTCACCCACGACCAGGAGGAATCGCTGGTCATGGCCGACCGCATGGCGGTGCTGAAGGACGGCAGGCTGCTGCAATGCGACACGCCGCACGCGATCTACGAGCATCCTTCCGACCGCTTCGTCGCCGACTTCATCGGCGTGATGAATTTTGTTCCCGGTCGTGTTGACGGCAACGGCGTCCAGGCGACGAATGGCACGAAGATCACCGGCAAGGTTCCGGCGACACTTTCGTCGGGCGCCTCGGCTGTCGCGGCTGTGCGGCCCGAACGCATCCGGCTGTTTCCGTCGCCCGACACCGCCAACCGCGTTGCCGGCACGGTCGAGGCGCTCGCCTATCAGGGCCTCGACCTGCAGGTGCATGTCCGCACCGCGCTGTCGGAAAAGCCGTTCCTGGTGCGCGTCACCGCCGATGCCGCCGACCGCCGGCCGGTTGCCGCCGGCGACCGGATCGAGCTCGGCTGGGACGCCGCCTATGTCAGAATTTTCGCAGATTGATGGAGATTGAAACCATGGCGCAGAAGACCATCGCGTTTTTCCCGGAAGCGGCCTTTGGACCGGCGCTCAATTCCGTCGGCATCGCCCAGGCGGTCGAGGCGCGCGGCCACAGGGCGGTGTTCCTGTCCGACCCCGGCTTCGTCGACGTCTACAAGGGCTACGGCTTCGAGGCGCATCCGGTGAACCTCTCCGAGCCGATGCCGCCGGAGCAGATGGCCAAGTTCTGGGAGGACTTCATCAACGGCCACATCCCGAATTTCCGCAAGTCGCCCTACGACCAGGTCGACAACTACGTGAAGGATTGCTGGACGGCGATCGTCGACAGCGCCAAATGGGCGCAGAAGGATCTGCCCGGCGTGCTCGACAAGATCAAGCCCGACGTCATCTCGGTCGACAACGTCATCCTGTTTCCGGCGATCAAGCAGTACGGCAAGCCGTGGGTGCGGGTCATCTCCTGCTCGGAGAACGAGATCGAGGACGAAGACATCCCGCCGCATCTCTCCGGCTGCGCCGAGGACGACCATGCCGGCCACAAGCGCTACCGCGACCATTTCAACGCGGTGATCAAGCCGATCCATGACGACTTCAACGCCTTCCTCGCCGCCAATGGCGAGGCGCCCTACCCGATCGGCCAGTTCTTTGAGGCCTCGCCCTATCTCAACCTGCTGCTCTATCCGCAAGCGGCGAAGTTCAAACGCCGGCACCCGCTCGACCCGGCGAAATTCCAGTATCTCGAGGGCTGCGTGCGGCAAGAAAAGCCCTACGCAATACCGACCTTCGCCAGGAACAATGACGGACCACTGCTCTACGTCTCGTTCGGCAGCCTGGGAGCCGGCGACGTCGACCTTCTGAAGCGCATCATCGCTGCGCTCGGCAAGACGCGCTACCGGGCGCTGGTCAATGTCGGCGGCTACAAGGACCAATACACCGATGTGCCCGGCAACGTCATCGTCGACGGCTGGTTCCCGCAACCTTCGGTGATCCCGCAGGTCGACGCGGTGATCCACCATGGCGGCAACAACTCCTTCACCGAGTGCCTCTATTTCGGCAAGCCGGCGATCATCATGCCCTATGTCTGGGACGGTCACGACAATGCCACCCGCGTCGGCGAGATCGGCTGCGGTTTCGGCATGCCGCGCTACGACTGGAGCGATGCCGAGCTGATCGCGAAGATCGAGGCCTGCCTCACCGATCCGGCGATCAAGGCCAAGCTCGCCAAGGCATCGGCGCAGATGCAGTCGCAGAACGGCCCCGAGAAGGCTGCCGGGCTGCTGGAGCAGTTGCTGTGACCTCCTCCGCCCCGCACCTTTATCAGGCCTCGACCCGCGCCGATCTCGTCGACTGGGGCGCGCAGCCTGACGCGCTGGAAGGCGCTTCGCACTCGACCGGCAGGCTGGTGCACAAGGGTCCGAACAACCAGCCGGAATCCGGCATCTGGGTCTGCACGCCGGGACGCTGGCGGCTCAAGATCCCGCGCGACGAGCTCTGCCACTTCGTTTCAGGTCGCGCCACCTACAAATCCGACGACAGCGAGGTGATAGAGGTGACAGCCGGGACGGTGGTGCTGTTCCCGGCCGGCTGGAGCGGCGAATGCACCGTGCATGAGACCATGCGCAACGTCTACATGCTGGCCTGAGCGAGGAACTTGATATGCCGACACCGCACTGGCCGAAAGCCTCGACCGTGGAACTGGACGACTGGGGCGCCGGCGCCAACCCGATCGCCGGCTCACCACGTGCGTCGGGCAAGGTCCTGTTTCAGCATGCGGACGGATCGAGCGAATGCGGGCTGTGGTCCTGCACGCCCGGCACGCGCCACATCACCTTCGCCGTCGACGAGTTCTGTCATTTCCTGTCCGGGCGCGGCAGCTACATCCACGAGAATGGCGAGGCGATCCCGGTCGAGGCCGGGACACTGGTCTTCTTCCCAGCCGGCTGGACCGGCACTTCCGAAATCACCGAAACGCTGACCAAGGCCTTCATGTGCCGGTAAGCAGCCAAAGAAATCCAGGATAAGATCGATGACCACGCCGACCATGCAATCGCCGCTCACAATTGTCGACCTCGTCGACTGGGGCGTCATCCCGACGATGATCGAGGGCCAGTCCCACACCTCCGGCAAGCTGCTCTACAAGGGGCCGGAAGGCCGCTCGGAATGCGGCCTGTGGGTCTGCACGCCGGGCAAATGGCACTGCCACGTCACCCGCGACGAGTTCTGCCACTTCCTTGAGGGGCGCTGCACCTATGTGCATGAATCCGGCGAGGTGATCGAGATCGAGCCTGACACGGCGGCGTTCTTTCCGCAGGACTGGAAGGGCGTCTGCACCGTCCATGAAACAATCAAGAAGGTCTACATGATCCGCTGAGCCTTCTTGACAATTCTACCCTGCCGGACACCTGACGCGACTTTCTGCGCTTCCGGTGCTCACGGACCTGAATGTCCGCTGCGCCCCGGTGCTCGAAAGCCGCGCCATCTGCCTCGGCAGGGCGAATTCTCAAAAAGGCTCCGCCAGGAGGATACGATGCAGTTCTCGCCCGACCGTCCGGTATACTTCGTCAATCCGGACTACCGGCCGCCCACCGGTGCGCAAAAACCGGTGATCGATCCGGCAACGCTGGAGACGGTCGGTGCCATCGCTTCGGCCAGCGACGGCGAGATCGATGTCGCACTGACCGCCGCGACGAGGGCGCAGGCGGCGTGGAAAAGACTCGATGCCAAGAGCCGCGCCAAACATTTGCACGCGGTGGCCAATGCCATCGAGGCGGGGGACTTTACCCGCTGCGCCGAGCTGATGGTGCGCGAGATGGGCAAGCCCTATCCGGAAGCGATCGGCGAGATCGCCAATTGCGCGCCGATCTTTCGTTATTATGCCGAGATGGCGCGAGACGAGGCCGGCAAGGTCGCCGGCACGACACAGGCGGGTTCCTTCCAGTATGCGCGCTACGAGCCGTACGGCGTCTCGGTCCACATCATGCCCTACAACTTCCCGATCCTGCTGATGTGCTGGACGGTGGCGGCCTCGCTCGCCGCCGGCAATGCCTGCGTGATCAAGCCGGCGGAGGCGACGACGCTGTCGACGCTCGACTACATGACGGTGTTCCGCTCGCTGCCCGAAGGCCTCGTCTCCTGCCTGCCCGGCGGAGCCGCCACGGCGCAGGCGCTGATCGCCTCCGACCGCACCCATGCGGTCGCCTTCACCGGCTCGGTCGCCGCCGGCAAGGCCGTCGCAGTGGCGTGCGCCGAGCGCATGAAGCCTTGCGTCATCGAGGCCGGCGGCAGCGATCCGCTGATCATCTCGCAGCACGCTCCGCTCGACGTCGCAGCGGCCGGCTCCGTCACCGCCGCCTTCCACCTGACCGGCCAGGTCTGCACCTCGGCCGAGCGCTTCTTCGTCGTCGATGCCGTGCACGACCGCTTCGTCGATCTGTTCGCCACAAAGACCCGCGCGCTGAGGATCGGTAACGGCCTGGACAGGACCGAGATCGGCCCGCTGGTCAGCGAAGACGCACGCGCCAAGGTCATGCGCCTGGTCGACGACGCGGTTCGCAACGGCGCCAGGGCGGTGACGGGCGGGCGCATCCCGCCGGCGCACAACACCGGCTGGTTCTACGAGCCGACGATCCTGACCGGCGTCACCCCGGACATGGCGATCGTGCGCGAGGAATGTTTCGGGCCGGTCGCCGCGATCTGCCGCGTGAAGGATTTCGACGAGGCGATCAGGCTTGCCAATGACAGCCCCTTCGGTCTCGGCGCCTCGGTGTTCACCACCGATCTCGCCGAAGCGCACGAGTCGGCCGAACGGCTCGAGGCCGGCATGGTCTGGGTCAACAACCCGCTGATCGACAACGACGCGCTGCCTTTCGGCGGCTGGAAGGCTTCCGGCCTCGGCCGCGAGCTCGGCCGCCAGGGGCTCGACGCCTTCCGCCGCTCGAAGATGGTGATCATCGACCACAAACCCGAGATCCAGGGCTGGTGGTACCCTTACCCGGACAGCTGGTTTCGCGACACCGGCGGCCGCAAGCACGTGTAAGGCGAGCCGGGGGGACGCCCTGGCTCAGCCGATGCTTTCGCCGCCGTCGACCACCAGCGCCTGCCCGGTCATGAAGGACGAGCGGTCGGAGACGAGGAACAGGATCGCTTCGGCGATCTCGTCGGCGCTTGCCCAGCGCCCCATCGGGATCTTGGTCCGGACATAGTTTTCGATCGCTTCGCGCCCGCCCATCTGGGCGATGAACGGCTCGTTGAACGGCGTGTCGACCCAGCCAGGGCAAAGCGCGTTGATGCGGACATTGTGCCTGGCATAGTCGAGCGACATCTGCCTGGTCATCGCCACCACCGCATGCTTAGACGTCGCATAGGCGATCATCTCGCGGTCGTAGAAGACCCCCGAATTCGAGGCGGTGTTGAGGATGACGCCGCCGCCCTGCGCGATCATCGTCGGCATGACCGTCTTGGCCGCGAGGAACTGCGCCCGCACGTTGATGCGCCACGAGGCATCCATGCCGTCGACGCCGACTTCGACGAGCGAGCCGCCGACCTGGATGCCGGCATGGCTGTGCAGGATGTCGATCCGGCCATGCCTGCCGAGCGTGCCGGAGATCAGCGCCTCGACCGCGGCATCGTCGCCGACATCGGTCGCGACCGCTTCGGCGCGGCCGCCGGCTTGGCGGATGTCGGAGGCGACGGCCTCGCCGGCGGCCCGATCGCGGTCGGCGATCACCACTGTCGCCCCTTCCCTGCCCATGATCGTGGCGCCGGCGCGCCCGATGCCGGACCCGGCTCCGGTCACGACGGCGATGCGGTCTTTCAGGATCATGATCGGTCTTTCACTGTTTTCTTCGGCGCAGCTGCCACTGGGCAAGCACCACGAGCAGGACCGATGCGACGAGCACGATGGTCGCGACGGCGTTGATTTCCGGCGTCACGCCGCGGCGTATCGAGGCGAAGACGTAGATCGGCAGCGTCGTCTGCGCGCCGGCGACGAAGAAGGCGATGATGAAGTCGTCGAACGAGAAGGTGAAGGCGAGCAGGAAGCCGGCGATCACCGCAGGCATGATCTGCGGCAGCACGATCGAGCGGAACGTCGTCAGCGGCGTGGCGTAGAGATCGCTCGACGCCTCGACCAGGTTGCGGTCGAGACTGCCAAGGCGCGTGCCGACGATCATCGCCACCAGCGCCATCGAGAACAGGCCATGCGCGGCGATGATCGAGCCGTAACCGAGCGCCAGGCGCGGCGGCTCGTCGCCCGGCCACAACTCGGCGAGGAACGGATTGACGACGCCGAACAGCTGCACGAGCGCGACCAGCGTCGAGATCCCGATGACGACGCCGGGAACGACGATCGCGGCGCCCAAAAGCCCGTCGAAGACAGCCCGCGTCCGCGCCCCAACGCGCTGCAGGCCGAGCGCGGCGGCGGTGCCCGCGACCGCCGCCAAAAGCGCGCTGGTGGTGGCGATGAACAGGCTGTTCTTCAGCGCCTCGACCAGGAACGGGTTGGACAGCGCCTTGCCGTACCATTGCGTCGAGAAGCCGGTGAACTCGCTGGCATGGTGGCCGGCGTTGAAGGAGAACAGCACCACCAGCGCGATCGGCAGGTAGAGGAAGGCAAAGACGGCAACGACGAAGGCGCGCATCAGATCAGGTCCACCCGGCGCGCGCCCGACAGCCGGGCCGAGATGCGGTTGGCGGCAATCAGCACCACCACCGAGACCAGCACCAGCGTGATGGCGATGGCCGAACCGAACGGCCAGTTGCGCGACTGCAGGAACAGGTCGACCAGCGCGTTGCCGATAAAGAACACCTTGCCGCCGCCGAGCAGAGTCGGGATCAGATATTCGCCGAGCAGGAGGATCATCACCAGCGAGAAGCCGGTCATCACGCCGGGCAGCGACAGCCGGAGCGTGACACCGAGGAAGGTCGACAGCGGCGTCGCGCCGAGATCGGCGGAGGCTTCCAGCAGCCGCCGGTCGAGCCGCTCCAGGCTGACATAGATCGGCAGGATCATCAGCGGCAGATAGCCGTAGACGATGCCGAGCAGCACCGCGCCCGGCGTGTTGATCAGCCGGACGTCCTCGATGCCGACATAGGCGAGCAGGGCCGGAATGCCGCGTCCGCCCAGCACATACATCCAGGCATAGGTGCGCATCAAAAGGCTGGTCCAGAACGGGATGACGACGAGCGCCAGCAGGATCAGCCGCCAGCGCTCCGGCGCGCGCAGCGCCAGATAGTAGGCCACCGGATAGGCGACGAGCAGGCAGGCGAAGGCGCCGACCGGCGCCAGTACCATCGTGTTCCAGAACGCGGTCGCCCGCGCCGGCAGGTTGGCGTATTGCGCAAGCGTGAAAGCTGCCTGGTAGCCTCCCTCGGGCGCCCGCTCGCCGACGCTGAAGATAGCGATGGCGACGAACGGCAGGACCAGGAATACCACCAGCCACAGCGTCGCCGGCGCCAGCAGCAGCGCGGTCATGAGGTTTTTGCGAAGAAGGGTGCCGCGCATCGAAAAAGCCGCTTCGGTGCCGGCGGGCAATTGCCCGCCGGTCGCGTTGCCTGGATCGGGTTTGTGGCCGGTTCCGCTCAAGCCGACTTGAAGCGCGCCATCAGCTCGGCGCGCCCCGGATCGGTGAGCGTCGCGGCGGCGCCGAACTCCAGCGGCTTCAACAGGTCCGCCGCCGGATAGAGGATCGGATTGTCCAGCACCTCCTTCGGCAGCAGCGCGTTGACCCGCGCGTCGGTCGAGGGCGCGCCGTTGGCCAGATGCTCCTTCACCGCCACCTTCGGGTTCATCAGGTAGTTGAGCAGCGCATATCCGGCAGGCTTGTTCGGCGCGTCCTTCGGGATGGCGTAGAAGTCGGTCCAGATCTCGCCGCCTTCCTTGCCCAGAACATAGGCGATTTCGGGAATATCGCGGTTGAGCTGCGCCCCGTCATTGGTCCAGCACATCGTCATCCAGGCATCGCCGGCGCGCATCGACGGCTGATAGTCACTCGACACCGCGAACAGATGCGGCTTGACCTTGAGCAGCAGTTCCTCGGCCTTGGCGAGCTCGTCCTGCTTCAGCGAGTTGAACGAATAGCCGTAATATTTCAGCGCATTGCCGATCGTGGTGAGCTGATAGTCATGCACCATGGTGCGGCCGTCGCCTTCCGCCATTGCGGTGTCCCAGAACTCCTTCCAGCTCGACATCGGCTTGGTCAGCTTCTTGGTGTTGACCGAGAATCCCGTCGTGCCCCAGTTCTTCGGCACGGCGTAGGTCGTGCCGTCGATCGTGCCTTCCGCGGTGAAGCGGGCATCCTCCTGCGAACCGTCGAAATTGCCGAGCTTGGCCATGTCGAGCGCTTCGATGATGTCGAGCTTCTTGTAGGTCGAGATCGTGTAGTTGGTCGGCACGAACAGGCTCCAGCCCGAGCCGCCGGCCTGCAGCTTGGCCAGCATCTCCTCGTTCGAGCCGAAGACGTTGACCTCGACGGCAACGCCGGTCTCGGCCTTGAAGCTCTCGAACGTCGCCGGGTCGTGATAGTTCGGCCAGGTGGCGATCGACATGCGGTCGCCGAGGTTTTCGGCGGCGTAGGCCGGCGTCGGCATGATGCCGAGCTCGCGCGCCATCACCGCGGTGGCGACGCCAAGGCCGGTGAGGCCGAGGAATTCGCGCCGGCCGATCGAGCCGCGCTTCAGGCGCATCAGCTGGTCGACGAATTTCTCGGGGCTTATTGGCAGTCCGTCACGATAGGATTTCGACATGGTGGTTTTCCCTCTGGTTGGTCCCGTTGTTCTTGGGTTGCGGAAACGCCAGCGGCGCCCCGGCGGCAAAGCCGATGGCGACGGGTTCGCCCGGCTTGAAGAGGTTGTCGCGGCCGATCTGGTGATCGGCCTTGGCGAGCAGTGATCCGATGCCCTCGACCTCGATCGCATATTCGGCGGTCGAGCCCAGGAAGATGCGGTTACGCACGATGCCCTTCAGGCTGCCGCTTCCGGCCGCGCCGAGGCTGAGCGTCTCGGGCCGCAGCGACACCGACACCGCCTCGCCTCGGCTGAGCGGCGCCCGTTTGCGCGCGGAAATCACCGTGCCATCGGCGAGTGCGACATCGACGAGATCGCCCGACAGGGCCGCCACCGTGCCGCTCAACAGATTGGTCTTGCCGACGAAATCGGCGACGAACAGGTCGGCCGGCTCGTCGTAGATCTCGTTCGGCTGTCCGAGCTGGACGATGCGCCCGCCATTCATGACGCAGACGAGGTCGCTCATCGACAGCGCTTCCTCCTGGTCGTGCGTGACCAGAACGAAAGTGATGCCGATCTCGCGCTGCAGGTTCTGCAGCTCGATCTGCATGTCGGTGCGCAGCTTCTTGTCGAGCGCGGCCAGCGGCTCGTCGAGCAACAGCACCGCCGGCTTGTTGACCAATGCGCGTGCCAGCGCCACGCGCTGCTGCTGGCCGCCGGAAAGCTCGTGGATCTTGCGGCGGCCATAGCCGGCGAGCCGCACCATGGCGAGCGCCTCGCCCGCCCTCTGGCTGATCTCGCGCGACGACAGCCTGGGCCTCGCCTGGCGCAGTCCGTAGGCGATGTTGTTCTCGACATCGAGATGCGGAAACAGCGCGTATTGCTGGAACACCATGTTGACCGGGCGCCGGTAGGGCGGCGTGCCGGCCATGTCGCGGCCGCGGATCAGCACCTGGCCTTCGCTCGGCTGCTCGAAGCCGCCGATCATGCGCAGGCACGTCGTCTTGCCGCATCCGGACGGCCCGAGCAAGGCGACAAAGGCCGATGGCGGGACGGCAAGGTCGATGCCGCCGACCGCCGTAACCGCGCCATAGCGCTTGGTGACCGCGCGAAACTCGATATCGGGCACTGCAGTCAAAGGCGGGCTCCAGGGCGAGTTGATTTCGAAACGCTACCAGAGCCAATGCCGGCTAGTATATACCTCGCAGGTGGTATATTTGATCTATTTTATCGTTTAGAGGGGTATGAATGGCCGTTTCCCGCAGCGATGACTACAATGGGCTCGGCGCCGTCATCGCCGCGACGCGCGAGGCCGGCGGCGATCATTTCGGCCGCGCCATGGTCGGCTGGCTGCGCGGCCATGTCGGCTTCGATCACTGTGTCGTCTTCGGCTATCGCGGGGCTGCCCGCCCGCCGCTGCTGTTCGAGACCTTCTCGCCGGCCGAGAGCCACGTCTTCGTCGCGCTCTATCAGGAGGGCCCCTATCTGCTCGACCCGTTCCATCACGCGGCGGTCGAGCGCAAGGAAGGCTTCTGGCGCATGCGCGAGCTGGCGCCGGACCGCTTCTATGCCAGCGAATATTACCGCTCCTACTACAGCCAGACCAAGCTCGCCGAGGAGGTCGGCTTCTTCGTTCCACTGCCGGGCAAGGACGCGCTGGTGCTCTCGCTGATGCGGCTCCGCGCCTCGGGCCCGTTCGGGACCGCCGACGCCAGGCTGCTGCGCGACATGGCGCCGGCGGTGATCAGCCTCGTCAGGCTGCGCTGGCCTGGCCTGCCGGCCGACGAGCCGGCGACGACGCCGCGCGGCGAGGCGGCGGCTGTTCCCAGCGAATTCGACCGCGCGCATATCTGGAAGAGCCTGTCGCTCACTTCACGCGAAAAGCAGGTGGTCGACCTCGTGCTTCAGGGCCACTCGACGGAATCGATCGCGCGGGCGCTGAGGATCGTGCCGGGAACCGTCAAGGTCCACCGCCGCAACATCTACCGCAAGCTCAAGATCAAATCGCAGGCCGGCCTCTTCGCGCGCTTCGTCGAGATCATTGACGCGCAGATCGGCTGAGCGAACCAAGCCTGGCCTCAGGCCAGTTCGAACCGCTCCACCGCCCGCATGATGCCGCGCAATTCGGCAAGGCCCTTGAGCCGCCCGATCAGCGAATAGCCGGGGTTGATCCTGGTCTTGCCGATGTCGTCGGCAAGCAGATGGCCATGGTCCGGACGCATCGGGATGCGCCAGTCGGACCGGCCTTCCTTGCGCCGGCGCGCCTCCTCCTTCATCAGCGCCAGGATGACCGCCGCCATGTCGGTCGAGCCCTCCAGATGCTCGGCCTCGTAGAAGGAGCCGTCCGCTTCGCGCGTCACGTTGCGCAGATGCGCGAAATGGATCCTCGGCGCGAATTCCCCGATCATTGCGACAAGATCGTTGTCGGCGCGCACGCCGTAGGAGCCGGTGCAGAAGGTCAGGCCGTTGGCCGGGCTGTCGACCGTCTCCAGGATGAAGCGCGCGTCGGCGGCGGTGGAGACGACCCGCGGCAGCCCGAACAGCGAGAAGGGCGGATCGTCCGGGTGGATGCACATGCGCGCCCCGACCTCCTCGGCGACCGGGATGATCTCCTTCAGGAACCAGGCCAGGTTGGCGCGCAGTTCCGCCGGGCCGATCGCGTCGTAATCGGCGAGCGCCTCGCGCATCGTCTCGCGATTGTACTTGCGCTCGGTGGCCGGCAGGCCGGCGATCAGGTTGCGCTCGACCTTTTCGATCTGCGCGTCGCTGAGCGATTTCAGCCGCGCTTCAGCTTCCTTGAGGCGTGCCTGGTTGTAGCTCGCCTCGACATTCTTGCGCTTCAGCACGAAGACGTCATAGGCGGCGAAGTCGATCGCATCGAAACGCAACGCGTAGCCGGTGGTCGGCAGCCGGTACATGAGATCGGTGCGCGTCCAGTCGACCACCGGCATGAAATTGTAGCAGATGGTGGCGATGCCGGCCTTGGCCAGCGCCCTGATTGTGTCCTTGTACCAGCCGGCATAGCGCTGCCGCTCCGCCGACCCGATCTTGATCGAGTTGTGGACGGGAATGCTCTCCACCACCGACCAGGTGAGCCCGGCCGCCTCGACGATGCGCTTGCGCTCGAGGATGGCGTCCAGCGGCCAGGCGCTGCCGTCATAGATGTTGTGCAAGGCCGTCACGATGCCGGTCGCTCCGGCCTGCTTGATATGGTCGAGCGTGACCGGATCGTCCGGCCCGTACCAGCGCCAGCATTGTTCCATGGGTGCCTCTTTCCTGATTCCGGCGGACCTTATTGTCGGCCTTGACGGCGAGTCAAATCGGGCAGCCAAAGTCGACGGGACGCGCGTTCTTGTCGCCCGTCATCCAGCGCATTATGAGGATCGGCAACGGCGTCGCGCGCCGGCAATTCACGGCGGACAATCACGGAGTGTCGGCAATGAAGGATTTCGACGGCAAGGTCGCCCTGGTGACCGGAACGACCGGCATCGGCCTGGCAAGCGCCAGGCGCCTGGCGGCGGGCGGAGCGGCGATCGTCGCGCTCGGCATCGACGAGCACGCCAATGCAGCGATGCAGGCCGAATTCGACCGGAACGGCGCCCCAGTGCTGGTGGCGACTGTCGATGTGTCCGTGCCGGACCAGGTCGCCCAGGCGATCGCCGACGGTGTCGGCCGCTTCGGCGGGCTGGACGTCATCGTCAACTCCGCGGCCGTCCATCCCTACGGCACCACCACCAGCACCGATTTCGAGACCTGGAACCGGGCGATGTCCGTCAATGTCGGTTCCATCTACCTCACCGCCCACTACGGCATCCCCGAGATGATCAAGCGCGGCGGCGGCGCCATCGTCAACGTCGCATCGGTGCAAGGCACTGCCTGCCAGCAGAACGTCGCCGCCTATGCCACCACCAAGGGCGCCATCCACACGCTGACGCGCTCGCTGGCGCTCGACTATGCCCGCCAGGGCATCCGCGTGAATTCGGTCAGCCCGGGGTCGGTCCGCACGCCGATCCTCGAAAGGGCCGCGCGCGGCGACGACCCGAATGCCGACATCGAGGCGGCCTTCAAGCGCTTCGGCGAGGCGCACCCGCTCGGCCGCATCGGCGAGCCGGAGGAAGTGGCCGAGCTCATCGCCTTCCTGTGCTCGTCCAAGGCAAGCTTCTGCACCGGCGCCGACTACAGGATCGATGGCGGCCTGCTGGCCGGCATTGGCGTGAGATGAGGGCATCGACGGCAACGGGACGGATGGCCGCCGCCGCCCGCACTTGCGGCGGCGCGCTTTAACCGTCTATCGTGGTTCGAAAGCCCGTAACGCATCCGGCCAGCCGACAGAGCGACCGGGCAGTTTTCAGGACGAGTGAAGCAACGCATCGCCAATGGCCGACAAATCGCAATTCGGGCTGACCGCTGTCGATACCGTTCCGTTGCATGAGAAAGTCTATCTGGAGCTCGTGCGCGCACTGATGTCGGGCCAGCTGCAGCCCGGCCAGAAGCTGACCTCGCGCAAGCTCGCCAAGGAGCTCGGCACCAGCGACATGCCGGTGCGCAGCGCCTTCACCCGGCTGCAGGCGCTGCGGGCGCTGAGCCCGATGCCGAACGGCAGCGTCGAGGTGCCGCTGATCTCCGCCGAGCGCTTCCAGCAACTGACCGCCGTGCGCACGATCCTGGAAGGTACGGCCACCGGGCTCGCCACCAACCGTATCAACGGCAATAACCTGCGCGCCATCCGCCGCCATTGCACCGAGCTCACCCAAGCCGCCCGCAGCGGTGACATCGACGACTATTTGCGCAAGAACCACGACTTCAAATTCTCGATCTACCGCCACTGCGGCAACGAGCAGATGATCTTCCTGATCGAGACGGTGTGGATGCAGGTCGGCCCGTTTCTCAGGAACCTGGCGATCGGCTTCGAGGATGGTCTCGCCGGCATTCTCGGCATCGACTATCACGAGGAAGTCGTCGCGGCGATCGAGGCCGGCGACGGCGAACGGGCCCGCGCGGCCATCGTGCGCGACATCGACGAGGGGGCGACACACATCCTCAGCCAGGTGAAGTTCCCGGAGCTGCGCCACTAGGCAGCCTGCAGGGCCCATTCGAGCACGCGCCGAAGGCCCGCCAAATCCCGGCTTGGCTTTCCTGCGTCATCAAGCTATGTTGCGATCGCAGATCGCACAATATGGACCTGAAATGCCCCCCGATATCCCAGCTAGAAAATTGAAAAAATGAAGGAAAATTGCCTGGAAGCATCCATGGCGACCTTCATGAACTCACAAGCTGAAAAATGGATGTCGTAGCCGCGATGGCTACAGAAAGAACCAAGGGGCTGGAAATTGAGCGATGCAATTGCGGACGTTTTGAACTGGCTTGAAAGCAGGGAGGACATCCAGAGCCTGAGGGCCGCGGTATGCGATCTCAACGGGATCATGCGCGGCAAGCGCATTCCCGTCGAGCAGGCGCGCAAGGCGCTCGAAGGCAAGCTGCGCATGCCCTACTCGCTGATCGGGCTCGACATCTGGGGCGAGGATATCGAAGGCAACGCGCAGGTCTTCTCGACCGGCGACGCCGATGGGCTTTGCCAGTGGACCGGGCGCGGCATCCTGCCCGTCAACTGGACGGCGCATCCGACGGCGCTTCTGCCGCTGTGGCTCGCCGATGAAAACGGCGCGCCCTATCTCGGCGACCCGCGCCGCGCGCTCGCCCGCATCCTCGACCGCTACGCCGCGCTCGGCCTGACGCCGGTCACCGCGACCGAGCTCGAATTCTACCTCGTCGACCCGACATCGCAGCGGCCCGTAGGGCCTGTCTCGCCGATCACCGGCCGGCGCCTCGATTCCGATGCCGCGCTCTCGATCGACGAGATCGACGATTTCGAGGCCTTCATCCATGACGTCTACGAGGCCTGCCGCATGCAGGGCATCCCCGTCGACACCGCGATCGCCGAGAACGGCGTCGGCCAGTTCGAGATCAACCTCAACCATGTGCCGGATGCCTTGCGCGCCGCCGACGACGCCGTGCTCTTCAAGCGCACCGTCAAGGGCATCGCCCGCAAGCACGGCTTTGCCGCTTGCTTCATGGCCAAGCCTTATGGCGAGCGCGCCGGCAACGGGTTCCACGTCCATTTCAGCGTCATCGATCGCGACGGCCGCAACATTTTCGACGACGGCAGCGACCAGGGCTCCGACACCATGCGCCACGCGGTGGGCGGCCTGCTCGCGGCGATGGCCGAGAGCACGCTGGTGTTCGCGCCGCATTTCAATTCCTACCGCCGGCTGCGCCCGCGCTCCTACGCGCCGACCGCGGTGGCGTGGGGCTACGAGAACCGCATGGTGGCGATCCGCATTCCCGGCGGCCCCGCCGCGGCGCGCCGCATCGAGCACCGCGTGTCCGGCGCCGACGCCAATCCCTACCTGGTGCTGGCCGCTATCCTTGGCGCGGCGCTCGTCGGGATCGAAAAGGAACTGTCGCCCGGCGAACCGACCGGCGGCGAGGGACAAGGACTCACGCTGGCGAAGCTGCCGCCGGACTGGGCCTCGGCCATCGCCAGCTTCGAAAGCGGGCCGCTCGTCGCCGAGATCTTCCCGGCCACGCTGCGCCAGTCCTTCGTCGCCTGCAAGCGCCAGGAATTGAACACCTTCGCGCTCAATGTCAGCGACTTCGAGATCGAGACCTATCTGGAGAGCGTCTAGAGCAATTCCAGGAAAAGTGTGAAACGGTTGGGCTCGGCGACTTCGCCGTAGCCTTCCGTCCGGAATTGCGTCAAAACAAAGAGTTAGAGCAGGCCGCCGTTTCCGTGAAACGGTGAATTGCTCTGGTCAGCTCACTCTCCGGTCCGCGCCCGCTGGCGTTCCTGGACGATGACCGCCAGGATCAGCAGCGCGCCCTTGGCGAGCAGCTGATAGAAGGTCGGCACGCTGGTCAGGATCATGCCGTTGTTGAGCACGCCGATGATCAGCACGCCCAGCATGGCGCCGACGATCGTGCCCTTGCCGCCCTGCAGCGCACAGCCGCCGAGGATCGCGGCGGTGATCGCTTCCAGCTCCAGCCCCTGGCTGCCGGAGGCAGGCTGGCCGGACATGGTGCGGCTGGCAAGCACCAGGCCGGCCACTGCCGCCGCGAACCCGCTCATCGCATAGATGGAGATCTGGTAGCGGCGGATCGGGATCCCGGCCAGCCGCGCCACCGTCGGATTGCCGCCGAGCGCGTAGATGTTGCGGCCGACGACCGTCTCGCGGGTGAAGACGATGAACGCCGCCATCGCCGCGATCAGCAGCCAGATGGCGAAGGGCAGGCCGAAGAGCGTGCCGATGCCCAGCGCCCGCAGACTGTCGCCGGTGATCGGGATCGAGTTGCCGTTGTTCATCAGATAGGCGAGGCCGCGGAAGGCCGACATCGTTCCGAGCGTGGCGATCACCGCGTTGACCGGGCCGTAGACGATGATCAACCCGTTGATCGCGCCCGCCAGCAGGCCGGCAAGCAGGCCGGCCAGAATGCCGATCGGTATGGATCCGGTTTCCTGCGCGGCGACTGCCAGCACCATGGTGCTCAGGCCGACGATCGATCCGACCGATATGTCGAGCCCGCCGGAGACGATGACGACGGTCTGCGCCATGGCGAGGATGCCGAGGAGGGTGACCGCGAGGCCGATGTTGATCAGGTTGCGTGGGGTGAAGAAGACGTCCGGCCTCAGCGCGCCAAAAATCGCCAGCAGCACCACCAGCGCGATCAGCAGGCTGATGTTCTGCGCGCCGATGCGGCCAAGCAGGGTTGCCGGCACGCGCTCGCGGCCGGCCGTCGCGGTATCGGTCACGATACCCTCCTTTCGATTGTCTCTTTCCCCGAGCGCATGGCCAGCGCCAGCACAGCTTCCTCGCTCGCCTCCAGCCAAGGCAGCTCGCCGCTGATGCGTCCGCCCTGCATGACCAGCACTCGGTCGGCGAGGCCGAGCAGCTCCGGCATTTCCGAGGAGATGAGCAGGATGGCGAGACCCCGGTCGGCCAGGCTTTCGATCAACCTGTAGATCTCCGCCTTGGCGCCGACGTCGATGCCGCGCGTCGGCTCGTCGAGGATGAGCACCGCCGGCCCGCGCGCCTGCCAGCGGGCGAACACGACCTTCTGCTGGTTGCCGCCGGAAAGTTTTCCCACCGCCTGTTCGATCGACGGCGTCTTGACCCTGAGCTCGGCGACGTGATGGGCGACCAGCGCCCGCTCGCGACGGCGGCTGAAGAAGCCGTAGCGCGACACCTTGTCGGGCACCACGAGGCTGACATTGTCGCGCACCGCCTGCATCAGAAGCAGCGCCTCCTGCTTGCGGTCTTCCGGCACCAGCCCGATACCGGCGGCCACGGCATCCGAAGGCTCGCGCGGCCGGTAGGGCTTGCCGCCGGCCGCCATTTGCCCCGACAGCAGCGGGTCGAGGCCGACGATGGCGCGCGCGACTTCCGTGCGCCCGGCGCCGACCAGGCCGCCCAGCCCGACGATCTCGCCCGCCCTCACCTCGAAGCTGATCCCCTCGACACGCCGTGTCGTGACATCGTTGAGCGCCAGCCGCACCGGTCCGAGCGTGCGCTCCTTCCGGTTGAACAGATCGCTCACCGGCCTGCCCACCATCAGCCGCACCATGCGCTGCTCGTCGAGCGCTGTAATCGGCTCGTCGGCGACGCGTTTGCCGTCGCGCATCACCACGCAACGGTCGGCAAGCTCGATGATCTCGCGCAGCCGGTGCGAGATGTAGATCACCGCGACGCCATCGGCCTTCAGCCGCCGGATGACCCGAAACAGCCGCTGCGCCTCATCCTCCGTGAGCGACGAGGTCGGCTCATCGAAGGCGAGCAGCCGCGCCCCTGGGCGCAACGCGCGCATGATCTCGATCAGTTGCCTGAGCGCCGGGCTCAGGCCATGGCAGCGTTGCCCGGGTGACAGCACGTCGACCACGCCGAAGGTGTTGAGCAGCTCGAGGCTGCGCCGCTCCAGATCCGTGCGGTCGAGAAAAATCCCGCCCCGCGCCTTGATGTCGCCGATGAATATGTTTTCCGCCACCGTCAGCTCCGGGATGATCTCCGGCTCCTGGTGGATGACCCGGATGCCCGAGCCGTGTGCTGCGCGTGGCGAGTTGAGCTGGACCGGCTGACCATCGACCAGAACGCGACCGCTGTCCGGGCGATGCTCGCCCTCCAGCACGCGCATCAGCGTGGACTTGCCGGCGCCGTTCTCGCCGATCAAAGCGGTGATCTCGCCGGCATGGAAGGCAACGGAGACGTCGCGCAGCGCCTGCACCGCGCCGAAGCGCTTGCTGACGCCCTCGACGGAAACGACGGGCACGGTCATCGGCGCGCGGCTCCTTGTGAGGCCGCGCGCCCCGAGGCCGACAATGAGGCCAAAAGGAAGCCTAGGACTTGCAACCGAGCGTGTCCTTGAACTTGGCGAAGTTCTCGCCGCTGATCAGCGTCGCGTCCTGGAAATAGTCCTTCTGCATTTCCTTGCCAGTGGCTTGGTCGTAGAGCGCCTGGATCGCCGCGGCGCCATGCTTGGCGCTGTCCAGCCACATCGTGCCGCGGAAGCCGGTGGGCTTGCCGGAGCCGAAGGCCTCGCAGGAGCGTGAGCCGTCGATGCCGATGCCGATGACGTTCTCCGGCTTCATGCCGGCGTTCTCGGTGGCGCGCACGCCGCCGAGCACGCCGTCGTCGTTGCAGGAGTAGAATATCCACTTCTCGGCGTCGGGATTGGCCGTCAGCGTCGTCGACACCACATCGATCGAATTGACCATGGTGTTGTCGTAGGGGATCGACAGGATGCGCGACTTGATCTCCGGGATCGCCGCGACGAGCGCTTCCTCGGCGCCCTTGTTGCGGCGCATGCAGGTATCGGCCTTCTGGTCCTCGATCGAGCCGACGCGCACCTTGGAAAGGTCCTTGTCCCAGCCCTCGGCCTTGACGATGCGGGCGATCTCGCCGCCGACCTGCTTGCCGATGTTGAGCGCGTTCATGCCGACATAGGCGACCGGGCTGCCGTCGGCGAAGGCGATGTCGTCGTCGACCGCGATCAGGCCGATCTTGGCCGCCTTTGCCTTGTCGGCGACGACCGGGCCGAGCGAGCGGTCGGGCACCACCACGGCAATGCCTTTGACACCGTCGCCGACATAGGTGTCGAAGGTGGTGACGGCGAGGTTGGCGTCGAACTGGACGTCCTGCACCAGGAGATCGACGCCGAGCTCTTTGGCCTTCTCCTTGGCGCCCTGCACCTCGCGGACGAACCACGGGTGATCGCCCATCTTGTTGATGTAGCCGAACTTCATTTTGTCCTGCGCGCCCGCGCCGTGGACCGTCAGAGCGACGGCTGCGGTCGCAGTCACCGCAAGGCATGCCTTGATCATTGGTTTCATGGTTTCCTCCCTCTGGATCCCGGCCGGCGGGATCCCATTTTGCTTGAAGACGTTCCCGGCGACCGGCCGCCGGCGCGAAATCTCATTCGTGGTAGAGAACCGAGCGCCCGCCATCGATGACGATGCAGGCTGCGTTGATGAACGGCGCCTCGTCGGAGCCGAGGAAGACGGCGGTCATGGCCACTTCCTCCGGCCGGCCGATGCGGCGTGGCGGATGCAAATCGTAGGTGCGCTGGCGCTCGGACTGCGGGTCTGGGAATGTGTTCCAGTAGTCGACCGCGATCTGCGTCTCGATGTAGCCAGGCGCAATCGCGTTCACGCGGATGCCCTCGGCCGCGTATTGGATGCCGAGCGACCGCACCAGGCCGAGCAGCCCGTGCTTGGCGACCGGATAGGGAAAGGTCGACGGGATGATCGCGAAGGAATGACAGGAAGCGATCGCGACGATCGAACCCTGTTTCTGGTCGCGCATCGCCGGCAGCACCGCGCGCGCCGAATACCAGACGCCGTCGAGATCGACGGCAAAGCAGCGCCGCCATTCCTCTTCGGTGGTTTCCAGCGGCTCGTGGAACACGTTGATGCCGGCATTGGCGACCAGCACGTCGATGCGGCCGAAGGCGTCGAGAACCTGCTTGGCCATCGCTTCGCAGGAGCCGGCGTCCGCGACATCGGTTTCAACGAACAGCGCCTTCACGCCGCTGTCGGCAAGCGACGCTGCGACGCTCTTTCCGGTCGCCGCGTCCTTTTCCGCGACGACGATCACCGCCCCCTCGGCGGCCATGGCGCGCGCCGTCGCCTCGCCGATGCCACGCCCGGCGCCGGTGATGATCACCACCTTGTCTTTGAGACGCCCGGCCATTGTCACCAGTCCACGATGGTGCCGTCGGAGAGCACCGCATTGGTGGTGTGCATCACCTCAGGCTTGTAGGGATGGCGGGCAGCGACCGCCTCGTCGACTTCGATGCCGAGCCCCGGCGCTTCCGGCACCTGCCAACAGCCATCGACCATGCGGATCGGCCCTTTCACCACCTCGAAATACCAGGGCACCGCGCCGACCATCTCTTCCTGGATCAGATGGTTGGGGGTGGAGACGGCAAAATGCAGCGCCGCCGCACCGGCGATCGGACCGAGCGGATTGTGCGGCGCCACGCCGACCGATACCGCCTCGGCCATCGCCGCGATCTTCTTCGCCTCGAGCAGGCCGCCGCAATGGCAGATGTCTGGCTGCACGATGTCGACCGCCCTTGCCCGGAACAGATCGTCGAATTCGGCACGGTCGATGAGCCGCTCGCCGGTGGCGATCGGCACGCGCGACTTGGCGGCGAGCTGCGTCAGTGCGCCGGTCTCGCCGGGCGGCAGCGGCTCCTCGATGAACATCGGCCGGTATGGCGCAAGCACGTCGATATACGCGAGCGCGGTCGAGGTCGAGGCGGGGCGGCCGTGGAAATCGACCATGATCTCGACCTCGGGACCGACCGTCTTACGCAGCGCCTCCATCAGCCGGCCGACCTTTTCGACCTCGACCAGCGGCGCGTGGTAGTGGCTGTAGGGAATGAAGACCGCCTTCAGCGCGCGATAGCCCTTGGCCACCACTTCGGAGGCGCGCTTCACCAGCGGCTCGGCGTCGAGCGTCTCGTACACGGCGCGCATGTCGCCGAGGCCGAGATGGGTGTAGACCTTGACCCGGTCGCGCACCTTGCCGCCGAGCAGCCGCCAGACCGGCTGGCCAAGCCACTTGCCGAAAATATCCCACAGCGCCAGCTCGATGCCGGAGACGGCCGACATGCCGATCACGCCGAGCCGCCAGAACGAATGCTTCTTGAGGATGCGCACCGCCTGCTCGATGTCGCGCGGATCGCGCCCGATCAGAAGCGGCGCCAGGTCGTTGACGGCGCCGACCACGGCCTGGGTCTTCCACTCCAGCGTCGCCTCGCCCCAGCCGTAGAGGCCGGGCTGGTCGGTCTCGATGCGCACGAACACCCAGTTGCGCATGTCCGCGTTCACGACGCGCGTGGTGATCGCCACGATTCTCAAGCGCTACTCCTCCCAGGCGACACTTAGATCATATGAAATTGAGTTATCATATGATCTAAAATGGCGTCAAGGCGGAAATCTTAGCCCTTGGCGTGAAGATCGTCGGCGGCGATGTCGAGCAGTCGGTTCATGGCGGCGCGGGCGCCGGCCGTGTCGCGGATGCGGATCGCTTCCAGCACCGCGACATGCGCCGAGAGCGCGCGCGACTGCGCTTCCATCAGCGGATTGGTGACGAGGAAGGTGGCGCGCAAGGCGGCCTCCAGCATGCCGACCAGCCCCTTCAGCACAACATTGTGGCTGGCGGCGATCACGCCCTTGTGGAAGGCCAGGTCCGCTTGGCAGACTGCATTGAGATCATTCGGGATGTTGTCGCGCATGCCGACCACGGCGCGCTCGATTTCGGCGAGGTCGGCCGCCGTGGCGCGCCTGGCCGCGAGCTCCGCCGCGGCGGGCTCGAAGATCCTGCGCGCCTCGAGCAGGCCGGAAACCAGTTCTTCGTCGTCCTGGATGGACGGGTGCCAGCCGAGCACGACCGGATCGAGCAGCCGCCAATTGTCGCGCGCCAGCACACGTACGCCGGCGCGGCGCCTCGCTTCGACAAGCCCCTTCGCCGACAGGACCTTGACCGCCTCCCGGACCGAAGTGCGGCTGACGCCCAGCATGGCGCACAGTTCCTCTTCGCGCGGCAGGGCGTCTCCCGGCGCGTATTCTCCGCCCAGGATGCGGCTGCCGAGCACGCTGACCACGGCGTTGTGCACGCTGGCGCCGGTCTGGTCGACCGATGGCATCCAGCCGAGTGCATCTGAAGGAGCTATGGTTTCCACGCAGATCCTCTCCCGATAGAGCGCCGTTGCAAGCTGTTGTATGAGAGGCTAGGTCTTATGTAAATCTTTCATTCATACGATCTATAACGGGCTCCGCAATGGGCATGCTGCAGATCTCCAATGACACGGTGGCGCTTTCGGTCGATCTTGCCGGCGGCGCGATCCATCGCTTCGACCGCCACGCGGCGAGCGGTCCGGTTCCCGTTTTCCACCGTGGAGCGGTGGAAGCGGATGTGTGTTTTCCGCTGATCCCGTTCGGCAACCGGCTGCGCGGCAACGCCTTTGTCTTCGATGGAGGAACCCATCGTCTGCAACCGAACACTGCGAGCGACCCGCACTACATTCACGGCGACGCCTGGCTTGGCCATTGGCGGACCATCGCTCACGACCATCACGAGCTGACCATCGCCTACGATCATGCCGGCAAGGATGGACCCTACGCCTACCGCGCCGAGCAGCGTTTCGCCCTCTCCGACAACATGCTGTCCGTCAGCCTTTCGGTGACCAACCGCGCGCGCCGGCGCCTGCCCTACGGGCTCGGCCTGCATCCGTTCCTGCCGATGACGCCGGCCACCATCGTCGACTTCACCGCCGAGCGCTACTGGGAGCAGGACGCGGCTTTCCTGCCGCTGAAGAGCCATCCTGCGCGCGGCGGCATGGATTTTTCCGGCGGCCGCCGGCTGCCCGGGACCTGGATGAACACCGAGTTCGAAGGCTGGAACGGCGCGGCGACCATAATGTGGCCGGAGACCGGATCGCGTCTGCGGATCGAGGCCGATGCGCAATTCTCGCGCTGCATGATCTTCGTTTCGCATGCAGCCTTCGACGCGCTCTATCGCCATGACTGGTTCTGCTTCGAGCCGATGACCCACAGCGTCGACGCGCATCATCGAGCCGATCTCGGCGGACTGGTCGCGCTCGAGCCGGACGAGACGTTGGCCGGCTCGTGCCGGTTCATCGTGGAGTGACACGCGCCGGCTCCTCGACAAGCGAAGCGGTGGCGTTCATCTTAGCTCTGTCTAACGAATGTCTACAAACTTTATAGACATTTATTCCCGAGCAGGTCATACTGCCCATCCAAGTGCCTGACTTTTTCGCCATTCGTGTTCGTATGATCAGGAGATGACGATGACGCAGACATTTCCGGAGATCGTTCCAGATCCCACCACCGTCAGGCCGGTGTAGAAGACCAATCAACTCATCATGGGCGCGGGGGCGTTGGACGGCAGGCATTGCTGCCGCGATCGAGGAGGAGACCGATGACCACACGCCTGCTGCCCGCACTGCACGAGGGCCATGCCCCAATCCAGTTGCATGGCGCCTTCGACGAGGCTCTGGAAGCCTACCAGGCCTGGACTCCGGGCACGGACGAACCGCAAGTCGAGTTCGAAGGCCATTTGATCCCGATCAGCTCGGTCTTCGGCCGCATGCGGACTTGCACCGACATCCTGCCTTGGCGCATCGAGGCCGATGTCCTGGACACCGTCGGCGGCATGTTGCCCGCCGGCGGCGAAAGGTCGATCACCTATGCAGACGCCGCGCTCGTCCTTCGCGCCCTGTGCGTGGATCGCCTTCGCGACGACGGCGGTGTCCGATTTGCAGTGAGATGAAGCCTTTGCGTGCCGCATGAGACCGTCAGCAACCTGACGCGCCTGCGGCGGCACAGGGGCTGCAAGACAAAGAAAGCGGGACCGGTCGTACCATACCGGCCCCGCTGCCTGTCATGGGTCTCAGCGCGCTGCCCAGGCCAGCCCACGGCGCAGGATGGTCCGCATCTGCGGCACCTCGAACTCCTTGGCCACATGCCCCAGCGACGAGTAGAACACGCGGCCCTTGCCGTGCCGGCGCTTCCAGACCACCGGCATGACGACGCCGTCGATCCAAGGGGCGTGCGCGCCCGTGAACGTGGTGGTCGCCAGCACTTCGTTCGACGGGTCGACATGCATGTAGTACTGCTCGGAGCGGTAGGGGAAATCGTCGATGCCGCTCATGATCAGATCGTCGCGGCGGACGATGTCGACCTGGTAGTCGATGATGTTGCCGGGATGGGCGACCCACTGGCCGCCGCACATGAATTGGTAATCGGTCGATTCGCGGAACGCATCGCCCATGCCGCCATGGTAACCGCCAAGGCCGACGCCTCCCGCGATTGCGCTGACGAGGTTGGACTCCTCGGTCTTGCTCAGCTTGGACATGGTGTAGATCGGCACGATCAGGCTGAGGTCGGCGATTGCGGGATCGGCGAATGCCGCGGTCGAGGTCTCGACGCGAACGGCAAATCCATCTTCCTCGAGCATCGCCTTGACGGCGCGCGCGCCGAGTTCCGGCTCGTGGCCTTCCCAGCCGCCCCAAACGATCAGTGCCTGCCGCATCCTTCACTCCTGTCTTCGCAATCTGCCCGGGTGTCCCGGATCCGGCCAATATGACCGCACAGTGATCCGCAGGCCACATGCGCACGGCAGAGCCCGCGGGTGAGCGACGACCATAGGCGCATTTGTCTTGCGGCCAAGTCCACGCTCTGATTCCATTTGCCGGAGCGATAGAACCTGATTCTTGCACTTTGGCGCGCTCGAACGTCGCGCCGACTGGAAGATTTTTCGTCGATCCAAGCGCCAGGTGCATTTCAAGGAGATACGGCGATGAACACCGCGACAAGGCCAGCAATCTCGGAAATGAGGCCGAAGATAACGGTCGTCGGTGTTGGCGGCGGCGGCGGAAACGCGATTAACAACATGATTGCCGAGAACCTGCAGGGCGCCGAGTTCATCGTCGCCAATACCGATGCGCAGGCGCTCACCATGTCCAAGGCACCGAGGCTGATCCAGTTGGGAGCCCGTATCACCGAGGGCCTGGGCGCCGGTTCGCTGCCCGAAGTCGGCCGTGCCGCCGCTGAAGAATCGATCGACGAAATCATGGATCACCTTGCGGGAACGCATATGTGCTTTGTGACCGCGGGCATGGGAGGTGGAACCGGTACCGGCGCTGCTCCCGTCATCGCGAATGCCGCGCGCGCGGCCGGCATCCTGACGGTGGCGGTCGTCACCAAACCGTTCAGCTTCGAGGGCAAGCGACGGATGCAATCGGCCCAGGAAGGCATCGAGCGGCTTCGCGAATGCGCCGATACGGTAATCGTCATCCCGAACCAGAACCTGTTCAGGGTCGCCGACGCCAAAACGACGTTCGCCGACGCCTTTGCCATGGCGGATCGGGTCCTTTACTCGGGCGTCGGCTGCATCACCGACCTCATCGTCAAGGAGGGCCTGATCAATCTCGACTTCGCCGATGTGAAGTCGGTGATGCGCGACATGGGCCGCGCAATGATGGGGACCGGGGAAGCCACGGGTGAAGGGCGGGCCAAGAACGCCGCGGAGGCGGCGATTGCAAACCCGCTGCTCGACGAAGCGTCCATGATCGGTGCCAGGGGCGTCCTTGTCTCGATTTCGGGCGGCACGGACATGACGCTGTTCGAGGTCGACGAGGCCGCCACCCGCATCCGCGAAGAGGTCGACGCTGATGCCGATATCATCGTCGGCGCCATATTCGACCGGGCGCTCGCCGGGAAATTCAGGGTCTCGGTCGTCGCAACGGGCTTGCGACAGGGACCTGAGCTGCCGATGTAGGGGCTTCGACGAGAAGCGACTGTTTTTATTACCTCTTTTTGGCTGCCGCGACCGACTCTTGTCAAAACAGGCCTGTTGCCCGGCCCGCCCCAAGCGATACGTCCGGCAGCGTTTGCCGGAACAGGAAAGCCCTCTTCGAGTTGATACTCTGATCAACAGTCGGCGTTGCGGGATGCACCGCAGCGCAAACAGGAGAGGAAACTCCCATGGGTCTCGGCACAATTCTTATCATTCTACTGATTCTCATCTTGCTCGGCGGCTTCAGTGGCCTTGGCGGCGGACCGTTTTACGGCACCGGCTACTACGGCGGCGGCGGCCTTGGGCTGGTCTTGCTGATCGTCATCATCCTGGTTGTCCTCGGCCGCCTGTAGCGACGCCGGCAGACCTGGCATTGCCCGCTGATCGAGCAGCGATCGGCGGGTTTTTGTCTGTGGCGAGCCGCCGTCGGATAGCGCGGAGGGAGCATTGGTCCGCAAACTCGACCTCAGAAGCGGCCGGCCGGTCTGGTTCGCCTATCGCGCGCCGCCGGTGCCGACAGGAAAGTTGACACGAGACATAAGGGCCGAGGTGCTGGTCGTCGGCATGGGCATCAGCGGCGCCATGATGGCGGACGCACTGGCGCGCGCGGGCCATGGCGTGGTCTGCATCGACCGGCGCGGCCCGCTTCTGGGATCGACCTCGGCGACGACGGCGCTGGTGCAATTTGAACTTGATCAACCGCTGATCAAACTTGCCGCGATCAAGGGCAAGATCGACGCCGTGCGCGCGTGGCGGCGCTCGCGCCTGGCCGTGGTCAATCTTCGCGGGCGGATTGCCGAACTCGGCATAACCTGCAACCTGGCCCGCTTGCCGTCACTCTACCTTGCCGGCAATCTGCTCGCGCCGGCGCAATTGCGCGACGAAAGCGATGCCCGCCGGCAGGCCGGGATCGCCGCGACCTATCTGACCCGCAAGGCTCTGTCGGACAGTTTCGGCATCGATCGCGCGGCTGCCATCCTCAGCCACGACAACATTGCGCTCGACCCGCGCAAGCTGACCGCCGGGCTCCTGCTCAGCGCGGTGGGGCGCAAGGCGCGCCTTTATGCCCCTGTGGAGGCGGACGAGATCAGGAGCGATCGCGACGAGGTCGTTGTCAAAACCGGCGGTGGTCCGACGATCACCGCGCGACATCTGGTGCTCGCCACCGGCTATGAGTTGACCGACATCATTCCGGCCACCGCGCACAGCATCGTTTCGACCTGGGCAATCGCCACAGCGCGCCAGCCAAAAGACATATGGCCAGGCGCCGCTTTGCTTTGGGAGGCGTCGGAGCCTTACCTTTACATCCGCACGACGGCGGATGACCGCGTCATCTGCGGCGGCGAGGACGAGGATTTCACCGACGAGGAGCATCGCGATGCGTTGATCGCCGAAAAGTCCAAGCGCCTGGCGGCAAAACTGGGCCGCTTGTTGCCGAAGCTGGACACCAGGCCGGAATTCTCGTGGACCGGCTCCTTCGGAACCACAACCTCCGGCCTGCCCTATATCGGCGCCCTGCCCCGCCACCCGCGCATTCACGCCGTGATGGGCTATGGCGGCAATGGCATCACCTTCTCGCAGATCGCTTCCGAGATGGTTTCATCGGCGATTGACGGCCTCGAGGACGTCGATACAGATCTGTTTGCATTCCCGGCGCACGGATAGACCCCATCGGGACCGTCAGGAGATTATCCGGGGATACGCGGCGTATGCCGTACGTCCTCTGCCGGGTCGGCATCGATGCGCGCCTTGTCCGGGTCGAAGGCGCCGTGACGGGCGATGGCCAAAGCGGCTGTTTCGGGCGTCTCATAGGCCCACATGAAATCATCGGCCGATCCGCCGACGGCATGGACGCGCCAGTAACTTGCCGTGCCCAAGGGCGAGCTTGTGGTGGTGTTCGTCTTCTCGAAAAGCTCGAAATAGATGTCTTCGAACGGTATGTAGAAGACCGGATCGCCTCCGTCTTCATGGAGCACCTTCGCCCGCTCGCTGGACGCCACCACGGCGTCCGAGAACCTGACTGTCACCGTGCCGTCAAAGGGCACGATGGCAAGGGCGGCGGCAGGATAGGTTGGACTGGCGACTGGGGTTTGCATTGTCGAACTCCTTGACCCGATGTGCGTTGGAAACGTCCCTCAGCCACGGCAGTTCCGGCTCGGCGCGCAATTGGCGCAAAACCTTTTCGTCCCACAGGCGTTGTTCCTTCTTCAGGCTAACAGACAGCCATCCACGTCGAGCAATGGAGGCTCAGAGGATGTATTTCATTGCCCTGGCGACGGACTATGACGGCACACTGGCGCACGATGGCATCGTCACCAGAAAGACGCTGTCGGCGCTCGAGCAGTTGAAGAAGACCGGCCGCAAACTGATCCTGGTGACGGGACGCGAGTTGCCCGACCTCAAGCGGGTTTTTCCGGAACTCGCATTGTTCGACAAGGTCGTCGCCGAAAACGGAGCGCTGGTCTACACGCCCGCCAGCGAGGAGGAGCGCACGATATCGCCATCGCCGTCGGCCGATCTCGTCGCCGGGCTGAAGAAGCGCGGCGTGAAGCCGCTTTCCGTCGGGCGCTCTATCGTCGCCACCTGGGAGCCTCACCAGGCCACGGTGCTCGACGTCATCAAGGAACTCGGGCTGGAACTGGAGATCATCTTCAACAAGGGCGCGGTCATGATCCTGCCGAGCGGCATCAACAAGGCGACCGGGCTCGCCGCCGCGCTCGGCGATCTTCGCCTGTCGCCGCGCAATACGGTGGGGGTCGGCGACGCGGAAAACGATCATGCCTTCCTGCAGGCCTGTGGCTGCAGCGTTGCTGTCGACAATGCGCTGCCGGCGGTCAAGAACACCGCCGATCTCGTCACGCGCGGAGCACGCGGCAAGGGCGTGGAGGAACTGATCGGCAAATTGATCAAGCACGATCGCGGGCTCGTCAAAAGGCCCCGCGACGGCATCCTGCTTGGTACGTCCGGCGGCAAGGACGTCTATCTGTCGCCGACCGACACGGTCCTGATCGCCGGCAGTTCCGGCATCGGCAAATCCACTCTGGCCACCGCCCTGACCGAGCGCTTCGTCGAGACCGGCTATCAGTTCTGCATCTTCGACCCGGAAGGCGACTATGACGGCCTGCAAGGTGCGGTCAAGCTCGGCGACGGGTCGAGTGTGCCGACGAAGGAACAGCTGCTCGACCTGATCGAGAAGCCGGACACCAATGTGGTGGTCAATGGGCTGGCGTTGCGGGTCAACGAGCGGCCCGACTTCTTCGCCGACCTGCTGCCAGGCCTCGGCAGCTTCCGCTACCGCACGGCGAGGCCGCACTGGCTGGTCATCGACGAAGCCCATCATCTCCTGCCGAAACGCCGCGACGACACGCGCGCCATGCTGTCGCTGGAGTTGCCGGGCACCGTGCTCATCACCGTCCATCCGGAAGCGATCTCGACCGATGCCTTGCGCCTGGTGACAGCGGTCATCGCGCTTGGCCCAAAGGCGAAGAGCGTCGTGCGGACATTCTGTCACGAGACCGGCGTTGAAGAGCCGGGCGCGATGTCGTCGCAAAAGGGTGACCGCGTGCTGTTCTGGCGGCCGCGCAATGGCAAGAAGCCGATGTCGGTCAAGGCGATCGAGCCGCGCCAGTCGCTCAAGCGGCACAGCCGCAAATATGCCGAGGGGCAACTCGACGAGGCCGGCAGCTTCTATTTCAGGGGCCCGGACGATGCCATGAACCTCAGGGCGCACAATCTGATTATCTTCGCCCAGATGGCCGAGGGCATCGACGACAAGACCTGGGAGCATCATCTGCGCGCCGGCGACTACTCGGAATGGTTCCGCCATCAGATCAGGGACAAGGACCTGGCCCGCGAAACCGAGACCGCGGAGAAGGACAAGACGCTGTCGGCGCAGGAAAGCCGCAAGCGCGTGCTCGACGCGGTGCGCCGGCGCTACACGGCCCCCGCCACCGCTCCGGCACAGTAGCGCGGGCGCGCGATCGCCGAGTTGCGAAGGAACCGCCAACGGTCATTCACGGTCGACCAACGGAAAAAGAAAGCCGCCAGGAGGCTCCAGATGAAATCACAACTCGTTGCCGAAAGTGCCGAACAAAGGACCTTCATCGTGGTGCTGGACATGGGTGAAGAGGCCTTCTCGGCACTGACGGCGTTTGCCGCCGATCACGATATCGGCAGCGCCTCGCTGACCGCCATCGGCGCCTTCGAAAGGGCGACCGTCGGATGGTTCGACTTTGAAAAGACCGAATACCGCAGGATTCCGGTGCTGGAACAGTGCGAAGTGCTGAGCGCAATCGGCGATATCGCTCAGGGCGACGACGGCAAGCCGAGCCTCCATGTCCACGCCGTGCTCGGCCTGGCGGACGGCACGACGCGCGGCGGACATCTGCTCAACGGGCACGTGCGGCCGACGTTGGAGGTCACGCTAGTCGAAACGCCAGGCCACTTGCGGCGCAGGACACGCCCCGAACTTGGCATCGCCCTCATCGACCTTGACGCATGAGGACTTTCAGCCCTGTTCTTCCTTGGCGGGCTTGCCGGTCGTCGCCTCTGGCGGCTTCTCCCAGCCGAACACGCTGCGGCCGCCAAGCAGGTGCGACTGGTCGAACTCGCCGGCGACGATCTCTTTCAAACTGGGACCGGTGACGTAGCGCTCGACCTGACGGGACTGGTCGTCCAGCCGCTTCAGGGCGCCGATCTCCTCCTCCCGACCCAGCCTCGCCTTTTGCATCGCCGACTTCAGCACGCCGATCGTTTCATCATAGACCTTGAGCGGCACCGGGAACGGGTGCCGATCCTTGCCCCCATGCGCCAGGGAAAAGCGTCCGGGATCGGAAAACCGGCATGGCGCGCCGTGCAGAACCTCGGCTACCAGCGCAAGGGCCCGCACCGTGCCGGCGCCGACGCCGGGCACCAGCAGCAGCCCGGCAAAATCCTCCGGACCGCGATCGGCCGCCGCCGCGATGTTGCCGTGCAGGCGGCGCATGACGACATCGCTTTCGCGCACATCATGGTGTGCCGGCATCACCAGATGCGGCAGCAGCGGCTGCGCCGGCGGCGGCGGCGCGCCACGCTCCAGCGCCGAAAGCTCGCTCACGATCCGGTCCGGTCCGAGATTGTGCAGAATCTCCAGTTGCCGCTGTCGCGAGGCGTCGGCGCGCCGGTCGGTCAGGTTGACGATCTCCCCTTGGTTGGCGCCCTCGATCGCGGCATGCGGCTGGTCGACGAAGCTTTTCAGGCCTTCGGACAGCCAGTGATAGCGGCGCGCCACCCGGCTATCGCCGTTCATGCCCTGTTGCACGACGACCCAGTTGCCGTCATCGGTGACGATGAAGCCGTGCAGGTAGAGATCGAATCCGTCCTGCACCGCGGCGCTGTCGACCTTGGCGACCAGCCGGCTGGCGGTCGCCAGCCTGTCGCCATCGAAGCCGACGCGCTCGCCGATGCTGGCAAGCTCCTGCGGGGTCTTGCGCGAGTGCGCGCCACGGCCGCCGCAGACGTGGATGCCGAGCTCTTCGGAAAGCGGCGACAGACCGCGCTTCAGGGCGCCGACAACGCTGGTGGTGATCCCGGACGAATGCCAGTCCATGCCCATGACGGCGCCGAAGGACTGGAACCAGAACGGATGCGCCAGGCGGCGCAGCAATTCGTCGCGGCCGTAGTGATGGACGATCGCCTCGCACATGACGGCGCCAAGCCGGGTCATGCGATCGCCGAGCCATTTCGGCACGCGCCCGCCGTGCAGCGGAAGATCCGCACTTCCCGATCGCTGGGCCACCAAGTTTCTCCAGATACGCGGCAGGCTTCTGCGCCTTCGCTCCGGTCAGGAATGCATACGGCGGCCGCCGGTTCGATCATCACGCAAGGGACGGCAAAACTGACGACGGCCGTAGCCCAAAAGGGCTTTGTGAAGATCGGTTCGGTAGCCCGCGGCGTCAAGATCATCGGCGCCGTTCAGCGCTCGACTTTCTTGACGCCGCAGTCACCGGGTTGGCGGGTAGGGCGACCATCGTTGGCTGCCAAAGCAAAAGGCCCGCTGGCGAGGAGCCAAGCGGGCCTTTTGATTTGGTTGCGGGGACCCGCAACCCCTTTTGTCATAACATCGTCAGGGTTCTGAGTTGGGTCAGGATTGGCGAGTTCGAGGATGCCGAACAGCTCGCCGCGTAGCTCGGCATGGACCTCGCCGCGCTTGTCGCCAGGCGTGAGCACGATCTCCCCGATCAACGAGCGCAACGCCCCTGCAGCTTGGCGCCCGTCCTCGTGGTCGGCGAGCGCCTGCGTGAGTTGCTCGACCCGCTTGCGATAGAGAGTGGCGATGTTGGGATGCAGGTCGGGCACGTCAGCGGGCACCAACGCCAGACGCTCGGTGATCTCCGCCTTCTGCCGCTCCAGGTCTTCCATTCTCGCTTTCATCGAAGGTTGGTACAGGCCATCCTCGATCGCGGCCATGATGCCGGTGATGGCGCGTTCGATCTTGTCGAGCGCCTTGCGGTCCTGTTCGCCTTGCGCGCGACGCTCCTGGTTGAGGCGGTTGGTCTCCTGCGCATAGGCTCTGATCGCTTCGGCCACGGCATCGGCCGAGACAAGCCTTTCCTTCAGGCCTGCGAGGACGCGCTGCTCGACCTTCTCGCGGGTAATGGTGCGGCCATTGTCGCAGATGCCCCGGCGCTGGTGATTAAGGCAGGCATAGCGGTCTCGTGTGAACAGGCCGTAGCGCCCGCCGCAGCGGCCACAGGTGAGCAAGCCGGAAAGGAGGGAGACCGGCCGCTTCATCGTGTGCAGCTTCCTGGCCCTAGCTTTGCGCGTTGCGACCGCCACCGCCTCGAACTGGCTGGCAATGGATTTCTGTCTCTCCTTCACGGCCTGCCACAATTCGTCGTCGACGATCCTGAGATGCGGCACCTCGGTGCGGATCCATTTAGCTGGCGGATTGGTCCGCGACACGCGCTTGCCGGTAGTGGGATCCTTGACGAAGTGCAGGCGGTTCCAGACCAGCACACCGGTGTAGAGCTCGTTATTGATGACGCCGGTACCCCGGATGACATGCCCACGCACGCTGGTATCGCCCCAGTGTCGCCCGAGCGGACCAGGAACACCCTCCTTGTTGAGGTCGACGGCGATGGCCTTCGGGCTCTTGCCGGCAGCGAACTCGCGGAAGATACGGCGCACGATGGTCGCTTCCTCAGGCACGATCGCGCGGTCACCCCGAGACGGTTCACCATCGGAGTCTAGTTTCTTCACCACGCTGTAGCCGTAGCACAGCCCGCCTCCGGCCTTGCCCTTCTCCACCCTGCCCCGCAGGCCGCGATGGGTCTTGAGTGCAAGGTCCTTGAGGAACAGGGCATTCATCGTGCCCTTGAGGCCGACGTGCAGTTCGCTGATCTCGCCCTCGGCCAAGGTGACGATGGCAACGCCGGCGAATTTGAGATGCTTGAAGAGGGTGGCGACATCTGCCTGGTCGCGGCTGATGCGATCAAGCGCCTCGGCCAGCACGACCTCAAAGCGGCTTCGCTGGGCATCGCGTACCAAACGCTGGATGCCCGGCCGCATCACAGTGCTGGCGCCGGAGATCGCCGCATCCTCATAGGTTCCCGCCACGCTCCAGCCCTCGCGCGCCGCCTGCTCGCGGCACAGCCTCAGTTGGTCCTCAATGGAAGCGTCCCGCTGGCTGTCGGACGAATAGCGGGCATAGAGCGCGACATGGGTCATGGCGGCAGATCCTCTCTCCTGTTCCCAAGGGGTTCGCCATCCGGCTCCCTGCCCTCTCCCTCTTGGCGGCCTGGCCGATTGTCGTTCGCCGCCTGCCCAGTGTCGAATGCCTCTCGCGCCAGTTGCCGGCCGATCAGCCGGGCGATATCCAGCACCACCCGATCCAGCTTGGTCGCCGGCGTGAGTTCCTGGCGACCTTCGGGGCTGACCGGGTCGCCGTTGTCGTTGGCCCCAACGAACTCCTGGGGGCCAGTCCGGGTTTCTTCTGCCATCGCGGTCGCTCTCCCAATGGTGGATCGACCCGCCATCAGAGTCCTCCGGACGGCGAAGGGAAGCACGAAATTCATATGGTAGGGCCATAGCGTGCAATGACTTGCGCGGTGCGGTTTCGTCTCCCAGCTAATCGCCAAGAGAGGCGATGGCGCTCAGTTAAAGGGACACCGGTTGGCCGGGATTATCGTGCGTTCCAGCTGGTTTCAGTGAGAAGCGCTTGCAGACACTCCAACACTTAGACCAGGGGGGCCCACTATGTCTTCTCTGCAAATGGCCGCCAGAGCACACCCACGCGATCGCCGTCACGGCGAAATCCCCGATACGTCAGCGCTTCCTTTGCATTCCTGATGCCTTCCTTGCGCGGATGAAGCGACGATGGTTCTCGGATCAATGCGATGGTAGCGGGCAAGGTCATCGAGCACCGACCGGACATGAGGCCAGGGGAATTCGGCTGGATTCTCCCAGTGTTCACCGTAGCTTAGGATAACCAAGAGCTTAGCCAATACACCTCCAACGGAGCATGCCGGAGTCAGCGGCAGGTCATCCAAAAGCGCCTGTTCCGCCGCTTCCGATCGCTGTATTAGTTCGTCAGTTCTCGAAAACCCGATCTCGACATCAGCAGCGTCCCAGCGCGCTTGATGTGCGGCTAGATCCGCAAACGCCCTACCCCATGCCGCTTCGTTGTCGGGAGAATAGAGTTCGTCGAGACTCTCGACGGAATGGGCCGTCTTTTCCCCGCCGGCGGGAAGCTGCATCTTAGCACAGGGAAAGCCGATCGCTTTGACGAGATATGTCTCCAACTGCTGCTGTTGCCGGCATAGCACCAAGGTCGAGCGGTGAACCTCGTGCCAGCTCTCACACAACCGAAGAGCTGGATCGTCCGGCCGGCCCTTGATCGAGATATTCTCGCGCGCCCGAGCGCCAAATGGTCCCAGTCCGGCCGCGATAACAATCTGCATCATCAGCAGCCGCCGAGTGACGAAAGACAAAGGCGTGGTATTGTCGGAATCAGCCATGATCCGAGCTCCCTGAAGCTTAGGTTGTGGTCAGGTCGGAATTGGTGTTCGAGCACCTTTTCCGGCCGTTTATTGTGCGGCCAAAGACTACAGGTAGAGACGTGAGCGGGCAACAAAAATCATCACATAGTGATGAAATATACGCAATCCAGTGCAGGATGGCTCGAGCAGCTCTTGGCTGGGGCATACGTGAACTAGCCGAAGTGGCGCGCGTCGCAACGCAAACGATTACCCGTCTGGAACAGGGCGATCATCTTAAACCCAAAACCCTTCAGGCTATTCGTGCCGCCTTTGAGGGAGCAGGGATCGAATTCATTTCACAGAATGGAGGAGGACCAGGGGTCCGCCTTGCCCGTCGACTGCACGACAACTGACACAACCAACAGCCGTTCTGTGATGGAGTTCTTCCGAAGCGACCCTGTCGGCTTCTATTCCGCCGCCCGATTGGTTTGCCGGCGGCGCCAGTTTCTATTGTCGGTGTGCCAGTCTGACCCTCAGAGCGCGCTAGGGAGGGGCCGCCTTCGACCGGAAAGACAATCCCGCTCCTTCGAAAGCCAGCAGCATAGCGGCGACTTTGCCGGGATGCGGTTTTCTTTCCCCGTTCTCAAATTCGCTGTTCGTTGTTTCGCTAAGATTGCACTTGGCGCCAAGCCGCACGCGCGATCAACAGCGCTCTTGCTGCTCGCGACTGCTGCGGTGTCATTATGTCTTCCAACCGACCTCCTAGTCCTGGAACGGTCTCGGCCGCACCAGTTCGGCGTCAACCGTATCGGGTAGGTGTGGTCGAGCTGACGATCTAATCGATGCCGTCGTCATTGCATCCTGCGACAGGACAATGACCATCTTCGCTTGGTGGTCGGGCCAGAACGGCCTTCCGCCTAGGAAAAACAAAATGGCAACGACGCTTACGACGAGAAGCGCCGCAAACATTTCCGCGATGATTTCGCCAAGTCGCATGCGGGATCTCTCACAAAAAACACCCGCCGCATAGAAGGAGGCAGCGGGTCTTGTCTGGCAAAGTGACTGACGAGAAAGGGACTCACACTCGCCAGTCTGGGAAGTCAATGAGATAGCGGGCTATATGTTTCGCCGCTAAGACCAATGCGCTTGAGCATCGGACTTCAGTCGCCGAAGAAGTCGTTTGCGACGCCACTCATATGGATGCTGGATCAATACTTCCCCTCCAAGGGGTGGGTGGCCCGACCGGCGATGTCCCGTGTCATCTAGACTAGCGGGTCAGGCCGCAAACGGTTCCGGGGGGAAGCGTTCATGCGTGGGCAGTGTGTGGGTAACTGCGAACCCGACGAACATCGCGATGTTGGAGCGGGTTCTGCGGAAAATGCTCCCAGCTAGTGCGCCTCTGGACGAAGGGGAATGGCTCGCCGCGCTATTGGCGCAGGCTTTCCAAGGCGGGGCTATCGACAGACTTGCTCGCTAAGGTGGACAAGTCGAGGCCCTAGACTAGGGTTACTGTCAGAGTCGCAATAACGAAATAGTAGCCTTGATCCAGCCCGGTCAGGAACCGAGCCTCTCCACATGCGTTCAAACGCAGTGCCAGCCCCTTTGGGCAGGCGATAATTGGGAGGTTTTGATGGATCGGCGATCATTTCTGACAGCAATGTTTGGCCTTGCAGGAGCTGCGGTCCTTGCGAGCGCGGTTCAGCCCCTCAACGCTGTTGCCGGCGTGCCATCCGTCGGAAAGAACGGGATTTTGGATGACCTCGACGCGCCGGAAACGGAGCCTTTCGGCGATGAAGGTTCTCAAGCGGAGCTGCAGCCTGTCTACCACCGTCGCTGGCACCGCCACCACAGGCGACGCGTTTGGAGACGGGTCTGTCGTCGTTATTGGCGGCATGGCCGACGGCGCACCCGGTGCTATCGCAGGCGCGTCTGGATCCGATTTGGTTTTTAGAAGTCCCAGTGGGGTTGGCTAGGTTCAGCACTGTACCCAAGGACGCTTCAATCATAACAACGCCCCGACGCTTGGGCAGCGCTGGGGCTAATCGGCCGCGTGAAACACTTACGGGGTGCGGAAATTGTTCCAGCGCGGCTGAGGATAGCGGAACATGAGGCCGACCGAGCCGCGCGTTCGCCTGAGTACGGGGTTTTGAAACCGCCAGGGGATAGGTCGGCCCGGACGCGCCAGCATGGCAGATAGTATCTTTCCCAAGTTGAGATGCGCCCGCGTTCAGGGCAGCGGGATCGGCTTGTCACTGAGTGTGCGCAAGTATGCGATCACGTTGACCCGTTCAGTCTCCTCCGGGACACCAGGCGTCTCCATCTTAACGCCCGGCGTGGTGAGCATAGGCCCGAAGAGATATCTGTTCAGGTCCTCGTACGTCCATACGCCCTCCCAACTCAGCAAGGTATCGGAGTAACGCATATTTGCCCCGGATGCCTTGTCGCGGCCGACGACGCTCCACAAGTTGGGTCCTATCTTGTTCCCTCCCTGCGGTTCGGCAGTGTGGCAACTGACACACACGCGGGCGAAGTAGGTTCGACCTTTCTCGACATCGGCAGAAGCCAATTTCATTGAGATCGGAGCCGGTGTTGGCAAGACAACCCCGTGCGACAAAAGATAGGCGGCAATTTCGGCTTGCCCCCGGCTCTTTGCGATATGGAGCGGCGTCTTGCCGCCCGTTGTCTTCGCATTCACGTCTGCGCCGGCCTCGACCAGCGCCCTCACACAATCGAGACAATCGAGAGTGACGGCGACGTGGAGGGCGGATTCGCTGTCACGGTTGGAATTTGGATCTGCATTCCGCTCCAGCAACAGATTTAACAGATCGATCTTGTCTTTCCCCACGGCCGCCATCAGCGGAGGGCCCCAAGTCGTCTGGGCGTTGACGTCCGCACCACGTTCTATGAGCAATTTTGCCGCATCGATGTGGCCCAGCATCACCGCAAGATAGAGCGGCGTGGCAGTGCCATCGCTCTCATCTATTCCGGCACCTGCATCGAGTGCCGCCGTGATCGCCGCGACATCGCCCTCCATGGCGGCGTCGTGGATGGCGGCGGCATGCGATACAATCGGAATGTGTACAAGCACAAACAGAAGCAAAAGCAAAACGTGGCGCATTCGCTACCCCCCTTTGTCAATCCGGAGGACTGGGCACGTTCTGAGAAGGCCAGAGTCTAGTGCGACCGCCAAATCGCGGCAAGGTTATTTTAGGGTTGGCTAACGGAACTGAAACGGCCATGCGATATTGAATTAAATTCGATGTTGCGTGGGGTTCCGATGCGTAAACGTGCCGGCGAGGTGCGGCTGTCGTTTGTCGAGCAAAGAACGCCGCGCCCTTTGCCGGGTCACCGATTGCCAGCTTCGCGGAAATCGGCTCGGGCTTCAGAATGACGACCCCATGAGCCTGCAGGTAGGCGGCGATGTCGGCACGGTCGTCGTGCTTTGCAAGGTGGTAGGGCGTATAATGCCCGGTAGACGGGCGGGGTCGCCCTGGATCCAGATGGCGTTCACGTCTGCGCCGGCTTCAACGAGCACCTTGACGCAATCGAGGCAGCCGTTCGCGACCGCGAAGTGCAAACATGGGCTCGCCGCCTCTCGCTTTGGCATTGGGGTCAGCGCCATGTGACAACAACAGTTGCATGAGGTCGGCGTAACCCTTCAGGACAGCAACGGTGATCGGCAGACCGAGCGCCGACTCCTTGCTCACACCCGCGCCGCGGCTGATCAGCAGTTCCGCCGCCTCGGGATGGTGGCTGCGAACTGCCAGGAAGAGAGGAGTGGCTCCCCTGTCCTGCTCCTCGATGGCCGCCCCTGCATCGAGGGCCGCTGCGATAGCGGCAGGGTCCCCGTTCTTGACCGCCTCGTGAAGCGGACTGCCTTCGGCGGTCGTGAGAGCAGTCAAATAGATGAGCACGCTTCCAATCAGTTCACGCATCTGGCTCTCCCTGGGCCGACACGGTGATTGAGAAGCGTATACCCGATCAACTCCCTCGACTACTCCGGAGCGTCGGCGCGTCGCGCTCGCCATGAACGCAGATCAGGCGTATACTTAACTACTGCTGGCTGGGACCTGACGGAGCCGGCAACGGAGAGCGGGAGACTCCGCCTTAAGATCTGGCGCGATTCCAACTCGCGTTGTTCCGCGCGCTCTCAAGACTGCCGCCTCGGCCGGCCTCTCGTTTGCGCTATTCCGGCCGCCATCACTTTTATCACTGGAGGAGAAAACAGCTTTTCACTGGAGGAGAAATCATCATGTATTACCTTCCACGACGCGAATTCATTGCTAAAGGCAGCGCGGCCCTCGCGGCGCTGGCTATCTTCCACTCACGGTTTGCCCAAGCCTTTCCAAGCCGAGCGGGTGAAACCGTGATCCCGTGGCTTGATCAGCCGCAGCCCAATCCCGTTCCGGCGGTCATCCAGAGCCAGCTTGTCTGGGAGG